>CAZOZN010000002.1:2973-270512 GCA_964584335.1 uncultured archaeon
GCCTTCTGGATGCTTCTTGAGGTATTTTAGTATCTTTTTTTCTATTTCTTCCATTCATCCACCTTTATACATATATGTACAACATTTGTGTATATCATTTTCTCGTCCTCAGTATCGCTATCAAAACAATCAAAATCAAAAACGCAAGTATAATAAGTATCCACATCAAGGGAAGTTCTTCCTCTCCCTCGACCTTGAAGCTCTCGAATGCCATTGCCTCCCTTCCAGTGTAAGTAATTAAAGTCTCGAAAATATACCTCCCCGGCTCCATGTCATCAGGGGTACTTAATGATATTTCCTTTACCTTCCCCTCTCTGACAGCGAATGTTTCTCCCCTCTCATCTATTACGTCTCCGTCCATGGTCTTTATAGAATAGGTTCCAAGTACATCGACCTTTGCCTTGGGCCCTCCCTTGTTTATCATCTCAAGTACTGCGCTCAACTCGTCTCCGGACCTTATTACCTCGCTTAAAATCTTAAGAGATATATCGAATAACGGGACATAAGCATGGGTGTACATTTCTGTTTTTATGTGCCTGTCTCTTGTAGGGTCGAAACCTGAAATCAGTGCAGGCAATGTCCACTGGCCACCGCCTAAAATTGTGACATTATATTCTATAGTTATGTTTTCCTTGTCATAGAGATACGTATCCCATTTTGGAGTTGAATTGTAAGTAAAGTTGTATAGGTACACGGAAACTTCCGAGCCATCAGGAAGAATATCAATAGAATCATTCAGAACAAGATAATCCGTGGTATTGGTTAGATTCTGCTCCCCTATTGTTCTGTTGACATATGTAACGGATATATTGCCTATAACACCTCCTGAAGGAACATAATCTGACAGGTAAATATCACCTATAGGACCTCCCCTTGCCTCCAAGAAAATACGGAAAGTTACAAGCTGGGGGTTTTCAGGATTTGGATAATAAAAGTCTTTCCAACCCCTGAGAAGAGTTTCGGAAGCAGTTATATTGAAATCCTTCGTTATTTCCTTAGAGTTATCATTAACATTCAGGAAAGTTCCGTTTGTAGTCATGGTCCTGTAATCCCCCGCCTCCATACGAGAAGAGTTCATCTGATAAAACAGCCTTATTGTGTCATTTTCCTGCATGTAAGTTCCGGCAGAAGTATCAGATATGTTTGTTATGTTAACTGAAATTATTTTGTTCGCGGAACCGCCGGGGTCCGTTACGTTGACATTAATGTCGTTGGTTATATCTACGGGACTCTGGCCAAACTCAACAAAATAAACATATATTTCAGAAGAATCGGGTTCCTGAAAATCATAGGGAACCTCATCCGTTATGTTTATCTGGTAAATATCAATGACAGTTCTGTTAACAGTCAAATCCGTAGTAACGTTTATAGTTTCGTTCTCAAGAGCCATCAAAATGCTTGGCAAAAACGTTTTCTCTATTTTCAAGTCCATTGTGGTTATAGTAAAGGTTATGCTTGTAGAATTCATGTTTCCGTAAGTGTCGTTGCAGTAAAAGTTAACAAGGTAAGAACCGTCTGAAAGTTCGGTAGTCAAGTTGTAAAAATGAGTGGAAGAGTCGTTATCCATGGTGAAGTTCGAGCCGCCGTTAAGAGAATAGCCGCACCAATCTCCTGTTTCATCAAGAGTAACATTAAACCAAATGGTATTGTTAGGATATGTTATGTTGTAAGGGCTTTCTATAGTTATGCTTGGCGGGTCAGTCTCTGTTGTGTTAAAGTTGTATATCTCCGAGATGTTCCAGTTACCGGAAGTATCGTTCGCCCTTACCTGCCATGCAATCCAAGCATCATGGGTGGAGTTTACCACCTTTGTAACGTTGGACCAGTCTTCCGTACCGGAAAAGCCACCGCTTTCATCAGTCCATGTATCATTCTGCCAGCCACCACCGGATGAGCTTATGTTCCAAAATATTCTTTCTTCATATAAATTACCAGAACCAGTAGGACCAGAAAGTAGGTCAAACCTTAAAACTAATTTACTACCACCAAGACAATCAGAGATAATTGTTGCATTTTCTGGACTCCCTTCTGTACTACCATAAGAAACAAAAGTTGAATCAGTATTATTTAGACAATAGTAATTAACATCTGGTACTCCTGCCCCATCAATTGTTGCATTAATCTCATTAATAGCAGCCCCAACATCCGAAGGAATTGTATAATTAACATATATATAACAAGTTGTAGTAGGGCCTGAAACAGATGTGAACGTAGTCCAGTTTTCGTCATAAGCGTTTGCTGGGTTGCTGCAATCTCCACTGTAACCATTTTCATCCTCCGTGTCATCAACTGTTAAAGAATAAGAAGTTGTTTGTTCTACACAATCAGTCCCGTTCCAAGTACCGTTGCACAAGGAAAATATATAACCGTCAAGGCCAAATGTATCGGTCCACCTTAGGCTGAAGAGAACCGGCTCTCCTGCTCCGGTGGAATTGGTTGAGGGGTCATAATATCTCGGTGGCAAATCTATTGTAACGTTTCTTCCGGTCCTGTTTGCATTACCGGCGGAATCTATCGCCCAAGCCTCGTAGTCGTAAACTCCCTCGGAAAGAGAAGTAAAGTTATTTTCCAGACGGTAAATGCCGTTGTGATATGAAGCATTAATCTCTTGCCAGCTCAAGCTCCTGTTGTATATCTTGACCTCGTCTATCCTGCCGTAAAAGAAGTTTGATGAATCATATTTTTTACCTATATAAAGAGGTTGAGTAGTTGTAGAAGGTCCATAACTGGCAAACATGTCAGTCTCAGTACCCGGACCATCACCGTTAACATAAATCTCGTAATCGCTGGTTTCCTTGCCGTCCCAAGTACCTACAACATGATACCATTCGTTTTCATCACAATCGGTACAATCATATCTAACATCATGAGAAGTACCATCCTCTTGATTTGAAAAATGGAAGTAACCTCCACCGCCAGCGTTATATTCTATAAACAAATTTATGTTTTTCTTGTCAAAGACTCCTGTATAATAACCCTTAGAAATTAAATAACCTATAAATGATTCGGGTCTTACCCATGCCTCAAGAGTAAAAGCGCCTGTCGGATTGATGCTGCTATCATTCCCGCAATTTACATACTCGCTTCCGTTAAATTTCAAAGCCCTTCCACGCTTTCCGCTTACAGTTTTGTTTTTACCGAAGTCAGCCATGATTCCGTTATTTCCATAAGATGAATTATCGAAAACCGTGCCGTTTGTTAAAACATGCTCAAAGTTCCAGTAACCGAGCAGGGAATTATTCCAGTCAAAGAATGCCGACGTGGTTGTATTGTCTGTCACGGTCGCGTTAAGATATACAAAAGTCAAGTTAACACTTTCATCGTCTGAAGGAGTGGGCTCCTCCCAATTTATTTTCGGATAAACAGTATCAACAGTAAAGTTCCAATTATCGGATTGATTGGTAACAAGATTGTCACTTATGTTTACATACCATTCATGTGTCCCTTCTCCAAGACCGGACCATGTGCAGTTTGCGGAAGAACCACTGGTAACTGTAACACCAGAAGAACTAACATTCCACCACATCGCTTCTTCATATATAGCACCCTGCATCGGATAACTATAGTCACCTATCTTTTCATAGTCAGTACCATTATAACAATAATATTCAAAATTAGCGCTGAATGCGTCTGCAAAGAAATCCAAAAATAATTGCAAAGGTTCCTGATTTAGGCAACTGTCGGAAATGGTTATATTTCTGCTTCCTGATTCATCTTTAGTGTACCAAAAAGCGCCGAGAACAGAATTCGGTTTGGTATAATTTATATAATAATCTCCTACATTAGTAGTTTGTCCTGTAGTCCAACTTCCATCAATGTAGGCATGATCAGGCACATTATAACTTCCTCCGTAATTCATTAAGCTTGGATTCGTATCGGTTGGTGGGTCATCATCAGAACCCGTCTGTTGTGAATCTGTATCAGACATATTTGAAAATTCCTGATAATAAAAATCATTTCCCCCGCATATCAAAGAACCGTCAGAAGCATTGTAAAAACTGACAGTCATATTATCTCCGTCATCGTCGTTAACAGTAACATTCAAAACTGTCTCATTTTCTTTTATGTAAGAGCCGTCTTCAGGTGAGTTTAAAACATACTTGGGATGCCTGTTCTTTCTAACCATTATCTCATGTTTGTTTGTATCGTGACCTACAGTAAAGCTGGGTAGAATTCCGCTACCGTCAGTGGTTAAGTAGCTTACAAGAGAAGAGTCATTGTAAATGTTATATCCTGTAGCAGTTTGTAAACCACTTATGTTGTATCTGGCACTTAAAGATGCGGAACTCGTATCATTCCATTTCACAAGAGTCTGGTTTATGTTAATCAGATATCTTGTCAAAGACTGGCTAGCCGTAGATAAAGAAGTGTTAATCCAAACAGTTTCTTCTGTATCGTTCTTATAATTAAAAGCGCTTGCTGTATCAGATAAATAAAATTCTCTTGAAGAAGTAAAGTTAGTGTCCTGAAAATAATTTTTTGAACCAGCAGTATCCAAGTAATAATCATCATCACTTGCTATTACAGAACCTCCTTCAAAACTGTTTTCACTGGCCAAACTTATATAGATACCATAAGAGCTTGCCCTTATGTTGTTATCCGTGAAAATATTTTCATCTGAACTTGAGAAAACATAAACAGCCGTGCTAGATTTTGCTGTAATATTATTATCGGAAAATGTGTTATTAGGGCTGCTAGAACCGACGGTAAAAGTATAAGAATCCGCAGTTGCGTTGTTATTAGAAACGGTGTTGTTTGAGCTGGAAGATAAATTAATTGCAGCACTTGAAACCGCATTCAAGATATTTTCTGTTATATTGTTGTAAGAAGACGAGTCAAGATAAATTGCTTCGTTTTCACCCACAGTTATTGTATTGTTTTCTATTTTGCCTGAATCCGAGTCTGAAAAATAAATCCCCTTATCGCTGGTCGAATTGCTCATGTTAATTTCGCAGTTTCTGATTTCGACATTATTGAATCCCGTGCTATTTATACCGTAAGAGCCATTGCTCTGAAGATAGTTATTGTCGCAATTCAAAACGACATCATTGGAGTTTATGTAAAGTATCGTTCCTGTACAATCTGTTATGTTTTTAGTCAAAGTAGTGGATTCATTGACGTAATCACCGCAATCCAAAACCTTCTTTACCTTTATCTCGTGTTCCGAACCAAGGTTTATAGTAAAAGATGGAAGGTTGCCGGAGCCGTCCGTGATTAAGGTATAAGCAATCACAGAATTGTTGTAAACATTATAATATTCGTTTGAAAGCAATCCACTCAAGTCGTAAGTTGTCGTTACTCCGGAACCGCTCGTATTGCTGTCATTCCACTTCAATTCTCCCTGCTTCCAGGTTAACAGTTCTCTTTCCAGAGTTGCCTGCGTGGAAACGGAAGTATTTAGCCATATACCTGACGAAGAATCGTTCTTGTAGTTAAAGCTGCTTGAAGTATCATTTAAGTTTATTTCTCTTGCTGTCGTGAATCCAGTATCAACAAAGTAGTCCGCGTCCGAACCCATTAATACATAATCATCACCGGAGCTGGCGCTTATTACTCCGCCGGTAATGCCTGAACCCGAACCCTTGAAAAGCCTTACTCCCGCATTCTGACCGGTTATTGTGTTGTCTGTTAAGGTGTTGTCGGAAGAACCGAAAAACACTATACCCTCGTAACCGTCATCTATGATATTATTGTTCATTACTATGTTGCTGTGATTTATCCACAATCCACGCCCCCTGTAATCAGAAATATCGGAATTCCAACCGCAGTAATAAAGACTGCTGTCGTTCATCAAAAATCCTTCAGAGCTGTAAACCCAGAAGAAGAAATGAGCGCTTTCATTTCCTCCGTTAACCTTTCCACCATTTGATATTATAGATTTGTCAAAAATCTCAAGATATCCCCTTGGAGTAACTTCTATTCCAATATGACCGTCTCTCGAAGCATTAATAAGAAGCTTGGTGCGATTTACGTAATACCTGCCTACTATAGTTACATTGTTATTAACTATCAATGTCTCATTTGAAAGGACTGTCTTAAGGGTAGCATTGTCCTTAACTACCAAGGAACTCATATTTATGCTTCCCCTCCTGAAAACAACTTCCATATCGCTATCTATCACAAGATTCTTGTCAGTTGTTATGTTCATGTTCTCGCAAGTTAAGTTTCTGTTTATTGTCCAGTTTTCTCCGTACTTTGGAGGATAACACCTGCTCTTTGTGGTAAAGGAATATGTCTGGGAATTATTCCACTTGTTTGAGGTATCGTTTGCGTAAACCTTCCAGGCAATTCCCGCGCCATAAGTAGAGTTGATTACCTTGGTAACGTTTGACCAGTCCTGAGTCCCACCGTTTGGGAAAGAAGACCACGTGTCGTTGTGCCAATTATCGTCGGATGAGGTAATGTTCCAAAACATTGAGTACTCAAAAATCGCACCGTTTTGGTTAACATTCCTTATATTTTTCCAATCGCCTGAAGTATTATAACAGTACCAATCAATATCTCCATTAATTGCATTAGAAAAAAATCTAAAAACTAGTTTAGAACTATCATAGTTCCAGCAAGAAGAAGGTATTGTAAGATTATCGCTGCCGAAACCATCCTTAATTTTCAACAAGCTAAAGCTTAAGGCGCCATCGGGTTTAGTATAGTTAAAGTAATAATATGTACCAGGGCCGGAAATCGAAGTACTCCAATTTCCATCACGAGATAATGAACCATCAGGACCGTCATCGTAGTAAGAACCGGTGTAATACAAAGCACAGTTTCCGTCAACAGGAGGATCTTCATCAGTTGAAGTTTGGTTAGTTGAATTGTCTGTCATATTTGTAAATTCTTGATAACATAAGCTTCCGCTAGATACAGCTCCGCAATCAGTCCCGTTCCAGCTACCGTTGCACAAGGAAAAAATGTAGCCGCTTAATCCGGAATCCTCCGTCCAGTTAAGTCCGAACTTTACGGCTTCACCGGCATAGCTTGAATTAGTGTAATTATTCCAGTACTTTGGTGCAGCATTACCAACGACTCTTATCTCCTTTTCGCTGCCGTCATGGCTTATCGTAAAGCCTTCCAGTTCCCCGTTTGCGTCAGTGCTCAAAGTGTAAGCAAGAACAGAATTATTGTATACATTATAGCTTTCACTGGCATCGAGCCCGCTTATGTTGTATGTCGCAACCAAGGATGAAGAAGACGTATCGTTCCATTTTACCAAACTAACTCCCCAGTTGGTTATCTTTCTTGTAAGGTTGTGACCGCCCGTGTCAACGGATGTGTTGACAAAAAGACCGCCGGAGTCGTGGTCATAGTTAAACCTAGAACCCGTGTCCACGAGATGGATTATTCTTTCCCGGGAAAAATTTGTCTCAACGAAAGAGTTGTTGTATGAATTCGACTCAAGTCTGTAATCTCTCATGTTCGAGTGAATGGAGCCAAGTTTTATCAGGTTGTTTGAGGAATCATAAGCAACTAAACCATTTGTATTTGACTTGATTATGTTGCCTGTCAAATAGTTATCAAGAGATTTGTATATGTAAATTCCGCTTGTGCTATAAGTTACGTTGTTGTAACTTACGTTATTTGAAGATGAAGGAGTGGAAGAAATCTTGAATATATAAATTCCTTTTGTGGCATTATATATTTCGTTATATTTTACTATGTTGTTTTCACTGCCGTGAACTTCTATTCCATAACAAAAATTGGAACCATTAAATTCATTATTTAAAATATTATTGTAATTAGAATAAGACAACCTTAATAAGTATGAGTTAGATTCCTGACCTTTAAGTAAATTATTTTGAATAGTATTATTGTAAGATTGATAAAGACCGATTCCGTCTCCTTCTGTTCCCCTAAAAGTATTTTGAATTATAGTATTGTTTCTCGACTTTAAATAAATCTTTTGATTTCTTCCGTCATAAAAAGTATTATTCTCAACTAAACAAAAATCCGAACCAGTATCTATAATCAAAGAAATCTCATCTAAACCAGTATGTTTAACAGTATGTATAGTGTTGTTTTCAATTGTGCTGTTAGGACAGGAATCCAAATCAACGTTATAATTGGCATTATTGTGAATTGTATTGTTTAGAATAGTAGTGTTTCTGCCTGATTGGCATTGTATCCCATCGTAAAAATCCCTTATTTCGCAGTTCTTTATTGTATTGTAGTTTGAGCCGTCGCCTGTGTTATCCAATATAATTCCATACTCATGGGAGCCCGCACCATCGCCATCAAAGGTGTTGCCCTGACAGTCAAAAGTAACACCGTCCTTACCATTGAAATCTATACATGTTCCGTCATATTCCGCGGGTGTGGTTATCAACCTGACTTCATCCCCCGAAGAGGTGTTTCCAACAGCCGATTCACAGTCATCACAATCGGTGCACTCAGCTATGTTTGTCACTGTGAATGTTCCTATTGAAGTAGAATTCTGGTTTCCGTAGGTGTTGTTTGCGTAGAACCTGTAACCAACCGCCTTGTTGAGACAGCCAAAAGGTATCCTCTTTGTTGTATTTGTCCAGTTGCCTGCCTGGAAAGTTGAAGTGCTTACGTTGGACCATCCGCCGGAGCAGTTGTTTGTTCCGTTCCAGCTGAAGGTATAATTTGAAAGCTCGCTTTCGTCAGTCCACTGCGAATACATCTTAACATAGGTTCCGGCGTTAGGTCCGGTAACGTTATCGCCGAAGTTCGAATAACTCGGTTTTTCCACATAAGACAGTGTGGTGTTGAAGGTGTATATTTCAGATGTGTTCCAGTTACCGGATGTGTCATTTGCCCTTACCTGCCAGGCAATCCAAGAACCGACAGTAGAATTAACTACCTTGGTAACATTGGACCAGTCTTCCGTACCGGAAAAGCCACCGCTTTCGTCGGTCCATGTATCATTCTGCCAACCCGATCCAAGACAATTTGCTCCGTTCCACGTCCCGTTACAAAAACTGAAAATGTATCCGGAAAGACCGACGTTGTCTGTCCATCTCAGACTGAATTCAACATCCTCGCCAGCTCCCGTAGAATTAGTCGAGTTGTCAAAATACTTGGGCTCCTCTGAGTCAACAACAGTGTATGTCTGCATTGGCATCGTGTAATTCCAGTTATCGCTGGTGTCATTAGCATACAAGAACCATCCAATGAGAGAGCCTGCTCCGGCAGTTGCCTGACTAGATACGTTAGACCATCCATAAGTTTTATTCTCAGTGGTGGTGAACATCAAATCGTAGTCAGAGCCTGTTCTGTTAGCATATGAAATTACCGCGTAATCCATAGAATCATATTTTTCTGCGACAAGAGTTCCCCTATTAATAGATATAGACCTGTCTCTGCCGTAAGTATACCTGTAAAGTCCCACAATATTTCTGCAGGACCAACCACCGTCACCTTTGCAGTATCTCATTCTGTAAGGAACGGTATAGTTAACGTGAACTATGTGTATATCGTTGTTTTCATCGATAGCGATAGAGGAATAACGCCCGACATCGCCTCCTGTATCGATAGCACCACAATCCGGGCTTCCGCCAGAAATTCTACAGTACCTTAAATTGTCGTTTGTTGAATCATAATGGCTTATATGAGAAACCCCATTAGGAGAAAGTGCTATCGACGAAAAAGAACCGTAAACATTCGTAGCATGACTGTCAGCGTCCATGCAACTAAAGCTCATACTATTAAAACCACTTTCCTCGCAATATCTCAAGTTACCGGAACTGGCATTCTGATGGCTTATTATAGAAATCAAATCTCTTCCAATGGCTATTGAATTGTAGTAACCAACATTTCCTCCAGATTCAACGTCAGTACAGGACCAAGAGCCCCCATAAAACCTACAATATCTCAGGTCTCTGTTATCTATTTCCTGGTGTACGATTCTTACCATATCTTTATCTCCGACCGCTATAGAGCAATAGTAACCATCCTGTGTCTCCGAGTCAGGCGAAGAACAGCTCCAGGAACCCCCAGAGTTGTTGCAGTACCTTAAGTCCCTACTGGTATCATTGTAGTGACATATGTGAAGTACGTCAAATCTGTCTACTGCTATTGAAGAATGCATACCAACAACACCTCCCGTCTCCACTGCAGTACAGCTCCAAGAGCCCCCCGAATTATTGCAGTATCTCAGGTCTCTGTTATCAGCATCATAATGGCTTATATGGTAGACACCGTTGGAATCCACCGCAATAGAACTGTCATATCCCAAATTATTTGTAGTTTCCACCGTGCCGTTTGTCTGGTCAAAAAACTTTTCAGTATAGTTGGTCCAGGAACTCGTACCGTTCCACGAGAAAGTGTATGAATCCAGTTCCACGTCATCCTCCCAGAAGGCATAGTGCTTTACGTAATCATTTTGTTCAGGGTATGTTCCAGCCGAAGAGTTATCACCCTCTTTTGAATATTTCGGCGGCTCGGAATCTATTGTTGTGGTTGTGGAGGTTGTTGATGTGGTGGAGGTAGTTGAAGTGGTCGATGTGGTGGAGGTGGTGGAAGTTGTTGAGGTGGAGGTTGAAGTCGAGGTTGATGTCGTGGAGGTGGTGGAGGTTGTGGACGTAGATGTTGAAGTCGAGGTTGATGTTGTTGAAGAAGCACTGCATATACATTCTTGAAACGGCTGGCAATTATTCTGTACTGGCAACTTACAATCACCAAATCTGCATCCTGAAACAGTACAGTTTGGTTGATTAACCATACTACAAGAACCGGAAGCACAATAACTCAAAGCTTGACAACTACTGTCACAGTCGTAAATTGTTGTTGTTGTTGTTGTTGTTTCTACGTCGCATACACAAAATCTCTCTGGAGCGTCATTGCATGGGTCCGTGTCAAATATACATGGCGTGCTGTCGCATGTACCACTGCAACCCGGATAACTATCATCCGTACAATACCCCGTATCACAATTCTCATCCATTTTTTGGCAAGCTTCCGCACATTCTTTATCATCCAGAGTCCCGTAATCCCCCCCGCTTTCCGCATCACCGTACCAGCCGTAGTCGTATGGCTCCATTGTTTTTTTGTTTTTTACCGCGTTATGGAGGTCCAGACGGGATATGTTTATTTCAAGAGTCGAGTTGTATTCGTAGATAATTGGAAGCCCTGTGCTCCTGAGCCTTTGCTTAAGGTCCGTTACGTTGAGTGTTTCTTTTTCAAGCAAAAGAAGCGATGCACCAGATACGTGAGGTGCTGAAAAGGAGGTTCCGGTTCCGGTTCCTGAAGGCGTGGTTATGTTTACTCCGGGAGAAAAAGAGTCAAGGGTGGGATTGACTGAAGAAAAATTTGCTATGTTGTCATTATCATCCGTGGCTCCTACGGAAAAAACCTTTGAGCCGCACGCGGGCGCTTTCATGCTCCTGTTTCCCTCGTTTCCGGCGGCGGCGACAACAAAAATCTGCTGGTCAAACGCCTGTGCGCTCATGCTAGCAACGAGGTTTGAATCGCAAAAACCGTCGTAATTTCCCGAACCTATGGAGAAGCTTATCAAATCGGGCTCCTGGTCTATGCACCATTCAAGACCTGCAAGTACGTCCGATTCGTAGCCAAAACCGCTTCCGTTTATAACCTTTGCAACAAGTATATCCGCATCAGGTGCAATTTCATCTATTATCGAAACTACTTTTGTGCCGTGTCCGTTGTTGTCTTCGGGGTCGGTATCATTGTTAACAAAATCATAACCGTCTAAAAAATCGATGCCGGAAACGCCCGTGTCCAGAACACAGACAGTCTTTCCAGAACCTGTCAAGTTAAATTCATCTACTGACTCGTTCCATCTTATTATTGGAAGGGATTCCTCAAGCAGGAGAGAGAATTTGCTGTCTATTCTTATCTCCAATATATCAGTATTGTTTCTAAGTAATTCGAGGTCCTCTTCACTTAATTTGGTAGAAATAAAATTAATCCTGTCAAGACCCTTTGTTTTCCTGTCATAGCTTTCACTTCCTCTCAGGGAAGGTATTCTTTCATTAATCAATTTCCAGTAGGCAGACTGGTTTCTTGCCCTTACCAAAACTCTTACCCTTTCCTTTTTTCTTAATTCTTCCTCTACTTTTCTGTCAACATCAACATTGTACTTCACAGAAAGAAATGGATTTTCTTCCTTTACCAAGGGATTTTTAAGCTTGATTTCCTCAAAACTGTAATCAATCTCATCTATGTATAAAACCACATTATCAAGTTCCATCTCTATGCTGTAAGAACTGTCGGTAAGGTTTTCGACACTTAGATTGCATGTTTCCCTGCATTCGTTGTTAAAATTTACTGTAACAGAATCCAAATTAATTTCCCGTGATATCGATGAGGTAGTTTGAAGAGAAGTTGTTGTGTTTGTTAATTGTTCTGTTTCATTTTCCAAAGTCTTATTTTCTTTTATTGTATTATTTGAGAAGGTATCGTTTTGAATTATTGTCGTTTGTGTTGTTGATGTTGTAGGTATTGTTGTGTTTACAGAAGTTTCATTTTGTCTAATTGTTGTGGTGGTGTTTTCATCTTTGTTTGTTTCATTCCCAAAAGTAGTATTATCTCCTATAATATAACCTGTTATGCCTGATTCTGTCCTTATTATTGTATGGTTTAAAAGTAGATATCTTTTTTCTTCATTTACAAGATAAACTCTTGCGTATCCTGTATCATTTCCCCTTATGTAACCTGTCGCCTTTAAAAAAGAAAGCTTGCCCTCATCATAATTATCAGGTTCCCAGACAAAACTACTGTTACCCTCTGCAATTACATCAATTTCCTGAGACTCCGCGGCAGTATAGAGACCAGTTATGCCGCTTCTTTCATAAAAGACCAAAGGACTGAGCGCCAGAATTATAAGTGAGAATAGCAAAAATTCCCTTAAAATTTTCATTTCTTTGCACCTCCGTTGAGGTAGCAAAGCTTTGCTATGCCCAGCTTTCTTATCTTTATCTTTCCAGAGCCCTCCAGCCTGTAAACATACTTGGTAACCGTGTGCCTGTGGGCTCCTATCGCATCCGCAAGGTCAAGTATCATCGTGCCTTCTGGATGCTTCTTGAGGTATTTTAGTATCTTTTTTTCTATTTCTTCCATTAAAAACACTATCTGGTTAATATTTGGAATGGGGGTGAGGGTGTCCCAATTTTTGGTAGACCTAAATGGTGGACCTATAAATTGTACATATATGTATAATTATATTACCATGTCGATGTTTAAATAGAACATACGAACTGTCGAAAAAACATTAACAAAAAAACTCTATTTTAATTTTCATTGACTCTAAGACCTTTATAAAGAAAAACCGACAGCTTTTTAAATAATATAATACCATTTATTTTATGGGTGTTAAATTGGGTGACAAGAATCAGGGGAAAATTCTTGTTTCTGAAGACTTGCTCAAGGTAAGAAACCTGATAGGAGCACCAAGAAAAATAAGAGTTAGGGATAACAGAGAAGAAGTTCTTACACAGCTTAAGGAGCTGGGCTATAAGATAGAAACAATTGAAAAAAACAAGAAAAGAAACAAAAAGAGCATAACACCCAAAAGAAAAAAGCAGATTTTGTTCATACTAAAAGACAAGAAATTGACTTCTAGAAAAGTTGGTAAAATACTCGGTATGTCGAGAAGCAGGGCAAACGAATACCTCAAGTTCATGGAGGAAGAAGGTATTTTAGTGGGCGAAAAGAAAGGAAGGAAAAAATATTATACAATAAAATTGGTGACAAAATGAAGGAAGTTATAGGAATTGTATCGGGCAAGGGTGGCGTAGGAAAAACCACAACAACAGTTAACCTCGGGATGGCAATGCACAAACTCGGGGAAAATGTTATAGTAGTTGACGGTGACATAAAGAATCCCAACTTTGGAATGCATCTTGGTGTCTTTGACTACCATGTTACTTTAAACGAGGCAATGGAAAAAAATATCCCTGTTTTTGAGGCCCTTCATATACATGAAACCGGTCTAAGGTTCATACCCTCTCATATATCTTTGCACTACCTTAACACCAATCCAGAAAAAATTAAAAACAAGTTTGACCGTCTTGATTCAAAAATACTTATAGACTCCCCGCCGGGACTCGACAAAAGTGCCCTGTCAGTGTTGGAGGCATGTGACAGCATAATAGCAGTGACCAGACCGCATCTTCCTGACTTGACAGACTGCATGAAGACAGTAGAAGTTGCAAGAGATATGGGGAAAGATATAAAAGGAATAGTTATAAACTCGATGAGATACGAAGACTACGAAATACCAAGCGAAGAAATAGAGGCGATAACAGGCCTTCCTATAATACAAAAAATACCGTGGGATGAAAATGTTCTAAAAAGCCTTGCAAGAAAAAAACCTATTGTTGATTTGAGAGATATATCGCCAGCAGCAATAAGCTACTACCAGCTGGCTTCAAAAATAACTAACATAGAATATAAAAAACCGCTTTTCCTGGATTTCAGAAGGTTTTTCGCCAGGAGATTATGAATAACGGCATTAATTATTTATATATGTATTTTTACAAAAATTAACACATCTAATCATTTAGATAAAAAATATGGAGGTGTAAAGAATGGCAGCAGACAAACCTCACTTAAATTTGGTAACTATTGGTCACATAGACCATGGTAAGAGTACTCTTATTGGTAGACTTCTTTGGGATACCAAAAACCTACCAGAAGAGCAAATGAGAAAATTAAAAGACTTGGCAAAAGAACTAAAGAAAGAGACTTTCGAATTTGCTTTCGCTATGGATAGACTTAAGGAAGAAAGAGAAAGGGGGGTTACAATAGACGTTATGCATACGAGGTTCGATACAAACAAGTATTATTTCACGGTGATAGATGCACCGGGACACAGGGACTTCGTAAAGAACATGATTACAGGAACTTCCCAGGCAGATGCCGCTATTTTGGCTGTTTCTGCAAAAGAAGGTCCCCAAGAACAGACAAAAGAACACGTTTACCTGGCAAAGGTTTTAGGAGTAAACCAAATGATAGTGGCTGTAAATAAGATGGACACCGTAGAATATGCAGAAAAAAGGTACAAAGAAGTAAGCGAAGAAGTAACAAAGATACTAAAGACAATAGGATACGATGCAAGTAAGATACCATTCATACCTGTATCGGCATACAAGGGAGACAACATAGCAAGCAAATCAGAGAACATGAGTTGGTACGGTGGCAAGACTCTATTGGAAGCTTTGGACGACATAACAGAACCAGAAAAACCAGTCGACAAGCCTTTGAGATTGCCTATACAGGACGTTTACTCAATAACCGGTGTTGGTGCTGTTCCAGTCGGAAGAGTGGAAACAGGAACAATAAACAAAGGCGATAAGATTCTTTTCTTGCCGTCAAACGTTACCGGTGAAGTAAAATCAATAGAGATGCATCACGAAGAAGTACCAAAGGCAAACCCAGGAGACAATATAGGATTTAACGTAAGGGGTGTAGACAAGAAAGCTGTGAAAAGAGGAGATGTAGTTTGTCATCCAGACAAACCAGCTACAATAGCAAAGGAATTTAAAGCACAGATAATCGTGTTAAACCATCCTAACGTAATAGCAAAAGGTTACACACCAGTATTCCATTGCCACACGTCGCAGATAGCATGCAAGATAATGGAAATTGAAAAGAAAATAAATCCGAAGACCGGTGAGACAATAGAAGAAAACCCGGACTTCATAAAAACAGGTGACGCGGCAATAGTAAAGGTTGTACCAAACAAACCTATGGTAGTAGAGAGCAACAAAGAGTTCCCAGAATTGAGCAGATTTGCTATAAGAGACATGGGACAGACAGTTGCAGCCGGTGTTTGTATAGAAGTAACAGCAGCTTAAAGGGTTTAAACCCTTTACTCTCTTTTTTTTTATTTTAAACTTCATTTTAACGAAAAAATAAACTATTTAAATGTGACTGTATAACTATTCTCTTAGAAAAATGTTAAAATAGGTATATGGTGAAAATAATGCAAAAAGCAAGGATAAAATTGGCAGGCACGAACCCTGATGACTTGAATAAGGTATGCAACCAAATAAAGGAGATAACAGACAAATTCGGGGTATCTATGAGAGGACCCATTTACCTTCCCACAAAAAAGCTTGTAATACCTACAATGAAACAAAAAAAGACAGGAACCGGACACGGAAACGCAACCTGGGACAAATGGGAAATGAGAATACACAAAAGGCTTATAGATGTCGGAGCAAACCAAAGAGCGCTGCGTTACATAATGAGGATAAATATACCTGATAATATAAACATAGCGATAGAACTTACAAACTGATTCTAAAACCCTGATAAAGAAAGTACATAATAAAAAAGCGCCACTATAAAACCTGTCAAAATAGTTTTTAAACCGTATATTATTTTATTTTCCTTTGCTATTTTTGCCATAAAAATACCCATATAAAACAAAATTATACCGCCAAATAAAAATGATATGTAATAAGAATATTGATTAAATACAAAAAATGGAGAAGTTATAATTAATCCGGAAATAAGCGGAGACAGCCCATTTGAAAGGGAAACTAAAAATACGTTTTTTTTCATCTTGTTATGTATATCTGTTCCCTTCAAACCCTTCATCATGTGTTTTTCAATATTAAAAAAAGAATCCCTGAACTCCGACTTTTCAGAAAGATAAGCACTCCAGCTTCCTGAAACAAACATAGCAAAGCTAGCTCCTATAGATGGAAGTATTATAATTCTGGGGTCATTGGTACCAACCAATAAGTTGGCTATTATTATAGCCAGAACTGCCAAGGTGCCGTCAAAAGAGTTTACAACCATGTATCTTCTGACTATTCTATTACTTTTTATTAGATTATTTATCTCTTTAATCATCTTATCAGTTCTTGGTCTTTTTAAGAACTGCAGCATCTATACTATGAACAACTGCGCCGAGTTTTTCTATTCTTTTTCTCAATTTATCAAAGTTAACATTTTTTCCGTTAACAACTATTTTCAATGTTTCAGTTTCCCTGTCTATTTCCAAAACAGAAATCTCAAGGCTTTCTATACTACTCTCCTTTGAAAGTATTTCCCTTCCGAGTTTTAGAATATCAGGTTCGTGGGGTTTTAGTACATCAAGAACAACAGATTTGAGGTTATTCAATAAAATCACCTATTTTATTTTTATTATATAGATATAAAAATAAAGAACCTAATAAATAAACATTTGCTGGGATGGCCGAGCGGACCAAGGCGCTAGCCTGGAAAGCTAGTATGCTTCGGCATGCGAGGGTTCGAAAGTGTATATTTTCTTTTATCAAAAGAGAAAATAATGCTGTAATTCCCTCTCCCAGCGCCATTTGACTTCTTCCAAAACATTTAAATACATTACATTACAAGATTAAAAGTCTCTCAACGCGATGGATTAGTATAATGAAACACCGCATTCTTGAAAAAGGGCCAAAGAAAAGGTCGTGAAAAAGCTTAAATAACAATAGTATATAATATTCATATCCGTTTTTAACGGGTTGGGTGATTGATACGACCAAGTTAAGTATCCAATCAAAGGTGAATAAATGCCACACACACATAAACCAAGAGATGGAAGTTTACAATATTGGCCAAGAAAGAAGTCAAAAAGGATATATCCCAATATTTCTAATTATCCGAATGTTAAGGAAGCTAAACCTCTTGCTTTTGCCGGATATAAAGTCGGTATGACAAGAGTTTTCTTTAAGGACAATAAAAAAGGCTCTCCGACATATGGACAAACTATTTCTCACCCCGTTACTGTTATTGAAACACCTTCTATCTTCGTTCTCGGTTTGCGAGCTTATTCTAATGATTCAGGTGTCATAAGCGAATTATATGCAAAAGATATACCAAAAGAAATTAAAAAGAAAATCAACATCAAAAAAAATAAAACAAAAGAATTAGAAGATTTTGACGATTTAAGACTAATTGTATGCACACAGCCGAACAAAACAGGAATAGGTAAAAAGAAGCCCGAAATATTTGAGATAGGAGTTGGCGGAGAAAAGGAAGATAAAAAGAAATTTGCAATGGAAAAAATCGGCAAGGAACTAAAAATAAGTGAAGTATTTAGCGAGGGTGAATATATAGACAGCTTGTCTGTTACCAAAGGAAAAGGATTTCAAGGTGTCGTTAAAAGATATGGTGTCAAGCTTAGAGGCAGAAAGGACGAAAAACATCACAGACAGATAGGAGTAATAGGAACAGAAGGAGTTGCAAGAGTTATATATACTGTTCCCCAGCCCGGTCAGGTAGGTTTTCACAGAAGAACAGAATTCAACAAAAAAATATATAAAATAGGGGAAGATCCTAAAGAAATAAACCCAAATGGCGGTTTTCTAAATTATGGATTAGTAAAAGATAACTATATACTAATAAAAGGTTCGGTTTCCGGGCCAAAAAAGAGATTGATATTGCTAAGAGCTCCTGTTAGAGCAAATAAGAAAGGTTATCCAATTGAAATAGAAAAAATGGATAAAACAAGTCAGCAGTGATTTTTATGATAAAAGATTTTTTAAAACCAAATTTGAAGAAAATTATAATTTTTATTATACTTTTAGTTTTAGGTTTTATTCTAAATCAATTAGACATTTCTTTTTTCATACTAGATCCAATTACAACAATAATAAAAGGAGTACCCTGTGCTGGAGGATATTGTTCTGAATTGCCTCTTGGTTTTATAACTCTAATACTTTTTTACATTTTATCATGTCTAATAGCATATTTCTTAAGAGGTAGAAAGAAATGAAAGCTAATGTTTTGAATTTGGAAGGAAAAAAAGAGGGTACGGTAGACTTGCCTGATTTGTTCTTGACTGATTACAGACCCGATTTGATTAAAAGGGCTGTATTGGCCGCCAGAGCTAACAGAAGACAAAAATACGGCTCGGATAAAATGGCAGGAAACAGAACATCAGCACACTATCATGGTTTAACAAGCAAAGACCCCAGCCAAAAAATGATGCAAAGGGATATGGCAAGAATACCAAGAGAGCACGGTGACACAGCAAGGTTTATGAGAGGAAGGCTGGTGCCTCAAACTGTCGGTGGTAGGAGAGCACATCCCCCAAAGACAGAAAGAAATTGGAGCAAAAAAATAAACAAAAAAGAAAGGCTTCTCGCAATAAGAAGTGCGATAGCCGCAACAAACAAAAAAGATATAGTAAAAAAGAGGAACCATTTGTTTGATTGTGAGCTTCCGATAGTAATTATAGACTCTGTCGAGAGCATCAAGAAACCAAAAGAAGTTATAGAAATGATGAAAAAAATCGGTCTTGAAGATGAAATAAAAAGAACCAAAGAAAAAAAGAAAAGGTCCGGAAAATCAAAACTAAGAAGAGGTAAGAAAAAGAACAAAATAGGCCCGCTTATAGTAATAAAAGATGATAAGGGAATCGTTAACGCGTGCAAAAATATACAAGGCATGGAAGCAATAAAACTTAAAGAATTGAATTCTGAGTTACTTTCTCCCGGAGCTCATGGCATAAGATTGACTATATGGTCAAAAACTGCATTTGAAGAGCTTAAAAAATACAATAAATAGGTGTGAAAATGGCTAAAAAGGATGATAAAAAAGAGGACAAAAAATTACTCGTAGACCCTTGGAAGATAGTAATAGCTCCGCACCTGAGTGAAAAAAATATAGGATTGGTGGAATCGGAAAACAAATTAGTCTTCATAGTTAACGAAAAATCAAACAAAAAACAGATAAAATGGGCTGTAGAAAAATTATTTGATGTAAAAGTAGATAACGTCAATGTTTTGAACGATATGAAGAATAGAAAAAAAGCATTTGTTAAATTAACAAAAGACTACATAGCACTTGACGTTGCAACAAAACTAGGAATGTTGTGATAATATGGGTAAGATAAGAGCACAGAAGAAGGGAAAAAGTAAGAGATATAGAGTCCCTAAAGGAAGGTATAAAAATCAATCAAAATACAAAGAAGGGAAAGGAAAAATAATAGATATTGTTCATTCGATAAGAAGGCCAATGTTAAAGGTGGAAAAAGAAGGTGATACCTTTTTTATGATAGCACCCGAGGATGTTTCTGTCGGAGATGAGATAGAAATAGGAAAAGATGCAAAAGCAAGAAAGGGTAATGTTCTTCCTTTAAAGGATATACCGGAAGGCACTCCTATATTTAACATAGAAAAATTCCCAGGAGATAACGGCTCTTTTATAAGAAGCAGCGGTGGTTTCGGCATAATAACCAGCAAAGATAAGAAATGTATTGTAAAGTTTCCATCCAAAAAAACAAGATCATTTAACTTAAACTGTAAGGCAACAGTTGGCGTTGTAGCAGGAAGCGGGAGGGTTGAAAAACCCATACTGAGAGCGGGCACAATGCACAAAATAATGAAATCAAAAGGAAAATTATATCCAATAACCTCTGGAACAGCTATGAACCCTGTAGACCATCCTTTTGGTGGTAAGACCAGACCCGGAATACCAAAGACAACATCCAGAAACGCACCGCCTGGAGCAAAGGTCGGTTCAATAGCAGCAAAAAGAACAGGAAAGAGGAGAAGGTGATAAAATGGTTAAGAAATTTATGTTCAGGGGAAAGACAATTGAAGAAATAAAGAAAATGGACTTGAAAGAATTTTCAAAGTATCTAAGCTCTAGAAAAAGAAGAAGTTTGGAAAGAGGATTCACTCACGAACAAAAAACATTAATTAAGAAAATTGAAAAGGGTAAAAATTTCATAAAGACCCATAGAAGAGATATGATAATAATACCTCAAATGTTGGATAAAAAAATAAGCGTTTATAACGGAAAAGAATTTGTAACACTGGAAATAACCCCGGAAATGTTAGGATATTACTTGGGAGAATTCGTAAGAACAAGAAAAGAAACTAAACACTCTTCTCCTGGTATGGGAGCGACAAGAAGCTCTAAGTTTGTACCTTTGAAGTGATAATATGGTTAAGTATCCTGTAAAAGCTGAAAAAGGAGAAGTAAAGGCAGCTGGTATAGGTCTCCCCATATCAACAAAAAGAAGTATTATGGTATGCAAAAAAATAAACAAGCTTGAGTTAGAAAAAGCAAAGAATTTTTTAGAGGATATGATAAGCGGGAAAAGAGAAATAGAAAGAAAGCATTTCACAAAAACTTGCAAGGAAATATTGAAAATACTTGAAAGCGGGGAAAAGAATGCAAAATACAGCGGTATGGAATATCCTCTAATAAAAACAATATGTGCTGAAAAGGGCGCTAAGAGACTCAGGATGAAAAGAAGAAGGTCTTTCGGTTCAAGCATAAAAAACACAAACATAAAGTTAATCCTAAAAGAGGGCAAGAAAAAAACCAAAAAAGAAGGTGCTAAGAAATGAGTATAAAAAACAAGTTCATATTTAACAACACAAAAAAACCGAAAATAGAAAAGTTCCTTTGCAAGGAATTCGAAAGATATGGTTACTCTCATTCCACTATAAGAAAAACACATACAGGAATGAATATAACAATATACGCAAACAAACCCGGACTGATAATAGGAAGGGGTGGGGAAAATATTAATAAAGTATCGGACAAGCTCAAAGAAAAATTCAATTTTGAAAACATAAAGATAGACGTTCAGGAAATAGATAAACCTTACATGAATTCAAAAATAGTTGCAGAGGAAATTAAAAATGCACTAGAAAGGGGTGTAAACAACAGAAGAATAGGCAACATAATGCTAAGAAAGGTAATAGAAAGCGGTGCCATAGGATGTGAAATAAGATTAAGCGGCAAACTCGGTTCCGCAAAATCAAGAGTCCAAAGATTCTACAAAGGTTATCTAAAATACTCAGGAGATACTGCAAAAAACTTTGTAGACTACGCAAAAGTAAGTGCAGTTACAAAAGCAGGTTCAATAGGGATAAAGGTCAGGATAATGAAAGATTACCCGGAGGCAAAAATAAGAGAAATAAAAGAAGTGAAAAAGAAAGAAGAGAAAAAAGATTTAAAATGCCCGTATTGTGGTAAGGTTTACGAAAAAGAAAGAAGTCTGAAGATACATATAGGACAGAAACACTCAGAAGAAGATAAACCAAAAAAAGAAGATAAAAAAGAAAAGGTAGATAAAAATGACGATTCTAAGAAGTAAAGAAGTTAGGAAAATGACAGACAAAGAGATAGACAAAAAGGTAGAGGAGCTTAACCTGGAACTTTCCAAAAAGAAAGCTCAGATAATAGTGGGTGGTGCTCCTGAAAACACTGGCAGAATAAGAGAAATCAAAAAAACTATTGCCAGGATATTAACAATAAAAAAAGAAAAAAAGGTGATAAAAAATCAGTGAAATGTGTCCAAATTGCGGACTCCCGAAAGACCTTTGTATATGTGAGACACTAGCAAAAGAGGAAAAAAAATTAAATGTCTATGTTGATAGGAGAAGATACGGAAAAGCTATGACTGTAATAGAAAACGTATCAAACGACATGAATCCAGGAGAAATATTAACAAAACTCAAAAAAAGACTTGCTTGTGGGGGCACATACAAAAACGGGAAAATAGAACTACAAGGAAATCACATAAGAAAAATGGAAAACCTATTGACGAAACTTGGTTTTTCAAAAAAGCAACTTGAAATAAAAAATTAATGATGATAACAAAAAAGAACATAAAAAAACACGAGATAATCGGTCTTGAAGTAGAGGTATTAAAAAGCAAAAACAAATCACAAGAAAAAATGAAAGGTCTTGTGGTTGATGAAACAAAAAAAACCATAAAAGTAGATACAAAAAAAGAGGAAAAAACGATACCTAAACAGGATACCGTTTTCATGTTCAAGAAAAACAAAAAGGTAATCAAAGTAAACGGAAACGATATAATGTTCAGACCAGAAGAAAGAATAAGAAAATGTTAAGGTGAATAAAATGAATGAAATAGGACTAAGCGTAAATGCACCAAAAGATAAATGCAACAGTAGAAAATGCCCATTCCATGGAACCCTGCCTGTAAGGGGAAGGGTCTTTAATGGCATTGTGATTAGTGATAAGTCTAAAGATACTGTAATCGTAGAGTGGGATTATTTCAATTTTATACCAAAATACGAAAGATATGAAAGAAAAAAGACAAGAATACTCGCGCACAATCCGTCTTGTATAAACGCGAAAAAAGGAGATTCTGTTACAATTGCAGAATGCAGACCGATTAGCAAGAAAAAGAACTTTGTTGTAGTTGAGAAAGAGGTGAAAAAATGAAGGCAACGGGTTCTAGAATAACCAAGGGAATAAATAACGGTGCAATTATAAAGTGCATAGATAACAGCGGAGCGAAATTACTTAAGGTTTTTGCTGTAAAGGGTTATAAAGGTCGTAAGAGAAGACAACCAAAGGCCGGTGTCGGAGACATCGTTTTGTGTTCAGTAAAAAAAGGTACACCAAAAATAAGACAGGAAACCCCGACTGCAGTAATAGTAAGACAAAAAAAGGAAATAAAAAGGCCGGACGGGACTGTTATAAAATTTGAAGATAATGCTGCCATATTGGTAGGTGAAAAAAAGGAGCCAAGAGGTTCTGAAATAAAGGGTCCTATAGCAAAAGAAGTCGTAAAAAGATTTCCGCCTATAGGGAAAATAGCAAGAATAGTGATTTAAATGAAAACAACTCAGCCAAGAAAACAAAGAAAAAGATTGTACAACATGCCAATTCATCAAAGGCATAAATTGATAAATGTTGGTCTGAGTGAAAATCTAAGAAAGAAATTCAACAGAAGAAATATGGCAATAAGAAAAGGAGATAAGGTAGAAGTAATGAGAGGGGAATTCAAGGGAACAAAAAGTATCGTAAATAAAGTTGACCTTAGAAACTTAAAAATAATATTAGATGAAGTCAAGAGAAGCAAGACCGACGGAACCGAAGTAAGAATACCGGTTCATCCATCAAATTTAAGATTAATAGAACCAGACATGACAGACAAAAAAAGACAGAAAGTAGTAAAAAGAGTTAAAGGAGAATTCGAAGTTAAAAAACCCAAACCAAAGAAGAAAAAGGAAAAGAAAGAAGTAAAGAAAAAAGATGAAGGTATTAAATGCCCGGTTTGTGGTAAGAAGTTTGAAAACAAGAAAGATTTGAATACTCACGTAGAGAAAGATCATAAACAATTCAGAAAAGGTGAATAAATGCATCAAAAAAGATTATCAGCACCAAAAAGTTACCCAATAAAAAGAAAATTAAATAAAAGGTTCTTGGTATGTCCTAGACCGGGCCCTCATCCAAAAAACAACTGTATAACTCTTTTATCGGTTTTAAGAGACATGCTTGAGTACTGTGAAAACTCCAGAGAGGC
Source organism: uncultured archaeon (assembly GCA_964584335.1). GTDB lineage: Archaea > Aenigmatarchaeota > Aenigmatarchaeia > PWEA01 > JAGHBM01 > JAGLWW01. The sequence continues at coordinate 27,167 of CAZOZN010000002.1, forward strand.
CAGATATACAATAAAATTGGGTAAAGTAATGGTAGACGGAAAAACTAGAAAAGACCTGAAATATCCTGTAGGAATTTTCGACATAATAACATTACCCGAAATAAAGGAGAGCTACATCGTTGTATCGGGAGAAAAATATCTTAAATTATTGAAAACTGATAAAAAATCAAAAATTTGCAGAATAGAAAACAAGACAAAGATAAAGGGAGGTAAGACTCAGCTAAATCTTCATGATGGTAAAAATTTAATAGTAGATAAAGACCGGTACAAGACTAAAGATTCTTTGGTTTTGGAATTACCAAACTTAAAAATAGAGAAACATCTAAAGAGAAAAGAAAATTCATTGTGTCTTATAATAAAAGGAAGTAACATGGGTAAGATTGGGAAAATTAAAGATATTAAAAAAACACCGGGTTCAAAACCTAACATGGCTTCCATAGAGATTAATCAGAAAACGGTTGATATACCGGAAAAATTTGTTTTTGTTATAGGAGAAAAAACCCCCGAAATAAAGATAAGTGATTAGTATGAAAGAAAATCCAATGAGAAAAATCACAATAGAGAAAGTCACCTTAAATATAGGCATAGGTGAATCTGGAGAAAAACTTGAAAAAGCGAAAAAATTACTTGAAAACTTCACTGGGAAAAAGGTAGTGTTAACAAAAGCAAAAAAAAGAAACACTTTCGGTTCATCAAAGGGAAAGAAAATAGGAGCAAAAGTAACTCTGAGAGATGAGAAAGCGATAGAAATACTTAAGAAAGTTTTGGAAGCAAAAGAAATGAAGCTAAAAGAAAGGTGTTTCGATAAAAACGGTAATTTCTCTTTCGGAATACACGAACATATAGACATACCGGGTGTGAAATACGACCCCAAGATAGGGATATATGGAATGGATATATGCGTTACGCTTCAGAGACCGGGTTTCAGCATAAAAAGAAAGAAAATAAACAAAAAAATCGGAAAAACCCACAAGATAAAAAAAGAAGATGCAATGGATTTCGCTAATAAAAAACTAGGAATTGACGTGATAAAATGAAAAATGATGATATCAAAAAAAATAAACCAAAATCAAGGAAATGTGCAAGATGTGGGAGGCACGGAGCACTAATAAGAAAATATGGCCTTTGCTATTGCAGGCACTGCTTCAGAGAAATAGCAGAAGAAATTGGGTTTAAAAAATATTAAAGGTGATAAAGAATGCGCCATGACAATCTAGCAGACTTTTTTTCAGCAATGAAGAACGCTGAAATGGTAGGTAAAGGTATATGTTTTGCACCTGTATCGGGTTTAATAAAAAATGTACTCGAAGTAATAAAGAATAATAATTATATAAAAGATTTTAATCAAGAAGGCAAGAGATTTAAAATAGAACTCAACCATAAGATAAATGACTGTAATGTAATAAAACCTAGATTCTCTTTCAAGAAGGACGAACTCAAAAAATGGGAAAAAAGATTCCTGCCATCTACAGATTTTGGTATAATAATTGTAACAACACCTAAAGGAGTCATGACTCACGAAAAAGCAAGGAAAGAAAATATAGGAGGAAAACTGCTTGGTTACGTGTACTAGGTGAATATAATGAAAAAAGAAATGAACATACCCAAAGGAATTGAAACAGAATTAAAAGAAGACTTATTAACAGTTAAAGGTGGGAATGGTGAAATAACAAAAAAATTCTATTATCCGAAACTTGAAATCAAAAAATCGGGAGATAAAATAATAATAAAGTCAAAAGACGAAAAAAAGAAGACAAAGGCGATAATAGGAACATGGTCATCCATTATAGAAAATATGTTCAAAGGGGTTGAGAGATTTTACGAATATAAAATGAAAATATCTCATGTTCATTTTCCAATGAACGTTTCTGTTGAAGGAAATAAAGTCATAATTAAGAACTTCCTTGGTCAGAAAAATGATAGATATGCAAAGATAGTAGAAGGTGTTGAAGTAAAGATAAACGGCGAAGACGTGATAATAAAAGGTATAGATAAAGAAAAAGTTGGTCAAACGGCTGCTAACATAGAAAAATCAACAAGTTTAAAAACAAGAAGAGATAGAAGAGTTTTTTCTGATGGTATATATATAACACTAAAAGACAGGGGTGAAGAAGATGAATAAAAAATACAGAAGGCATCCTGAACTTAAAAAACTCGGAGAAAAATGGAGAAAACCGAAGACCAGAACAAACAAAATAAGAAGAAAACTAAAAGGCAAAAAACCGATGCCTTTGATAGGTAGCGGATCACCTAAAAAAGAAAGAAATAGGCACCCTTCTGGTTTATTTGAAATAAGAGTGTCAAATCCAAAGGAACTTGATGAAGTAGACAAAAAAACAGAATGTGTTAGAATATCCGGCAGTGTTGGTAATAAAAAGAAAATTATTATAACAAAAGAAGCGAATAAAATGGGAATAAAAGTTTTGAATCCTAAATTGAGGGTGGTTAATAAATGATAAGTCTAGCTAAAAAAAGCGAGAATTGTCCTTTATGTGGCAATTTGGGTAAAAATTTTGATGTAGAAAAGGATAGTCTAAAAAATTGTCCTATATGCGGGACAGTATTTAATGAATTTGGAATAATATTGACTCAAGAAATGGACGATGAAATGTTAAAAAACAGAATAGAAAACAACTAATGTGTTACTATGGATATAAAAAACAAGACCAAAATGGCAGCAAGCATACTGAAATGTGGAATTAAAAAAGTTTGGATAGACCCGAACGAAATGGAAGAGGTGTCTAAAGCCATAACAAAGGCGGATATAAGAAATCTAATAAAAAAGGGTATAATTAAAAAAAGGTCGCTTAACGAACAAAGCAGAGGCAGGGCAAGGAAGATATTAAGGCAAAAAAAACTAGGTAGAAGAAAAGGAAGAGGAAAAAAGAAAGGAAAGAAACTCTCAAAGACTACAAAAAAGAAGGAATGGATAAAAACAATAAGACCGCTCAGAAAAAAGCTAAAAGAACTAAGAGACTCTGGTAGTATAGACAAAAACCAATATAGAAAACTCTATTTAATGGCAAAGGGTGGCAGGTTCAAAAACAAATCAAATTTAAATCTTTACATAAAAAACAACATTGGAGTCAAACAAGAAAATAAGTGATTTTATGAGAAAAAAATACAAAATGCCCCACAAAAGAAGAAGACTAAAGAGAACTAACTATAAATTAAGACTTGGTCTGCTCAAGAGCAGTAAAAGCAGGCTTGTTATAAGAAAATCAAACAAGCATATAATGGGGCAAATAGTAAAATATGAAAAAAACGGAGACAAAACAATAATCTCAGCTCATAGTATTATGTTGAAAAAGCTTGGATGGGAAAAAAACTGCAGTAATGTTCCAGCTGCCTACCTGACAGGTTTTTTCTTGGGAAAGAAAGCAAAAGAAAAAAATATAAACGAGGCTGTCTTGGATTTGGGGCTTCAAAATAACACAAAAGGTAATAGAATATATGCCTTCCTAAAGGGAGCTCTAGATGCCGGGTTGAAAATAAATCATTCAAAGGATGTAATACCAAAAGAAGAAAGAATATCAGGTGAACACATAAACAAAGATATAGTAAAAGAATTCGAGGCATTAAAGAATAAAATAATAAAGTGATTTTTATGAAGAGGAAAAAAGAAAATAGAGAATCTTACACAAACATAGAAGAATGGGTTCCTAAGACGAAGTTAGGTAAAGACGTAATAGAAGGCAAAGTAACTTCAATGGAACAAATATTTGAAGAAGGAAGAAAAATTATGGAGCCTGAAATAGTAGACTTTTTACTGCCAGGCATAGAACACGAACTAATATTGATAGGAGGTAGTCCGGGTAAAGGCGGTGGAAAAAGAAGAACACCAGGAAAAAGAACCGCAAGAATGCACAAAAGTGGAAGAAGGTTCAGCAACACATGCCTTGTCGTAGCAGGAAACAAAGACGGTTTTGTAGGAATCGGTATAGATAAAGCACCGGACTTCAGGGAAGCTCTTAATAAGGCTCTAAATAAAGCAAAAATAAACATAATACCCATAAAAAGAGGTTGCGGTAGCTGGGAATGTGGCTGTAAAACCGAACACTCAATACCATTTGAAGTAAGAGGTAAACAGGGCAGTTCAATAGCTTTATTAAAACCTGCACCAAAAGGTCTTGGGTTATGTGTATCAGACAGTGTAAAGAAAGTTATGATACTAGCAGGAATAAAAGATTTGTGGATAAAATCATATGGAAAGACAAGAACAAGGACAAATTTCATAAAAGCTGTTTTTAATGCATTAAAGAAAATAAACACAATAAAATCGGATTGATAATATGTTGGCAATAATAAGAATAAGGGGTAATGTAGGAGTAAAAAAAGATATAAGGGACACTTTAGAAATGCTTAATCTTAAAAAAGTAAACACATGCACAATAATACCAGAAACGCCAAATTACTTAGGCATGCTTAAAAAAGTTAAAGACTTCGTTACCTGGGGAACAGTTTCAAAGGATAACTTGAAAAAACTCATTGAGAAGAGAGGGTTTAGCAAGAAAAACGAGAAAATAACAGAAGAATTTCTTAAAGAAAACAAATTAAAAATAGAAGAAATTATTGAAAATTTTGATAAAAACAAAAAAGAGAAAACAATAAAGCCTTATTTTAGATTAACGCCTCCAAGCAAAGGATTTAAAAAATCTATAAAGCAGCATTATCCAAAAGGAGCGCTTGGTAACAGAAAAGAAGAGATAAATGAACTTTTAAAAAAGATGATGTGATTTTATGGGTAAAAAAAGAACAAAAAAAATGAGGGGTAAGAAAACTTTCGGATACGGCAGCAAGAAAAAACATAGAGGAGCAGGAAGCCGTGGTGGAAGAGGAATGGCAGGAATTTTCAAGCACAAAAAATTAAAGATTATAAAAGAAAACCCGGAACATTATGGCAAAAAGGGTTTCAAGAAAAAAAACAAAAGGTCCATAAAATCAATAAACCTAAAGAAAATTGACGAAATGTCCAGAAAACTTGATAAGAATAAAATAGACCTTTCTGAAATGGGTTACGACAAAGTTTTAGGAAGTGGAAAAATTACTAAAAAACTTGAGATAAAAGCTAATTTCTTCTCAAAGAAAGCAATGGAAAAAATAGAGAACGCGGGTGGAAAAATTATAGAACCTTCCAAAAAGGAAGAAAACAAAGAAAAAAAGAACGAATCAAAAAAATAATTCCTTAACTAAAAACAAAAGCTATTTATTTATTAAAATTTTTTCTTACATTAAAGGATTTATAAATCTTTCGAACAAAATATAAAGGTTGTGTGATTAAAAATGGGAATAGACTATATAGGACTGATGAGGTTTTTGCCTGGTGTTCAGAAGCCAGATAAAAGACTAAACTTCAAGCAAAAACTAAAATGGACCGGTTTAATACTGGTGCTGTTCTTTGTAATGAGTCAGATAATAGTATGGGGAGTAGACGTAAATGCAGTACAACATTTCATGTTCTTAGAAACTGTTCTTGGTTCAAGCATGGGTTCTTTGGTTACTCTTGGTATAGGTCCCATAGTAACCGCATCTATAATTCTGCAACTTTTGGTAGGAAGCGGTATACTTAACTGGGATACTCACACAAAAGAAGGAAAAATGAGATTTATGGGAACACAGAAAATATTAGCAATATTCTTCTGTTTCTTTGAAGCCATAGCTTTTGTAGTGTTTGGTGCAATACCAGCAGCAGGAGGTCAGTTTGTGATGTTAGCTTTAATACTACAGTTAGCAGCTGGTGGAATACTAGTTATGTTGATGGACGAAGTTGTTTCAAAGTGGGGTATAGGTTCCGGTGTATCTTTATTCATTGCAGCAGGTGTATCAAAGACCATAATAATAAGAACACTGAGCTTCATCGGTGAAGGAAGCCCCGTAGGTGCGATACCATCAGCCATAATAAGCGCAATGGCAGGAAGGCCGGAAGCATCTTTGATAAGTCTTATACCATTATTTTTCACGATAATAGTATTCATTATAGTCGGTTATGCTCAACTCATGAAAGTAGAGATACCTTTGACAATGGGCCGGGTTAGAGGTTTTGGATACAGACATCCTTTAAAGTTCATATACGCATCAAATATTCCTGTAATATTGACCTCAGCGCTTCTTGCAAACATGGAAATATTCTCAAGAATGCTGCATAGTAGGGGATTCTCACTTTTAGGCACTTTTGATGCAGAAGGACAGATAATAGGGGGACTTATATACTACTTATCTCCCCCAAGGTCTAACACAATATCAAATATTGTAGTTTCCACTATTTCAGGAGTATCAATACCGCCGGCGGCATTTACATGGATAACATACACTCTCTTTATGGTTATAGGCTCAATAATATTCTCTGTATTCTGGATATCAACCACGGGCATGGACTCAAAGAGTGTGGCAAAACAGTTACACGGTATGGGATTGGGTATACCTGGTTTCAGAAGAGATATTAGAATAATAGAGAAAATATTGGACAGATACATACTTGCATTGTCCATAATGGGTGGTATTTTCGTAGGTCTTTTAGCATCTTTCGCAGATTTTGCGGGGGCATTCGGGTCAGGTACAGGTATACTTCTTACCGTAATGATAATATTCAATTTCTATGAACAGATAACTCAACAACACATGGAGGATATGAATCCTTCTGTTAGAAAATTCCTAGGAAAATAAAATTTATTTCTTCTTTTTCTTGGTCTTCTTCTTTTTATGTTTTCTTTTTGAAACTTTTTTACTTATCGATAAGTAAAAGTTTACTTGAGAAGAATAGGAAAACAATCCAGTATAACTAGTAAACAAGATTTGTACCAGGGAAAAAATAAAAATTTCTCTACCAGTAAAATATGAATACAATGCTTCTGGAACAGAACCGATAAAACTAATTAAAAGCATAAACATAATCAAAACAATCCAAAAAACAAAAGTTACTGATTTGTTCACTTTTATTAGGTCAAAGCTCTTCTTTAAAGAATCCAAAGGATTCTTTTTCTCCAACAAGCAAACCACTGGAGACAAGAAAATAAAGAAACCTATTATAAATAAACTAATAAGACCGATTATTATACCAAAAATTACAGAAAAATTATTCGAAAGACCAAACAAAGCAGGCAAAAAGAACAGCCCAACAAAAAATAAAAATGAAATTAACATTATAGCTAAAATTAAAATTTGAGTTATCAAGAAAGGAAAATACCTCTCCTTGGCTGCCTTATAAGATTTACCTAGATTAAAGTATTTCATATTTTTAAAATATTTTGAAGAATTGTGAAAATAAAAAACAGCCAAGAAATTACTAACAAAAAAAGAAACAATCCATAAAGGAACAAAAATATACATCAATGACTTGAATTCGGAAAAAGTAAGCGCACCGTTTCCAGGAGGAGCAAAAAACAAAGTAGGCAAAGTTACAAAAAAATTGTAAACAAAAATTATAGAAAAAATCCTATAATTTAATGGATATCTAAATGCTCTACCAAAAATCTTTCCAAAATCCATATTTATTATTTAAAATATTTTTATATAAAGTTAAAATCTTTTTAAAGATAAAAAAATAAAGGGTTAAGTATGATTGAATTAGTAAATCCGATGATAACTGTCTTAGTTATAAGCATTACTGTATCGTTAATTTTATCTCTAATTTACAAATTTTTAACAGACCAAAAAGAGCTAAAAAAATTAAACGAAGATATAAAGGAAATGAACTCAGAACTGAAGGAAGCACAAAAGAACAAAAACCAGAAAGAACTGATGAAACTACAAAGCAAAATGATGGAACTCAACAGCAAAAAAATGAAAAGTAGTATGAAACCGATGATGCTATCCTTTATTGTAATTATACCAATATTCGTTTTTCTGCTACCATCATTATATGGAGATTTAAACGTAGAACTTGACGAATCTTTAAGCGGGACCATAGAATTTGATGGAACTCAAAAGAATGTTAGGATAATGGAAGAAGATCCGATAAAGATAAAAATAGACGGAGAGGAAATAACAAAAGAAGAAGCATTTGAGTTAAAAAATGAGGAATTTCTTTTCAAAGATTATGACGATGGCAAAAAAACCGTATCATTCAAAAGGGTTATAATTGAGCTTCCTTTTTCTATGCCTATTTGGGGGTCTAAAATTGGATGGCTGGGTTGGTATATACTGGTTTCCCTGTCAATGACAACAATATTCAGGAAAGCGCTTGGTGTGGTGCAGTAAAAACTTAAATTAATAAAAACTACTTATTCATTATGATTGAAAAGTCTACTGAGATATCAAACCCAGATTTCGGAAATTACCCCGGAGAAAGAAAAACAATAGAAATAATAAATAATGGTATAGTTGTTCTAGACAAGCCATCAGGACCCACTTCTCATCAAGTAGCTTCATGGGTTAAAAATATATTGAAAATAAAAAAGGTAGGTCACTCGGGTACTCTAGACCCTAAGGTTACGGGCGTTTTAGTTCTAACTCTAGGAAAAGCTACAAAAATGATACCTGCTTTAATGGGATTAGACAAGGAATATGTTTCCATAATGCATCTTCACGAAAATGTTTCAAGAAAAGACCTTGAAGAAACAGTCAAAAAATTCACGGGAAAAATAAAACAAAAACCACCTAAAAGAAGTGCGGTAAAAAGAAGAAGAAGAGTGAGAGAAATATACGACATTAAAATATTAGAAAGAAAGGAAAACGACGTTTTATTGGATATTAAATGCCAAAAAGGCACTTACGTAAGAAAATTAATACACGACATGGGCAAAGATTTAGGAAAGGGGGCGCACATGAAAGAGCTAAGAAGAATAAAGGTCGGCCCATTTGATGAAAGTTCATGCGTAAATCTTCAGGAGCTAAAAGATTCTTTTGTTCTGTGGGAAGAGGAAAAAGAAAATAAAATAAGGGAAATTATAAAACCGGTCGAATTCGGTGCAGAACACCTTAAAAAAATAATAGTAAGAGACAGTGCAGTAAACGCTCTTTGCAACGGAGCACCTCTTGCTGTTGGAGGTATATGCAAACTTGATGAAAAAATAAAAAAAGGAGACATGGTTGCTGTACTAACACTCAAAGGGGAATTGATAGCTCTGGGTTATTCGAAAATGGACTCGGAAGAAATAAAGAATTCTAAAAGGGGAATAGCGACAAGCACTGATAGGGTAATCATGAAAATTGATTTATACCCGAAAATGTGGAAGAAATGATATAATATCAATCGAGTTCGTTGTAAATTCTCAAGAATACCCCATTGGTCCATCCGAATCCTGTCTCCACGGGATACCTGCCTCTGTTGCCAACATCTCCCTTTACCACATCATATTTTTCCCAGAACTTGCCGGTATCAAGAAATACCTTTCTATTCATATCAAGCCATTTAAATCCTATTCTCTCTGCATCATCCCTGAAACCATAGTTCAAAAGACCCTTGACAACTATCCAATGGAGAGGTGCCCATCCATTAGGGTAATCCCACTGTCTGATACCAATAAGTCTTTTCTTCTGAGTGGCGGCAAGACCTCCTGTATATTCAAATTTTTTCAATTCTTTAACCGTTTCTTTTGACTGTTTTTTTGTAGCCAGCCCGGCCCATAAAGGAAAGAAACCGGCAAGTGAATAAAAATTACTCTGCTTAACATCTTTGTAATTATAATCAAAGAAAAATCCTTTATTGCGATTCCACATGAGACTTCTCATGACCCTTTTTCTCTTTTCTGCAAGTTTAGAGAAATTCTTGCTTTTCTTTTTATTGCCTAAAATGTCGTGAATATGTTCCAGGTCTCTTTCGTACTTGTAAAGACACGAATTCAAATCAACAGGCAAAAAATCCTTGCATTTTCCGCCAAAACGTGAGGTCATGTCCCAGCCTGATTCATGTTCTGAGACTGTATTAGAAGAATACCTATCACAATATCTAGAAAGACCTTTGTAAACAAGATGTGCTTTCCACTTTTCCTCAGAATATTGCCAATAACCTTTTAATTCATTCTCAGCAGTAACAGAAACTCTTTTAAGCCATTTTTTGTCCTTAGTCTTTTCGAAAACTTCTAAAATCATTGAAGTGAGAAAGGGTGCCTGAGAAATGAGAGTGTTGTAATACCTATTTCTGGAGGGAATAAAACCCATTTTATTGAAAAGGTATTCAAAATTATTTATCATTCCTTCGGCTAATTTTTCTTTTCCCGAGTCAACAAGGCCTAGAATTATAAAATAACTGTCCCAGTAAAACTGGTCCTTGTCGAATTTTATATGATTGGGTGCAACGAATGGGTTTGGCAGGCCCAGATGAAAACCGGAATCCTTTTTAAATTTGAAAGTAGATTTGCTCCAATAATCGTCTATATAATCAAAACATTTCTTATAGTCATAAGGCATAATATTTTTAAAGTTTTTATATAAAAATAAGCTTTAAATACCTTTGTTTATTAATTTTAAAGGTTAAAAAGATGGTAAACAACAAAAGTAAAACTTTAATGTTTTATCACAAAGTGATAGAATGACCATAAGCAAGGAACTTTTGGATATACTGGCCTGCCCTAAATGCAAGGGTGAAATAAAGCTAGAAAAAGACTATATAATATGTGAAAAATGCAGGCTTAAATTCAATATACTGAAAGGAGATATCCCTGACATGTTAATAGAAGATGCTGAAAAGTTTTAAATCAAAAAAACCATCAAAAATATAAGCCTAAAAAATATAAACCCCGTATAGATGCTGGGGTGGCCGAGCCAGGCTAAAGGCGCTGGAGTTCTATACAACGGCGAGACTTGAGTACCTGGTATTGTCCATCAATCTGGGAATGATCAAATGGCTTGAATCTGACTATGGCGGAGATGATGATGGATGGCTAAGATATCCAGTTCCACGAAAGATGATGTTGATTTTTTCGCATCAGTTGAATGGAGCGGGGGTTCGAATCCCTCCCCCAGCGCCAAAAAAACAGAGGTAATATAATGAGAAAGAACAAGAGTCGAGTAAAAGAAGGTAAAGAGAAGAAAGAGAGAAAAAGCGAGAACTTGTTAGAGATAGTAAGATTAATGGCAACTGACTTAAACGGAAAGATAAAAATAAGAGATTCGTTGAGAAAGATAAAAGGAATAAACTTTGCAACAACCAAATTAATTTGTCAGAAAGCAGGCATAAATCCGGATAAAATTACAGGAAAGATAACGGATGAAGAAAAAAAGAAAATAGAAGAATTTATAAAAAATCCGGAAAAATTTGGAATTCCTGATTACATGTTTAATTTAAGAAACAACCCGGACACGGGAAAAAGCGAACACTTGACAGGAGCGGACTTGCAGATAAAATTAAGAAACACAATAAACCAAAAAAAGAAATTGGGTTCTTATGTGGGACTGAGACATAGAGAAGGTCTTCCTGTGAGAGGACAAAGAACAAAATCAAGTTTTAGAAAAAGTAAAAGTGTCGGAGTTTCAAGGCAGAGACTTAAGCAGAAATAGGTGATTAAATGGGAGATCCCAGAAAAAAAAGGAAGAAGTATGAAAAACCACTTAGGCCTTGGGATAAAAAAAGGATAGAAGAAGAATTAGAATTAATAAGAAGGTACGGTCTTAGAAGAAAAAACGAAATCTACAGAACAGAAAGCATATTAAGAAGCTTTAGAAGACACGCAAGAAACCTTGCAGCAAACAAAAACGAAAAACAAGAAAAAGAACTTATAGAAAAACTTAACAACCTGGGTCTAATAGAAAAAGATTCTACATTAGATGATGTGCTTGAGTTAAAACTGGAAGACATACTTGAAAGGAGACTTCAGACAATGCTATTCAAAAAAGGTCTTGTAAAGACTCCAAAACAGGCGAGGCAGTTTATAGTTCATGGCCATGTTAAAGTCGATAAGGTTAAGATAAAATGGCCTTCTTATATTTTACCAAAAAAATTCGAAAAAAACATAAAAATAAACATAGGTGTTGAAAATGACTGAGAGAGTTGGTATAGCGCATATATATTCATCTAAAAACAATACAATTATTCATATTACAGATATAACCGGAGCAGAGACTATAGCAAGGATATCTGGGGGCGTGGTAACAAAGAACGACAGAGAAAAGGGTAACCCATTCCCTGCCTTGATAGCAGCAAAAAGAGTTGCAGAAGAAGCTAAAAACAAAGGAATAACAAAATTAAATGTAAAGGTAAGGGCTCCTGGAGGTCACAAATCAAAAAACCCAAGCAAGGGAGCACAACCAGCAATAAGAGCCCTAGTAAGATCCGGCTTTAGGATAGGTGATATAGAAGATGTCACACCATTACCCCATGACAGCACTAGAAAAAAAGGTGGTAGAAGGGGTAGGAGGTTATAAGATGAAGATAAAGATAACCAAAAAAAACAATGAAAAAATAGAATTTGAAATTGATAAAGCAACGCCAGCATTTGCAAATGCACTAAGAAGGGTAATGATGATGGAAGTCCCTGTTCTCGCTATAGATGATGCGAGCTTTAGAAAAAATAATTCACCTTTATTCGACGAAGTGATTGGACACAGGCTTGGTTTAATACCTTTAAAATTTAAGCCAAGGACGCTGAACAAAATGGGCGATTGTAGCTGTAACGGGGAAGGTTGTATAAACTGTCAGGTAGTTTTTGTTTTAGACAAAAAAGGTCCTTGTACTGTATACAGCAAAGACCTTAAGAGCACAAACCCAGAAGTAAAACCGCTATATGAAAAAATTCCAATAACAAAATTAGGGGAAAACCAAGAACTAAATTTAGAGGCAGTGGCAACCATGGGAACTGGAAAAGAGCACGTAAAATGGAAAGCATCAAATACTTTTTACAGTTACGATAAAGACAAGTTTAATTTCACAGTTGAAACAATGTCGGGCCTAAGCCCAAAAGAAATAGTAATACAGGGAACAGAAATATTAGAGAATAAAGCAAAAGAATTAATTAAGTTACTGTAGCGGGGGTACCCAAGAAAGCTTTTTGCTTTGGGAATGGTCAAAGGGGCTAGAAGTTATGGTCAAGCTTAGGATTGATTTGTTCGACGCTAGGTAAATAGGAAACCTAGTGACTTAGTGTCTTCATGAGTTCGAATCTCATCCCCCGCACCAAAAAAGAGGAATGTTAAATGAAAAAAAATACCAGAATTAAAAAATTGATAGAAAAAACATCAGAAAAAGATGAAAAGATTTGGAAAGATATAGCCAGGAGGCTATCAAAACCGAGAAGAAATATGGCTGAAGTTAATATAAACAAAATAAAAAGATTTGCAAAAGAAAAAGAGACAATAGTGGTTCCTGGTAAAGTTCTTGGTTACGGTAATTTAGACAAAAAAGTTGAAATAGCTGCATTTTCATTTTCAAAAACTGCCGAAGAAAAGATAAAGAAAAAAGGCGGGAACTGCATTAAAATAGAGGATTTTCTAAAAAATAAACCTAAAGGAGTAAAAGTGAGATTGATGGGGTGAAGAAATGGATAACTTTATAATAGATGCAAAGGACCAAGTACTAGGAAGATTATCATCTTCTGTAGCAAAGAAATTACTAAATGGAGAAAGAATAATAATAATAAACAGCAAGAAAACTATAGTTAGCGGTAAGCCGAATATAATAATGAAAGATTTCGTCACAAAAAGAGAAAGAGGCGACCCATTTCACGGTCCATTCTATCCAAAAACTCCAAACGGAATTCTAAGAAGGTCGATAAGAGGCATGATACCCTATAAGAAAACTAAAGGAAGGGAAGCTTTAAAAAGACTTAAAATTTATGAGGATAATCCAAAAAAACTTGAAGGTAAAAAAATACAAAAAACAAGAAAAGATTTGGATTGCAAATACATGACACTAGAAGAAATATCAAAAAAACTAAAAGGTAAGTAAAATGACCAAAAAAAATAAGCCGACAATAGGAAAAAGAAAAGAAGCCGTAGCAAAAGCATTTGTAGAAAAAGGTAACGGAAAGATAAAAGTAAACGGTAAATTATTAGAAAACATGAGACCAGAAATAGTAATGTTAATGATAAAAGAGCCACTAATGATAGCTGGAGATTTGTCTAAAAAAGTAAATATAAATGTAAGTGTTAGTGGTGGAGGAATAATAGGACAAGCAGAAGCTGTAAGGCAGGCAATAGCAAACGGTTTAATAAAGTTCGGCGGGAAAAAATACAAGAAAATATTTGAAGATTATGACAGGCACTTGATAGTTAAGGATTCAAGAAGAACAGAACCTCATAAACCATCAAGGTCTTCGCAGGGACCAAGAAGACATAAACAAAGGAGTAAAAGGTGATGTTATGATTATACCAGTTAGATGTGTAAGTTGCGGTAAACCCATAGGCCACTTATGGGAAGAATTTAAAAAAGAAGTTGAGAGCGGAAAAGACCCAAAAAAAGTACTCGACAAGCTAGGTGTTGAAAGATATTGTTGTAGAAGTTCTTTTATAACAAACGTTGATTTGATTGATTATATGTTGGAATCGAACGAATAGTTAGTTTTATATTTGGCTGAAACAAAAATTAATTGGTGTGAGGGTGTACAAAAAAGCTGTTTTTTACTTGGGAATAGCATTAATATTTTCAATATTTATTTCTCCATTTTCACTTGCAGATATAAATGTCGATTTGAAGACCGACAACCTTTACCTTTCTCCTGGTTCCTATCTGTTACAAATAGAAGGAGAGGAGGGTGAAGACTACGGAGTAACTTCAATAGGTCCTTACAGAAGCTGGGTGTTATTCGAGAATGACTACGTCTCAACAAAAAATGGAAAAGGAGAAGTAAATTTTTCAATATATTTGCCTGAAAAAGCAAAGGCGGGTTCTTATAAATTTCCTATACTAGTTTACAAAATGTCTAACAGCTCGGTATACTCCATAGAAAATTACAAGCTTATAATAGAAGAAAAAACAGAAGCAAAAATAATGGATTTAGAAATAAACAAAGACTCTTTCAGTCCTGGAGATAAAATAAAAATAAACACAACATTGAAAAACACAGGAACGTCCGACCTTGAAGAATTGAATTTATTAATAGAATATCAGGGACCTGATTTTTATGAGAAAGAAGAAAAAACGTTTTCTCTGTACGTAGAAGAAGAAAAAAGTTTTGATGAAGACTTTGAAACATCTATAAATCAAAACCCGGGAGAATATAAGATATTAACTACTATGTCTAAGTTTGGTAAAAAATTGGACTCAAAAACAAGAATATTTGAAATACAAGAAATCGGTAAAATAAAGAAAACCCATGAATCATCTTGGAGAGTATTGCAAGAATCAGGAGAATTTAGACTAGAAAACACAGGAAATATAGAAAAAGAAGAAGAAATACAGATGGAAATAACAAAACCATGGGATTGGTTTATATTCTTCTCAGAAATGCCAGTCATAAAAGACGAAGGAACAAAGATGTCTTACTCTTGGAAAATGAGTTTAAAACCGGGAGAATCAAAGAACATAAGTTATAACATTCATTATTGGCCATTCGTAATAATAGCAATAGTTCTTATATACGGAATTTATTTAGCATCAAAACAAATAAGAAAACCGAACATAAAAAAACATTCTATAGAAACCAAAGTTTTAGACGATGACAGAAAAGAAATAATGGTTGCAATAGAAATAAAGACTTGCGGAAAGAAGATGAAAGATGTCGTAATAAAGGACAGGATACCGCCGATGGGTAATGTAATTAAAAAATATTTCAAAACCATAAAACCCACAGTAAGTAAACAAGATAACGGCACAATTTTAAGATGGAAAATAAAGAACCTAGAAAAAAATGAAAATATAATACTAACATATAAATTCAGGACATCAATTGGAACCACTGATTATATAAAATTGCCAAAAGCTGTTCTAAGTGCTAAAATAAACAAAGTATATACGGAATATTTCTCAAATTCTCTTAAAATAAAAGAATGAAATTTTTATATACTTTAATGTTAAATTATTCTTAATCCCCGGATAGCTCAGCGGTAGAGCGGTCGGCTGTAGACTCATACTAAAAGTATTAGTTGAATAGCAATCGTTCAAAAAGCAGGAACCGACAGGTCCTGTGTTCGAATCACAGTCCGGGGACCAAAATTATAATTATAAATAACTACAAAAAAGTAAAAAATCGACTGTTTTCTTTATGACGAAATCTGAGAGGTGCCCAATAAAGGCTCTAGATGGTAAATAAGAGTATATTTAAACTAACCGAAAGCTTTTTAAAGGTTTTCATACTAATAGTAGACAATAGCGACCAAAGCGGAAGGGTCACACCTGTTCCCATTCCGAACACAGAAGTTAAGCCTTCCAGCGATCTGGATTGTACTGTCGAAAAGACGGGAACTCCAGGACGTTGCTATTATCAATAAATCATGTTCACTTGGGGTCGATAAGATTTTAATGAAAAAAATTAGCCTGTTAGAATTACCTATTTAAAGCTTTATAACTAACATTTAGAGTTAACTATTAAAAATTTGCCCCGGTAGTGTAGCGGTCTAGCATACGGCCCTGTCGGGACCCTCAGTAAAGTTGCGGTAAGGCTGTGACCCGGGTTCGAATCCCGGCTGGGGCGCCAAAGATTGGGCCTATAGCTCAGCCTGGTAGAGCACCGGCCTTTTAACATTAGAGGAAAGCCGGGTGTCGAGGGTTCGAATCCCTCTGGGCCCGCCAGAAGTCTTTAACAGTTGGTGTGAAAATGTCAAAAAGTGAAAAAAATAAAATCGAAAAGGAAGAAAGCACTGAAAAAGAATTCAAACTAACAGACCATTTTCTAGTACCTAAACATGAAATAATAACAAAGGAAGGAAAAGAAAAAATACTTGATAAGTTAAACGTAAGTGAAAAACAAATACCTGTAATACTAAAATCTGATCCAATAGTAAAAGAAATAAAAGCAAAACCCGGCGACATGATAAGAATAACAAGAAAAAGCCAGGTTTCCGGTCAAATAGAATATTACAGAATTGTTTCGAAGTAGTGATTTTATGGAAAATTTTAAAATTCTATTAAAAAAGTTTGTAGAAGAAAGAGGTCTAGTTAAATTTCAGATAGAAAGCTATAACAATTTCGTAGAAAGCAAGCTTCAAAAAATATTTGATGAAATAGGAGAAATAAAACCAGAAAGTGATAGGTTAAGGGAATTTAAGGTAAAGCTAGGTTCGGTAAGGCTTGGCGTACCAAGTGTAAAAGAATCAGACGGGTCAATGAGAGAAATACTTCCAGCAGAAGCAAGGCTTAGAAATCTGACATATTCTGCTCCGCTTTTCCTAGAAATGACACCTGTAATCGGAAATAACGAACAGGAAACAAGCGAAGTAAAAATAGGTAACATACCAATAATGCTAAAAAGTAACTTATGCCCGTTAAAAAAAATGAACAGAGAGGAATTAATTAAAGCCAAGGAAGACCCAGATGAACCAGGCGGGTACTTTATAATAAACGGAACTGAAAGAGTATTAACATTAATAGAAGAAATTACACCCAACAAAGTTATTCTAGAAATGAAAAAAGGAGAGGCGAACGGGAGAATAACAAGCGAAAGAAGGGGTTGGGGACAAAAACACAATCTTATTAGAAAAAAAGACGGTATACTAGAAATATCCTTTGCTAGCCTAAAAGGATTTTCTCTTATAGTTTTACTAAGAGCTTTGGGTCTTAGCAGCGACAAAGAGATAATAGAAACAATAAATGCAAAAGAAGAATACAATGAAGAACTTTATGTTAATATATATGAAACAGACATAAGTAGCACCGAAGAAGCACTTGAATATATAGGAAAGAAAATGAAAGTTTTTCAAAAAGAATATAGAAAAGAAAGAGCTGAACAAATAATAGATAAATATTTACTTCCTCATATAGGTCAGGAACCCGAAGATAGAATAAAGAAGTCAAAATATTTATCAAGAATAGGTTTAAATCTCATAAAGCTTGCCCACGGTGAAATAGAAGAAGATGATATAGACCATTACAGCAACAAAAGACTAAAAACTGCCGGAGATTTAATGGAAATACTTATAAGAAGCATACTTTTAGGTAAGTGGGGATTAATAGAAAGGATAAATTATAACTATAAAAAAATTGCAAAGAGAGGTAAAATACCTTCTGTATCCACGGTTGTAGAAAGTAACGTATTGACTAGCCAAATAAACTCATCATTGGCTACAGGAATGTGGGTAGGAGGAAGAACCGGTGTTAGCCAGAGACTGGAAAGAACAAATTTCACTAGGTCTTTGGCACACTTAAGAAACATAATATCACCTCTATCAACGACACAAGAACATTTTAAGGCAAGAGAATTGCATTCAACACACTGGGGCAGAATCGATCCATCGGAAACCCCAGAAGGTCCTACAATAGGATTGAGAAAATACATGGCAATGATGGCAGAAATAACAAATGGCATCGACCCTGAAAAAAGTGAATTGATAATTAAAAATTTAAAAACAAAAATAAGTTGATATCTATGACTAATGTATTTTTAAACTGGTCTTTAATTGGTGAAGTAAAAACCCCAAAGAGTCTTGTGAATGAGATAAGAAAAAAAAGAAGAACTGGGAAAATATCAAAAGAAGTTAACGTATCTTACGACGAAGAACTTGATGAAGTAATAATAAATAACAGTGGCGGCAGAATTAGAAGACCGTTAATAGTAGTAAAAAACGGCACATCTTTGTTGAAGAAGAGTCATTTAAAGGACCTAGAATCAGGTAAAATAACATTTGAAGATTTGATTAAGAATGGTATAATAGAATATCTTGACTGTGACGAAGAAGAAGACTCTTACATAGCACTTTGGCCAGAGGACTTAACAAAAGAACACACACATCTTGAAATAAATCCACTTATAATGTTTGGCTTATCTTCTTCCTTAATACCCTACGGAGAATATGACCGTGGTGACAGGGTAAATTTTGGTGCAAAAATGATTGGTCAAAGTCTAGGATTTTATAGTTCAAGTTTTAGAAAAAGAACAGACACAAAATCAAACATACTGCTTTACCCGCAAGTTCCTCTTGTAACTTCATCTACTTACGATATATTTGACTTAGACAAACACCCATCAGGACAAAATGTTGTAATAGCACTTCTGACATACGGCGGTTACAACATAGAAGACGCTGTAATAGTAAACAAGGGGAGTATAGAAAGAGGTCTTGGGAGGTCTTTCTTCTTCCGCACATACAATATAGAAGAAACAAGGTACGGAGGAGGTCAAATAGACGAGATAAAGATACCAGAAAAAGATGTAAGGGGTTACAGGTCAGAGAGTGCATATTCTATGTTATCGGAGGATGGTTTAATACATCCAGAAAGAAACGTAGCGGATGGAAGTGTTCTTGTAGGAAAAACTTCACCTCTAAGATTTCTTAACAGAGGAGAATTCTTAACTGGAATACAAAACAGAAGAGAAACCTCACTCGTATTGAGACATGGAGAAAAAGGAAAGGTAGATAAAGTTTTAATATCAGAAACAAACAATGGTGACAAAACGGTAAAGGTTACTGTTAGAGATTTGAGAGTACCTGAACTGGGAGATAAATTTGCATCAAGGCATGGTCAGAAAGGAGTTATAGGTTTAATAAGACCTGAAGAAGATATGCCTTTCACATCAGGAGGAATAACACCAGATATAATAATGAATCCTCATTCAATTCCATCGAGGCTTACGGTAGGGCAGCTTCTGGAAATGATATCAGGAAAAGTGGCCGCACTAGAAGGCAGGAAAACAAACGCTACAATGTTTAATGGAGAAAAAGAAGAAGACCTGAGAAAAACACTGAAAAAAGCTGGATTCAAGGAAGATGGAAAAGAAATATTATACAACGGTATTACCGGAGAAAAGATGGAAGTAGAGATATATGTAGGTATGATATACTATCAAAAACTTGAACATATGGTAGCAAACAAAATACATGCCAGGTCAAGAGGTCCGGTAACGCTTCTAACAAAACAACCCACAGAAGGTAGAGCCAACGAGGGTGGTCTGAGATTCGGAGAAATGGAAAAAGACTGTCTGATGGCACACGGAACTCCTCTACTTTTGAAGGAAAGATTTTCATCAGACGACTCGATAATACCTGTATGTGAAAAATGCGGAGGCGTAGCTGTTTATGATTGGAGAAAAAACAAACACTTCTGTCCCCTATGCAAGAAAACCAAGATAAAAGAAATAAAAATGAGTTATGCTTTCAAGCTTATGTTAGATGAATTAAAATCTCTTATGATAATGCCAAAATTATATGTAGGTGAATAAAATGATAGAAAAGGTAAAAGCAATTGGATTTGGTCTTCTGTCCCCTAAAGTATTGAGAAAAATATCTACGGTAGAAATAAACAGATACGACCTTTACGACAGAGACGGCTATCCTGTAGAAGGAGGTATAATGGACTCAAGGCTTGGTGTTGTAGACCCTGGAATGAGATGCAAGATATGCGGCGGCGGTGTAGGAACTTGTATGGGACATTTTGGTTATATAGAATTAGCAAGACCTGTTATTCATGTGAGATATGTAAAAACTATTTACAAATTACTAAGAGCAACCTGCCAGGATTGTGGAAGGGTTCTAGAGTCAAAAGAAGATGTAAAACTAAGAAAAAGACCTCTTTATGAACTTTATTTGGCAAAGAAAAAGAAATGCCCGCATTGCGGAGCAGAACAGGAACCAATAAGGCTAAACAAGCCATATAATTTTACAATAGACAAGAAACCACTCACGCCTCTTAGAATAAGAGAATGGATGGAAAAAATAAACGATAAAGACCTAAAGCTTTTAGATATGAACGGGGGGAGGCCAGAATGGCTTATAATTACAATTCTACCAGTACCTCCGGTAACAGTAAGACCTTCAATAACACTTGAAACTGGAGAAAGGTCGGAAGACGATTTGACACATAAGCTAGTTGATATTATAAGAATAAACGGAAGGTTAAAAGACAACATAACAATAGGTGCTCCTGATTTCATAATAGACGATTTGTGGGAGTTGCTTCAATATCATGTATCAACTTTATTCAACAACAATCTTTCAGGCGTGCCTCAAGCAAGGCATAGAAGTGGAAGAGCACTCAGGACACTATCACAAAGACTAAAAGGAAAAGAAGGCAGGTTCAGGAATAATCTATCTGGGAAAAGAGTTAACTTTTCTTCAAGGACTGTAATATCTCCGGACCCAAACATAAGTATAAACGAAGTGGGGGTTCCAATAAAAATAGCAAAGGAACTTACAGTACCGATAACTGTAAATGACAGAAACATTTCCACTCTAAGAGCTATGATAAGAAGAGGTCCTGATGCTATAGACGGAGCTAATTATGTAGTAAGGCCTGACAAAAGAAAGAAGAAAATAACAAGTGAAAATTGCGATGAGATAGCAGAGGAAATAGAAAAAGGCTATATTGTAGAGAGGCATTTGAAGGATGGTGATGTTGTAATATTTAACAGACAACCATCTTTGCACAGAATGAGTATAATGGCACATAAAGTCAGGTTAACTCCATGGAGAACGTTTACATTGAACCTGTGTGATTGTGCACCTTATAACGCAGACTTTGACGGAGATGAAATGAACCTTCATGTACCGCAAACCGTAGAAGCTTCAACAGAGGCAGAAATGTTGATGCTCGCAGAAAAAAATATAAGAAGTCCCAGATTCGGTGGCCCTATAATAGGATGTATAGAAGACCATGTATCGGGAAATTACATGCTTACCAAAAAATCAACAAAAATAAACAAAGAAGATGCAATACAATTACTCTCAAACATAGGAGTAGAAGTAAAAATTAAAAAAGAAATATCAGGAAAAGAATTGTTCAGCCATCTTTTACCAAAAGACCTTAACATAAAATTCAAGAGCAACGGTTGTAAAGGTTGTGATAAGTGTGAAAAAGAGAAATGCCCCTACGACCTTTTTGTTTCAATAAAAAATGGTAAACTAAAAACAGGTGTAATAGATTCAAAGTCGTTAGGAAAAGAAAAGGGATTGCTTTTAGACTACATAGAAAGAAATTATGGAAGCGAAGAAACAAGAATTTTCTTGGACAGGGTTTCCAAATTAGGAATAACTTTCCTAATGAGCAAAGGATTTACTATAGGTATATCAGACCAAGATATACCAAAAGAAGCAAAGAAAAAAATAAACAAAGTTGTTAAGGATGTAGAAAAAGAATGTATGGATTTAATAGAAAAATACAGAAAAAAAGAATTAGAACACTTGCCTGGACAAACTCTTAAAGAAAGTCTTGAAACTTACATCATGAAAGCATTAAGAAAGGTTGTAGACAAGGCTTCCGATGTAATATCAGACACTCTCTCTGAAAACTGCGCTGTTATAATGGCAAAATCAGGAGCAAGAGGCAGCATGTTGAATCTTACTCAGCTGGCAGGTTGTATAGGACAACAAACGCTTCAAGGAGAAAGAATACACAGGGGATATAAAAAGAGAACCCTGCCTCACTTCAAGAAAGGAGAACTTTCTCCGCAATCAAGAGGATTCGTGCCAACATCATTCAAAGACGGTTTAAATCCGTTCGAATTTTTCTTTAATGCAATGAATGGAAGAGAAGGTCTTATGGATAAATCACTTAGAACAAGAAAATCTGGTTACATGGAAAGAAGACTCGTTAACGCTCTGCAGGACTTGAAGATAGAATATGACTACACAGTAAGAGACGATTGGGGAAGAATAGTACAGTTCCATGTAGCAGAAGATGGTTTGGATCCCTCAAAAACAGAATGGGGTTCATTAAATATAAGAAAAATAATTGAATCTGAGATGGGTGATTAAATGAATTATAAAGAAATCATATCAAAATCTATTTTATCTGAAAAAATGAAAGAAGAAACAGAAAGTTATTTCAATGAATATAAACCAACTGAAAAACAAGCAAAAGATATAATGGAGAAAATAGAAAAAAACTACAAAAAAATGAAATATGTTCCAGGAGAGGCGGTTGGTATTATAGCAGCACAATCGATATCAGAACCTGCCACTCAGATGACTATGCGTACATACCACACGGCTGGTTCTGTGGTTAAACAGGTTTCTTTGGGTCTTCCCAGATTAATAGAAATAGTAGATGCCAGAAGGGAAGCCAAAACACCTATAATGCAAATATACCTAAAAGAAGAAAACAATACAAAGGAAAACGCTAAAAAAATAGCAAAAAAGATAAAGGAAACCAAAATCAAAAGCATAATAATAGAAGACATAATAGATTTGGTAAATTTGGTAATAGAAATAAAGGTTGATGATAAAAAATTAAAAGACTTGGAAATAGAATTAGAAGAAATAAAGAACATAATAAACAAGAAAATAAAAAATTACGAAGTAAATATAGAAAAGAATAAAATAGAGTTAAAGTCGAAAAAAGAAAACGTAACGATAAAAGACCTTCAAAAAACTAAGCTTAAATTATTTGACATAAGATTAAGAGGAATATCAGGCATAGAACAGGCAATGGTAACGAAAGAAAGTAGTGAATGGGTAATAACTACCATAGGCTCAAATATTAAGAAAACTATAAAGATAGAAGGAATAGATAAAGGAAGATTATATTCAAATAATATAAAAGAAATAGAAAAACTTTTTGGAATAGAGGCCGCAAGAAATGCAATAATAAAAGAATCCTGCGATACACTTGCAGACCAAGGTTTGTCAGTTGACCCCAGACATATCATACTTGTTGGTGATATCATGACTATAACAGGAAAGATAATGGCAATAGGAAGATACGGTATAGCAGGAAATAAAAGGTCTGTCTTGGCAAGAGCTAACTTCGAGACTACAGTAAAGCATTTGACAGAAGCTGCGGTTAGTGGTAATATAGATCACATGGATTCAATAATAGAAAACATACTAATAAACCAAGTACCTCCTATAGGAACCTGCATATGCGACACTACATTTAAATCTAAAAAGAGTTGATTTTATGGACAAAATAAATGAAAATGAAATAAAAAAATTTATAAAGGAAAGGGAGTATCTGTGCGGTTATAAGCAGGCAAAAAAGGCGCTAAAAGACGGTAAAGCGGAAAAAATAATAATTGCAGGTAAGAGTATCGGTAAAGAGGAATTTAAAGATTCTTTAATATTCGAAGGTAATTCTAAACAACTTGGGATAGCATGCAACAAACCATTCAGCATTTCAGTATTAACAATTTTAAAAGAAAGTAGATAATATGATAAAAAGTTTCGACATGCAAACAATTGGTCTAATAAACACTTTTGAAAAAAATACAAAAGTATCTGTACTTGATTGTATATTCGATGAAAAGAATATATATTTTCTTGTGGAGTTTGGCAAAGCCGGTAAAGCTATAGGAAAAAATGGAAAAAACATAAAAAAAATGCAAAATAGCTTAAAAAAGCAAATAAAGGTATTCGAGTATAACAAAAAACCAAAAAAGTTCATAGAGAACATGATACCAAACAGCTCAGTAGAAATAAAAGATTCAGCAAAAGCATCGGTAAAAATAGACCCAAAAGAAAAAGGAAAAATAATAGGAAGAATGGGTTGTAATATAAACAAAATAAGAGAACTATTGAAAAGAAATTCAGAAATAAAGACACTTGAAATAAAGTAATATTTTAATATATTCTTATAAAAATAGTATAGAAATAATTGGGCCCATAGCTCAGCCTGGTAGAGCACTCGGCTCTTAACCGAGTTGTCGAGGGTTCGAATGAGCCTTTCTTCAAAAGAAAGCCTCAAGGGAAAGAACTTGGAAAACTCTCTGAGTTTTCCCATGCTTAAATCCTAAGAAAATCCCTCTGGGCCCGCCATTTTTCAAAATTCAAACTCTTCTAGCTGACAATTGCATATATCAAGGTTCCATATTTCTTGGTCAGAAAGTTTCTTTAAAAAACCAATTATTATCTTAATTGGTTCACCATGTGAAACCAAGAGAACATTTTCATAATTCGAATTCTTCAAATGCTCTAGGAAAGAAAAAACTCTTTCTTTTTCTTCATGGAAAGATTCACCATCTCCAATTTTCATATCGAAAACATCTTCCTCAACAGATTTAATAAACTTACTGTATGGTTTTCCTTCCATACCCGTATTTCTATCATCCAATCTGGCATCGACTTTAATTGGAGAATCATGATAAATATTGATAAAATCTGCGGTTTCTCTTGTTCTGGGCAAACGAGATACAAAAATAACATCTATCTTTTTTTCTTTTAATTTCTCAGCAACATCTTTTGCCTGAGATATGCCAAGTTTTGTTAAGTGAACGTCTTTAGATGGGTCAGAATTAACCAAATCCTTTTCTGCGTTATAATTGGTCTGGCCATGTCTTACAAAATACAATTTCATCAGAAACACTTAAATCAAAGTAACATTTTCAACTTCAACCGATGCCACTCCTTTGATATCAGAAACAACGTTCTCTATATCATCAGTACCCTGTCCTTCTGCATCTGGTCTTACAACCATTACTCTAAGAGCTTTCAAGCCAAATCCTATGTTTATTTCTTCCATATCCTCAACAGGAAGCTTATCTTTTATAGAAGTTTTTAAACTATCAATTTCAACTTCGGGTCCTTCTGTATTGACTTTTAAAGATATTGCGACTTTACCCATAAAATCATTCTCTTCTCTCTTTTCCAAGTCTTTTAGTTCTCCAGTTTTCCTTATTTATTTTGGTTGATTTTCCAAAACCGCAGGCTGAACAAAAGCCTTTCCTTCTGTTGAAAGAATGCTTTCCACATCTTCTACATCTTATATGGGTTTTCCTTTGATGTTTACCAAAAGAAGGAGTTCCCTTAGTCATAAAATCACAATATAAGTTTTTACTCTGGGGATATAAAGAGTATGTTGTCTCCTCGTATAACAATGGTACCTAGTTTCGTAGTTTTATCACTGTTTCTTTTTTCTGCATCCTCAAGCCATAGGTTAAGGTGCAAATCAAAGGCGTTTAAAACTCCTATTATTTCTTCGCCGTTTTTTAGGCTTAAAATTACTCTTTTACCTTTAGCATTGTTTAATGCATCCAGTGGTCTGCTATCGTCTGTCATACTCTCTTTTTAATATTTAATATATTTAAAGTTTTTTCCACAAAGATATTTAAATTAAGGAGTTTAAAGTGATAACTATGAAAATACAAGGAAGAAGCAGAAGGACTTCGACAGGAGCACTTTATCACAGTCATAAAAAGAAGAAAAAATACGAGTCAGGAAGAGAATTACTTAGAACCAAATTGGAAGAAAGGGTAAGAAAAATAAACTTAGATTCAAGAGGCAATACAAAAAAACTGAGATTAATGTCTTTTAAGGATGCAAATGTATCAGACCCCAAGGAAAACAAAACATATCTTTTGCCGGTAAAGAACGTATTAGAAAATCCTGCAGATTCCCATCTTGTAAGAAGAAACATAATAACAAAAGGAGCAATAATAGAGACTGAAAAAGGTAAAGCAAGAGTAACATCAAGACCTTCTCAAGATGGAACAGTAAATGCAGTTCTTATATGATTTTTCTAAAGAGTAATTTATATTAGTATAGTATTGACTATACTAAACATGATAAAAGGAGTTATCTTTGATTTGGATAATACTTTAATAGACTTCATGAAAATGAAAAAAATTTGTTCTGAGGAAGCGATAACAGCAATGATAGACGCCGGTCTTCCCTTAAAAAAAGAAGAAGGCATAAAAATATTATTCGACCTTTACAAAAAATATGGAATTGAAAACCAAAAAATATTTCAAGAGTTCTTAAAAAAAACAATAGGAAGAATAGACAAGAAAATTCTTGCAAACGGAATATCAGCATACAGAAAAGTAAAGATTGGTTTCATAAAACCTTATCCTAATGTAGTTCCTGTATTAATAGAACTAAAGAGGAGAGGAATAAAAATTGGAATATTATCAGATGCCCCAGAACTTCAGGGCTGGATTAGGTTAGCTGATATGAAGATAATTCATTTCTTCGACTTAGTACTGACTTTGGGAGAAACAAAAAAACTAAAACCATCAAAAAAACCATTTGAAATGGCACTAAGTAAACTTAAAATAAAGCCAAAAGAGACACTTTTCGTGGGAGAAAATCCAGAAAGAGATATAAAAGGGGCCAAGTCAGTTGAAATGATTACTGCGCTGGCTCTTTATGGTCTTGACTATAAAAAAAAGTATAAAAAAATAAAGGCAGATTATGAAATAAAAGACGTAAAAGAAGTAATTAAAATAGTCGATTTGTATGAAAACAAAGATTAACGTTTATGGAAAGGTTCAGGGTGTTTTTTTTAGGTATAACACAAAAAAGGCAGCAGAAAAACTAGGGATAAAAGGCTGGGTAAGAAACATTAAAGATGGTAGCGTGGAAATAATAGCAGAAGGAGAAAAAGAAAAAATAAAAGAATTTACAGAATGGATTAAAAAAAGCCCTGGTTCTTCTGTAGTGAAAAAAATAGACATAAAAGAAGAAAAAACAAAAGAAAAGTTTTCCGGTTTTAGCATCCGCCTGTAGATGAAGCGCTTCCGCTGCCCGATCCTATTGGACCAATTCCAGGATCTTCTGTCAGGTCGCTCAAAGTCTGGTCACATTCTTCAGGTGGATTTGTAAATGCTGAACATATTGTGTTCTTTATTGCCTCTGCAGATCTACCGACGCTTACAGTTTTTCCATTTACAACGAAAGTAGGAGAACCTCTAACACCGTACTCCTCATTCAAATCACTTTCTACTGGGAACTGAGGAAATCTTCCTCCTGACCAGGTATTTTCATCATTGTAAAGACCTGTTATATTGTATTCATTATCAGTACTTTGTATACAGGTTTCTAGCTTTGATTTATCCACACCTGATTCGCTGATGCAACTTTCATAATCATCTGTCTCTACAAAACATCTAAGATAGTCGCTAAACTTATCTTTCTGTTCTTTCTGTATGCAATACATCCTCAAATTCTCATCCAATTCCTCCTTGCCGTGCATCGCATAATCTACAAAGTTTAACATAACGTCAGCTTTATCGCCTAACAATTCTATAACCGGTATATAAGCCTTCATGAATTGAAGACCGTAAGGACAATAAGACATTACAAAAGCCTGCGCCTTGGGTTCATCTGTTTTTGGAATATCTTCCTGTTGCTGTTGTTCCTCTTGCTGCTGTTCTTCCAAAGCCATCTCAACTTCAGTAATATTCACTGCTTGAGGGAAAAATATCTCCGCATTCTTTGTAACATAAGAATCAACGTTCTGTGTCTGTGAACCGCTTTTTACTTCAATAACTACTTTGTAAAGCCCTAGTTCTTCTTTTACTTCCTTAACGCTTATTTCTACTCCCGGACCAACCATATTTTCCTGTACAAAAGATAAGGCTCTATCTGACGCGTCTTCAGGGCTTAAGGCTCCCTCGAAATCATCACCGCCAACTATGTTAGAACCACTGCCAATTCCCGTGGCCAATACAATGGCGAGTATTACACATAGAGCAACAGAAGCTATTGAAACAGACTTCCATACGCTTTTTACGTACTTCTGTTCCGATTTTGTTTCCTTTTTGTCTTTAAAATTGTCCTCTTCGTGTTTTCCGCTTTTCTTTTCTTCAGACATAAACCATATTAATAGCGTAATATATTTAAATGTTAAAAATGACCATTTAATTTTGATATAATGAAATCAAGTATGATACTTTGCAGGTTTGGAGAGAGTGTGCTTAAAGCGGATTATACAAGAAGATATTTCGAAAACAAGCTTTTATCAAACATATCAAAAGAATTTAAGAAAAAAGATATAGAGTTTTCAGTAAAAAGGGAACCGGGGAGACTTTTCATAAAGACAAAAAAAATAGATAAATCGTGCGATATACTAAAAAAGACATTCGGCATTACAAGTGTTTCTCCAGTAAAGGAAATTAAAATAAAAAGCGATATAGAGAAGATTGTAAAATACTCGGAGAAAATAGCAAGAGATTTAATCAAAAAAGACAATACTTTCGCAGTAAGGGCAAGAAGAACAGGTAATGATGCATTTACAAGCAAGATGATAGAAAGGAAGGTAGGTTCCAGGATAATAGAAAAAACTGGTGCGAAGGTGGACCTTGATAAACCGGATAAAATACTATATATTGAAGTAAGACAAAACAAAGCCTATTTTTTTACAGAAAGAATAAAATGTCCGGGAGGTCTTCCTTTAGGAACACAAGGGAATGTGGTAGTTCTTTTTTCGGGCGGAATAGACTCGGCGGTAGCTTCCTGGATGTTAATGAAAAGAGGATGTAGGATATTCCCTCTGTATATAGACCCTTCTCCTTATGTAGAAGGCAAAAAAAGTTTAATCAGAGCAGAAAAGGTCTTGGAAGATTTAAAAAAGTGGTCTGTTGGTCAAAATATTGAACTGAAAAAAGTAAAAACTGGTAAAATAATGGATTGTTTTACAGAAAAATGCAAGCTTAATCTTACATGCTTGTTATGTAAGAGACTTATGTACAGAATAGCTGAAATTTTTTGCAAAAAGAAAAAAGCGAAAGCAATAGTGACTGGAGAAAACTTGGGACAGGTTGCATCTCAAACACTTGACAACATAAACGTTTTAAATCAGGCCGTTTCACTCCCTATTCTAAGACCACTTATAGGTATGGACAAAACAGAAATAATAAAAATTGCAAGAAATATAGGAACATACGACTCATCTACAATAAAAACTTCCGGTTGTTCTGCAGTTCCAGAATCTCCGAGAACAAAAGGCAGGATAGAAGAAGTTTTAAAAGAAGAAGAAAAAATAGACATTAAAAAAAAGATGGAAGAATTATTAAAAATGTAAACTTTTTAATATAACAAAAAACAATCTAACATGTGTGTGTTATGGGTGTTAAAATACCTAATTCTGAACTAGTAAAAAGAATTATCTTTTATTCAATGAAAAAAAGGGGTGTAATACATTCACAAGATGAATTATCAGAGATTGTGAAGAGAGAACTAAAAAAAATAAACAAAAAATTTACAATAACCCCGCACAGGGTAAGAAAAATTGCACTTCAGATAGAAAATATGGAAATAAAGGTTAAAACAAAAAAAAGCAAGAAAAGCAAACCAAAAAAATGTCCTGTTTGTGAAAACAAGTTAAAGCCAATATATGCAAAAAATCTTCTCAACAAAAGAATAACTGTTGGTTTTAGGTGTAAAGTTTGTGGTTATCACGCCGACGAAAAATTTTTTGCGCCAATGAAGTATGAATTCAAGTTAATCAATTAATAGTATTCAATAATTCGCAAGCCTTACACACAGAACGAGAAGTTGGTTCACCGCACTTTGAGCAATACCTTATCTCTGAAGAATTCTTAAAATTTTTCTCTATCGGAGGTATTATCTTGTCCATATGCCTGATTATATTATGTTTTGTACCGGGGTATTTTTCTTCAATTTCATTTAAAAATTTTTTTACGTCAAATCTGACGCTTTCTTTAGAATTCGGGCAGTGTGAATGGTAAAATTCTATACCATTAAGATAGCAATAAAGAGCGCTTTCTTTTTCCGGTATCTCCCTAAGAGGCTTTATCCTAGTAACAAAACCTTTCTTCTTGGTGGGCGGTTTTGGTCCAAGCCTTATAAGCCTGCCTACATCACCCTTTAGATTGTTTATTAAAAAACTTTGTATCTCGTCGTCTAAGTTATGCCCTGTTGCTAGTTTTGTAGCACCCATTTCTCTTGCTTTCTTGTTTATTATAAACCTTCTTAAAACTCCGCAGTATGTGCAGGCACGGGCATCTATTTTAACAATATCATCCATATTCTTTCCAAATTCTTCCCTGAAAGAACATACAGTCAATTCAACACCTATCATATTTGATAATTTTTTTAGAGATTTTATGCTTATATCCCTATAACCCTTTATACCCTCGTCAATTGTAATTGCATTTACCTTTATGTCAGGCCTTTTTCCGAAGATTTTTTTAATTAAATAAAGAGTAAGAGATGAATCCTTACCTCCAGAAACGGCAACAAAAATATTATCATTCTTTACTATAAGATTATTTTTTCTTATGGTCGCCTTTACTTTTGATTCAAGCTGTTTTGAAAAATGACTTTTACACCAAGCCCTGCCCTCGTACTTTCTATAAATTACTGCATCATTTCCACAGGAATAACACCTCATCTTTCACCATCCCATTCTGCAAAGAACTCTTCCAAAAAATCTCTCATGTACTTGTCTCTTTCCTCTGCCATTCTAATTGCAGTATTAGTATTCAGACTGTCTTTTATTTTTAGAAGTTTTTCATAGAAATGATTTATAGCAGTATCACTTTCTCCGGTATAAACATCAGATATCTCCTTGCCTGGTATATGAACAGGCCTGTTCTTACAGCCAGTGTAAACCATGGTCCTGACTATCCCCATAGCACCAAGAACGTCAAGTCTGTCGGCATCCTGAAGTATTTTTGCTTCCAAAGTGTCTACTTTCTTTCCCTTGCTAAATCTATGATTTTTTATACAGTAAACAACTTTTTCCCTCTTTTCATAATCAGAAAGTAGTTTTTCTGCTATCCTAGAGCTGACTATTTCATGATTCTTTCTATCCTCGTATATTCCAACATCATGTAAAAGCGCGGCAAGCTTGAGAACTTCCATATCTGCACCTTCCTTCTCGCCTATCTTAACACAAAGATTGTAAACTCTTTGTACATGGTCCCATCCATGTGCAATATCATTTTTATCCATATATTTCTTGGCAATTTTGCTTATCTCTTTTAAATCCATTCTAACCACGCGAAATTATTTCTATTACCTCAATATCATCTTTATCTCTTAATTTTTCTTCAACGGGAACAAACAATCCGTTTCTTTTTACTAAAACAGATTCTGTTATTATTCCCATCTCTTTAAGAAGTTCTTCTATAGTATCTTTCTCAGTCTTAAATTTTTTGGTTTTGTTTTTAATTTTAACTTTAATAATCATATTATTTATAGAAAGAGGAGACTTTTATGTATTGCTCCAAAAAATACATTATATTAAATGCTGAGGTGGGAGAGCGGTTTAATCCGGTTGGCTCGAGACCAACTGCATCTTTGATGCACGCAGGTTCAAAACAGACCCTTTAGAAAAGTGTCTGTACTTCCAAAAATGTTTGGAAATCTACGATTTCCCAATTGGAACGAGAATCCTGCCCTCAGCGCCAAAAAAGGTTTTAAAATGAGAAAAACTCCAAAAGTCACAGTAGACATAATTTTAGAGAAGGAAGACAAGATAATACTAGTAAAAAGAGGTATAGAGCCTTGGAAAGGTAAGCTTGCCTTGCCGGGTGGTCATGTAGAATACGAAGAAAACGTTGAAAATGCAGCAATAAGAGAAACAAAAGAAGAAACAAACCTTAATGTAGAAGTTAAAGACATACTTGGAGTATACTCAGAATCAAAGAGGGACCCAAGATACCATGCAATATCAACAGTATTCATAGGTAAAATTATCAATGGTAATTTAGAAGCAGGTTCTGATGCGAATGATGCAAATTTTTACAATATAAAAAAAATTAAAAAAGAAGATATGTCATTTGACCATTGGAAAATAATAAAAGACTATTTAAAATGGAAAGAAAATAAAGGCACATATTGGTCTTCGAAATAAATTTAAGTATGCTTTTATAAAATTGTCTTTATGAAGTGTCCAAACAAAGAAATAAACCTTGAAGAATGTAACTGCAGTTACCCCGGTTGCAGCAGAAAGGGCATTTGCTGTGAGTGTATAAGATACCATAGAAAAATGAGAGAAATCCCAGCATGTTTGTTTCCAGACGATGTAGAAAAAACATTTGACAGGTCAATAGACAAATTTATTGAGACGCAAAAGCGATGGTAGTCTAATGGTAGGACACCACCCTGCCACGGTGGTAATCCGGGTTCAAATCCCGGCCTTCGCACCAATATAATATTCTGGTTTTGTTTATGTTCACTAAAAAAATTTATTCTGCTTGGGAAGAAAAACAGATTGAAAAATACAAAGAAATGAGAGATTTGATTCCCAAAGATTTTAATCTGGCATTGGACGTCGGTGTAGGTCCCGGTTGGTTTGAAGAATTCTTTGGTATGAATATCCTGGGAATTGACATTGACAAAAACTCTGCTGCTGATATAATAGCAAGCGGTGATTTTATTCCAATCAGGGAAAATTCCTTTGATTTTGTTATATGTTTGGATACTATTCATTTGGTTGGAGGAGAAGAAATTAAAAGAGTTCTTAAGCCCCGGGGTTACTTGTTATTATCACACTTCATAAACAAAGACAACGAAAACGAGATAGAAAAAAAGCTTTTAAATATGTTCAAAGAATTTAAATTACTGAAAAGAAAAATAGTAGGTAACAAAGAAAAAGACCTTGCAATTTTGTTTGGGCCTGTGGTCTAGTGGCTATAGATTGACGTGCATTTTTGTGCGTTTCAGCCAGGACGCCACCTTGACGTAAGCTTTTGCAAAAAGCTTAAGCAAAATAAAAGCTTTCAAAATGGTGGATATCCCCGGTTCGAGAAAGACCCTTAAGGAAAGAGAATCCGGGCGGGCCCACCACTTCTTTTTACTAGAACTTTAGCTTAAATGAATATATTAAAAGAGCTAGAGAAATAAAAGAACCGAGTAGAAAAACATACCTTAAGCCAAAAAAATCCGCTATTAATCCAGCCACTATAGGGCTTATGCCCCTGCCTAAATTGCTTAATGAGCCAATCATTCCTGTCATTTCACCGATGTTCTTTTTTGGCATGAGCTCAGTAGTCCTGCCCAGCAGAGGAGGTAATACAACAGAAAATCCTAAAAATGAAAGAAGAAAAGCAATTAAAAAAAGAAAAGCTAAATTTTCAACAAAAAACATAAGAAAGAAAAAAACAAAAGAGAAAAACAAACCCTTCATTAGAATAATTCTCTTTCCAAACTTATCAGCTAAAACAGAAAAATATCCTTCAGATAAGCGGGGTAAGAAAAATAAGGAAAAAAGCAACCCGATTTGAATCGGAGTCGCGCCTAGTTTACTAGAAAAAAGAGGCAAAAGCATAAACAAAAAGGATATGCAAAAATATATAAAAAATGAAAGTACCGAGAATTTTATCAATTCTTTGTTTTTTGAAAAATCTATAATTTCCTTCTTGAATATCTTATCCTTTATTATAATTTCTTTAGTGGAAGACCAAAAACCCTTTATTTTTTTATCCTTTATTGAAAAAGATACCAACAAGCCGAAAAAAGAAAAAACAGTTATAAACCATATAATAGAGAAACCAAATTTCATGAACAAGAAACCACTCAAAGCAGAACCTATAACCAGAGATAATACCCAGCTTATATCAAAAAAACCTAAAGATTCTGATGTTTTCTTTTTTGGAGAATGCTGTCTTACAAGTGCCTCAGTATTAAGCCATATGGAAGATGATAAAAAAGAGTGATAGAATCTAAAAAGAACGAAATGTAAAAAATTCTTTAGTGAAAGCAATATATAACCCATAGGAAGATAGAGAAAAAGAGTAATTATTATCATAAACCTTTTTGAAACCTTGTCTGATAGTTCCCCCAAAGGCAAGAACCAAAAAAAACAGAGAATATAAACAAGACCCATTATTATACCTATTTCTGTATAATTGCTCAGTATGCTATCTAAATATAATGGGAAAAAAGGACTTACTATAGACCATCCCAGATAATAAACAAAAATCAAAAAACCAATAATTTTCACAGAACTAGGCAGACTAGAAAGTTCAGAGAATACAGAAATTAATTTTATGTGCCTGTGTCTCATAAGATAACTGGGTTTTTAATCAAATAAATAAGTCAAAGAATATTTCTCAGAATATACCTAAAGCTAGATAATAAAAATATAAGAAAAGGAAAATTGGGGGTTTTAAGGTGATTCTGCTCCTTCTACTGTTACTGTTGTGTGTACGTCTTCAAAGTATCCGTATCTTAACGTAACTGTTACTGGTATGTCTGTCCTTGTGCTGAAATCTTTAGGATCTAAGTCACAACTGTACGTGAAAGATTGTCCTCTTCTAAGTGTCTGGTCTGTTGGAGTATCGTATGCATCACAATCTGAACCTGAAGCACCGTCAACTCCATCCGCATTTATTTCCAATTCAATTATATCCATTTCATCAGATGTTATGTCCAAAGTGCTCATATCATGGTCAGGGTCTATCAGACTTCCTCTCTCAAGCAAATCAACTGTTATCCTAAAATCTATTGTATCGTCTGCTGGATCGTCCACTACTACTGGTGTTCTTGCAACAATTTCAACAGCAAGAGGACCTTTTGTTACTTCTGTAGTTACTGGTGGTAAATTTAGCATGTTTCTTTCTCTTAGTCTCTTGTATTCTTCCTTTGTCAAAACTGGTATGGTTGCAGATGCAATCGTTTCATAATTATACATTAATCTTGCTCTGGGGGTGTACTTGAATACAACTCCCTCTGGTATTCCCGTTGGAGTCTGTAATTCCCATTCAACATCAGCTATCTCTCCTGGAATGTCTGCAAGTGTATCAGGCTGTTCAAGCTCTGCTGCAACTTCCTGTGAAAAGTCAGTTGTTCCTGGGTCCCATACGTCCTCATCTATATCATATAAATGAGCCCATACGTCTTCTGCCATAGAACCTCCGACATTTTCGACTTCCATATACAATTCAACATCTTCATTTTCAGATTCATAGTCAGGGAAGTCAGAGCTGAACTCGTGTATTACAACTCCACCAGCGGTGCTTGTTATTTGTTCATTTCCCATTATTCCTTCTAATCCTACACATCCGCTGGAAAATAAAACGGTTGCAACCAAGACCAATATTAAAGCTTTTTTCATTATATTATTCCTCCTTAATTTGGTTTTACTTCGATATTAATAGTTTTGTAGTAGTTATATATATAATTTGCCTCGGCCTTAAATTGTCCTTTTTCCCTTACATCGACCGAGCCAACCGTAAATTTGCATGTGGCCTTCTTTGTCCTGCCGTTCTTAAACTTGAGTGGCGTGTTTAAAATCATCTGCCCTCCCCCAGCAGTAAAATCGTTGCACTGAGGGTTTATCAAGAAATCAGGGTATTCGATAACTAAATCAGTTCCTGAAATCTCTTCTTCCGGCATACCGCTTCCCCTGTTTATTAACTGTACGTAAAAATATAATTCCAAACCCTCGTACAGCGGCTGGGGTTTTGATATAGACAAATCTATTTCAACTGGTGTCTTGGTCTTATAATAGTAAAGATTTATCTCTCCTGTTCTTCCCTGTCTTTCAAGTCTGCCGTATTCTTCTTCTGTCATTGCTATGACATCGTACATAGAAGAAGCCTTGGATTTGTAATTAACCCTGTACCTTAAAGTTTCCCTTTGACTTGAATGTATTTCATCAGAAAGGTCTAGCTTCCACTCCCAATTTTCCATATCGCCCTCTTCCATCTCGATTATATATTCGCTGGTAGCACCTAAAGAAGTAAAATCAACCAAATCTGTCATCTCGACATTTATATCCTCTAGAGTCGTGTTTCCAGAGTTATACAAGTCAAAATACAATATGGTGCTCTTACCTTCATAAACCACATTAGGTATTGCTTCAACATCTACATCTAAATCCTCATATTGATTATATTTTGGCTCATCGGGTCCCATATCAAGTCCCAATTGAGAAAAAACATCACCGCCTGTTATACAACCAGAAGTAAGTAATACTAAAGATAAAAACAAAATTAGAAAGTAACTCTTCATAACTAAATTATAGAAAGTGTTCTTTTTAAATGTTCTGCATTAACCCATCCCGAAAGGTTCTACACAGCCACAAGCTCTCGCGACTTTCCTTATGTTATCTTTATCACTACAATCAAATTTTGAAAAATCTTTTTTTTCTATTGAAGAATAAGAACAACAAAGTTCGTAAGGTATCTCGTCTCCCTTGCAATTAGTCCTTGCCCAGGAAACACATAAAGAATTAAAGTCCTGTTTTTGCCTGTATATATCCAAGCCCGGTGAAAAGGTACCCATAAAGAAAATAAAAGTCGCAGCGAGAAAAACACCACCTGATATAATTATAATTAATTTTTCCGAGGTGATTATAACTCCCTTCATGTTAACCACTATAACAAAAGAAAAATAAAAGAACAAAATGGGTTATGCTAGTATGTAAAGTCACGACCAAATGGTTTTAGACAGTTACAGGCTTCAGCGACTACTTCGTACCTAGTATCTATACTAGTATCTGGTACATAACCGACACCAGTCATGTTGTGGTAAGCTTTTGCTACATTATCAGGCATTCCTAGACTATCAGTACTTTCCACACATCCAGCTGTACCTATAGTACAATTATCACAATTAGATAAGGCCCAGCTTTGGCACTTAGAGTTAAAGTTCTGCTGTAATGTCTGCTGTTGTGCTGTGGGTCCGAAAGCACCCATAAACCAAGCAACTGCTGCTAGTAACACTATTATTGCCACTGCTAACATAACCAAAGTGTTTATTGGTATTGAAACTCCTTTTTCCATTTTTATCTCCTTTTTATTAATTTATTTAACTTATTTAAATACTTTTTTCATTTCTTAATCCATAGTATATGTTGGTTTTATTGTAACCATCCTTTCCTCATATAGAGGATAAACATAATCCTCTAATTTTGCGACAGCCTTGTATGTCTTTATATCACTAATATCAGCAGATTGTAAGTCACATCTTATAGGAGGAGATACTCCTTTTATTAAAGGTATGGGTGCATCGTTAACTATTTCTGTGTCACTGACCACGTTTATCCAATTTACAGGATGGCATGAGTTAACAGTAAGACCGTTATCAAATTCAACACTAAACACACCAGAAGGAACTTCTTCATACATACCACTTCCTTCATCATGAATTCTGATTATTGCTGGTATAACTAAGTTTTCATCCACTGGTTGTTGGGTTTCAAAAAGCATTTCTATTTTTAATGGTCCTCTTGACTGTGTCTGAACTGGAGTAATTGATATTTTCTCTCCAGCCCTATTTGCATTTATTAATCTATCATGGTCAATAACGGCTATATCCGAGGTCGTGTAGGAATCATATTCATATTCAACCTTAAAACGTATTGGACACTTCCCTTCCATTCTCCCCAGGTCTTCGTTAGTAGGTGCCTTGAATTGCCATTCAACAAGTTCGGCGCCTCCTCCAGGATAAATTGTAGCACCTCCTATATCATTGCTTATATCCACTTCATCACATCTACCCCAGTCATAAACAGTTGCATATACATCTTCAGCGGCTTTTGCGCCCTCATCTGTGAGTCCTATATTGGTTACTATAAAAGAAATCGTGAAAGTAGAATCTGTAGTTTCAGTAGATGCAGAAACGGGCGGATTAGGTATTACCTCTATATCTTCTACCACAATAACATCAGTAGGAGCTTTTACTGTTTCAGTCTCAACTATACCAAGAGATTCGAAAACAGATTGCATACCGCCTCCCTCAACACAACCTGAAACAAAAATAACAGGAGATAAAATAAAAACAATACTCAAAACAGACAAAATTTCCTTTAAACTCATTTCACCACCTTTAATTTTTAATTTTTTGAATATAAAAGTTTCTTATTTATTTTACACATTTTCCGTTGCTACATCCATTTGGACAATTATGTAAGTTTCTTGTTGCACTGCCACCTTCACAAACAGCTTCAGCAAGATTAGTTGCAGAATCCAAACAATCTCCACCAGAACTTTCCATACAACAATCATTATAAGTCGTATCTCCCTCAGTAGCTCTGGATTTTCTATAATAGTTATAACCACCATCATAATCCGTACAGTTAACGTCAACATAATTATTACTGTTACACTTTCCATTACTGCAACCATTCATACAATTGTAATTATGACTTGATACAGAATCTCCATCACAATCCCACTCGGTCAACTGATCACCACTACATGAATCAGTATGTCCTATACCATCGGTTCCTGTTGCAGTTCCTTTGTTAAAGTGGTCTGGGCCGTTATCGCTATCCGTGCAAGATGATCCCCCGTCTCCACTATCTCCATCATCACCTTCAGAGGGTTCCCTACAATCTACCATATTCCAAGAACCACATAAACTTGAACAAGCACTGTTTCCACTACCGCACTCATAAATTCTAAGAGTTTTCATCTGCCCACTAGTTGGATCTTGACATATACATTCCATATAAGACCCAAAACTAACTTTCATTTTATTTTCAATTTTATCAACATAAGTATAATTAACCAAACCAGTCAATGCAAAAGTTTTCTGCTCTACGTCTATATTAGGTATCCTTGATATACATATAGCCTTTACAGGTTTTCCTATTGTTTCGTTTCCGTCCATGTACTCAGCCAAGCCTCTTAACTTCAAATCATTATCATCTCCAAGACTTGGTTCACAATAAGTATCTTCTGTTCCCTCTATATCGCTAACATCAACTCTTGCATATTTTATATTATCAACATAACCATTAGCTACATTTTCCAAATAAAGCATAACCGGAACTTCCTCCAAATCATCTCTTACCGGCATGTTGTTTCTCATTAAAGCAATACCAAGTCTTACAGGACCACCAGTATCTTCTGTAACTTGTTCCTTTACATCCAATTTGCCGTTTCTATCAAGCCTATAATAATAAGATTTATTCATTATCATTACATCTACAAGACCTTCAACACTCAAGTCATAACTTATATTTACACCGTAAGAAACATAATTACCACTAACAAGATTATCAATATTATATCTAAGAACTATTTCACGCATCTCTCCTGGTATTAATTTAGGTAAAGGACAACTTGGATTTGCTGTATTTCCATCTTCACATGTCATACTAACCGTACCAGCAAGAATCCTTTCCTCTTCCAAAGTACCCTGTGTATAGTATGGTTCTATTGGCGTTATACTTATATCATAAGCACTCCTGTCACCTTTATTTTCTATCCTACCAATAATCAAAACCTCGCCGGGTTTTTCTATATTTTCGTTACCGAAAATTTGTAAATCGGTTACCTCAACTGCTTTTATACTTCTCTTGGTATAAGTTTTTGGTTTATAATCCTGATAACATGCTATAGGATTAGCAAGACAAGAATAACCATATCCTAATGTTCCCAAAGGAGACCCTAGATTTTCCATTATAGGTCCCGCTATCTGGTCTATGTTATAATCAATTGTAGGCCACCAGTCACCAAAAACAGCTTCTCCCATTATATCAGGGTAAGCTATTGCTGTGCTTGCAAGAGCAACAACAAGTATTGGTACGCCTATGAAAGTTTTTGCCTTGTCCACGGGGACGGAAGCGAGTATTCCCAAACCAACAACTGATGAGAATATTACAAAACCAACAAGACTGCTAGTGCCTGACTGTCCTAAGAACGAAACTGAACTAAGTGCAAGACCGCCTCCACCAAGAGCGCCCAGTATTATACCATTTACGTTTCTACCCAACAAAAAACCAATACCCACCGAAACCGCAGCCATGACAATCCCGATTCCAATAGTGAAAAACTTAGTTAAATCAACAGATATGTCAGGAGCTGTAATAGAAAGTAAAAAAACTACCAAAGTAACAAAAACAAGGATAATAACAAGATACATAAAAAATTTTCCAATCTGACCAGCGTCTTTCTCCCCGGCAGATCTTCTAACACCTTCACTTAATCTTTCCCCAACTTCGTAAAATTTTTGAAGCATTTTTGCTGAGACATCATTTCTACCCTGAACATCAACGGATGGTATAGTTATGAAAAATCCTGAAGCAATTAAAATAAGAGACCAAAACAAAGTCGGATTGCTTGAGCTAATATCTGAAAATATGTATCCGAATGTGATTACCATTAAAATTCCTAAAATCATTTTCAAAACAGAAAGACCGACTTCCTCGTCTGAAGAAACGCTATCAGAAGGCGAGCTCATTATTCCAACAGAAAGAACAAATAATGGTATAAACTTCAAAAACGGGAGAGGACCAAACATCAATAATGTCCCCAAGCTCAAAAAGATGAAACCACAAGACCTGAAAAAAGCCCTTACATAACCTATATACTCAAATGAATCAATGTTAAAAACAGAAGTGGGTTTTTCAGGATGATAACCTCCCTGATCTAACAAACCCGGTTTTTCAGCATGACAAATAGGACAAGGATAGCTACTTATTTCCTCTCCGCAGTTGAAACATCTCTTTGTCATATTATCACTAAATTTTACTCAAGCCGAAAAATATTATTCCCACTCCTATTAGTGTTGCCCCCAGCTGGTTTGTGTATGGGCCCAAGACCAAAGATACCAAAAGACCTAAAACCAAAGATGTTACAATAGGAGTTATAGATGAATGCAAAATGCCCACACTAGTACCTTCCAAGCCTTTCTTATCTGGATAAAAATCATACCCAGATCCTATAAAACCGCACGAATTGCATGCAATTTTACCATCGGCGTCATATCTTAAATTATGGGAACCGCATTTGGGGCATTTTCCTCCACTTGGTTTTTCTCGATTTGTTGTCTTTTTATCTTTTTCCTCATCTTTTTTCCTTTGAGACTCTATTTTTTTCTCCGTCATATCGAAAAACTTACCTGATTGTTCCAAAGCTTTTTCTTTCTCTAACTTTTTCTCAGTTTGTTCAAAAAACTTTCCGGTATCTTTCAGAGCTTGATCATACTCATTTCTCTGTAAATCAAGCAATTTTTTTCTTGCTCTTTCATTTTCTTTTTCAGTCCTTTCAAACCAATCACCGGCCTCTTTGTAAGCAGCCGGTATTTTTTTCTTTTCTCTTCGTGTAGAAACTCCACTATCCTTTCTCCTAATTAATTTACCAATACTAGGTTTTTCATATTTTTTTGAACTATATTTTTTCAATAGATCTT
Source organism: uncultured archaeon (assembly GCA_964584335.1). GTDB lineage: Archaea > Aenigmatarchaeota > Aenigmatarchaeia > PWEA01 > JAGHBM01 > JAGLWW01. Next base: position 68,894 of record CAZOZN010000002.1, read on the forward strand.
TGGATACATTAGGAGGTTTATTCATATCCCCGACAGACTTAGATTCAACTCTTTTTCTGTGTCTTTCCTTTTCAGCCTCTCTTTCCAACAAAAATTTATTCAATATCTCGTACTGTTCCTCGGTTATCTTGCCTTCGTCAGCAAAAACTCTTATAAGCAGCCTTAAACTACTAAAATCTTCAAGTTGTGAATTAGAAATAATATTTTTTAATTTTACAACGGCTTTTGAACCCAAGACTTTTTTCTTTCTAAGTGCTTCTTCTTTTTTATTCAAAAATTCAAACAAATAATTTATATCATTATTACTAAGACCGGGTGATTTGGATATTATATCATTTAACAACTGGTCTCTGTCTACGTTTCCTTTGTTGATTTTTTTAACATGTTTCTTAACAAAATTCCCGGGTCTTGTATCCTGATATGCTTCGGCTTCATAAGCTACCCATCTCATAGCCTTGTTTAATTCACTTCTCAGCTTTTCAAGCTCATAATCACTAAATTTATCAATATTATTTGTTATTTTCTCTCTGCAATATTTCAATTTGTTCATGTCTTTATTAGAAACGGCACTCTTTATCTGCTTTGATATGTGTTTATATTCGCTTCCCATTCCTTCACCTGAGGGTGCTCTTTTTATATTTAAGTTATTGGATTTCCTATTTTTAAGCTTTTTTTCTTTTATAACAATTCCTTTGTTTTTAATCAAAGATAATCTTAATCACAGATATTGCTCCAATTTTTATATTTCATAAATCAACATGGAAATCTGATATAGTGTAGCCACCGCTTCCTGTTACCGAGAATATTACCTTGTTTTCACCAACCCCTGCATAGTTCTTAGGAAGCCTCAAGCTTATGGTATTTCCCTCGTCAAGAACACCCTGCACAACAAGAGAATGTTTGTCTCCGTCAGGATTTTCTACAGTAGCTACAAGAGAAGTTGGTGTTTCAAATATTTTCTCTATCTTGAATTTTATTTCTCCCGGTAATCTTCTATGTTGAGAACCGGTCAAGTAGAAATTCATTTCAAGTTCTTCCGAAGCCTCTCTATCCCAGAATATAATTATTTCCGCATCTCTTGCTGTAAATTCGGTTCCCCTTTCAGAAGACATTTCAATCAAGTTATCTCCTTCTCTTATTATGTCTTCAAAATCAATCCACTGTATAAACCTGGGTGTATCGCTGAAAACATTTACCCCATTAACATTAACAAAAAGTTTTCCGTCACCTTCTATTTCGTCAAAATTAATTATAATTCTTCCCAGATTTACCGGTGTTTCTTTTTCGCCTACATAAAAATTGAAACTTTGTGATACTGTTCCAACAAAGTCACTCTTCAGCTCAAGGTTCCTTAACTTATATACAGTGGGAGCCCACATTCTCCAGCCGCTGGACTCCGAAGTAACCAAAAATTCATTATCTTCTGAGAAAAAACTAATATCAATAGGTATTTCAAAACTTTCTCCGGTTTTAAGTGGCTCTGAGAAAATCTCTTTACCGTTTAAACCAAAAATCAATCTTCCGTAAAGATTTGTATCGTATACTTCTCCCAAAAGAGAAACAGATTTCATCTTGTTCAAATCATCCTCGGTGAGAGAAAATATTTTATTATATTCTTTCGATTCGAGTATGCCGTTTTTAACTGTCAACTCATCCTCTTGTATAAAAGATTTCTTCTCTGTTACATAACTTATTTTGAAGGGTTTTCTCATAAGATATATGTGCCTCAAATCTTCAACTTCTCTGGTACCCACAAAATCATCTTCCGGTAGATTTATTTCGGGCTCGCTGACAGAACGATTGCTTCTCTCCGGAGGCACAAACCTGTAACTTGGACCAACAAGAAAATTACCACCATCCATCATCATGTAAAAACTAAAAAAAAGCAAGATACCTACTATAAAAACCTTTGTAAAATACGGGATTTTTCCCATGGGGGCGCCTCCTTTATTCTATTTATTTTATAGTACCGTCGTATAAATATATAGGCCAAATGAAGCTGTTAAATGGTGAAATAATGAAGATACTTAAAAAAGACTTAAAGAAAGGTCTGGTAAAAGTTAAAATAGAAACACCGGATGACGCATGGAAATTAGAAAGTTTACTTGAAGAAGAGGATTTGATTAGTGCAAAATCTCCAAGAAGTATCGAAATATTAAGAGGCGACAAAAAAGAAAAGGCAGGCAAAAAATTGTTTTTTATCAAAATTTCTCTTGAAAAAAAAGAATTTCACGAATACTCAGGTAAGCTAAGACTTACTGGAAAAATAATAGAAGGTCCTGATAATACACTGGGTTCTTATCACACGATAACAGCAGAAGAAGGAAAAATAATAAACATAGAAAAAAACTGGAAAAAATGGCAGATAGAAAAGCTTAAAAAATCTTTGATAAAACAACCAAGATTATTGATATGCATAATGGATGAAAGAAAATCATCTTTTTTTGAAGTAACTGATAAAATAAAAAAAATATCTGACATAAATAACGAAAAACCGGGCAAGCAATTTGGTGAAAGTGACTCAAAAAAATATTTTAAAGAGATAATTAATTTCTTAAAAAACAAAAAAGATTATGAGAAGATTATACTGGCAGGTCCCGGATTTACAAAAGAAGACCTTTATAAAGAAATAGATGGAAAAAACATAGAAATTAAAAAAAACATAAGTGTTGCATCTTGTTCACATGCAGGTGAAAACGGATTACAGGAAATAATAAAAAAAGGTGTTATAGATAAAATAACCAGAGAATCTAGGATTAGCTTTGAAACAAGAATAGTGGAAGATTTTTTTGATGAATTAAGTAAGGAAAATTCAATTGTTACTTACGGCAAGAACGAAGTAAAGGAGGCTGTTGAAATGGGTGCGGTAGAAAAACTTCTTGTATCCGAAAAAGAACTGAAAAAACACGAGAAACTAATGGATGAAGCCGAAAGAAAAGGAGCAGAAATATTGATAATATCAGAAGAACACGAATCAGGACAAAAATTATCCAGGCTGGGTGGTATAGCTGCCTTTCTAAGATTTAAAATAAATTAAAATTCTATGTATAGTTTACCGTCTTTCTTTCTTACTATACCCTTTATTACACCCCTTCCTTCATAGCCAGCGTGCCTACACAAGCCGCTTATCTGACCTGTTGAATCCTTTATCCTATAAAACATTCTATTCTCCTCTGGTATGAATTCAGAATAAACTATTTTACCGTCAATCTTAACTCTTTTTCCTTTATATTTATCGGGTTCGGCTACTATATCCCCTATTCTTAACTTGTGGTCGGGCGGCGGAGTTGGTTTTATTTTAACTGGCTTGGGAGCTCCCCTTCCATGTTTTTTGAAGTATAGTTTTATACCAAAAATTATCAAAATAACCAATATTAAGGGTATAAGCCATATCATATCGATTTCATTTCTAGAAGACCTTCCGCAATCAGAAGGACAATCTTCTTCATCCTCGCCAAACTCACATATACCATTACCGCAAACTGTGTCGTCATCTTCTATGGGATTCTGGATTATGCTTGTTGTAGTTTCCCTTACTTTTCCCATTATTGCAAAATGAGAAAATCCCTCAAAATTCGACTTATACTCTTTTTTATCGGCAATTTCCTTTATTTCTTCTGTCTCAAGTTCTTTCCATCCGCCATCATACTTCCAGAGACTTACAGTTCCTACGTTATTTTTTCTAATCCAGTCTTTATCAACAGAAAAGTAAAAATCTATATTATCTACTCTGTCATTAATATTGCTTGTATCAACTTTTAGATAATGGTAAAGTTTCCAGCCATCTCTGGATATTCTTGGGACCTCAAACACATGCCATTCATCAAGCTTTTCCATTATTACTTGAGCGTTGTATACTGTGTTTATTGGATAAAATACGATTCTGTATACCATTCCGTTCCAATCTTCTATATCAACAGTCTTCATTATGTCTTTGGACATAGACAATCCATTAATCTCGACTCTGTCCTGAGACACATTTATTGATGTTGCACCGGTATATCCACCAGAACTGCCCCCGCTTGTACCTCCTCCTCCACCACCATCTATAGTAGTCGTGGTGCTGGAGGTAGTTGTTGTAGTTTCAGTCATCTGAATTACTCCGCTGTGGGCCAATCCGGTTATGTTTAAAGTCGTGTTACTCTCTATGGAACAGGAATAACCGCCACTAGTTCCCGGACAGTAAAGAGAAACTCCTCCCGCACAGTTTATGTCACTTGTCAAAACAGTTAATGAGACAGAATCTTCATCGTAAACGCAAACTCTAGAAGACGAATTTGTTTTGTTTAGGTAAACTGTTTTAGTTAATCCGTTTTGCATCTCAAGCCCGTTTATGACTAAGTATTCCATTTTGTTGCTAGTCTTTCCCTTAGTTATATTGATATACTGTAACTCAAGAGTGCTCTCACTGTAATTCCAATAAAATGAAGCAACAATTCCGTAAGAATCATGAATCACGGTGAATAATGTGCCTGAGAATATCTGATTGAGGTTGTAAGAACCATTAACAGAAATATTTATGCCTGCTGTATTGGTTTCAATCCATGTCTCATCGCCCGTAAGAGAATCCGAGCTGTCAACTATGCCGTCGTTATCGTCATCCGTGTCATTTAGAATTGGATTTTCATCTCCATCCGGATCCAACAACCAATCTTGTAATGATACAGGAGTATTTTCATCAAGACTAATATTAATCAAATTCAAACCATCTGTGTAAATTATTATTTCATCTCCGCAATTAGAAGAGTTAAATTCCACTGGGAATTCTACATAACCGCCTGAAGTGCTGAAGTAGTTTGACTGCACTGTAACATTCAAATCAGAAAGTAAATTACCTTCTCCATTATAAGCATAAAATGGGTAGTGCCTTTCTATCTTTCCCGCACTTATAGATTGTTTACTTCCTACAGACAAATTGCCATAAATAACACTAGTTTCACCACTGTCTGTATCGGGTATTAGGACACCCGTGCTACAATTAGTGAAGTTTGATGATGAATTACCATCGAGTCTTAGAGTGCCTAAATAAGAGTCATAAAAGTTCACAGTTCCCTCGTTGTCGAACATTGTTATATAGGAATTGTTAACATTCAATAATGAATCAGATAGAGAATAAACACTGACATTTCCTATCAAGACATTTGTGAAGTTCAAATTCATATCAGTCGTGTTTATGTAGCCGTTATTAACACCCTCTTTCAAATTAAATATTTCTCCAGTTCCATTTATGTAAAAGGTACTTGAGTTTATTGTAGAATTTATTATCTCACCGCTAGTCCTTCTAAACGTGGCCGACCCCACATTTTCGTTATCTAGCCTTAAATTCTGGTTACCATCTATGTTTAACGTTATTATAGTCTGCGGGCTGTTGTAAACCTCAAGGGTGGAATCTCCTTTGAGCTCTACTATATTAAGTGAAGTATTCCATGCTATGAATGTGCTGTTATCAGTCAGGTATAAAGTGTCATGAAGTATGGAATTTCTTGCATAACCGGTGCTGTTATCCTTGAATCTTATAGGTATATTCAAAACCAAACTTGACATGTTCATGACCGTCTGGTCTGTTATGTTTAAATAATCAAGGTTGTTGAGTAGTGACTGGTCTGCCTTACTGCACTGTGCCGTTTGTGTTTGATTAAGAACCCAAGGCCCGGAGGAAGGCGGGTTACAATAATCTTCTGTAACATTTAATTTTATAGTGTTGCTGGGCTGGATTACACCAAAGGAATCGTTTGCATAAAATGTTACATATTCAACACCTACCCAATTATCATTTGGTGTGAAAGAAACCATGTGACCGTGGTCATAGTATTTATACAAATTAAAGTTTCTCCACTGAGAATTGGTTGATTGGTTAAAACTGTCATATTTCTGACTCAATTCAATCTTTATTTTATTTGCCTGTGGTAAAGTAGTGTAATTAAAGCTAAGCCCTTTCCATGATGCTGTTGAATTAAATTCATATTGCTCTGAACCAATAAATTCTCCATCATTATAACAACTAAATATCACAGAGTAAACAAAGTCATTTGTATTATTGGATTTGTGCTCTCCGGTGAGCATATACTTCGTAGATGAATTTGCAGTAACGTTCTGATAGAATGTCCCGTTAGCATTCATCAATATAACATTGGTATCAGAAAATTGCATTACTACATATCCTGAACCGCTTTCTCCTGAATTCTCCCAATCGGAAAGTAATACTTCTTCTCTAACAGGTATTTCTATTGATATGTTCTCGTTTCCTGAATATGTATATTCCACATCTTCAGTTGTTAAATTAAGGAAATACTCATCCAAATCCAAGGCATTTGAAAATGTCTTTTCCTCCACCAGGGTATAGTTTCCTATTGGATTGCTTTGGTTAAACCAAGCGTGATTATCAACATAGAAATTAACTGAACTGTTGACAGTGTTGTCTACACTGTCTTTTGCAATATAATTCAACAAATACTCTCCATCTTCAAGGCCAGAAACATTTACGTAAGTTGTCCAATTAACATCGTTACCATAACCGACTGAAGTATTGGTTCCGCTAACATTTGTGTTGGTAACTGTATAAGTTACATTAGTATAATCCTGTATATTTGTGGTTACGTTAAACCCTTCCCTGAAGTAAGAACCGTTAACCTCTCCTAATATATCAGCTGTTATGTTCGGTGGTGTCTTATCTAGGGTGAAGTTTCTGGTATAAGTACTGTAATGATTGAAATTATCCCAACTTTCAACAGTTATAGAATAATTTCCTTCAGTGTAATTTTCATTAAACCAAGAGAATTCTGAATTTTCATATGAGTAGAAAACAAGGTCTCCTGTTTGTATTATATTTGTTGCGTTTGATATGGTTACATTTGCTCCTCCGACACCGCCCGGATAGTCTGTTATATTAAACAAAAATACATCATTAAAACCAAACTTGCCCTGTCTTTTTGTATAGTTTCTTTCAGTCGGGTGGATAACATTTATTACAGGAGGTGAAAAGTCTATGCTGAAAACTACTTGCGTGTTTTGGTCTCTGTTCTGTTCTCTTCCGTCAGAATCTTTACAAGCTATATGAAATGTATACTGATTATCAATTGTAAGATTTGGTATCTGACATGTAAGATTTTCTCCCCATTCACCAGAAGCATTGCACTTACTGTCTCCCCAAGTTACCATGTCTATAAACTTTCTATCATACTCAGAATAATAACAAGTTATGTTTCTGTTTCCGTGAACAGTTATGTTTGTCAGACTATTGTTTACATCGTCAAGCCATCCGTCGTACATGTAAGTATCGTTTTCAACTGACATTACTGTCGCTGTTGGTGCTATCTGATTATAGTAAGTTGTAGGACCGCTGGATGTTATATTACTTACTAAACCTCCATCATCTATAGCCCTGACGCTAAAGTAGTAAGTTCCTTTGTTTGTTAGGTTAAACTCCCTTGAAACATTTCTATCAAGTCCGTTGTTTATCCATCCATCCGAGGTGATGTTCCAGCCAGAGTCTGGATACTTTGAAATACCAACTGCATATTCATAATAATCTATGTTGTATCCTTCTGAAGCAGTGCTTTCTGTCCAGCTAGCATTCAACACTTCAGTATTGTGAACTTCTCTGGGTGTCGTTATTTCAACTGGTGTGGGACGGTCTGAAGGTTCTTGTGTCTCAAGATATTTTATTGAGGGGCTCGTCCCAATAAGACTCCAATCCGACCAAGAATACTTTTTATACCTTACATTGAAATAGTATGTCTCGTCATCAACCAAATCAAGCTCATCTGTGGTTAAGTTACCGTTATTTATCTCTTCTTGTGTTGCAGTAACCCAACCGTCTGTAACAGAATACCAATACTGGTTGGGGTAAGGTTCGTCGCCGACAGTATACTCCAAAGAACTAACAGAAGTCGGGTCACCTGTGCTTATGTTCCATGACATAAACAATTCGGTGTCGTGTACTATGCTGCTTTCTATATAGACATCAGGTGCAGGCTGAGTTATGTTCCCAACTGTAATCTCCTTTGCTTCAGAACCGAAGTTTCCAGATTTGTCTGTTATTGAAAATGTTAAGTTAGAATCCCCCATATCCATTAAAGTCTCTACAAAACAATATGTTTTATCTTGTATATCCAAGGAAGTTAAGAAATATTTAACACTATTATTATATTTTTCTTTCAAGAAAATTTCGCTACCGTCGGAAAGAGTATAAGAATCCCCCTCCCCCATGAGGTCGGTAGTATCTGTAGAGTTATCGTAATGAACCTGGAAAACTACCCAGTCCTCTACCGAGTATGGGACAACCTCATAAATCTTACCCCCTGATAAAATATTCTCGCTTTCCAGGTAATCTGTCACAGCTCTTTCATCGAAACAGCTTATATTTTCGTCGTAATAATAATTCTTGTTGTATGTTCCATTGGAAATATTCAACAATAAAGTACTCATGTTTAATCCGTAATCATCTGAAATATTGAAGTCAAGAACAATTTCCTCTGTAATAGTCCCGTTTGGTATCATGTACAAATCAAAAACCGGAGTATGGTTATCAAAGTATACATTATCCTCAAAGGTTGCTCCAGAGCCAACTGAATTTTTACCTCTCACCCTAAGAGTGTTCTCACCTTCCCACAAGTTTAAGGAAAGATTGAACCATCCGTTAGGGTAGCTGTTATTGTAAGAATGAACAACTATCCCGACAGTAACATTTTCCTCAAGATTTGGTGATATATAAACCTTGTAATAATCATACAAAACTCCCTCTATCTTAACTTTTCCCGTTATGTTATAATACTCAAAGTATGTCCTGTTTTGGTTCTCTATCCTCAGATAAGTTGAACTGTTAAAGCTTTTGTGTGATGTGGAATTTATTTTGATGTAGTTGCTTCCCTCAGTAATATTTTCAACTATAACATTATCTCCGAGTTTTATTGTTCTCTCAAATTGTGTAGTTACATTTGTATGTGGTGTGTTTTCATTGTCCAGGGCCTGGCCAGTTACATTCAAGACAGTATTGTCGTTTATATAACCAATTATGTTTAATATGCTTTCGTTGACCGAATCCGGTAGAGGCCATATTATTGGTATGTTTGATATGCTTCTGATTGTTACATTGCTCGAATTTACATATTTATCATCATAAAGACCATGAACATCTCCTAACTTAACTGAACACGATACCTCGTCGTCCAAAACGAAAGGATAGTCTAATACTTGACCGTTCTCGCCCGGTACCTCGACACCATTTATATGCCACTTGAACAATGCCAATGAAGCATTTTCATTGTTTGAAATGCAAACATCAGATGAGTTCGCGGCACCGGTACCAGAAAAGTTATATTCATATGTACAGTTCAAATCTGACTTGGTGTTAGGATAACCGGGGCTTACCGCAACATTCTGTGCAGTAGGTCTGTGGTTAACATAAAAAACACTACTGTAAACAGAAGAACAGTCTAATTCATAACAAATTTTAGAGTAATAAGTTTGATTAGTGTCATCAGATTTTACAGCGGTATAATTTGCAAAAAAAGGATCTGACATAACTTCCCCGCCGACCGGAGACTGATAGTATGTCTTTCCTGTACAGCCACCAAGATCTATTTCAGGAGAATCGCAGATGTAAAGAAACATATCCTCTTCACCCGTACTGTTAATCATTTCCCAATCCAAAACAAAACTTAACTCTTCTCCAACATTAACAGGATTTGTTGGCTCGTTTGAATCCATATCTACTATGAATGGTGTGCTGTCATTTGCAGCAACTACTACAAAGGATATTGAGCTGTTCTTTTTATTTGCCAAACTATATTGGTCAGTTGCCATGTATTCGCATATCCATTGTTGGCCGATGTTTGTCCTGCTCGGATTTATATGATCTGCCGGTCCGTAATATTCCCAGACTGCAAGAGATTCATTTCTATAATACCAAAATGTTTGGTTGTTTGTTATGTCATGTCCGTCTGGGTCATGGGCACTGTAACTGCATGTTATTGTCTGGTTGTTTAAAGGGTAAGAGGGGCTAATGTTTACCCAGTCAATTATGGGTTTTCTGTTTACGTAAAATGTGTTTGACCTAATATTTGAACAGGCTCCCTCGTCATCACATACCTTTATCTTGTAATCGTTTTCCCATTCTTCATTGGATGATGCAGTAAAAGAACAGCTTACTGGATTGGATGAAGTAGAGGTTGTGTTGCAGTAAGTTTTTCCGTCGCAAACCCCACCCTCAAGATAATTTATCTTTATATCAGGGTCGTAGTATGTGGTATTTGATGAGACTCCTATCTCCATGGCTTCATAATCTCCCGAAGTGCTGTTGGCGTGAATAAAAACACCTTCCCCGCCATTATCACATTCTTCGTCATTGTCATTATCCAAGCAAATCTTGAAACCTATATATTTGTCTGGATAAGCCGCAGCACTGTACTCTAACTTAAATGTGTTGTACTCGTTCATGGTCAATGATACATCGTTTACCTTGCCAATCAAGAAGTTCGTGTCCGTAGTCAACTTCTCATCAACTTCGTAAGCATAAATATCGTATGTATGGTTAGTTCTATTTCCAGAACCCTCCCAATCGAAAGGCCTTATTGAAATAGTATCGGCTGTCATGCCCGTTCTGTTGGTGTAAAACCAAACGCTTGTAGTATTTCCAAAAGATATATTATCCAAGCCGTCACTGTATTGTTCTTCGTCGCTCATGAAGTTCTCGCATACGTACATGTTTATCTGGCTATCATCCTCGTCTATCCAGGAAGCAAAGAAGTTTATTGTATCTCCTATCTCAACCGAGTACTCGCTGGAGTTTGCGTCGTTCCAATCATTGGCAAGACCTGGATTTGCGTTCATTTGAACTGTATATATTGTGGAATTTCTATACTCTGAATCAAAAAGATGGTTAACAAAAACAGGCCAAGTATAATCTATATCCTTTACCATGACCGAACATTTTATTTTATCATCCTTACTAAACCAAGTCTGCTCATCTGTGTTCACCAAAGTTCTACCATTTTGTCCTTCAAGAGGGACCCAGTTGTTTAAACCATCTATATTCTTGTACCAAAAGAACCTTGCTTCTGTAGTGTTTTCTGTATCACCCAAATCATTATCAAAGAAAGTGTAATTGCAACTTAGTGTGGTTGAATCGTTGCTTTCTATCTGTTCTACATGAACATTCTGTGCAGTTGGTCTGCTGTTGTTTATGTAAGTTATCTTGGGGTTGCCCTGTGCATCCTGTGTATAATTAGAAACACCGTATTCCTTGCCATCATATGGTGTCATATAGCATGAATATTTGTCTCCTTTTTCTATGTTAGTTATTGTAACTATACATTCGTGTGTAGCGCCGTTAGGTTTTTCTACATCTTCCCACTGGCTCTCGTTTATTGGGAAACAGTTTACTGTACCGCTCATGTCATTAGAACCTGTCGGATATCTTATACCGGTTATATAATACAAAGCTGAAAAACTAAAATCGCAGAAACCGTAGTTTATGTCATGCATAAAGCCTACACATTGTACAGTATCTAATTTTGTTGGGTTTTCTGGGGTTATTACAACACCATCCATTATTGGTTCTGCGTTAGGTTCGGCACAAACAGGACCAGTCCACCCAGAGACATCTCCACTAGAACCAACAGCCCTCACGCTGTAACAATATGTTTCACAATCTGTGAGTCCGCTATCCACGTAAAAAGGTACTGAAGTATTTACTACAAAACTTCCGTCATCAAGAATTATTGTAAATGTTTCTAAATTATCCCAGCTTCCGTCCCAATTCCAGGACATGTTTAATGAACCTCCCTGGTCATTAGGTAAATCAGAAACTTTCAGATTTGAAGGGTCAGGTACGACTATGTTGTTTATTGTTGCACGCCTTGGAGTATCCAAGGTAACGGTATCATTACCATCTGTTGCAGTAACATTAAAGTAGTAATTTCCGTCATCTTTTAGCGTGGTGTCATAATCTATTGAAAAAGTATTGCTGGGACCAACTTCATTGTCTTCGCCTATAGATTCCCAACTGCTTCCGTCATTGGATATAAAGAAATAAACAGTAGTAGTGTTTTGATTTCCACTGCCTGTAACTTGAGCCGTAATAGTATAAGTCCCAGATATTTCTCCGTTCTCTGAAGGTTGGTTGATTTGTATTCCGCTAAGGTCAGCAATAACAAATATACTGAATAATATCAAAGTTGCTACCGTTACCAGATAGAACAGTTTATTGTCTAACCCTATAGACATATGCCTTACCTACCTCCATTCTTTCAAGTTTGTTTTGATGACGCAGACATTCTAAATAGCCTGCAAGAAAATCCCTTCTAACACCCAACCTTTTTGCTAAAGATGACACGGACATCAATCCACTCTTAAGTTGTTTAACTATCTTATTCTCTAGATCGCTTGGGATTTCGTCCTTCATTTCACAACCTACTATTGTTATCATATTTCTATAATATAAAGTTTACTATGTAACTATATAGTTACTATATAATTTTATTATAGTTTTTATAAAGTTATTATATATTATATATAAAGTTATTATAATAAAACAATATAGAAATAATATAGATAAAATAAAGTAATCAAATAGTTTTATTATAGTATCTATAATTATAAGATGAGGCCCTCAGCCCGCTTATACTAAACGCACAAAAATATACGTAAATCCATATCGGCTCATCATCGGGCCATTTAATTAATTGATTTAAAAATTATATAAAAAGGTGGTGGACCCACCGGGACTCGAACCCGGGATCTCTACCAACTAAGGCACCGTTTTTCCGTGCACGCTTTTTCTAAAAGGGTGCTTGCCAAGGTAGCGTCCTTTTGGTATCAAACCAAAAATTGAAAATTTTTGATTTTCATATTTCCATTGTCCAGGCCATTCTTTTTTCACAAATTTCGTGTGAGTTTCTTTTCCACGAGTGTTTTTCTTTGCGAAAGAAAAGGCCTCCTAGACTATGGGCCCAACAAAATTATAAAACATTCAAAGAATAAATTCATTTTGCTCTTTGCCATTCTCCCACTTTCTTCCCGTTTAAAACTTTATCCATCATGACAAGCTCGTCATAAATACCTTCTATTAGCTCGTAATTCTTGGCTTCTTCCAGACTAACCCAAGCGTGGTCGATTGATTCTTCGTTTAGCACCACTTCCCCAGATTCATGTTCAGCATAAAGGCTTAAAACAACAACCGGAACATTATCAGGTCTAACAAAAGTAAGGCTTGTCAAATAATTTATGTTCTTTATCTCGAGACCTGTTTCCTCTTTGACTTCCCTTCTCAGAAGGTCCTCAATAACATTGTACCAGTGAGAAGAAGTATCTTTCTCTCTCTTGCTGTAATCATCAAAATCGAGTTTCCCTCCAGGAACTGTCCACATTCCCGGAAAAGCTTTTTCCTCAGGAGAACGCCTTGTTATTAGAAACTTACCGTCTTTTATTATTATACCGGTTACAACTACGTAATGTGCATTATTCTTTTTCATAATAAGAATTGTTTAAAAAAATATAAAAGTTTATATAGAATAGACTTGAAAGATATGTGTGGTGTATTATGGATATTTCTATTTTAGTTGGAGGAGAAGCGGGGGATGGTATAAAACAATCAGGAGTTATAATTGCCAAAATATTCAATGAACTTGGTTATCATGTTTTTGTTTATGATGATTATCAGTCCCTGGTAAGAGGAGGACATAATTTCTCTATAGTAAGAGTTTCTGACGAAAAGATATACAGCCACAATGATAATGTTGACCTTATGGTGGCATTCAACCAAGACACTATAGAAAAGCACAAATGGAGAGCAAAGGAAATAATATACGACTCAGATAAAGTAAAGTCAGATGGAATAGGGATACCTGCACATTCTTGGGCAAAAGATAACGGAAGCCCCCTTCTGAGAAATTCTATATTTATAGGTTCTATATGCAAGTATGCGGGAGTTGATTTAATAACTGCAGAAAAAATAGTAAAAGAATCTTTTCACAAATTTATTGACGAAAACCTTAAGGCACTTAAGTTCGGCAACGAAAAAATAGAAAAAAAGTATGACTTCTACAAAATAGGAGAACCCAGAGAAGTTATGACTGGTAACGAAGCCATATCACGTGGTGCCGCTGCTGCAGGAATGAAAATATACATAGCTTATCCAATGACCCCTGCATCTTCTATTCTACATTACCTTGCAAAAAAAGAAGAAGATTTGGGTGTGGTTACCGCTCAGGTAGAAAATGAGATAGGAGTCGCAAACATGGCAGTAGGTTCGTCTTTTGCTGGAGTAAGAACAATGGTGGGAACCTCCGGAGGAGGTTTTGCCTTGATGGGAGAAACTGTCAGCATGTGCGCTATGAGCGAGACTCCTGTACTTTTTGTAAACAGCCAAAGAGCTGGACCAAGTACTGGAGTTCCGACATATACAATGCAGGCTGATTTAAATTTTGTGCTTAATATAGGACACGGTGATATGACAAAAATAACTATAGCTCCCGGTGACGCGGAAGAATCATATCTTTTGGCCGGAAAGCTCATGAACCTTATATGGAAATATCAAGTTCCCGGAGTTCTTCTTGTAGACAAAGAAATAAGTGAAAGTACATTTTCTGTTAAACTTCCAGAAGTAGAAGTAGAAGAAGCCAAGTTATGGAAAGGTAGCGGGGATTATGAAAGATACAAGCTCACAGATGACGGAATATCTCCGCTTGCATTCCCCGGCGACGTTTCAACAGCAAAAGGAACAAGCTACGAACACGATGAAAAAGGAATTACGGTTGAAGAAGATGTTGAGATGATAAAAAAGATGCAGGAAAAGAGACTGAAAAAGATGGAAATATTAAAAGAAGATATGAAAAAAGAAGAAACTGTAAAAGTTTATGGTAACAAAAAATCAAAAGTTACTCTTTTAACTTGGGGTTCGAGCAAGGGTCCTTGTATAGACGCCGCAAAAGAGCTTGACCTTAAGGTAGTACAGCCTCTTTATTTAGAGCCTATGCCCACATGGGAATTGGAAAAACATCTCAAAGGAAGGGTAATAGCAGTGGAAGTAAATGCTACCGGTCAGTTAGCAAACATACTGGGAATAAAAGAAAGATTACTTAAATATGACGGAAGACCGTTTACCGCAGATGAATTAAAGAAAAGGTTGGAGGAGATTTTATGAATCTTAACACTGAAGCAAACAATACGTGGTGCCCGGGTTGCGGACACTTTGTAATACTCTCGGCTGCAAGACAAGCTATTGAAGGACTCATAGAAGAAGGCAGAAAACACGAGAATTTTGCAATAGCATCTGGTATAGGTTGTCATGCAAAAATAGTAGATTACATAAAAGTAAACAGTTTTTATTCTATTCATGGTAGGGTTCCTCCCACAATAAGCGGAATGAAAATTGCTAATCCAGAACTGGATGTAATAGGATTTGCAGGCGATGGTGACGGTTATGGTGAGGGTATATCACATCTGATATTCGCGGCAAAGAGGAATATAGACATAACAATGGTAATACACAACAACAGAATTTACGGTTTAACCACGGGACAGTTTTCACCTACCACACCAAAAGGCTTAAAGACAAAGTCAACACCCGCGGGCAACAGCGAGTATCCACTAAATCCAATAAAACTTATGATTTCTTCCGGAGCAACATTTGTAGCAAGGTCTTCTTCCACAGACATGAATCATCTCAAAGAAATGATAAAGGAAGGTATAAACCACAAAGGTTTCGCAATAATAGACGTAATAGAACCTTGTTTAAGCTTTTACAATTCACTGGAGTATCTAAGAAAAAATGTTTATAAGATGGAAAACCATGACCCGACGGACATGAAAAAAGCATTAGAAAGAGCGGGAGAATGGAAATACTCGGCAGAAGGAAAGGTTCCGATAGGAGTTTTTTACAAGGAAGAAAAATCAACATATAATGACAATCTGCTTAAAGACAGGAACCCTAGAAAGATGTAATTCAATGCCTAAAATATCTTTTATCAACATGAACTAAGGACACGTCTCTTTCGTTCGAAGCATCTATTACTTCTTCATCTCTTAAAGAGCCATAATAAGTAACCAATGTGGTGGCCCCTGCATCCACTGCCTCATCAAGGCCGTCTCTGAATGGTAAAAAAGAATCCGTAAACATTATACTATCTTTTAAGTCGTGGTTAAAGCTTTTTGCCTTTCTTGCCGCAAGCTCTATTACGTCAACTCTGCTTTGCTGGCCGCATCCAACTCCGAGAGTTTTTATTCCCAATAATTTTTCATCATAATAAGGCTTTACAAAAACTGCTGAATTTGATTTTGCCAGAAGAGTGGGTATTTGAGCAAAGTCAGCAGACAGCAAGTGGTCTTTTTGAGGTTTTCTTTTTGAAACAATATTAAATTTCTCGGCAAACCCTTTATTGTACTCCTGAAACAAAGTACCGCCACCCAAAAGACCTTGAAGCCTGAAACCTTCATGAAGTTCATCGTACTTATCATAAATTGGAGAAATGTCCATCAGTCTTCTATTCTTTTTCTCCTTGAATCCTGATTTTGCTTTTTCTGTGAATCCCGGTGACATGAAAAGTTCAAGAAATATCTTGTTTTTATTAAAATAATCAGAAATATCGCCCGTGGCCTTGAAAGTCGTCGAGCCTCCACCGCCAAAAGCGCTTTTACCATCAGTTTTAAAAGTATTATCAATACACCTGACGGGGCTTTTCTTATCGAAACACATTCCGGTGGGGCTTGTATGTTTAAACCATGCAGAACTGTAACCTTCCAAGCGGTTTCTGTCCATAAATCTCTGCAACTCCAGAGAGGCCTTCAGCATAGAATCCGCATCCAGGTCATTATTGTAAGAAATTTGTTTATTTTGTATTATTAAGTTAGAATCTGCTATGCTTACTTTTCCTCTCTCATTATAAAGGGCTCCTACCTGATGAGGATTTTCAGCATATCTATGCTCTCTTACCTTGTCGTAAACCTTTATTATCGTATCCGGAAATCTTTCCTTTGAAAATTCTCTTAAGGATTTATCATAAAATGAAGTGTTATAAGATGCCGTTTTTCTGAAAGCCTCCGTCGCAAGTTTTTTTCTTGCATCCAAACTTGTACAACCGCTATTTTTGCAGACCTCATTCATGAAATAGTCGTATTGTGAGGGGTCTGTCAGAACAGCCTCTTTTTTATAATTTTTTGCAGAAGAAGTTATAATGTCATGACCAACCACATCAAAATTTTCTATTTTATCTTGGCTTGGACAAAGGTTACAAACAACCAAGTCAAAAGATTTTTCATCTGCTGAATTAAAATAAATTCCATTACCTTTAAGAAATTCTTTTGTTTTGCCACTGGAAACTAAATTTACATCGTACTCTCTTAAGAATTCTCCCAGTTCGCTCAATTCGGTTTTGTCATAAACACTAATGAAAGCATTTTTTACCTGTATCAAATCTTCCATAAAAAAGATATTAAATACAAAACTACTTATATTATAAAATTTACATGACCACAGAGAACTCCAAATCCCCTTTCTTAAGCTCTTCTATTGTTTTTACATTGTAATGAACCCTCATCGAGTACTTTAGGTTCTTAAAAACTTCGTCTATAACCTTATTTAAGGAGCCCTTAAAAGGGACCTCGTCTTCCTTGCCTTGCACGACAGCGTTTTTTAATTTTTCGTAATAGCGAGTACCTCCTCCAGCCTTAAGACCTTCCATAGAAGACATTCCAACATACTCCTTCACCAATCTGCCGTTTTTCTCTTTTATCTCACCGGGAGATTCCAATGAGCCGGCTATAAGCCCGCCCACCATTACAGCATCGGCACCCGCTGCAAGCGCTTTTATAATATTTCCAGAAGCAATACTTGGAGTCCTTCCTATTCCGCCATCTGCTATACATCTTATACCGTGATATTTTGCAACTTTAGAACATTCCCATACAGCAGTCAATTGAGGGTTTCCTGCCCCAGTGACAATTCTGGTGGTACAGATAGATCCAGGTCCTATACCCACCTTTATTGCATCTCTTTTTTCACATACGGAAGCAAGGTTCTCCGCGGACTTGGAATTATCAGTGTTTCCCCAAACAATCGGAATGTTATAGCTTTCTGTTATGTCATTAAGAATTTTCTTTGTTATCTTTAAAACGCCCATAGAGTCTGCTTGAGCAGTCTCTACAAACAAGACATCTGCCTCAGCCTCTTCTATAAGCCTTCTCGACCTTTCTCTTAAGTCATCAACATTTCCAGGCCCGCCAACCGCTGCACCATACATTATCCTGTCATTCTTGTCAAGCAAAGCATTTGGATAGTCCTCTCTCTTAGTAACATCATGCCACGTAGTTATAGAATGTAGATTTCCCTTATCATTAACTATTAACAGCTTTCCGAAATTGTTCTCCCTCATTATTTCTTCTGCGAGAGGCAAAGTAAGGTCCTCATTGTAAAGAAGGCCCTCCATTGACATCTCTTTCTTGTCCATCATAACATCTCTTATTTTTTTATCAGAATCCTTCGGAGAATACCTATATTTTACAAGAAGACCTACCAGTTTACCATGTGTGGAACCGTCCACTGTTATCGGAATGGTGCTAAAGCCCTTATCTTTCTTTATTTTCAAAGCGTCACTAACAAGATTATCCGGAGAAAGAGTAACTGGGTTGGTTATGAAACTGCTAGTATACCTTTTTATTTTCTTGCCCATCCTGACCTGCTCCCCGATTGACATGGTCTTGGGCAAAACTCCTATGTTTCCGGAAAGACCTAAGGATATGCATGTCTCGTGGTTAACTGCGGTATGCATCGGGGCACCTACTATGGGACCGTTCAATTTAAGAGAATTGGTCAGGTGTGTTTTCAAGCTTATTTCCGATTTAGGCGTAAGTTCAGAATAACGAGATATAAGTCTTATATTTTTATACTCAAGAGCAAAAGGTACTTTGCCCATATCAGAGAACTTGTATTTGTATTTACCCATAACATTATTTGGAAGAAAAAATACTTATATCTAAAATTTGGTGGGCCCGGCCGGATTCTCTACATTTTGAGATTTTAACAAAAGAGCTTATCGAACCGGCGGCCTCTGCGAATTTCAAACAAACATTTTAGTTAAAATCTTTCCTAAAGGGTTCTGTGAACGCAGCGTCATAACCGCTAGACTACGGGCCCTAATCCAAAACCAAATTAATCTTTTTAAATTAATGTTATTAAGTTTATATTGATTATCATGTGTTCAAGAGAAAAATACAAAGAAATGGCAAAGAAATTCAAACTGCCAAAGCTTGAAGACCTCGAAAAGGTTTTCGCATTCAAACTTAGCAAAGATTCCGAAAACATATTCTATGATATAATGAAAGGTATAGAGGAGACTCTGATATACTCAAGAAAACTTCTTGAATCTCTAATTTTTATTAACGAGGGATCAAGCCCGGGTCATATATATGAATCTAGGTTTATTAAAAAAGATATATTCAAATCATACAAAAAACTCATGGAAATAAGATGGAAATACATAAATCTGTACTTCCACACAACCGAAAAGAAATGCGCAGAATTTATAAAAACATCATACGATGATTGGAATGGAGAAATAAAAGAAAACATACTGGAACTTTCAAAGGACATGGAAAACGCATGGAAGAACTACAAAGGTAAAAAACAAGAAAATCAAAATTATTTTGGTTAAGATGAAAATTAAAGAAGCTTTAAAAAAAGTTAAGAAAAATGAGAAAATAAAAGAAATATTAGATATCGGCGGTTTCTTTTCTTCAGGGTTTACGACACTTGAACCTGAAGAAATGATAGATAACTGGAACCTTAGTTTTTACAACTGCAAGAATGATATGATAACTTCCATTTATGTTTCAGAAAAAGAGGTAAAATTAGGTATAACAGACAAACCCCTACATAAAAACGTACACAGGCCTGAAATAGAAAATGTAAAAATTACAGGAAAAGATGCGTTAAAAAAAGCTAAAAAAGAATTTAAAAAATACAAGAAACCTCTGTCAAAAATACTTGTTTCTATGCAGAAAAAGGAAACCGAAATTTGGAACATATCATTCATAACAAAAGTGGGTTCAATAATAAATATTAAAATAGACTCTAAAACAGGCAAAATAATAAAAAAAGAAGAAATAACGCTGTTTCAAAAATATAATAAAGCCGGAAAATAAAATGGTGGACCCGGCCGGATTTGAACCGGCGACCTCCGGCATTTACGCCTATTTTGACTCAGTGGCCTTATAAGACCGGCGCTCTAATTACTCGCACCCTTCAATTAAGAAAGGACTCCAAGCTGAGCCACGAGTCCACACTCAAGTATTTAATCTAAGAAGATTATATAAATATTTATTACTTTAATTTGTTTATAACGGCACAATAAAACTTAAATATATGCTTAAAATAGAATAATACTACTAAAATAGCATATTTTGTGTTATAATTCAATTAGTGGAGGTGTTTGAAAATGAACGGGGGTAATCAACCTATTTTTGTATTGCCAGAAGGTACATTTAGGAATACAGGCAAAGATGCCCAAAAAAACAATATATCCGCCGCAAAAGCGGTTGGAGATACAGTAAGAACAACATTAGGTCCGAAAGGAATGGACAAGATGCTCGTTGATTCTATAGGAGATATTGTAATAACAAACGACGGTGTTACAATATTAGATGAGATGGAAATAGAGCATCCCGCAGCTAAAATGATGGTGGAAGTTGCGAAAACTCAGGAAGAATCTGTAGGTGACGGGACAACCACTGCCGTAATATTTGCTTCAGAACTTCTAAAAAAAGCGGAAGAACTGTTAGACCAGAATATTCACCCGACTATAATAACTAAGGGATTTAGAATAGCAAGAAAAGAAGTTCTGGATATATTAAACAAAATAGCTGTGGAAATTCATCCAGAAAAAGACAAGGATGTTCTTAAAAACATAGCAATGACTGCTATGACAGGAAAAAGTGCTGAAAAAGCTTCTGAACATCTTGCTGACTTGGCAGTAGAGGCAGTTAGACTGGTAGAAGAAGATGGAGAAATAAATTCAGATGACATAAAACTTGAGAAAAAACAAGGAGGAGGAATTGAAGACACGGAATTAATAAGGGGTCTTGTAATAGACAAAGAGATTGTGCATGGCGCAATGGCAAAAAAGATACAGGAAGCAAATATAGCCCTTGTGGATTCAGCCTTGGAAGTAAAAGAAATGGAAGCAGACGCCAAGATAAACATAACTTCTCCGGAACAGCTTGAATCATTTTTGGAAAAGGAAGAGAACATGATAAAAGAAATGGTTAATAACGTTGAAAAAAGTGATGCAAATATACTGTTCTGCCAGAAGGGAATAGACGACTCTGCCCAACATCTTCTAGCAAAAAAAGGAATAACTGCAATAAGAAGAGTTAAAAAGTCTGATATGGAGGCTTTGGCAAGAGCAACAGGAGCAAAAATAATATCTAACCTAGAAGACCTGGAAAAAAACTCTCTAGGCTACGCAAAACTTGTTGAAGAAAAAAGAATAGGCGGAGAAAAAATGGTATTTGTAAGAGATTGTAAAACTCCAAAAGCTGTCTCTATATTAATAAGAGGTGGTACAGAACATGTCGTCGACGAAACAGAAAGAGCAATGAAAGACTGCATTGGTGGAGTAATAGCAACTCTTGAAAACAAAAGAGCAGTAGCCGGCGGGGGAGCAATTGAAGAAGAAGTCTGCAGGAAGCTTAAAAAAATATCACAGAGTTACTCTGGTAGAGAACAGCTTGCTATAATAGCATTCGCAGAAGCACTCGAAGCGATACCAAGGACGCTGGCAGAGAACGCCGGTTTGGACCCAATAGATATGCTCGTAAATATAAGAGCTGCGCATGACGAAGGGAAAGAACTTTTTGGCCTTGACGTAATAAATGGAAAAGTGGTTGATATGTGGAAAAAAGGAGTAATAGAACCACTCAAAATAAAAACACAGGCAATAAACAGCGGAAGCGAAGCAGCTGAAATGATACTAAGAATTGACGATGTAGTGAACGCAGGAAAACTAGACAAAGGAATGGGTGGAGGATCAGGAGGTCCTCCAATGCCTCCGGGAGGAGGAATGGGTGGAATGCCACCTATGATGTAACCCACATCTTTTTCTTTTTTATTTTTGGCTTAAAACCAAGTAAACTTTATAAATAATATATATCAATTTATATTATGCCTAAAGATGTTGAACTTCATTCTGACGACTACGAAGTAATTCCGGTGGGTCCGATAAGAAGACTCGAAGAAAGATTAAAGAAACTGGAAAATGACAGAGAAGGTTTCGCCTACGAAAGCTTTATGAGAGAAATACTTGAATTGATACAAAGCAATCAGAAGCTTGTCGACGAAATAGTAAAAGCAAACGACCAGCTAAGAGACGAGCTTTCAAAAATACCCGGTAAGATAGACGAACTTCTAGAAACCTGGAAAGAATTTATAAACATACTCAAAGAAGTCGGGGGGGCAGAGACAACAACATCTACGATGAAAAAACAATTCAGCACAATCGTGGAGCAAAACAAAGAAATGATGGACACGATAAAATCTTTGAAATCGAAGAAAATGTCTGGGGGTATAGAGAGGGCTAGAAAATATCCAAAGATAAAAATAAAAAGATGAATAAGATGAAAAACGACGACATAATAGAAAAATCTATCTACGTTCTAATAATAATAATACTGCTTATAGTAATACTAAATGTTTTGTTTACTATAGGAACCGTTGTCAGCCTAATAGACGGATTCCAATTGATAATAAACATGCTTACAATAATAGTACTTTTGATGATATACATCAAATTATTCGAATTTAGTGGCAAAAAAAAGAGATAAAAGCATTTATTTGGCAATGCAAAAGTATTTGAATAGGTTATTATAAAAAATTAAAAAGGAGGTTTTAAAATGAGAAAAGGAATAACACCCGTAATAGCAATGATATTGCTGATATTGATAGTAGTGGCTTTAGGAGGAGTATTTGCAGCATGGACAACAAGAACATGGGAAAGCCTGGGTGAATCAGGAGAACAACAAGTAGATGCGGTAACAGGTACTTTGTCTAAATCAATAACGATAGATAATGTTGATTGTGCTACTGGTACAATTTATGTAAGAAACGTAGGTTCAACCAACATTACAGCAGACGAAGTAAGCACATATGTTGATAATTCACTAATCCCACACGGTGAAACAGGACTTATACTAACAGGAGCTATAGAAGATCTAGTTGTTGGTGGTGTGAGCTCTGGTTCACAGGTAAAAGTAACAGTATCAGGAAACTCAGCAACATACAGGTGCTAAAGCGCCACTCATCTTTTTCTTTTATTTTAAATATAGTTATTTCTATTCTTTAATCGTATTTATATATTTACAAAAGGCAATCAGATGAGAAAAGGAATAACACCCTTAATAGCAATGATATTGCTGATATTGATAGTAATTGTATTGGCTGGTGCCTTTTTGGCATGGACAACAAGAACTTTTGAAACTGTTAGTGAAGCCGGTTCAGAATCGATAGAAAAAACAGGAGAATCGTTTTCAAAGACCATGAGAATAGATAATATTGACTGCAACGGTGGTAGTATTTATGTTAGAAACACTGGTGCAGGTGAATTAAGATGCAACGATTTGAGTGTCTATGTTGATGATTCAAGCGCAACATACTCTTGTGCCTTTTCAACAATAAACCCAGGAAGTGTTGGTGAAATAACAATAACAACACCAGCATCAATTTCAGGAAGCCGGGTTAAGGTTACATTATCGGGAAATTCAGATAGGTATAATTGTTAAGTATATTTTTTGTTTTTAAATAAAAAAGACGATATTATATTGAGGTTTTAAAATGAGAAAAGGAATAACACCCGTAATAGCAATGATATTGCTGATATTGATAGTAGTGGCTTTAGGAGGAGTATTTGCAGCATGGACAACAAGAACATGGGAAAGCCTGGGTGAATCAGGAGAGGCGCAAGTGGGTGCGGTAACGGAAACTTTGTCCAATTCAATAACGATAGATAATGTTGATTGTAACGGTCAGATAGTCTATGTCAGGAATACTGGAACAGGTTACTTGAATTGTACAGAAATTGGATTGTATGTTGATAGTGCAGTTGGAGTTTATTCATGTTCTCCTTTTACAGTTGGTCCGGGAAATATAACAACTATAACTGTAGGTCCTTTACCTGCTTCAGGCTGGACAAACAATGAAAGAATAAGGGTAACAACATCAGGAAATTCTGCATCATACAGATGCTAAATGAGAAACATTTTTTTCTATTTTAATTTTAAATATAGTTCTCTCTATTTTTATAATGAGCTGTTATGTTCTATAATTCAAAATTACGGTGTTCTGGGCAGTCGCAAATAATAGGTGTGGTTCTTTTAACTTTGGTAATGATAACCATGGTGGCGGTCACGTATATGTGGGGAATGCCACTAATAGAGAAACAAAAAGATAATGTAAAGATTTCAAACTCAGAGGTATTAATGAGAGAAATCGACAAAAAAATAAAAAACGTTCTTAAAAATGGAGGAACACAGGTTATAGAAAACCCCAACATACCCGGTGAACTAATATTAAAAGACAACGGAAACAACGACACCATCGAAATAAAATTTGATACAACTGGAACGACTATAGCCTCTGGAAAAGACATATACCTTATTGGAGACAGCAGAAACAACGTAAATATTGGTTCGGAATCGACCGTATTGAAGGTATTTTCAGAAAAATTTGGCGATAATGTTTACGAAGTAAGACTGTCTTTGTATTACAGAAACGTCAGCGGTAGCGAGAATACTTATATTGTAGACCTTGTTGGGTTAGGAAGAGAAAGTGTTCAAGGCAAAGGACATACTTTATCGTTCAGCGAAGGTGGTGTTATACAACAAGGAAATATGTACATAACAAAAATAAATGCAAGGTTTGAATAGGTGTATTTATGAACAGGAAAGGTCAGTATTTTAGCGTAGAGCAAATGCTCTTATTCAGTATAGGACTTATAATAACAATATCTATATACTTTGCTCTTGTTAGTGTAAATGAAAACGTAAAAGAGATGGTAATTGAAGACCAAATGGGAGAAATAGCCACACTAATAAATTCTGAAATTAACAGAATGTATGTATCATCCGAAAACAGTGAACTGAAGATTCAGATACCAAAAAAAATATCAGAAAGTGGATACAGGATATACGTAGAAGGCTCACCATTAAACAAATTGGTATTGAAACTTGAAGAAGAAATAGTCAAGATACCGATAAACGAGGAACTCAACGCATCAGGAATGTTGTTCAGCTCCTCGGGTCAGATTAATATAAAAAAATCACAAGGAAGAATAACTATAGGTAGATTTTAGATGGATTTTAAAAGGTTGGCAGAAGCGGCTGATGAATACGAAAAAAAACAACAAAAAAAAGAATCGAAGGAAAATCTAAAAAAAACAAAAGTAAAAATAAAAAGCCAGCTTCCAAAAGAGATGCAATTTGAAGACCCAGAAAAACAAATGCCAAAATTGTCAAATCTAATAAAAAAGATGAGCAAGTATCTTTCCAAAAAAGAAGAAAAAAAGAAAGGCGTCAAAGGTATAAGGATACCGGATATAGAAATAACAGGATACAAAACAAAAACAAAAAATAAAATAGACATAACAAAAATAAACATATCGTATCCGCTAACACCTATGAATCCGAAGAAAGGTGAGGAAATATACGCCTATGCAAAGATAAAATGGGATGCAAAAAAAAGTGTTTTGGTTTATGAGGTGGTAGAACCTGAACTTAACAAAAAAGATGAAGAAATTTTAGAAAAAATCAAGAAGACTATACAAGAAAGGCTTGACGTTGACTTCACAAGATTGAACACCAAGAGTGCAATGAACTATCTTGACCAGAAATTCAACGAGATTTTAGACTTTCTGGGTTATTATCCAACAAAAAAAGAAAGAAAGATAATAAGATATTACATTTACAGAGATTTTATAGGGCTTGGGAAAATAGAACCATTGATGCATGACCCTTACATAGAAGATGTTTCTTGTGACGGGCTTAACATACCAATATACGCATATCACAGAAATCCTTATATAGGCTCAATAGAAACAAATGTATTCTTTGAAGAAGAGGAAAAACTGGATTCTTTTATAATGAGACTTGCACAAAAATCAGAGAAATCTGTATCTATGGCAGAACCACTTGTAGACGCTAGTTTGCCTGACGGGAGCAGAATACAGCTGACATTTGGTACTGATATAGCAATGAAAGGAAGCAACTTTACAATAAGAAAATTTACAAAAGATCCTATAACACCAATAGACTTGATGAATTCCGGTTCACTTGATAGTAAGATGCTTGCCTATCTTTGGTTCTGTATAGAGCACGGTAAAAGCATGCTTCTGTCCGGCGGTACTGCAACAGGTAAGACTACACTTCTTAATGTGCTTTCCATGTTCATCAAACCCAACATGAAAATAGTTTCTATAGAAGATACTCCTGAATTGAGATTTTCTCATCCTCATTGGGTACCTGAAGTGGCCAGAGAAGCGATATCAGAAATAGGAGGCAAAAAGATGGGTCATGTGGACCTGTTCGACCTCTTAAAAGAAAGTCTAAGGCAAAGACCGGACTACATAATAGTAGGTGAGGTTAGAGGTAAAGAGGCTTATGTTTTATTCCAGCAAATGGCAACAGGTCACCCCGGCCTTTCTACCATACACGCAGAAACAGTTGAAAAACTAATTGACAGACTGACCACAGAACCTATAAATTTACCCCCGAGTCTTATAGAAAACTTGGACATAATAATATTTTTGTCAAGAATAAAAAGAAAGGACAAGTACGAAAGAAGAGTGAAGCAGATAATGGAAATGGAAGGATATGACATAAAAGAGGAAAAAGTCAATACAAACGAAGTTTTTAAATGGGATCCAGTAAAAGATGTTTTCAATTCATCTGGAAGTGTCATACTACAAAAGATATCAGAACAAACAGGCATTCCTGAAGACGAGGTAGAAAAAGAAATTGAAAACAGAGTAAAGGTTCTTGAGTGGGGCAAGAAAAAAGGAATAAAAGATTACAAGAACTTCGGAAGATTAGTAAGAACCTATTATGCGAATTCTGAGAACTTGATGAAAAAAATAAAAGGTATATAAAATGAATCCAAGTGCTGACTTAATAGAAAAATATAAAAATTTCTCATATAGAACTTTATCACCAAAAATAGAGAATTACATGAGTTCTTTTGAAAGTATTGTCATAGACTTGAAAAAGGCTGGTATGAAAATAAGCCTTTTGGAATATATGTCAACGGCGCTAATGACTTCTATCATAGTTTTCATTATAGAATTCCCCTTTGTCTTCATGATAACTCTATTTATTCCAAATTTTTCTGCGGCAATGGGGTTTATATTCTCTTTCTCTCTTTCAATAGTATTTTCAGTATCAATATTTTTCTTTTTTTACCTTTATCCTTCTATGACTGCTGCAGGCAGGAAAAAAAATATAGATTTTTCTCTTCCTTTCTCAACTTTATACATGGCAACTGTAAGCGGGGGTAGTGCACCTCCAAAGGCCATGTTTAAAATACTTTCAAAATTCGAAGAATACGGGGAAATAACAAAAGAATCCAAAGAAATAGTAAGAAACGTAGAAATATTCGGGATGAGTATAAGAGAGGCGATAAAAAGATCAGCAGATAAGTCACCTTCTGAAGAATTTAAAGAGCTTCTGTGGGGAATAGATACCACGCTATCTACTGGTGGAGACCTATCACAATATCTTCACGGAAAAGCGAGAGGCTTCATAAAAAACTATAAAAAAATGATGAGGGAATATGCAGAAAAGGTTTCCACTTTACTCGAAATTTATGTAACACTCATAGTAGTTGGTTCGATATTTTTTATTGTAGTATCTTCGATGATGAGTGCCTTCGGCTCTGGTATGATGGACATGATAGTAATAATACAGTTCTTTGTTATATTCTTCGGCCTACCGGTAGTTTCACTCGTGTTTATAGTTATACTAAAATATATGTCTCCAAATGTTGGTTAAGATGAAAGATTTCAAAGATTGGGAAACAATAGATTATATAAAATTTGTACCGCCTACAATAGGCATACTAATAATAATATTTGTATCCATAGTCTCGCTTGGAGATGTGGGCATACTTGGTGTTACTTGTTTATTCTCAATGTTAATAAGTGCTATACCCTATTTCATTTACTCTTACATAAGAAAAAGAGAAGTTTCTGCTATGGAAGACCAGCTTCCAAATTTCTTAAGGGATCTGGTAGAAGAAGCGAGAAGTGGGATGACGCTTCCAAGGTCTATAGAACTAAGTTCAAAAGTAGATTATGGAAGATTATCAAAAGAAGTTAAAAAAATGTATAATCAATTGACTTGGGGAGTTCCCCTAGAAGAAGTATTAAAAATGTTCTCAAAGAGAGTAAAGGAGAGTCATCTTATAAAGAGGTCAATGGACATACTAATAGAATCACATAAGAGTGGTGGAGATATTGTTTCTACAATGGAAAGTGTTGCTCTGGATAGTGCTTTAGTTAAATCATCTGAAAACGAAAAAAAGAGCAATATGATGCGTCATACACTTTCACTTTACCTCATATATTTTATGTTTGTAGGTGTGTTGCTTGCGCTTACAAATGTACTTACTTCTATGCTCGGTAACATGAGCGGAGGTTTCTCTGGTATGGGAGGATTATCAGGAATTGGGTTAGAAATGACAGGTCCTTGTGCAGGCGATCCTAAAGGAGTTACCGGGGGTATATGCTCGTTTTTCTCGGGGCCATGCAGAGTCTTTGATTTTGGAACAGGAAGTGATTGTTACTACAAATCAATGTTTCTTTATATGATACTCATACAAGGATTGTGTTCAGGGTTGGTGGCCGGACAAGCCGGTTCAGAATCTTTGTCTGAGGGATTTAAACACGGTTTGGTTATGATGGGAATAGGTTTCCCTGTTTTTATACTAGTACTCAAAACTGGATTAATTTAAAAGAAGATGCCTTATGAAAGGACAAGGTAATATAGAATACATAGTCTCAATGGTAATTTTTGTAATAATTGTAATATACATCTCTTTTCAGGTAGCAAACAACATACCTTTTTATCACTCAAATAGTGTTGAAAATAGATTAAAAAGCAACTGTATAAGAATAACAGAAACAATGATAAAAAATACTGATTCTAATTACGGGTTTGCGGAAAAACCATACGAACTTAACGATACAAAAATTTATCTTTTTGGCCAGATGTGTTCTGTAGACTCAAACTATGAAAACGTTTTAAGCGACTACTTCAAATTAAGCAACACAAGCGATTTTCAGCTTTCTGTAGAGGTTAACAGTACCTTGAACTTTATTTGCGGTGTAGATTTTTTACCGACACAGTCAGTATCTACAAGCATGGAAAGGTATGCAACAACTGACGGTCAAACAACAAAAATAAAACTAACTTTGTGGTAGAATGAAGAAAGGAATAGTTCATATGTTGGAAGCGATACTGGTTTCATTAACCTTTGCAATGGTCGTGCCGCTTCTTCTTTACCCGGTGGCAAGTCAAACTGATTGGAATTATATTCAGATGTCATTAAACGGACAAGATATATTATCAACACTGGATGGAATACCTGATGGGGGAGAAAATTATCTCCAAAATATAATGGAAAAGGATACAAAAACAATAAACAATTTTGTAACCAGTGAATTCTCGCAGCTAAGGACAAAAAAAATAAGCTATGGCATTAAAACAGAAAATTCAATAAAAAATGAAATATTGATTGGTTTTAACTGCACAACAAACTGTCATTTGGGTAGCGCAGAAGAAGAGAAAAAATACATAGAAGATATACTAAATAAAGCTTACATAAACGGTAGATATATTCACTTCAGGGTTTTTCCTTTTTCATATGAAAATATAAACAGGAAAAAATTTGATGTCATTTTTATAAGGGGAAATCAACAGAGAATTAACGCAAATAATAAAATCAACATAATAAGAGAATTTACTGATAAAGGTGTCGGTATATTTGGGTTCTACAACATAAGCGTGGTAGGAAATTTAGAAGACGAAATATTTGGATTGACTGTGGGTGCTGGAACAGACGGAGACCTTGATTTCGTAAATAAAAAAAATGTATCAAAACCAAATTATGAAATACAAAAAATGTTTTACGGTACAGGGTTAACAAAGAATTTTTCAGTGCCTGTTGAAATTGTGCTCTGGGGAGAAAAATACTTAACAAGAGAAACACCAAGCAATCCAAACTCAATTGATATTGACAATAATACGGATGGTACATATGATATAACTGTCAGTGAAGGTGATTTTTTTGAATTAGAAAATCCATCTGGTCCAAATCAAATTATCAAGGTTGATAAAATAAACACAACCGAAAAGACATACAGCATGAGTTTTCAAAGAAACAATGATTACGAATTTGAAAATTTAACGGAAGGTTGTTTACTGAGTCCGACATCAAAAAGGGGCATATCAAATGTAGTAATTCAAACATCGGACGGGAAAGGCGGTTTGATAGTTAACGGTACAAAAAATTCTTTTTGGAGGTCTGCTTGGATGCCAAACCCCGGAGCAGACGATATAAATGCACTAGCAAAAAGTTCTGTAATATGGGTAACTCAAAAGGAATGGTGGAATGTTATGAGAACTGTTTCCGATGAATTTACTAAAGTTGGTTATTTTGTTTCTCAAGGAGAAGAATTTCATGAACCTTACTGGATTGAAATAAATCTTTGGAATATATACTAATTTAAGTTTTAAGTTATAATTTCTTCTATGAAGTCAAAATTTTGTCCAGTTTGTGGAAGAGAAACAGATTTGATAATTGAAAAGCTATGTAGCAGATGTTTCAAAGAAAAAAACAAGCTTGCAACAATTCCAGAAGAAATAAAGATAACAGTATGTAAGAATTGTGGAAAAATAAAAGAAACAAAGGTTAACAAAATAACTGAAAGAGGATTAAGAGAAATAATACTGAAAAATATTAAAATAAATGGAAAAAAAGAAAAAATAAAAATTAAAAAAATTAAAGAGATGCCAAAAAAAATAAAATTTGAAATAAAAGTAACCGGACTTTTAAAGGGAGTAATTGAAAAAAAAGAGACATTGGAGACAAAAATAATAATAAAAGATAGGCTTTGTGATATTTGTGGTAAAGTAAAGGGGGGTTATTACGAAGCTGTCATACAACTAAGGTCAGAAAACGAGGAAAAAAATAATGATGCTTTATTTTTCTTGGAAAATGAAATAAATAAAAAAGGGTTTCTAACAAAAATAGAAGAAAAAAAGAAAGGTTTTGATGTTTATTTTGCACCGAAAAAAATAGCCAACAATATTATAAAAAACATAAAGGATGTAAAAGAAATAAAAAAATCATACACGCTGGCGACAAAGAAAGATGGTAGGGATTTATATAGGAATACTATATTAGTTAGATTGTGATTTAATGGAAGACGAAATAGTAAGAGTAAGAATGCCCAAAAAGGGAGAATTGTTTGGCAGAGTAGTGAGTTTGCTCGGATCAAGTAGGCTGCAAGTTGATTGTGAAGATGGAAAAGAAAGAGTATGCAGAATACCCGGAAAATTAAGAAAAAGAGTATGGACAAGGGTGGATGATATTGTACTTATAAAGCCATGGGATGTTCAGAGTGATTCAAGAGGAGACTTGGTCTGGAGATATAGAAAAAATGAAGTTGGTTTTTTGAGGAGAAAGGGATATATAAAAGATTTATAGGTAAAATAATGATAAAAAATTTAAAGATTCCTGAAAAAAGAATCCCTATAATTAAGTCTTGTAAAAAAAAACTTGAAGAAAAAACAAAGACAAAGTTGACAATAGAAGAAAAAGAGATAAAAATATCAGGAGAACCTATTGAAACTTGGAGAACAGTAGATATTGTAAAGGCTATTGGCAGGGGTTTCAATCCTGATAAGTCCCTTGATTTATTGGACGAAGAAAAATCACTTTATATTATAAAGTTAAAAGAATACCAAAAAACGGAAAAGGGAATAAAAAGATTAAAAAGTAGGATAATTGGAAGACAAGGAAAAAGTAAAAATACGATAGAGGAAATAGGAAATTGCAATATATCTGTTTACGGAAAAACTGTATCAGTTATAGGTGAATCAAAAAAAATTAATTGTGTGGTAAGCGGAATAGAAATGCTTATAAATGGGTCTAAACATAATAAAGTTTATAATTTTTTACGAAGGTGTTTGAATGGCTGAAAAAATAATAACAGCAAAAGAAATGGCAAAAGAACAGAGAGCTATATCGGTGGCTGAGTTCTTCGAAAAGAACAGACACTTGCTTGGTTTTGACAATCCTACAAAATCACTTTTGACCGTAGTTAAAGAAGCTGTAGATAACGCTTTGGATGCATGTGAAGAAGCAAACATTCTTCCGGAAATAAAAGTAAAGATAAAAGAAATGGAAGAAAACAGATACAAAGTAATGATAGAAGATAATGGTCCCGGTATATTGAGAGAACAAATACCAAGAATATTCGCAAAACTTCTTTATGGTTCAAAGTTTCATAGGTTAAGACAAAGCAGAGGACAGCAGGGCATAGGAATATCAGCGTCTGTTCTTTACGGACAGTTGACAACAGGATATCCTGCAGTAATATACAGCAAACCCAAATCAAAAGGCAAGACCCATGTTTTTCATCTAAAAATAGATACCATAAAAAATGAACCGGAGATAATCAAGGAAGACATAAAGGAGGACGGGCTGGAACATACCGGAACAAAAATAACTCTAATAATAGAAGGTAAGTACGTACAAAGATATCACTCCCCGGATGAATATATGAAACAAACAGCAATAGTAAATCCATGGGCAAAATTATCATACAAGTCACCAGACGGTAAAAAATATGATTTTCCGAGAGTAGTTAAAAAATTATCAAGGAGGCCGAAGGAAATAAAACCGCATCCTCATGGAGTTGAACTTGGGATTCTAATAAGAATGTTAAAAAATACCAAATCTAGAAACATTTCCGGTTTTTTACAAAATGAATTTTGCAGGGTAGGTTCAACATCAGCAGAAGAAATATGCAGACTGGCTGGTCTAAGCCTAGAAGATAATCCCAAAAAAATAACTCATCAATCACAGCAAAAACTCTTGAAGGCAATGCAAAGAGTAAAATTAATGAGGCCTCCAACAAATTGTCTATCACCTATAGGAGATAAAATACTCGAAGAAGGATTAAAAAAAGAAATAAACTCAGATTTTATAAGTACCATAACAAGAGAACCTTCAGTTTATAGAGGAATACCCTTTCAGATAGAGGCGGGTATAGCTTATGGTGGTGAATTGAAAAGCGAAGAAAATGAAATAAAAAACTCGAACCAAGTAAAACTGATGAGATTCGCAAATAAAATACCGTTACTTTACGAGCCTTCGGGTTGCGCCATAACAAAAGCAGTTTCATCTATAAGATGGAGGAGATACGGTCTTGAGCAAAGTGGAAAAAATCTCCCAAGAGGCCCAGCAGTGATAGTAGTTCATATAGCATCTGCTTGGGTACCTTACACATCGGAAGGAAAAGAATCCATAGCAAACTATCCTGAAATAATAAAAGAAATAAAACTGGCTGTTCAAGACTGTGCAAGAAAAATGCTAAGACATATAAGAAAGAAAACAAAAGCAAAAAGAGAAACAGAAAGATTAAATATATTTGAAAGCTACATACCTCTGATAATAGAAGGTGCAAAAGAACTTACCGGAGAAAAGAAAAAGATTGACCCGAAGCCTATAATAAATAAGGTTATAAAAAAGGAATTGATTAATTATGACAAAGAAAGGAAAAGAAATAAAGAAGAAGCTTGAGAACATCGGAGAAGAAGTGCTTAAGGACGTAAAGAAAAACAAAGTCCCCAAGCTGCAGATACCTGCTAGAGTAACAAAGAATATAGTATTTGATCCAAAATATCTTTGTTATGTTCTCGGTGATAAAACGCTTACAAGAAGCGCGGGTAACATAAGACATGTAAAATCATTAGCACAAATGCTAAAGGTTGCATCATTCTGCAAGGAAATTGTAGACGGCACCAAGCATGAGACAAAGAGAGGTTTGTATTATATATCAGAATCTTGGGGAGAAAAACTAAAATTTGATATACAGCAAGAATCAGACAATTTAATAGAAGATATTGAAGCCATTATAGGAAACCCAAGAGAAGACATACACATAATTCCCAACCCCGCTGGTTCCGTATACGGTGACCTTACATTAAGATTCAAAAACCCGAGCGGAAAAATGATGGAAATAAATTGCCTAAAGACTGCAGACGGACAGACAATAGGACCCAGAATGTGTGAAGCAGAGATAAAAAAATGCAAAGCTGACAAGATAATAGCAATAGAGACCGCAGGCATGTATAACAGGCTGATGGAAGAAAATGCCCATGAAAAATTTAATGCAATTCTCGTCAACTTGGGAGGTCAGGCAACAAGAGCAACCAGAAGGTTAATAAAAAGAATAAATGAGATAAAGAAAATACCGGTTTTCATATTCACAGACGGTGACCCTTGGGGACTGCACATAGCCATGGTGGTAATGGCTGGCTCAGCAAAATCAGCGCATATCAACAAAATGCTTGCTACCCCATCGGCAACTTGGATTGGAGTGACTGCAAGCGATATTAAAAACTATAAGCTGAGGTCAGATAAGCTGAGGGACGTTGACCTAAGAAGGATAAAAGAACTTAAAAAAGACCCCAGATATAAAAAAGATAACAGACTTCAAAAAGAACTAGAAACATGGGAAAAGATAAAAAAGAAAGCAGAACAACAGGCACTCCTAAAGTACGGTCTGAGATATGTTGTAGATGATTATTTGCCTGCTAAATTTAAAGAACTTGGGGTAAAGGTAAAATAAAACTTAAATACTTCTTATTACCCATATTTGACATAGAAATAAGATTTTGTATTTAATGCCTCGGTAGCTCAGCGGAAGAGCGCTCGGCTGTTAACCGGAAGGTCGCAGGTTCAAAAAAGTTTTCATTTTTAAAGAAAACTTAGAAATTCCTGCCCGAGGCGCCACATTATAAATAACAAAAAATAGAAAAATAACTTAAGGGGAGGTAGCTCAGCCTGGGAGAGCGCTACCCTGAAGATTGCGGATATTGCAATTTAGATAGGTAGTTGTCGTGGGTTCAAAAATGATGCAATCAAGCATCCTTGATTTTCCCACCCTTCCCACCAAAAGGTGATTAAATGAAAATAAAATTAGTACAGTTAGACGATAAAAATTCAGACTTGATAAAAATAATAGCAAACAATCTAAATAAAAAATTTAAAAACAAGTTCTTTTTCGGAGGAATAAAAAAAATTCCTGAAAAATCTTATGATAAATTCAAAGATCAGTATAATTCAAAAATTATAATGGATTTTTTACTAAACGAGAGAGGAAACAGCGAAAAAATAATAGGAATAACTTCAAAAGATATTTTTTATAATGATTTAAACTTCGTATTCGGTTTAGCAGACAAAGACGCTTCATTGATAAGTACTTCTAGACTTGATCCAAGTTTCTATGGAGAAACCAAAAATTTTGATTTGTTATTAAAAAGAACTTCAAAAGAAGTCATAAACGAACTTGGTTATATGTTTGGACTAAAAGAATGTAAAAACCCCAGTTGTGTTATGTCAAAGTCCAAATCAATATCATATATAGACGACAAAAAAGATGATTTTTGCAAGGATTGTTCATTGAATATTTCAATGGAAGGTATAGCTATATGAAAAAGAAAGACAAGATATTCAAAGCAAAAATGGAAGGTAATGATGTCATAGTCTGGGACAGTCCCGAGGAAGTATACGAACTTGGTTGTTACGGTAAAATAGTCGATGACCATTTAATTTTAAGCCATTGTGAAGCACTTCATTTAATAGAGAGAAAAAGATTAGAAGTCAAGGAAGGTAGGAAAAAACTCAAGAAAAAAAAATTCTATGAGAAAGCATGCGAAACAGATGAAGAATTCCCACAGAAGTATATTGTTTACAAAGATTTAAGAGAAAGAGGATTTTTGGTAAGAACTGGATTCAAATTCGGTACACATTTTAGGGTATATGATAGAGGTGTTAAGTTAAAAAGAGGGCCAAAGTCTGCAAAAGAACACACGAAATGGGTTGTTCATGCTATACCAGAAAAATTCAAATACTCCTACGCGGAATTATCAAGGGCAGTAAGGCTGGCTCAAAATATAAGGACTCATTTGATTTGGGCTGTAGTAGACGAAGAAGGAGATGTTACTTATTACGAAATAACCAGAATAACACCATAGGTGATTAAATGGATATAGAAAATATAATAAAAAGGGACTTCAAAAAGGTTGAAAAAGAAACTAAAATATCAAAAATAGTATCAAAAATGAAGAGGGGTACTGAAGCAGTTGCCGTCTTCGATGGAAAAGATTTCCTAGGCATAATATCATCAAACCAAATTATAGACAGGGATTATCCTGCAGAAACAAAGGCCAAAACATTGGTTAAAAAAAACATACCGAAAATAGAAAGTAAGGTAAGTCCGATGGAAATTGCAAAAATATTTCTTGAGAACAACATAAAGGCTATTCCTATAATATCAAAAAAAGAAATAACAGGATTGTTGTATGAGAACGACTTTATAAGAAATTCAGACTGTCTGTCTGAAAGTAAAAAACTATTAAAAGAAATAGCAAGCATTCCGCATGTAATAAAAAAAGATGAAAACATAGGGAAAGCAAGAAAGATTTTGAAAGAAAACTCGATAAGCAGGCTACCTGTTATAGACGAGAACAAAAAAATGATAGGAATACTGGATATAGAGGATTTCCTAAAAACTGTAAATCCGATGGAAGGCATGGGATGGGGGGATAGGACAGGTGACTCAATGCCGGAATTCAAAATGCCAGTAACAACAATAATGGACGAAAATCCTATAATTACGGAAGATAATATAACCTGCAATAAGATAATAAAACTTTTTAAAAAATACGACAAGTCTTATATAGTTTTCGTCAGAGAGAAAAAACCTCTCGGAATAGTAACATCTAAGGACATACTAGAAGTCATAGTTTCGATGGAAAAAAAGGAAGGCGTTTATGTACAAATAAATGGCCTAAAGGAAATTGAAGATAATTTCCAGAGAGAAAAAATAGATTCAATGATAGTAGATTCTGTACAGAAAATAGGAAAAATTCATGGTCCAATGGAGTATTTTTTTGTTCATATAAAATCTAGCCAAAAAGAGGGCGAACAAAAACTTTTTTCAGTTAGAACAAGAATGCTTACTTCTGTTGGACTATATGTAAGCAAATCTTCGGGTTGGAATATTATAACAACAGTTGACGAGGCTCTTGATAGGTTAGAAAGACAAGTAATAGAAGACCGTGAAAAAATGTTGGATATGAGAAGCCCCAGAAATGCATAAAACTATCTATTATAAAATTCAATTATTTTTTTTCTTAAATCTTTTATTTTAACCCTAACTTGGTCGGTTGTATCCCTGTTTCTTATTGTAACAGTATTGTCTTTTAGCGTGTCAAAGTCTATTGTTATGCATAGGGGAGTTCCTATCTCATCCTGCCTTGCGTAGCGTTTTCCTATTGAACCGGATTCATCGTAAAAACAATTAAAATCACAAACCAGCTCACCGTATATTTCTTTTGATTTCTCAGGCAACCCCTCTTTTTTTACTAAAGGAAAGATAGCACATTCAAAAGGAGAAACATTCGGGGGTAGAGAAAGTACAGATTTTTCCTCTCTTTCATTATAAAAAATTTCAAGAAGTGAATAAATATTCCTGTCTATACCAAAAGCTATTTCTATAACATGGGGTATGAACTTTTTACCATCAAAAAAAACTTCTTGTTTTTCCCCGCTCATTTTTTCATGAGAACTTAAATCATAATCTGTCCTGTAATGAATACCACAAAGTTCTCCAAAACCACCATGGCTCTCAAGTTTAGCTTCAAAATCCCAATGAAACTTATTATAAAAAGCTCTCTCTTCATCATTGAGTTCAAAAAACCTCACCTTATCTTTGGGGTATTTGAGAACATTCGTATAAAAAATAAAAACTTTAGCCATATGATAAACATAAAACTTAGGTAACCTCTTAGAAAGCTCCTCGCAAGTAATCTCTTTTATCTTATCTCTAGATTCTGACTCTGTTACATTAATTCTAATATCCCTTACCGAGTCCCATTCATCATGTTCATCTAGCTTTTCAGGGTCAAAAAATATTTGGAGTTCTGCCTGTGTAAATTCCCTCATCCTATAAACACCCTGTCTGGGTGATATTTCATTCCTAAAGGCCTTTCCTATTATTGCTAAACCCAAAGGAAGTTTCTTTCTTAAAGCGTTAAACTCTCTTGAAAAATTAAGATAAGAACCTTGTGCAGTTTCAGGCCTTAGATATGCTCTTATTTTATCGTAAGCACCTATTTCAACTGGAAACATCTGATTCAATTCACCAACTTCCTGCAAATTTCCTCCACATTTGGGGCACTTTATCCCATTTTTTCTTATTATAGAATCCAAATCCTCTTTGCTCATTCCCTCGAATTTCTCATTAAGCCTTTCCTCCAGTATATGGTCAGCTCTCTCGGTGAAATCACACTTTGAGCATTTCACAACCGGGTCTGCAAAATGTTCCAAGTGGCCGGAAGCTTTGAATACTTCTTCATTCATTATCAATGAAGGTGATATCTCAAAATAATTAGAATCCATGCCAAGAAAAAATATTCTCCATAAGTTCTCAAATTTTGTCTTCATTAAAGTTCCTATATGGCCATAATCATAAAAACCGGACAAACCTCCGTATTGCTCACAACTTTTCCAAATAAATCCTCTTCTTTTTATTAAACTGTTTAATTTATCTAAAGACATGCTATCATCTATATTTTTAATACAAACTTATTTAAAATAACCTGTGGTAGGAGTTTTGCCCATCTTTCTCATTAATATTTCCCTTACATAATACTTTACACAGGTTCTGTGAAAACCTTTTCTAAACCTTCTGGATGAAACCGGCATTTTTAAATCTTTACAGAAAAGAACTTTACCGGTCTTGTTTAATCTTCTGCCTATCTCATAATCCTCCAAAAATCTTAATCTAAATCTATAACTCTTAAGTATTTTTCTTTTGAATGCCATGTTAGCACCCCAAACATTATGATAACCGAAAAATGCCATAAATCTAGGAAGCAACTCCCCCCACATTTTCATTTTAATTCTTGATAACTCTTTACCATCATAAGAAACAACAGGTCCCGAAATACAATATTTTTCATCAATCAAACCTAAAATCTTCTTTGTCCAATCAGGAGGCGGTATAGAATCAGAGTCACAGTAGGCAACTACTTCACAGGAAGCTTCCTTCCATCCAGTGTTTCTAGCATCAGATATGCCTCTTCCACTATCAAAAACTATTTTATTGGTGTATTTTCTTGAAATATTGACAGTATTGTCTTTTGAATGACCATCCACAACTATTATTTCACAAGGTACAAGCTGTACTTTTAGAGCCTTAAGGCAGTTCTCTATGTATTTTTCTTCGTCTTTAGCACAAACAACAACAGATATTTTACTCATTTTAAATACCAAAAATCATTTTTAATTCATATGATTATATACCATTATATTATTCAGTAATTTATAATAAAGAGGATTGAATGAAGATAATATTTTTTACAGATACATACAAACCACAGGTAAATGGTGTTGTTACCTCAATTGACCTGTTCTCAAGAGAACTTAAGAAAAGAGGACATGATGTCCATATAATATGCCCGAAAGACAAAAAATCGCCGGAAGAAAAAAACGTACATTACCTAAAATCATTAAAGTTTAAACCTTACCCCGAATACAGAATAGGGATACCTTCTCCTAGAGTTTTAAAGATAACAAAAAAAATATCGCCCGATATAATACACATACATGGACCGTTTTCAATGGGTGTTCTGGGTCTTTCAGTAGCAAAATATAAAAAAATACCCGTTGTCATGACTTACCATACATTCATAACGAACTACACTCATTATTTGACAAAAAGAAAATTCTTAGACAAATACAATAAGAAAATAGCAAAAAAATACACAAAATGGTTCTTCAACAAATCAGACACTGTCATAGCACCAAGCACGCCAATAAAAAAAATACTTAAAAATTATGGTATAAGAAAAAATATAGAAGTAATTCCTACGGGAATAAAAACAAAGAAAAAGACAAAAACAAAAAAGTTTGAAACACCTACAATACTTCACGTTGGTAGGGTAACCAAAGAAAAAAGAATAGACCATTTGATAAAAGCCTTTGCCAAACTAAAAGATAAACAATACCAACTAATAATAACATCAGAAGGTCCATATAGAAAAGAATTAGAAAGATTTGTGAAAAAAAATAAAATTGAAAATGTCAAATTTTATGGATATGTGTCAGACAAAAAAATGGAAGAGCTTTATAAAAAATCCCATTTGTTTGCATGTGCATCAAAATCAGAAACACAAGGATTGGTTTTGCTTGAGGCAATGTCTAATGGTTGCCCTGTGTTAGTATCAGAAAGTATGGGTTTTAAAGACTTCGTCATAGATGGTGTAAACGGAATGTTTTTTAAAAAAGAATCTGAAATACCAGATAAAATAGAAGAAATTATAAAAGATAAAAAATTAAGAAAAATATTAATAAAAAACGGGTATGAAACAACCAAAAAATATACGATGAAAAACTGCTGTAAAAAACTAGAAAAAGTATACAAAAAATTAGTGATAAAAAATGAAGAATAAATTATCTGTACTTGGTCTGTTTTTATTTGGAATCCTAATAATGATAGGAGTATTTTATTTTGTAGGTATAGAAAAAATTATTTATAATTTATCAAGAATGAATCTCTTCTACTACTCACTTTCTATATTGTCTGTTTTTATGATTATATTTTTCTGGGCATTGAGATGGAAAACATTCATAAAAATGTCTGGTTATGAAGTATGTACAATTGATTTAGTAAAAAACTTAACTGTAGGTTTGGCAATAAACAATATAACACCAGTCGCAAAACTTGGCGGAGAACCAATTAGAGCATATTTACTAAAAAAAATTCACAATATACCTATAAGAAGGGGGCTGGCAACAACCATATCGGACCTTACAATAGAATTTTTTGTATCTGTTCTAATAGTACTTTCATCAATGATTCTGATAACATTCTACATACAGCCGCCAATTTGGCTTTCGACGATTCTTACCGTATTCATATTATTGTCTCTAATTGGTTTAGGTAGTATAATAGGTATATATTCAAACAAAAGGTTTATAAGCAGAATAATAACATGGTTTATAGACAAGGTAAAAAGATTAAAACCACTTGAAAAAACAATACTGAGAAGGTACAGTGATTTCCAAAACACTTTTAGAAAAAATTTACAAAATAAAAAAGTTTTCATGAAAGCCTTGATTTTCGGTATAGTTATGAAATTCTTTGATGTTATGAAGTTCTTCTTTATTTTTATGTCAATAGGTTATACAGTAGGTATACCAGAAATAGTCGTTATAATGGGCATAACTTTAATGTTGATGGTTCTTCCCGGGACACCTGGCAATATAGGAATAATGGAAGGGGGAATGACATACGCTTTTTCATTAATGGGTATACCAATAGAAATAGCTGCAACTGCAGTATTTCTAGAAAGACTGTTGTGGTTTTGGGGCCTTACCGTAATTGGTGGTTTATTTGGTCTGCACTATCAAATAAATTTTAGGACACAAAGAGAGGATATATTAAATGAAAGTTAATATCATAGTTAAAACCCCTAGAAAAAAATCAAAAAAATCAGGAATCGTCAATTCAGCACTGAGGTTTGTTAAAAACCTTCAAAAACAAGGTATAGAAGTTCATATAAATGGGAAAGGATATGACTACGATATATTCCACTTTCATATGCCCTCTCCTGATTACCTTTACAAGATAAAAAAAGCCAAAAGAAAAGGAATAAAAATAATAACACATGCTCATGTAACAATAGAAGATCTTAAAGGTAGTTTTACTTTAACGGAAAACAAAAGATTCCTGAAAATGGCAAAAAAATATATAATATATTTTTACAACCAGGGAGACCTTGTCTTAACACCAAGCGAATGGACAAAAAAGACACTAATAAATAACGGCGTGAAAACACCAATAAAGGTTTTGAGTAATGGAATAGAAAATAAAAAATTCAAATTTAGTGAAACTAAAAGAAAAGAATTTAGGAAAGAACATAAAATAAGAAAAAATGATTTGGTTGTATATTCCGTAGGAATGGTATTCTTAAGGAAAGGTATAGATACTTTTGTTTCTGTCGCAAAAAAAATGCCGGATATAAATTTTTTCTGGATAGGTAAGAAATACAACTCTATGTTTGTGAATCCAAGGAAAACAAATAAAATTTTAAAAGACTTGCCTCCAAATTGCAAATTCTTGGGTTTTGTTAAAGATATCATAGCTGCACATTGTGGCTGTGATATGTTTTTATTTCCATCCTATGTCGAAAACCAGGGAATAGTAATTCTTGAAGCAGCTGCTTGTGAAAGTCCAATAATAGTAAGAGATATACCTGTTTACAAAGATTGGTTATTCCATAATAAGA
Organism: uncultured archaeon; assembly: GCA_964584335.1. Taxonomy (GTDB): domain Archaea; phylum Aenigmatarchaeota; class Aenigmatarchaeia; order PWEA01; family JAGHBM01; genus JAGLWW01. The sequence continues at coordinate 111,515 of CAZOZN010000002.1, forward strand.
ATTGTCTTAAAGGTGTGAATACGGATGATTTTGTAAAAAATATAAGATTGCTGGTTAAAGATAAAAAAATTAGAAAAAAAATGATAAAAGAAGGTAAGAACCTTGCTTCAAAAAACGACCTTAATCTAATGACAAAAAAACTTATAAAAAACTATGAAAACCTTTTAAATTCTTAGCATCATTATATTTCTATTGTGATTCTATGTACGAGCTGACAAAAGAAGGCAAAAAATACACAAAGAATAATCTCCCGGAAGTAAATTTGGTAAAAGAAGCCAAAAAAAACAAAGAAATTAAAAAACTAAGGGAAAATATAGAAAACTTTAATATAGCTGTACAGTGGGCCAAGAAAAACGGCTGGATTGAAATCAAAAAAGGCAGGTTAGAATTAAAAAAAATACCATCAAATTACGAGATATATGAGTCACTTAAAAAAGTCGGTAAAAAAGAAATAAGCAAAAAAAATGCCGAAATACTTTTGAAGAGGGGTCTAATAAAAGAAATAAGAGAAGATATAGAAAAAGAAGCAAAAAAATTCTTGGGTAAGGAAGTTACAAATATACATCCTTCTTTAATAAAGACCGGTTTGTGGAGAAAAGTAAAGTTAAAGAAATATAATATAAAGGCACCTGGTAAAAAAATACATCCGGGTAAAATTCAACCATACCAAAAGTTCATAATTAAAGTAAAGAGAAAACTAATAGAGCTCGGGTTTAAAGAAATGACAGGGCCTACGATAGAAACAGAATTTTGGAACTTTGATGCGCTATTTCAGCCACAGAATCATCCTTCCAGAGATTGGACTGACACATACTCATTAAAAAATCCGGAAAGGGGTGAACTACCGGATAAAAAAATAGTTGAAAATGTAAAAAAATCCCACGAAAAAAACTGGTGTTATTCCTGGGATAAAAATAAGGCATCAAATTTAATGCCAAGAGCCCATGATACTGCAATATCGCCGAGATATATGGCAAAAGGAGTAAAAATACCCGGAAAATATTTCAATCTTGTAAGGTGCTACAGACCGGATGTTTTAGATGCAACACATGCTATCGAGTTTAATCAGCTGGGAGGTTTTGTAATAGGCGAAAACATGAATCTAAAAAATCTTTTGGGACTTCTAAAGATGTTTGCAATCGAATTCGGAGATGCTGAAGAAATAAAATTTTATCCAGATTATTATCCTTTTACTGAGCCAAGTGTTCAAATAAGTGCAAAACACAAAAAACTTGGATGGATTGAGCTTGCTGGTGCGGGTATATTCAGAAAGGAATTGACAGAGCCGTTGGGTATAAAAGTTCCGGTTATAGCATGGGGAATTGGGATAGACAGGCTTGCTATGTGTGCTCTTGGAATCAAAGATATTAGACAACTTTTTAGCCAAGATTTGGACTGGTTAAGAAATCACAGGGTGTTATAATGCCAACAATAGAATTTTCTTTAAGAGACTTGGAAAAACTTGTAGGAAGAAAAATAAATATAAATGATTTTGAAGATGAGGGAGTTCTTTTTGTAAAGGGTGAATTGGAAAACGAAGAAAACGGAGAGGTTAAGGTAGACATAAAAGACACTAATAGGCCTGACTTGTGGAGTATAGAAGGCATAGCGAGAGAATTAAAGGGTCATTACAAAGTAGAAGAAGGTATCCCCAATTACGGCTCAAAAAAATCCGGGCTGGTGGTTTATGTTGACAAAAAAGTAAAAAAAGTTAGGCCCAAAACCGTTTGTGCAGTAGTAAAAAAACTTAATATGAACGAGAATTCAATAAAACAGCTCATACAACTCCAAGAGAAGGTTTGTCAGACTTTTGGAAGAAATCGTGATGTTGCCGCTATAGGTGTCTATGATTACGACAAAATAAAAGGTCCGATAAATTACACGACTTTCAAGCCAAAAGAATTGAAATTTATCCCTCTCGGTTTTGAAAAAGAAATGGACTTAAATCAAATAATAAAAAATCATCCAAAGGGTGTTGAATACGGCCACTTGTTAAAGAACAAAAAAGAATATCCAATATTCATAGACAGTAAAAAAAATGTACTTTCAATGCCACCTATAATAAACTCGAATTATACAGGAAAGGTTGATGAAAAAACTAAAAACGTGTTTATTGAAGTATCTGGTCATGATATAAACAGAATATCTGTAGCCCTTAACGTGATAGTTACAGCTTTGGCAGAAAGAGGAGGAATTATACAAACAGTTGATGTTATTTATGAAAAAGACAAAATAACAACACCAAATTTAGAACCCAAGAAATCAGAACTTGACGTAAACTACTGCAGGAATATATTGGGAATGGATATATCCTCGAGTGAAATGATAAAACTTTTAAAACAATCAAGGTTTGACGCAAAGCTAAATAAAGATAAAATAGAAGTACATTACCTTCCTTACAGAAATGATATTATGGACCAGAGAGATTTGATAGAAGAAGTGGCCATATCTTTCGGTTATAATGATATAGAGCCAGAAGAACCCGAATTCTATGTTAAAGGCGATGAGGTAAAAATAGAGAAGTTCTCAAACAAAATAAGAGAATTGTGTGTTGGATTTGAATTACAGGAGATAATGAATTACACTTTAACCAACAAAAAAGACCTTCTCGAAAAAATGAAAAACGAAGAAGATGTAGTAGAGATAAAGAATCCAATATCTTCAAATTGGTCAGTTTTCAGAAACTCATTGATTCCTGGATGTATTAACTTTTTATCCTATAACAAGCACAAGGAATATCCACAGAAAGTCTTTGAAATTGGAGATGTTATAATAATAGACAACAAAAAAGAAACAAAAACAAGAGACATAAGAAAATTATCTATAGTGATGACAGATGTGGGTATTGGGTATGAAAATATTTCATCTATACTGAACTCGATTATGAAAAATATTGGACTGGAATACAAAATAGAAGAGAATATGAAAGAGAAATTTATAGAAGGAAGAAGAGGAGATATTTTTATAAAGAACAAAAAAATAGGAGAAATTGGAGAAATATCCCCAGAAGTATTGGAAAATTTCTATCTTGAAATGCCTGTAGTAGCAATGGAAATTGATTTAGAAAATATAATGAAATTAACTAGTTAACCAGTTGACTAATTTCTGGAAAAACCCATTTGATTCATAAATTGGCTCTTCACCAACCAGATTTGAGCCAAATTTATTTATTGCGACACTTGCAGGAGAATTCGATTTGTGACTAACTACGGGTACTTTTTTATGTATGCTTTGGGGAACAAAGGAATCTTCTGGTACCTTTCCCAATATAGGAAGCTCAAGCAATCCCTTAATCTCGTCTTCTTTTAGCTCTGTCTTTGACCTGTTTATCCTATTAACCACAACACCCATGACATTTGTATCAAACTCCCTGGCAAGGTTCTTTACCTTAAGAGCCTCGGTTACTGAAGGCAAATCAGGACTAGTTATTATAACTATATCGTCCGCTATTTCCATAGATTTTAGGGCTTCTTTGCCCAAACCAGCTGCTCCGTCAACCAATACATAATCAGAGCCATCTGCAAGGTCAAAAAGAGAGTTGGGTAACAAATCAAGGTTCATTCCATTTAAATCATCAATCCCTATACCACCAGGTATAATCTTAAGGCCTGTTGGATGTATATAAGTAGCTTCATTTACAGAAACATTCCCTTTAAGTACATCATGTAAAGTAATGGGATAAAGAGGTATTCCAAGATGCATAGATAAGTTTGGTGTAGTTACATTTCCGTCAACAACAACGGTATCCTTCCCTAGTTTATTCAAAATTAGTGCTGTGTTTGATACGAGGGTGGTTTTTCCTACACCTCCTTTACCAGAAATAAAAGTGATTATCCTACCCATATACCCCACACATAATTTTTGTAATTATTGATTTATATAAACATACTAAAATATGGCGGGAGCGGAGGGATTTGAACCCTCGACCCCTGGCTTTCTTCCTATCATCCTTAGGAGTCAACTTTTCTAACTATCGTTAGAAGGCCAGTGCTCTATCCAAGCTGAGCTACGCACCCACAACTTTAATGATTAATAAAGTTAAATATAAAACTATTAAAAATAATTTATAAGTGATTTTATGACCAATAAAAGCGGTATTTCTGTATCATTTTCCGAAATAGAAGAAAAATGGCAGAGAAAATGGGAAGAAGAGAGGGTATTTGTATCAGAAAAGAAAAATAAAGAGAAATTTTATGTTTTAGAAATGTTTCCGTATCCTTCTGGTTCAGGGTTGCATATGGGACATGCTTTCAACTACACTATAGGAGACATATATGCAAGATTTAAGAGAATGAAAGGATTTAACGTGATATACCCCATGGGTTATGATGCGTTGGGATTGCCAGCTGAAAATGCGGCTATAAAAGAAGGGGAACATCCGGGAAAATACACAGAAAAAGCAATAAAAAACTACATGAAACAGCAAAAATCCCTTGGTCTAAGCTATGATTGGTCAAGAATAGTCAAAACATGTGAGCCAGAATATTACAAATGGAACCAATATTTTTTCTTAAAATTCCTTGAAGATGGGTTGGCATACAGAAAAAAATCACCCGTTAACTGGTGTCCAAAATGCAAGACTGTGTTAGCCAATGAACAAGTGCATAACGGCAGGTGTTGGAGGCATGAAGACACTGAAGTTGAAATAAAACACCTCGAACAATGGTTTATAAAGACTACAAAGTACGCGGAAGAGCTATTGGAAGATATAGATAAGCTCGATTGGCCGGAAAGAATAAAAAGCATGCAGAAACACTGGATTGGAAAAAGTCACGGAACAGAGATATTATTTGAGATAAATGGAGAAAAATGGCCAATATTTACTACCAGGCCGGATACTATATTTGGAGTTACTTTTATGGTTATATCTGCACAACATCCAAGGCTTATGGAGCTAGTGACAGAAGAACAAAAAGAAGAAGTTGATGAATTTCTAAAGAAAATAAAATCTACAAGCGAAAGGGACATGGAAGAACTTGAAAAAGAAGGAGCTTTTACGGGTTCATATGCTATAAATCCAGTGAACGGAGAAAAAATACCTGTTTATACTGGAAACTTTGTGTTAGCGGAATACGGTTCCGGTATGGTAATGGCTGTTCCTTCGCATGACCAGAGAGATTTTGAATTCGCAAAAAAATACGGAATACCGATAAAAATTGTCATAAAACCGGAAAAAAGTAAATTGGATCCAAACAAATTAGAAAGAGCATATACAGAAGAAGGTATACTTGTAAATTCGGGGCAATTTAACGGTATTAAAAATGACAAAGCTATAAAAGAAATAACAAAATTCCTTGAAAAAAATAAAATGGGCAAGAAAACTCTTCAGTATAAGTTGAGAGATTGGTTGATATCGAGACAAAGATACTGGGGAACTCCAATTCCTGTTATTTACTGTAAAAATTGTGGAATATTACCGGTACCTGAAGAAGAAATTCCGGTAAAATTGCCCAAAAAAGTCAAATTCGGTGAAGGCAATCCACTAAAATCAAACAAGGAATTTTTAAAAACAAAATGTCATAAGTGTGGCGGGCCTGCAAAAAGAGAAACAGATACTATGGACACTTTTTTTGACTCATCGTGGTACTTTTTGAGATACTGTGACAACAAAAACGAAGAAGAAGCTTTCAAAAAGGAAAAAGCAGATTACTGGATGCCCGTGGACAAATATATTGGTGGAGCCGAACATGCCTGTATGCATTTAATATACGCAAGATTCTTTACAAAAGCCTTGAGAGATTTGGGTTTATTGAATATAGACGAGCCATTTAAGTCATTATTTAACCAAGGTATGCTACATGGTAAAGATGGCCATGTAATGTCCAAATCAAGGGGGAATGTAGTTCTGCCTGAGACCATTTCAAAAAAATATGGGATAGATACGGCAAGAATGTTTCTCGTTTCAGTTGCATCACCCGATAAAGACATAGATTGGAGTGATAAAGGCATAGAAGGGAGTTTCAGGCTTATTAAAAGAGTTTTCAAGTATTTTGAAAATCTTAATTTTGGAGATAAAAACAAAAAAATAGAGAGTAAATTACAAAGAACTATAAAAAATGTAACAGAAAATATAGAAGATTTTAAGTACAATATGGCAATAATAGCACTAAGAGAATTTTTTAAGTACATAGAAGAGTATAATATAGATAAAAAATCAGCAGAAACATTTTTAAAATTATTACACCCATTTTGTCCACATATAACTGAAGAATTATGGGAAAAAATAGGGAACAAAGAACTAATAACATCACAAGAATGGCCGGTTTTTGATGAATCAAGGATAGACATAGATTCAGAACTTCAGGAAATCATAGTTAATAATGTTGTTGAAGATATTGAAGAAATAAAAAATATAACAGGAATAGAAAATCCAAAAATTATAAGAATATTTGTTGCAAGTGAATGGAAATATAAAGTTTACGAGGGATTTCTGGAAGGGAAAAGTATAGGAGATTTTATGAAGAAAAAAAAATACAAAGATAATAGTAAAGAAGTTGTTAAATATATGCAGCAACTTATGAAAAGAAGGACTAAAGAAAACATACTAAGTCATAAAAAAGAGGTTGAAACATTAAAAAAAGAGAAAAACAACATTGAAAAAAGAGTAAACGCAAAAATAGAAATAATAAAATCTGAAGACAGTAAAGAAAAAAAGGCAAGTCAGGCTGAGCCGATGAAGCCGGGAATACTTATAGAATAATTGACATCAAATGAGGTAGATAAAAATGAAAAAAGGAGATTTTGTAAAAATAAGTTATACTGGAAAAATAAAAGAAAATAAAGAGGTTTTCGATACAACTTCAGAAGAAGTTGCAAAGAAGAACAACATATTTAACCCCAAAGCAAACTACGGACCTGTGCTCGTAATATTAGGTCATAATAAAGTTGTTAAGGGATTGGATGAAGAAATACAAAAAATGAAAGTTGGTGATAAAAAAGAAATAGAAGTATCACCTGACAAGGGATTCGGTAAGAGGGACCCCAAGCTAATGAAACTTATTCCTATATCAGAATTTAAAAAACAAAAGATAGATCCATACCCTGGATTAGTTCTAAAAATGAATAATATGAGTTGCAGAGTAATATCTGTAAACTCGGGTAGAGTGAGAGTTGATTTTAATCATCCCCTTGCTGGAAAAAATATAGTATACGACTTGAAAGTAGAAAAAAAATTAAACAAAGAAGAAGAAAAAGTAAAATCTATATGTGAATACTACAACTATGAACCAGAAAAAATAATAAAGAACAAAAAAGAAATAGAAATTATAACAAAAAAAGATACAGACAATAAGACTAAAAAAATGATAACAAATGACATATTTGACCACATGGGTTTTGACAAAATAAAATTTTCTGACATCTTTGAAAGAAAATAAAACATTTTGCACGAAAGCTTTATATAATTAACATGTAATATAATTATTACTTGAGTGTTTAACAAAAACATTTGATATTAATTGATGTCAAATTATTTAGAGGGGATAAAATGACTGCGAAGAAAAAAGATACAAAAGTTAATAGCGAATTGGAAAAACTTCTTGAAACAAGGAAAGCTGAGATAAGAGTTATAGGAGCAGGCGGTTCTGGTTGTAATACTATATCAAGAATGGGTGAGATAGGTATTGCTGGAGCTGAGATAGTGGCAGTAAATACGGACGCTCAAGATTTGCTTTATACAAATTGTGATAATAAGATATTGATAGGAAAGGACACTACAAAGGGTCTTGGTGCGGGTGCAGATCCTAAACTTGGTGAAGAAGCCGCAAAAGAGAGTAAAAAAGACTTGCAAAAAGTCATAGGAAAATCAGATATGATATTTGTTACATGTGGATTGGGTGGCGGAACAGGAACTGGTGCATTACCAGTAATTGCAGAAACCGCTAAGAAAGCAAATTCACTTACTGTGGGCGTAGTAACATTACCATTTTCTATGGAAGGTACCCAGAGAGGCTCTAATGCAAAACTGGGTTTAGAAAAATTAACCGAAATAGTAGATACTTTAATAGTCATACCAAATGACAAGCTCTTGGAAATAGTACCGGATGTATCTCTTTCTACTGCCTTTAAGGTAGCGGATGAGATTCTGGTCAATGCTGTAAAAGGAATTACAGAACTAGTAACAAAACCCGGACTGGTTAATCTGGATTTTGCTGACATAAGAGCTGTTATGTCTAACGGTGGTTTGGCCATGATAGGCCTTGCAGAAAGCGATACAGAAAGAAGGGCTGCAGAAGCAGTTGAAAAGGCATTAAACACTCCTTTGATAGACGTAGACATAGAAGGAGCAAGTGGTGCTTTAATAAATGTATCTGGCGGAGCTGACATGACAATAAAGGAAGCACAAGAGATAGTACAGAGAGTTAACGAAAGATTGGATCCAGAAGCAAAAGTAATATGGGGGGCTCAAATAGATCCATCTTTAGGAGACACAATAAAAACAATGATAATAGTAACGGGTGTTAAAAGTCCTCAAATCTATGGTCCAACAAAAACTTACACAGAAGAAAGAATGAAGGAAATAGAGAAGGTTTTAGGTATAGATTTTGTGGATTAAAGGATAGTTAGGCTGTTCTTCCCAGTGTGTGGGGGTGCCCCTCGAGGGGCATTATCCAAATAATAACCTTTATATATCTTTCTAAATCTTTATGTGTTGTACGGTGAAAAAATGAAGATTAAAAAATTCATTAAGAACGCCATAAGGGTATTAAAAGTAACCAGGAAGCCAACAAAGGAGGAATATTTCGGCGCTTCTAAAATAACAGGCCTAGGTATAATAATAATAGGCCTGATAGGTTTTGGTATATATCTAATTTTTAATCTACTTGGAATATTCGGATGATATTCATGTTATACACTATAAGAACAACTATAGGAAGAGAGAATATGGTAATGGAGGAGATAGAAAACTCCGTTAAACTTAAAGGTTTTGAAATAAAAGCGATGATTCATCCTGAAAAATTAAAAGGATACGTAATGATAGAAGGTAAAGAAAGCGATATAAGAGAAGTAATACACGATATGAGACATGTTAAAGGTTTGATAGGCAAAAAGGTTGAAATAGATAAAATTAAACAATTTCTAGAAACAAAGGACAGGAAAATAGAGATACATAAAGGCGACTTGATAGAAATAACAGGCGGTCCTTTCAAAAGAGAAAGAGGCAAAGTCACGAGAGTCGGAAAAACTGAGGTTACAGTAGAACTACTAGAGGCAGCCGTATCAATACCAGTAACAGTTAAAAAAGATACAATAAAAATTATAGAAAAGACTGAAGAAAGTAGTGGTGTAGAAAATGAGTGAAAAAATAGAAGCATTGGTTGACGGCGGGAAAGCAAGCGCAGGACCTCCTCTAGGACCAGCATTGGGACCTATGGGAGTTAACATAGGAGAAGTGATAAACCAAATAAACGAGAAAACAAAGGACTTCAAGGGAATGAAAGTTCCAGTTACAGTAATAATTGAAGGTAAAGATTTTAAAATAAAAGTAGGAACCCCACCAACTTCTGCATTGATAAAAAAAGAATCAAAGACAGAAAAACTCTCACCACATCCCAAAAAGGAAAAGGTAGCAGACCTAAAGATTGAGCAAATAATTAAGATAGCAAAAGGTAAAAGAGACAGTATGAACACAAATAATATCAAATCATGTGTAAGACAGGTTATAGGTAGCTGTGTTTCATGCGGAATATTGGTAGAAGGTAAAGATGCTAAATTAGTATTGAAAGAGATAGAAGAAGGCAAATATCATGATGAAATAATAAACGAAAAAACAGAACTTACAGAAAGTGAATTGAAGGAACTTGAAGAAGAGAAGAAAAAACTCGCGGAAGAGAGAAAAGAATATCTAGAGGAAATGAGAGTAAAAGCAAAAGAAATAAAAGGACAAATGAAAGGAAAAGAAAGAGGAGAAATCGCATCAAAGATGGAACTGGAAGAAATACCTCACGAAATAATAGATGAAATGCTTCCAAAAGAAGGAGACGAAGGAGAAAAGGAAGTTGATGTAAAAAAATCAGAGAAAAAGAAGGAAGAGAGCTAAATTACATTTAAATACTTTTAAATATTAACATATCTAAGCCGTTTTACTACTTCGGTAGGAGGTTATAGGAATGGAAGAAAAAATACTAGAAGCACTTGAAGAATGTAAAAAAAAGAGCAAAAAAAGGAATTTTCCCCAGACATGGGATCTAATTATAAATTTAAAAGGCATAGATTTCTCAAAACCAGAAAATAGGTTCAGCGGTAATGTTATTTTGCCTAATGGAAAGGGCAAGAAAACTAAAGTTTGTGTAATAACCGATTCAAAAACAGCCGAAGCCAAGAAATTAGATATACAAACAATAACAAAAAATGAACTAAACAAGATATCAAAATCAGAAGGGAAAAAAATAGCAGAGAAATTTGACTACTTTTTGGGAGAAGTTACCTTGATGCCTCAAATAGGTAAAATACTTGGACCTGTATTAGGGCCTAGAGGTAAAATGCCCAAACCGTTTCCTCCCACAGCAAATTTAGAGGAATTAATAAAATCAGGTGAAAAGACCTTCAGTCTCAACGTAAAGAACCCTGTAATACAAGGAGCTGTAGGTAATGAAGATATGGACAACGAGAAAGTTCTAGAAAATATAAAATCAATAAAATCCTTTGTAGAAAAAAACCTACCAAAAGGTTCTCAACAGATAGATAGCATAGTAGTGAAACTTACAATGGGTAAAGCAATAAAGGTGAGAGTACAATGATAAAATCCTGGAAAAAAGAAAATGTTGAAAATCTCAAAGGCCTTATTGAAGAATATCCAGTAATAGGAATACTAAACATGTATAAAATGCCAGCACCGCAGCTACAAATAATGAGAAAAGAACTAAAAAAAGATGCAAAAATAAAAATGTCCAAAAAAAGCCTAATGAAATTAGCAATTGAAAATTCCAATAAAAAAAACATAAAGGAACTAGAAAAATACCTAAAAGGACAACCCAGCTTTATATTTACAAAAATGAATCCATTCGAACTCTACAAATACTTAAAAAACAACAAAACTCCAGCACCAGCAAAAGCAGGTGATGTAGCACCAAAAGACATAATAGTAAAGAAAGGAAACACAGATTTGCCTGCAGGACCTGCTATAGGAAACCTTTCAGATGCAGGTATTGTATCAAAGGTTCAAGATGGCAAAATACATGTAATAAAAGATACCACCGTTGCAAAGGAAGGTGAAGAAATAAAACCACCCGTCGCAAATGTACTTAATATGCTGGGCATAGAACCTATGGAAATAGGCCTAGATTTGATTGTAGCTTACGAAAATAATATATTGTTTGATAAAAGAGTTCTGGATATAGACGAAGAAGAATTCAAGGGAAAATTAACAAATTGTATATTTTCCGCTATAAATCTTTCAATTAATTCATCATACTTAACAGATATAACAGCTCCTATGGCTATACAAAAAGCATTTATTGAAGCAAAAACACTTGCCCTAGAAGCCGGGATATATACAAAAGATGTAATCGAGGAACTTTTGGCCAAAGCAAATAGAGAAGCAATGGCGTTAAAAGAAAACAGCAAAAAATGATTATAAGGAGGTGTAGAAATGGAATACATATATGGAGCACTGTTGCTTCATTCTGCTGGAAAAGAAATAAACGAAGCGAATGTAAAAAAAGTCATCGACTCCACTGGAGAAAAATCAGATGACGCACAAGTAAAAGCTTTGGTTGCTGCATTGAAAGATGTAGATATAGAAGAAGCTATAAAAAACGCAGCAATACCCGCAGCAGCACCTGCATCTGCGCCACAAGAGGCAGCAGAATCGGGAGAAAAGGAAGAGGAAGAAGCAGCAGAATCAAAAGAAGAGAAGGAAGAAGAAGCAGCAGAAGGATTGGCCGGACTATTCGGTTAGGTTAATCCAAGCTGTCTTCTCTTATTTTATATATTTATTAGTTTATTCTAAATTTTGATTATGGATAAAAAAGATTTGATTAAGATACTACAGAAAAAACCAAATAAGTACTGGTACCTAGATTTTTTTAAAGAAACAGGATTTAAAAGGAAAAAATGCAGAAACTGTGGTAAGTTTTTTTGGACTCAGACAGAACAGGAATTATGTAATGATTCTTCATGCAGGCCTTATGAATTCATTGGAAATCCTCTTACAAAAAACGAGCACGACTTCTTTTCTATGTGGAAAAAAATAAAAAATTTTTTTGAAGAGCAAAATCATAAAATACATCCAAGATACCCTGTATTGAGTAGATGGTTTTCCGATTTGAATTTTACGATAGCAGGGGTGGTCGATTTTTATAGAAAAGATGGTAGCGACTTTGTATTTGAGCTTCCCGCAAACCCAGTAGTGATTCTTCAGCCTTCTTTAAGGTTCAACGACATTCCTCAGGTAGGGGTTAGCGGGAGACATTGGACCTGCCACACTCACCTGGAACAAGCATCGCTTGCTGATGAAAAGAACGGTTATTGGAAAGAAAAGTGTATTGAACTCGACTACAGAATGTTAACTGAAGTTATGGGAATAAAAAAAGATAAAATAAATTTTATTGAAGACGCCTGGCTTGGTCCGGGAGCATTCGGATATTCGCTTGAATATCATGTGGGTGGTTTAGAACTGGGAAATGCTGTTTTCACAGAATTCAAGGGTAATCCCCAAAATTACAAGGTAATGGATAACAGACTAATAGACATGGGTGCTGGTTTTGACAGGTTTGTCTGGATATCCCAAGGTACCCCGACCAATTACGATGCAGTTCTTGGAAAAGTTTTAGACAAGATGAAAAAGAAATCAGGTGTTTATTATGATAAAAAACTATTCGAAAAGTACTCTAAATTGGCCGGCGTTCTTAATTTGGACGAAAATTTAGATATAGAAAAAGAAAAAACAAAAATAGCTAACTCCCTTGGTGTAGAAAAAAATTACATGATAGAAAAAATAGAGCCTATACAAGCTTTATATGCCGTTGCAGACCATGCAAAGGCCCTTCTTTATGCAATATCTGACGGGGGAATTCCAAGTAATATAGGAGGAGGTTATAATTTAAGAGTTATACTGAGAAGAGCACTGAGTTTCATAGAAAACTACAATCTTTCTATTGATATTGAATGGGTAGCTAAAGAGATAGCAAATTATTTCAAACCTGTTCATCCAGAGTTAAAAGAAAAATTAGAACATTTCAACAATGTAATGGAAGTTGAAAAAAGAAAATACAGGGAAAGCTCAAAAAATACAAAAAAAATATTGAATAAAATGATTGTAAGAAAAGAAAAAATAACAGAAGAAAAAATGATTGAACTTTACGATTCAAGAGGTATAACACCAGAAAATCTCAAAGAGGCTGCAAGAAAACAAAACGTAAAAATAGATGTTCCTTCAAACATATATCAAAAAGTTACTGAAAAGCATGAAAAAGAGAAAAAAACAGAAAAGAAATACCCAATAGATGAAAAAGAAGTCGAAAAAATCGGAGAAACTCCTGTTCTATTTTACGAAGATGTATACGAATTTGAGGCAAAAGTGTTGAAAGTTATAGATGATTTTGTGGTTTTGGATAAGACAGGGTTTTATCCGAGGTCAGGAGGCCAAGAAACAGACATAGGCTTTATAGAAGATAAAGAAGTTCATAATGTCGAAAAAGTAAACAAGACCATAATACATCAAGTTAAAAATCCGGACTTCAAAGCCGGTCAGACTGTAAGATGTAAAATAGACAAAAAAAGAAGAAGACAATTAATGCAACATCATACAACAACACACATAATAAACACTGCAGCAACCATTGTTCTTGGAAAGCACGTATGGCAGGGTGGTTCAAAGAAAGATGTAAACAAAGCACACCTAGACATAAGCCACTACAAAAACTTATCCGAAAGGGAGCTCTTAGAAATAGAAAAAAAAGCAAACGAATTAGTGAAAAAAAATTATAAAATAAAAAAAGAAGTTCTAGAAAGACCGGAAGCGGAAAAGAAATACGGTTTTAGAATATATCAGGGAGCAGCAGTCCCATCCAAAACACTCAGAATAATATCAATAGATGACCTAGAACATGAAGCATGCGGAGGTACTCATCTAAACACCACAAAAGAAGCAGGTAAAATATTGATATTAAAAACAGAAAAACCCCATGACGGAATAGTAAGAATAACTTATGTTTCAGGAGAAAGTGCGGAAAGATACCTAAAAAAATGCGAAAAAATAATTAAAAAGTTAGAAAAAATCCTAGAAACAAAAGAGGATAATATAGTAAAAGAATCTAAAAAACTTATATCCAAATGGAAAGAAAACAGAAAAAAAATTGATAAATTAAGAGAAGAAGTGGCCAAGAAAAAAACAGAAAAAATGAATTTTGAAAAAATAAAAAATTATAATTTACTGATAAAAGAATTCAAGAATACGGACAGAAAAGAACTGCAAAAAATATCCATGGAAATAACAGATAAAGACACAATAATATTTTTGTTTGGATTAAACAAAAAAATAGACATTTTTGCATCCGCCGGTAAAGATGTAAAAGAAAATATAGGAAAAATTGTAAAAGAGGTTTCACAAATTCTCGGTGGCAGGGGAGGAGGTTCTCCCAAACTTGGACAGGGTTTCGGAACAAATAAAAATAAAATGAAAGAAGCTAAGAAAAAAATAAGAGAAATGATAAAATGAAAGATAAAAAGATAAAAAAATTATCAGATATTCTAAACACTGATATAGATAATATAATTCCTAACATAAAAAAAATTAAAGAAGAAACTAAAAAACAAGAAAATAAAATAAAAGAAATTGAAAAAGAACTATCAGATTAATCGTCCAATATCATATAACTAGAATTTCTTTGTCTTTTCTTTTCCTTTATCTTGCTATGACATTTCTTGCATCTCATTACTGGCTTCAGATGTTCTTCACGGGGGTGTGTCACAAATCCAATGTTCTTAGAATTTAGAGATGTACCGCACATGTCGCATTTGAGTTTTATACCCATTAAACCACACCAAAATATATCTATTTTAATACTTATAAATAAAAGCCTTTGGTTATTTTACTCTTATTTCCTTCCATTCAACCTTTTTGTTTTCAACAAGCTCTTTTATTTTTCTCTGAGAGGTATTTAATTTCGATTTACCTGTCTTAAACTCCAAAAAAACTACCTTGTCTTCATCAAAAAGTATACCATCTATAGGATTTCCTATAAACCTGAATTTACTTGGGTCGTAAGGAAATATTTTATTAATCCAAGGTATGTAATGTTCTAAAAATTTTCCGTGTCTTACAGAAATACTTTTTTTTCTTTTTTTCTCTATTAAATAAAGTTTTCTGTATTTCCTCGCAACAAAAAACAATATCCCAAATAAAAATAATAAAAACAACCAATAAACTAAATCCATAATCAAACACAAACACTTGGTTTTTCTTTAAAAGTTTCACATACCTTTACCTTAATTTCTTCATAATCATTATATCCTTCAATTCTTAACGGAGCTTCCTTGTTTTTATTTCCTCTAACTAAAATAGTTGGTACATTTCTTACATTATACTCAGCAGAAAATGAGCCGTATCTATTTACATCTATTTCCTCAACAAGAAGTTTATCACCCATCTCATCGTTTATTTTTTCTATTTCTCTAATCATGTTCAAAGAATCTGAATCTTCCTCTACATAAAAAAGGGTTAGTATGGTAACGTCTTCGTCAATAAAAACAAATCTCTGGTTATCCGATATTGGTTGAGTTAGTACATTTGAATCTTCTGCTGTATTCTGAGTTGGTGTGTCCAAAGTAAATGCGATTGAAACACCTGACATTATAAAAATAAAAGCTATAAAAATTGTACCCGCCTGCTTTCTGTCTATATTCATGAAATCACTCAACAAGTCAGATGAAATATACCAAAAACCTTATTTTTGGCCTTCAGTTTATTAAATTCATCTATCATATTTTTCGTCTTTCCATCTATTAACTTTATGTTATTTTTTGTAAGTATGCCTCTTATTTCATCTGGAATCTTAACCATGTTGTTAGTACCCCTGCCTATTATCAAAAAGTCGGGGTCGTTTATCAAAACTTTGTCCAATACATCATTTCCAATAAAATGACTTCCTTCCTTTTTTTCTACAGAATCGTTTGTAACAAAAACATCCTCGTTATACTCTTCGCCTTCTATTGTTATAGAACCAAAAGAAAATTTATTTATCCTCAAAAAATCACCTTTTTGTTTTGGTAGCCCCGCCAGGATTCGAACCTGGGTCCGGAGGTCCAGGGCCTCCTATCCTTGGCCATTATCCAAGTCAAAGAGCTTTCTCTTTCCCTAAAGGGTTTCTCTTTTGTAAAAGAGAAAAACTTTCTAGACTACGGGGCTATATTCTTTCCTTAGGGTAATTTGGTAATATACTTATAAATATGTTAATTTTTATACATAAGCTTCTAAAGCCTTGAAACTCACTAATTCGGCACTTTCGTCCTTCACGCACGTGAGGTCATCTGGTGAACTCTCACATTTTTGGGTGTTTTATAAATATATACTATAAAATATACTTTATAAAAGTTATTTAATAAAATATATATTAAATTAGATATAATATTAAATATATAATAAAATAAATATATTAGTAAATATATTATTAAATATATATTATTTACTTTTTATATTCGCTGTTTTATAAAGGGACCGCCATTCGTCAGATAGCTTTTTTAAGTGCGAAGAGAACGAAATAGAAGGTTTGAGGATAAGAAACCATCCCTTGCTCGGGTTAGAAATATTGGATTCTCTTCTTCTTTCTACCATGCCTACCTTTACAAGCTTAGGTATAACAATGTTATATACCGTTGAAACTGGCATATTTTGGACTTTCATGAAATTAGATAGCATTTTTTTATCAACACCCCCCGGGTTATTGAGCAAAAAATCCATAAGTTTCTTGGCATAATTATAGGATTTTTCTTGATAATCCACAGGGAATACGTGGTTAATTATATCAGACAACTCCCACCTTATATCAGGATCTATAGTCTTCCATTTATCACCAAGAACAGAAGGATAATATAAAGACTCCTTAGATTTTAATCTTTTTTCGTTCGGTGGGTGTGGTTTTTTCATAAAATCACCTCAATAACGTTTTAATAGAAATAAGCATAGATGAATATAAAATAATTTCTATTGTTTAGTTATTGAGTAGTACTTTTTGCCCTAAAACATGGGGATAAAGTAACAAAAAAGATGTTTTTTAGGTATTAGGGTATGTTTTCATCATTGTAACGTTGTGAAGCTACTTTTTTGTTGTCTTCTTTGTTTTGTTGTTTTCCTGTTTTTTTGGTGCCTTCTTTTTCTTATCTTTTTCACTATTTGCCCTTATAAATTTTCTGAGAAGACCTTCGAACTCGTGGGCTATTTCCTCTCCGTTAGAAGTAAGTTTTATCATTTTTATCCTTCCTTTTTTCTTAAAATCAACCAACCCCAAATCCTTAAACTTTTCCAAAACTTTTATGGTGTGAGAATATGTACAATCTACGCCTTTAGAGACCTGTGTAGCGTATTTTGGGCCCATACCTTTTTTCAGAAAAACTAACATTTCAACTGGCTTAAATTTAAAGAATAAGTCTTCATACTGGTTCTTCTTTTCTTTCCTGGCAGACAGAGCCCTCACATTTTCACCCATTATTATTTTGTTGTATGAGTATTTATAGTTTAAAATATTCTTTTTAATATATATATAATATTATATACTAAACTAAATATATTTTATATAACATATTTAATATAATATATTTTTTGTTATATTTTTTTAATTATATATATTATAAAATATATTTTATTCCATTTTCCTCTCAAAAATTATTGCCGCTAAAACTATGAAAAAACCGAATACTATATACATGAAAAGGCCAATCATTCCCATCTCAGGCATCAGTATTATTGAAGATGCTTCTGAGGAAACTAAAGCAACGCTAAATCCCATAGCAACCAGGGTAACATATTTGAATATGTCTTTTGACTTAAGTTCAAGATTTATTATCTTTCCTACTATTCCTATAAGTGAGGATAAGAATAATACATAAACTGAACCCTTTATGAAAGCTGCAGATAGCTCTAAAATATCGTCAGTAGGAATGGATAGAGTAAAATCATAACCCCATTTAATGCCTACCACGGCAACAGCTATAGAAACTATATAGAAAAAAGAAGAAACCCTTTTCTTTGTAAGTGTAGTTCTTGTATCATTCAAAAATTTAACAATAGCATCCTCCAACTTAAATCCCTTTATAAGAAGATAAAGACCAAGAAAACCCAATATGGCTCTCCAGCCAGCATCTCCGAATATAGAATAAAGAAGCAAAGCCAATGCAGGCACTCCTATAACAACCTTAGACATTTTCGGGTTTTCTATAAAATCATGAAACATGTAGTACATTCCTTCAAGTCTCTCACTTTGCTTCATAACAACTCTCTTAAATGATATTATGTCGACTTTGCCCTGTATGATAGGCAAAATCTGTTCATCATCCAGACCGTCCGTAACAAGTATTACTTTTTTTGTCCCCGATTTTTTGATAACTTTCTTAAGCTGTTCGTTTATTTTCTCGTCAGATTTCAGCCCGAGTTTCTTATGGCCTGTTATTGTTGCTATGTACGGGTCTTTCTCTTTTTTTAAATCATCATAATTTCTAATTGCCTCAAAAATAGTGTTACTGTCCGAGTCCGTTGGGTCAGCAAGTGCAAGCTTATTCGCAACCTCAAGATTATTATCCCTCCCAACTATCGGACCCTTAAAGTTGGTTTTTTGGCCTATATCATCATCTCTATCAACGCAAAGAATGAGAATCTTATCTTTTTTCTTGGCCAATCAAAACACCCCTACAATTTAATTAATTAAAAGAGAAATATAAAAAAGTGAGAGTTGATTATATCCAAAACATACAAAAAGAGGATTCTTTTGAAAGTATAAATAGAAAAAGAGTCATATAGACTTACGGAGGTGTTAAGATGGGTGATTTGCCTTTAGCTCCGATGGAAAGAATATTAAAGAAAGCGGGAGCAAACAGAGTTAGTAAGGAAGCTTGTGTGGAATTTGCTTCTGTTCTTGAGGAAATAGCGTTTGAACTTGCAGCAGAAACCGGTTCTCTCGCAAAACACGCTGGAAGAAAGACGGTTTTAGCAAAAGACGTGAAGCTTGCAAAAAGAAAGGGTTTCTAGTTTTAATTCCCTAAATATTAAATTAGTGTTTTTATGTATAACAACATCGAAGAAATAACAAAAAACATTGTAAAAAATAGCGATTTGAGTGAGTCAAAAATAGAAAAAATGATAGAAGAAAAAGAAGCGGAATTCTCTGGACTTATCTCCAAGGAAGGAGCTGCACATATAGTCGCAAAAGAACTTGGTGTCAATCTTCTGAAAAATGCAGAAAATAAAGAAATTAAGATAAAAGACTTGCTTCCGGGCATGAGTAACGTGACAATACTCGGAAAAGTAACAAAAATATTTGAACCCAGGGAATTTGAAAAGGACGGGAAAAAAGGAAAGGTTGTGAATATTATATTGGGCGACGAGACCGGCCAGACAAGGATGTCTTTATGGAATGAGCAGGTAAATGCTGTTGAAGATGATAAAATAAAAGAAGAAAATGTCATGGAGATAAGCAATGCTTATGTAAAAGGAGATAACACAGGAAGGAGTGAACTAAGACTGGGAAGGGAAGGTAAATTGAAAAAATCAAAGAAAAAAATAAAAGTAAAGAAAGGAAGCAGTTTGGGTCAACCACAAAAAATAAAGTTAAATGATATTTCTACAGGAATATTTGCTGAAATAAGAGGCTCAATGGTACAGTTCTTTGAATCAAATCCCTTCTATTATGTTTGTCCTGAGTGCGGCAAAAAACTAAATGAAGGTAAATGCAACGAACACGGTGAAGTAAAAGCAAAACCAGTTATGGTAATAAATGGTGTTATTGACGACGGGTACGGTAATATAAGAGTTGTCTTTTTCAGGGAACAGGCAGAAAAAATATTAGGAATAGAGACTGAAGAAGCCTTTAAAATGACGGAAGAAGGTAAAAATCTTAAACCTCTGAGAGACAGAATTGAAGAAAGGCTTGGCTCAGAATTCAAGGTAAAGGGAAGGTCAAAATTAAACAACTTCTTTGAAAGGATAGAACTCATAGCAAATGAAGTATCAGAAGTTGACCCTGAAGAAGAAGCCAAGGCAATTTTAAATAATCTAGAAGATAAAAAGTAAGGCGGGGTATATGCCTAACAAAAAAGATTCAACCGAGAAAGAAGAGAAAAAGAAAATAAAAAATATTTCAGACTTGCCGGGTGTTGGTGAAAAAACTGCAGAAAAAATGAAAGAATCCGGATATTCTGATTTAATGAGTATAGCAGCAGCTTCGGCTTCAGAGCTATCGGAGAGAGTTGAAACCGGAGAAGCAACCGCATCAAAAATAATACAGGCTGCCAGGGATGCCATGGAAATGGGATTTGAAACAGCTACAAAAGTACTCAAGAGAAGAGAAAAAATAGGCAAAATAACAACAGGTTCCAAGGCATTGGATGAACTTCTTGGAGGAGGGCTTGAAACACAATCTATTTTTGAAGCACACGGAGCTTTCGGTTCTGCAAAAAGCCAGCTCGCATTCCAGCTAGCAGTAAACGTCCAACTTCCAAAGGAAGAAGGCGGGCTAAACAAGAAAGCTTTTTTTGTAGACACCGAAGGAACATTTAGGCCGGAAAGAATAATACAGATAGCAAGAGCCAAAGGTTTGGACGAAAACAAAATACTAGGCGGCATATACGTTGCAAGAGCATATAACTCGGACCACCAAATACTTCTCGTAGACAAGCTAAAAGAAGAACTAAAGAAAAAAAATGTGGGAATCGTTATAGTGGACTCACTTACTTCTTCGTTTAGAAGCGATTATACTGGTAGGGGGACATTATCAAGAAGACAACAAAAACTAAACAAGCACCTGCATGAGCTACAAAGGCTGGCAGATGTAAATAACGTGGCAATTTATATAACAAATCAGGTCATGTCAAACCCCGGAATACTTTTTGGTGACCCTACAAGACCCATAGGAGGTCACATACTCGGTCATCAGGCCACTTTCAGAGTCTATCTTAGAAAAAGCAAAGGAAATAAAAGAATAGCAAGGCTTATAGATTCTCCACATTTACCTGAAGGTGAGTGTGTCTTCGTGGTAAATGAAAAAGGCATAGAGGACCCGTAATGTCTAGAAAAAAACTCGGATTCGGTATTTTTTTAATAGGTTTTGTTTTATTTTTGTTCGAAATTTTTCTGAACATAAAAAATCCCGGTGATAATATAATGAGAATGATAACCAAACCCATGGTTGGGTCCGGGATAGAAGATAATAAGTCTATATTATTTCTGGCTAGTATGGGTTCCTGGGCAATACCTATAATTTTTATGTTTGTGGGTGCAATAATAGCAAAAAGTAGCAAAGAAAAAAACGAAAGGGATTTTTTCGATAAAAAATAATATCCCTAAATTATATCCTTCTCTGAAACTATTACAAATTCTCCCACTGCTTTGACTGCAGAAAATGGTATAAGAAACCTTCCTCTCTCATCTTCCTGTACGTTAAGTTCGTTTACATATTTTGTCGGATCAACTAGAACAACATTCATCAATTCTCCCGATTCGGTTATAAAACTAACATCACCAACAACGCCGAACTTTCTTCCTGTCTCATCGCTTACAAGTATCTTTCCCATTAGTTCCTTTCCTTTTACATTTTCCAAATAATCACCCCAATTAACTACCTATAGTATTATACACTTAAATTTAAATGTTTATATCTTCAAGGACATCAATCAATTTCTTCCTTAATTCTTCTTTTGTGAGGTTTGTATTGTCTATAACGTAATCGGCCATTTTCATTAATTTGCCCACACCAAGCCTTAATTCGGCCATATCCCTCTCTTCGAGGTCTTTCTTACTAAATCCTGGAAACCTTTCTCTTTTCTTCTCTCTTTCCAGTCTAGAATCGAAACTTGACTCTATTGCAATAATAACAAATTTTTTGTTCCTTCTCTTTAACTCCTCTATATCCTCCACGGACCTTAAACCTTCAATAACCAAATTGCTTTCTGCTTTTTCCAGCAACCTCTCTACAATAAGAGGTTCTCTCCCTTCTTTGTAAAACCAGTCTGCCATTTTTCTGTCTGTTTCCTTGCTATATTCCATTCCTCTCTGTCTTATTTCCTCTCTTATTATGTCCCCTGAAGAAACGGTGTAAAATCCCATTCTTCCAAGCATTTCAGCAGCAAAGCTCTTACCCGAAGAAGGCAAACCAACCAAAATTATTATCATAACTCTCACATTTAGCTCTTAATAAGAAGATTTTTTGTCTTAAGATTTAAAAAATAAACAAACCCCTTACCCTTTGGTTTCCTCTCCACATAACCCGACTTTGAAAGCCTTTTAAGTATATTATTGACAGACCTAACGGCATGCTGTTTTGTCTTGTACTTCTCAAAACCAATTTTTTCTGCAATCTCAGAAGGGAATAATTCAGCGTTCTCGTTCAACAGTTTGATTATTTTTTTCTGTTTATAAGACAAATCACTCATAAAATCATTATTCAAGTCTCTTACTGGTGATTCACGTTTCCTATCGGTATTCACATCCTCAACAACTTCACTCTCAACAATCTCTTTCGGCTTGTCTACCGACTTTTCAACACTTCCCGATATGTGACTTATCTCAAATATATTCTCTTCTACTGCTTTCTGGACCATTTTGTCACACATTTTCAATATTTCCCTGGGAAACCCTCCGGTTTTCTCGTATATTTCTTTCACAGAAGTCTCTGTAAACGGTTTTATACCCTCACCACCAACACTCGATATTCTCTTTTCTATAAGTTCACGTGACTCTTCACGGGTAAGATTTATAAGCTCTACCTTAGTCACAATTCTGCTCCTTAAAGTTTCCAGGTTAGCCCTCAAAACATCATCAACTGTTGACAAACCAGCCAAAATCAACTGCATATTGTTTATCTGGTCCGTTATTGTTCTAAACCACTTTAATACCTCAATATCTGCCTCATGAGTTTCATCAAGAAGAACAACTAGCCTCTTATTACCGAGCTTTTTATTCATGTACACGTGAATGTCATGAAGTCTCACATTCGAGCCAAAAATCCTCTCAAAAAATGAAGGCCTGTACCTGGATAAGAACAAATCCAACAAGTCTTCTTTTCTAGGAGGTTTGGATATATAAAGAACGTCATATTTGCCGTGCAAATCCTTCTCCATAAGCTTCATTAAAGTTGTTTTGCCTGAACCCGTGGAACCCGTCACAAGACCCACCTTATGACCTTCACGTATGTGATTTGTCAGCTTCTTTAGCTGTTCACGATAACCAACAAAAAGAACAGGGTCTATCTTTAACGTAAAGGGATTCTCAGACCAATTTAAAGTTTCAAGCCAATTCTCAAGATTTTTTTCATAATCCTCTATCATCTAAGCACCTTCACGTGTGTAACGTGTATATTCACAAAAATAAATTTCACGTGAATATAATAAATCTAAAAATACAAGTACTTAAAGCTTTTGTTCCAATTTCACGTGAATTTCACGTGAATATTACGTGAATGTAACGTGAAATATATATGAAATTGTGAATGTTATGTGAATGTTTTGTGAAATATAAAGATTATGTGAACGTTCACGTGAATAATATGTGAATGTTTTGTGATGTTAATTTCGCACCAAAATTAAAAAACATATTAAAAAAATTATGTGAAGTCTTGAATCTTATTCACGTGAATAGTATGTGAATGTTGCGTGAATACTATGTGAATACCAAATAAAAGAAGGTTTAGTAATAAAGCAGACATAAAACTGTAAGAATATTATTATTTCTGCTATGTGAGTTTACAGAAGAGCAAAAAAGACCAATATTTAACGTTTTACCGTATTATGTGAAGTTTTTGCCATAAATTAAGCTATTTTATGATTTCTTGCATGAATGTGAGTTTTAAGCAAAAAAGGGGGAATATTCTATGTTAAATACCATCAATTACCCCCTGCATGTTAGGCAAAAAAACACATATTTAGATAAAAAAATGAAAAAGTGAGAGTTTTAGGTGTTATTTTTGCGTATTTTTTGACAAAAAATGAGATTTTAATATCAAATGTGAGAGTTAATGTGAGTTTAGTAAAAATAAAATGACTTTTTTATTGGATAGTGAGAATAAAAATAAAAAAATGAGTTTAATCAAAATCTGAGAGTATTTCATTGGTCCTAAGTATTTTTCTGAGAGTTGTGTTTAAGTTGTTATCGTTTAGCTTGTTAAAAACGCCGCTTTTGAGCCTTATTATTCTCACACCAAAGAAATTTCCTTCTTCATTCCTAGCACCTATGTTTTCAACTAAATTAGACATTACACCATCTAAATAATAATGAACAGTAGAAAGCGGTATTTTAGAGTCTCTTGAAAGTTTTCTAAGCCATATACCATCTGGATTAGACAAAAGAACGGTTATAATCCTTTTTATTTTACTATAATCGGGTGTTTTATTAGGCATATTATCCTCCACATTAACTATTGAACACTGTTCATCTAACATTTTGTTTTTGTTATTTAAAATACTTCTAGACCCTTTCCTCGCCCTTCTCCTCTGTTCTTATGCTAACTTCAATACCAAATTTTTTGGGTATTTTAGAAAGGTCAATTAATTTGCTTCTTTTTGTGTTTGGTAAAGCAGACAATTTACTGTCAAAAGTACCGTTTACTCCCCTAAATTGCTGTAAAACGTATCTTTTAGCAGGTTTTATTAAATTACATATAGAAATAATATCCTTTTCATCATCATTCATGCCGGGCACGATAGTTGTTCTTAGTTCATAATCAACTGAAGATTCTCTTAAAACATTCAAAGATTCTTTAACTCTGTTTATATCGCATTTTATACCAGAAAATTTGTCATATCTTTCAGCTGAAGACTTAACATCCATGGATACAAAATCCAAAAGATTACCATTTAACAATTCTCTTAGTTTTTCAGGATTATACCCGTTTGTATCCAATTTTAAAGATATTTTTTTGCTTTTCAAACCAAAACAAAGCTTCTTAAGGGCGTCAAACTGAAGAGTAGGTTCTCCTCCAGTAAAAACAACAGCATCAATAAAATCAATGTTTTCGTTAATACTATCCAGTAAATCCGATACTTTCTCTTCTCTGTAATCGTTGCCTTCCAGAAGCTTTATATTGTAACAAAATGGGCATCTGAAATTGCAGCCATAAAAAAATATGACAGAAGATATTTTACCGCTATAATCAACAGTCGACATGTCGATTATTCCGCCTATTTTTACTTTCACGTTCAAACACGCTCTTTTATCGCATTTAAAAGCTCATCCTTTGTTGGAACATGAGAAATAAAAATTGCCTCCTCTTCAAATACAAAAGAAGGAGTAGAAGCGACTTGGTGCATGAGTGCCTCCATTGAAAAATCCTTTCCTACAACCGCTGAAGGTGTTTTTTCTTCGCTTATTTCGTTCTCTGAATAAACAAAATTATATTTTTGTCCCTCAAGTACATGTTCTCCCTTTTTGAGGTCTTCGCCGTCTATTATTTTCTCTACAAAATCTTTACCTTCTTTCCATTTCAACTCTCTTGCAGCATCCCTTAAAACCTTCCTGGCTTCAGGGCAATGAGGACACTTGACTCCTGTATATAATATCAACATAAATCAGACACCGTATCTTTTCCTGTCTCTAAGTTCCGCTAACTTTCCCTTATCCCATCCTTTTATATTCTGGTAATAACCCGTTATTCTTGACCAATTCTGGACATTATCACTGCCGCACTTAGAACAATTATCCATTAAACCTCCCATTACACTTCCGCAACTCTCGCATACCGTAAGGTCCTTAGTAAAAGCCATATATTGGATTGCAGTTTTTAAAGCTATTTTCTTAGTCAGTTCCATGACGGCTTCAGGATTTGGATGTGCTTCTCCGAACCAAACATGGCTCATGGCTCCGCCATCCGTAAGAGGATGGAAAGACCCTTCTACTTTCATTCTCTTAAAAAGAGACACGTTTGCACTGGGCCTTACATGAAAAGAATTGGTGTAGTACGTGGAATTTGTACCAGGATCCCCTTGAACGATTGCCTTATTACCGTACATTCTTTTATCTATTTCCGCTAGCCTGTTTGCAGTCGACTCGGCGGGTGTTCTAGCCAAAGCAAAATTCATTCCGGTTTCATCCCTAAATTTCGCAACAACATCCTTCATATGCTTCATTACCTTAAGACCGAAAATCCATGCCCTTTTAGACTCGTGTATCTCTTCACCCACATGAAATTTCACCATCTCATTTATACCCACCAAACCTATCGTATAACTCTGTTTATCTGGCTCAAAATATCTCTCATCATCACCTATTTTTTGACTTAGGAAGGGAAGCATTCCTATATTCAGGTTCCTCTCTATTATATCATGCCTCAAGCACATCACTTTTTTTGCCTTTTCCATTCTTTCATCCAAAATCTCAAAAAGTTTTTCGTCGTTTCCCCGTGACTCATAAGCTATTTGGGGCAGGTTTATGGTAACTACCTGAAGAGAACCTCCCCTGACGGTTTCCTCCTCCAGGTTATCCGTATCTATCGACTTATCGAGTGGCATAAGATATGCACAACACTGATAACAGGCAAAATCAGGCATATATGGTTGATTTATAATATAATAAGGTGTGCCAAACTTTGCTGCAAGTTCTGAAACCTTAAGCAGTTCCTCGTCATACTTTCCGTTTTTAAAGTCTTTGGGATAGATCTGCACCTCAAACTTAGGAAAATTAAAAGGCTTGCCTTGATAATCGCCGTGTGAATATACATCTAAAAATGCCTTGAACAAAGTTCTTGCCTCCTCCTCGTAATCGCCGTAAACATCTCCATTCTTCTTTCCTCCCAATTGTATTGCTTTTATGTCCCTGAAAACCTTAGGAATTGTTATATCCAAATCAACAGAAGAGAAAACAGTCTGACCGCCTCTTGCAACGTACATCTGCCCCATTTCAAAAATAAACATCTGGGCGAGTTGCCTGACCTGTTTAAAGGACAACCCCCTTACAACCGGTGCAAGGAAAGTATTAAAATAGGAAAACCCCTGTCCTCCCGCACAATTTGTTTGAGAAGCCGCCAAAACCTTTGCTGCATGTAAAAATGCTACTTCAGGAGTTTTAGCAGGCCCTGCTATTGTTGCATGATCCCCTGTCCCATCGGGCTTAAACCCATTCTTAAGAAAGAATCTTATATCATGAGAAAAGCAGAAAGGTCTTATTGGGAAGTAATCTAAATCGTGTATGTGTACCTGAGCATTCATATGAGCATTGGCCAAATCCTTTGGTAAAACCTTAGTCAGGGTATATTCCTTCATCATCCTGTCCCCCATTAGTTTGTGAATTGTCTCGGGGTTGTATTGAAGATTAGCATTCTCCCTGGTACCTTCATTAATAAGCTTTGTCATGTCAAAAACCGGGACACCGACCCTAGTGTACTTTCTTCTTACATCCTCAAAACCATGTTCTATAAGCTTTGCATTCACTATTTCCCTAATTAGCGGGGAAGACACATAATCCAGGCTTGAGTTTCTTATAAAACGCTCTACTTCGTTTGCTATTTTATCTGAATCCTTTTCCTTTATTCCGGTTTCATTTATTAAAGAATCTTTTATCTTATCCTTGTTAAATCTCTCAAAAATATGAGAAGAAGTTGCTACGTATATGTCTCCCGCCCTAAATCTTCTAGCAGCGCTGGGGTCCTTCTTCTGCAAAAGAGTGAATATCAAAGGCCTTATTTCAGACATTTTGACCCTGTTATCGGTATACTTGTCTATTTCATATGCAATTTCTTCTGCTATCTTTTTATCAGTACCCAGCTGAAGACATATTGAAACTACCTTTTTTGTGTCATATTTTTCCAACTGGGATAGCCAGAAATTTATATTGTTTCTATCGACGGAACAAAAATCTTCTATTGCCTCATCGATGTCTCTAACCATAAGTATAGAATCTTTATTCATGTAAATCACTGTATGCGGTGCTGTGTATTACTACTTATAATACTAAAAAATTACATATAAAGAAATGTATACTAAAAAATATAATATCCATAAGGTGATAAAAATTAGAGTATTTTTGGGTATACCACTTTCAAAAAAAACAAGAGAAAATGTATGTAAAATTGCAAACCAAATAAAAACAAAAGGAATAAAATTAACGAATCCAGAAAATCTACACTGGACAGTAAGGTTCTTTGGTGAAGTCAGCGATAAAGAACTTGAAAGAATAAAAAATCTAATGGAAAAAATAAAACCAGAAGATTTGGAAATAGAAATAAGAGGTATTGGTGCCTTCCCGAGTAGGGATTTTATCAAAGTAATATGGTTAGGCGTTGGTAAAGGAAGGGGAGAATTTCAGGAATTTCTAGAAGAAACAAACAAAATATTTCACGGTATGGGCAAAAATAACAAAATAAAAGCGCACCTGACAATAGGAAGGGCAAAAAAAATCAAGAACAAAAAAGAAATCATAAAAAACTTAGAAAAAATAGGAGACTCAAAAATAGCAAAGATGAAAATAGACAAAATAATTCTTTATGAAAGCACACTAACAAACAAGGGTCCGGTATACAAAGAATTAAAAAAAATTGAGTGGTAAATTGAAAGAAAAAAACATTTTAAAGATATCGCTTTTTTGCTCTATAATAGGTGTTTCTATTTTGTTTCTGGGAATAAATCTAATGGAAGTAAATAAAGTAAATATAGAAGACATAAAAGAAGAAGATATAGGGAAACTGGTTTCGGTAGAAGGAAAAATAAAATCTAAATATTACAACGGTGAGCATCTTTTCTTTGACTTGGAAGACGAAACAGACGAAATAAAAATAGTAGTATTCGAAAATATAATAAAAAAACTAAAAATAGAACCGGATAAAATAAGAAACGGTAAAGAGATTTTTGTTTCAGGGGAAGTAGAAAAATACGAAGGAGAACTGGAAATTATACCTAATAAAATTAGATTAAATTAATTTTAATAATAAGGATTAAAAGATATTATGGCTCTGGTTATCAAAAAAAGTGAAGTGCACTCTTTACTGGACAAACTGGCAGAGAAATATATTTTAATTGCACCAAAAAAGAAAGGAGAAGAGATTAATTTTGATTACATAAATGAGGGCAAAGAGGCATGTCTAAATTACATAAATACAAAATATTCACCCAAGAGTTTTTTTATACCTGACGGAGAGACTATTTTCAAATACA
Source organism: uncultured archaeon (assembly GCA_964584335.1). Lineage (GTDB taxonomy): Archaea > Aenigmatarchaeota > Aenigmatarchaeia > PWEA01 > JAGHBM01 > JAGLWW01. The sequence continues at coordinate 140,798 of CAZOZN010000002.1, forward strand.
AAAAAAGTAATATAAATTTTTACCTAAGAAAAGAAAAAAGAATAATATTCGGTTTGAGACCTTGTGACGCTCACTCTCTAGAAGTTTTGGATAATATATTTCTCGGTGAAATAAAAGACCCTTATTATATGAACAAAAGAAAAAACACAATATTAATAGTAATAAACTGTAGTGATTCCGGCGAAAATTGCTTCTGTCAGTCAATGGGAACCGACAGGACAAAAGAATACGATATTCTGTTAAGCGAGACAGAAAAATACTACGTTTTAGAAGACTACAAAAAAAAGTATAAAAATATTATAAAGTATTTTAAAAAGTCAAAAAGACCGAAAATAAAAAAATTAAAAAACAAAAGAAAATTAAATTCAAAAAACATAGAAAAAAAATTATTAAAAGTATTCAAAAACAAAAAATGGGAAAAAATATCAAATAAATGCCTATCATGCGGGGGATGTACAATTGTTTGTCCCACATGTTACTGCTTCAACCTAGAAGACAAACCGGATTTTGGCGGGTCGGGTGAGAGAAAAAGATACTGGAGTTCTTGTATGTTGAAGGGATTCTCCCGTGTGTCTGGTGGGAATTTCCGACAGAGCAGGACAGAAAGATGTAAACAGTTTGTATTTCACAAACTAAGCTACTTCAAGGAGAAATATGGAAAGCAGTTATGTGTAGGATGCGGGAGATGTGTTGAAATCTGCCCGACGGGCATAGATTTCTTCAGGGAAGTCGAGAAAATGGTGAAAAAATGAACCCATATATACCAAAAATGTTCAAGATAGAGAAAGTGAAAAAAGAGTCACCTGAGGTAAAAAGCTTCTGGTTTAAAATGCCGGGTATAAAATTTAATCCAGGACAGGTCATAATGGTATCTGTACTCGGATTTGGGGAGTCAACGTTTGGAATAATACCAACAGAAAGAAAGGATGTTTACGAGTTCACTATGAGAAAAACAGGAACTGTTACGGACAAACTATTTGATATGACCAAAGGTAAAAAAATAGGAATAAGGGGGCCGTTTGGAAAAGGTTATCCAGTCAAATATATGAAAGGAAAAAATATAATGCTTATCGCAGGAGGAATAGGAATACCTCCAATAAAATCTCTTTTGCTTGATTTAATAAAAAAAAGGGAAGAATATAAAAATATTAGCCTGCTTTACGGGGCTAGAACGCCAGCAGATATTGTTTACAAAAATGACATTAAAAAATGGAAAAAAGAAGAAAACATTGAAGTGAAAGTTACTGTAGACAAGGCCGATAAAAAATGGAAAGGAAATGTAGGGGTTGTGACTGAGTTAATTGGTTGCGAAAACAAAAAAGAGACTGTAGCCTGTATGTGCGGGCCTTGTGTAATGTCAAAATTTGTTTGCAAAAAACTTAAGGGAATGGGAATAAAAGAAAACCAGATATACGTATCAATGGAAAGACTTATGAAATGTGGAATAGGTATGTGTGGTCATTGCAACATAGGCAAGGCTTATGTATGTAAAGACGGTCCTGTGTTCAGACTGGATAAGCTAATGGAATTAACCGAGGGTGTTTGGTGAGTGTTGAGAGGTGCATTTATAACATTGACTTCCTGTTTTGGTTGTAGTTTTGAATTTCTAAACCTAAAGGAAAAATTGGAGGATGTTTTTAAGGAAATAGATTTTATAGATTTCAAGCTTTTAAAGGAAAAAAACATCGAGGGAAAATACGAAATAGCTTTTGTAGAAGGAGGCATATCAAGAAAAGGAGAGATAAAAAAAATAAAAGAGATAAGAAAAAGAACAAAAACTCTAATTGCCTTGGGTTCTTGTGCATGTAATGGATGTGTAATGACAGCAAAAAACTACAGTAAAGATGCAGAAAAAGAAGTTTATGGAAATAATATTTTTGGATCCACTGAGGTAACTGGGATAGACAAGCACGTGAACGTAGACTACTACCTTAATGGCTGTCCTTTTTTTAGACATGAATTATTGGACCTCCTAAAGTCAATCCTGATAGGGAAACCTTGGAAAGAAAAAGATTATGATGTCTGCGTGGAATGTAGAAAAAGAGGCAATGAATGTCTTTTGGATAAAAAAGAGCTGTGTTTCGGTCCAATAACGAGAGCGGGTTGTAAGGCTGTTTGCCCGACAAACAATTACTCTTGTGTTGGTTGTCGGGGTATTATAAAAGACGCAAACCTTGAGGAATTTTTTAATACATTAATTAAGTTTATGAAAAAAAGTGATATAAAGAAAAAACTTGAACTATATAATCTATATGAAAATGTAAAGAGGAGTGAAGCATGGAAGAAATTAAGATAAACCACATAACCAAAATAGAGGGACATGCAAGCCTTTCTGTCAAATTTGACCACAAAAAAAAGAAAGTAAAAACATGTTCGCTTCAGGTATTCGAGAGTCCCAGATATTTTGAGCCTATGTTAAGAGGACGTAATTACAAGGAAATACCTTATATGTCAGGCAGGATATGCGGGATATGTAATGTTGCTCATCTTTTATGTTCAATACAGGCTGTTGAGAACGCACTTAAAATAAAAACAACTAGTCAGACAGAACTTCTCAGAGAACTTTTAAATTTGGCGAACATATTTCACAGCCACATACTCCAGTTATATTTCATGGCATTGCCAGATTATCTGGGGGTATCTTCGGTTCTTGACATAAAGGATGTAAGCCATGTAAAAAGATGTATAAAAATAAAAGAAGTAGCAAATGATATAATTAAAAAAATAGGCGGGAGAACAATACACCCGATTACCGCAGTGGTTGGTGGATTTACAAAAATACCAAAAAACGATGACATGAAATATCTTTTAAAAAAATTAAAAACAGCAAAGAAAGAAGCTTTAAAATCAGCAAAACTGTTTATGGAATTACAAAAAACAGGATTTGATTTTAAAACGGATTTCACATCTTTGTCCGGTGAAGGTTATCCTTTTTTAAAAGGAAATATAAAATTCCTATCTGGTTTAGAGTTTGAACCAGAGGATTATAAAAATCATCTAAAAGAAGAAACGGTACCTTACTCAACATCAAAACACGTCACCCTGAGAGGCAAGACTTTTATGGCGGGACCCCTGGCAAGAGTTAATATTCATCCTAGAAAACTTTCTGAAAGTTCTTATAACTTATTAAAGAAAACTAAAATAGAAATACCAAACTACAACCTTTTTAATGCAAACTTGGCAAGAGCAATAGAAGTGGTGCACTGTATAGACAGGTGCATAGAAATTATAGAAAACATTGATTTGAGAAAAGAAAAAATAATCAGGGGTAAATTAAGAAAAGGAGAGGCGGTTGGTTCTAGTGAAGCGCCAAGGGGTGTTTTATACCATCACTATAAAATAGGAAAAGATGGTAAGGTTAAAAAAGCGAATATAATACCACCCACAACACAGAATGTAAAAAACATGGAAGAATCTATTAAACAGTTATTGCCCGAGATAATGAATCTAAATAAAAATAAAATGGAGTTAGAAATTGAGAAACTGCTAAGGGCTTACGACCCATGCATGTCCTGCTCCGCTCATTTCCTCAAGTTGAAATTTGTTTAAGTTTTTCAACCAACTCTTTGTCGCAATTCTTATCGGGAATAGCTATTATTTTTACTTTGGTTCTTTTACCAATTTTTTTAAGGACTTTCAAAAAAAACGCTATGTCAAAATCATGTAAAGTATTGAGTCCTTTAGTTTCCAAATCATCTATATTGACTTCGGATACATTTTCTATATTTTTTGCAACATCCAAAACAACTATGTCATCTTCCATGTAATCCAGAATTGACTCTGGTGTTCTACAATAAATAAAATCGAGGTTTAATTTGTCCTTTATTCTCGAAACCGCATCTATAGCAGCACGGTCTTCTTTAAAATAATAATTTCCAAAATAAAGAATCTTCATAACAAATTTTAAATCCGGACAAATAAAAATTACTACAATAAATATTTTGAAATTACTCTATTCAAACCCTCGATAGTATTCAAATTATTTTTTATGAAAATTCTTCTGATATTATTCCTTTCACTTTTTTTAACTCTAGTTCCGAACCTAATCATCATTTTTGATAATTTATTCGCTATTTTATCTCCCTCGGGGTCGAAATCACTCAGTATCAATACTTCCCCTCTTACTTTTTCAGATATGTTATAAAAACTTTTATACCTGTTTATTACATGAACGTCCGAGAAACCTATTCTTCTGAGAGTTTTCTCGTCTTTTATTCCTTCTACCAGAACTTTTCGGTCTTTAACTTCATCCAAAACATCAAAAAGCTTTTTAAGATACTTTTCTGTAGAACAAGCCCTTGCCTTCTCTCTTCTCCTCAATCTTTCCCATCTCCCTTAGTTCCGATATTTTTCTGCTTACATACTCCTGCCTGTATCCAAGAATCTCTGATATTTTCTGGGTATTCATCCATTGGTTCAGTATGCCAAGTATCTTCTTGTGGACTTCCTTAAATTCCTTTGAACGCTTTTGTTGAAGCAACTCATCCAGTTTCTTATTTACAAGGTCCATTTTCATCTCAATAATCTGAACTGTCTTTGCCAGATTACTATCCTGAACAGAATCTATTTTACCATTATCCTTCAACTTTCTCAACATTTCAAGTTCTTTTGCTCTTTTTATTATGTCATCAGATGAACTGACCAATTTAATCCCCTAAAAATATTTTTTAACGCTGTCCAAACTCTTAGTTAAAAGATTTATGGCGCTCTCTATATCACTCAAATCCGCAGTTTCTACTGTACTGTGCATATATCTAACAGGAACACTAACCAAGCCACCGGGCTTTCCCTCCTTGGTTAATATTGCCCTGGTTGCCTCCGTGGTTCCGCCAGAAGAAACACCAAGCTGGTAGGGTATTTTATTTTTCTTTGCAACTTCCAAAAACATTTTCTTAATCTTCTCATGCACAATGAAACTGGAGTCCTGTATCCCTATTGTAACTCCACTGCCCAATTTAACTGATGTATCTCCTTTTATGAAAGGATCTTCCGCGATACAAACATCAAGAGAAATTATTATATCGGGGTCTATGCCGAACATTGCTCCCTTTGCCCCCTTCAAACCTATTTCTTCCTGCACGCTACCTACGCCAAAAACAGTAAATCCCTTTGGCTTTATCTTTTTCATGGTCTCTGTTAAAACAGCACAGCTTATTCTGTTGTCGAAACACCTGCCGGAGACTCTTTTATTCTTAAGCTTGACAAATTCTCCGGTTACTTCAACGTAGTTTCCAACAGTTATTCCCATTTTTTCCGCGTCTTTTTTGTCTTTCGCACCAACGTCAACATAAACATTTTTTAGCTTTACCTGTTTCTGCTTGTCCTCTTTTTCCTGCATGTGTGCTGCCTTGGAACCGATAACACCGTCTATTTTCCCCTTGTCTGAATAAATTAAAACTTTTTTCGAAGGCAGTATGTTTAAATCCCACCCCCCTACAGCATTTAGCTTTATGAAACCGTCTTCAGTCACGTTCTTGACCATAAAACCTATTTCATCCATGTGTGAAGTCAACAGTACCTTTAATTTACCCTTGCCTTTAACCGAAATAAGATTTCCAACACCATCCTCGTATATTTTGTCAACTTTGTTTTTTAGTTCTTTTCTCATCAATTCCTTAATCTCTTTCTCGTTGCCTGATATGCCGGAAGCATTTACAAAATTTTTAAGAAGAATATCCAAACTCATTATTACACCTCATAAAGTATTGAATTATTATGTTTTTATATTTTAAGAAATCTGGATTTGGTCAAGATATCAAATTTTTTACCTCTCATCAAAAAATCATTTTCTATCCTGGAGCCGCCGACCCCATCCACATAAACACCCGGTTCTATTGTAAAAGTCATGTTTTTCTTTATTCTGACATTGCCCCGGGGAGAAATTGAAGGATAATCATGAACCTCGAGACCAAAACCATGCCCCAAACCATGTTTAAGTTCGAATCCCCTATCTTTAATTAATTTTTCTGCGGAAAGGAAAAGATTCCTAGCCAAAACTCCGTTTTTTAGCTTCTTGAGCGAAAAAATATATGCATCTTTTACTGTATTGACTATCTTTTCCTCTGTTTTGTTAAGACTGCCAATAGAAAAGGGTACTGTGACGTCGGAACAATAGCCATCGTACCTCACACCAAAATCAATCAGTCCGAGTCCTCTGCTTATTTTATTATCAGAAAAAGAAGGGAATGGGTGTATATGTGAAGATTTCTTTGAAGAAGTGACTATAGTGGGAAAAGACATCCCCTGTGCCCCATTATGAATTAGTTCTCTCTCTAATGAAAGAGCCATCTTTTTTTCCGTAATGCCTTTTCTTAAGTTTTCTTTTATAAATTCTATTCCTTTGTTGGTTATTTTGCAAGCCTTCTTTATTTTGTCAATCTCAAATTCGTCCTTTATTGTCCTTAATCGTGAAACTATTTCCGATATGTCAAATGTTTTTTTAATTTTTTTTGAAATTCTTAGCGGAAAAATTCTTTCGTCAACACCAACAACATCATCTTTATTTATTTTTTTTGATAATATGGCAGAAAGTTTTTCTTTCTTTTCAATAATCTCGTCCGCCTCGTTTCCCTTTGACCTGTTAAAATCAAGAGAAGACAATATTAAAGTTGTTTTTTCTTTATCCACTAAAAAACAAGAAAAAGAATGATATTTTTCCTGCTCGAATCCTGTAAAATAATAAATATTGGGGTCATCTATCGGTTCGCATGAAAAAAACAAGCAGACGTCTATTTTATTTTTCTCCATCTCTTTCCTCAGCCTTTTAAGTCTTCTAGAGAAAACCATCATACCACAGATACAAATTTGTTTCCTTTAATATAAAATCTTAGCCTTAGTTTTTCTCCCTTACTGAGCCCGATTCTTGTTGTTCTTACAATTTCACTTGGCAAATAATTGTCCAGTACGTAAATTTTGTTTCCGGTCAATTTTTCACCGTTGTGCTCTCTATTTATTCCAAGAGCCTGTGTAAGTCTGCCCGGCCCGTTAGTCAATTCCTCACTTCCACGGTTCAACTTCATTATATCAATACCCTCCATGGGTTCTAATGCTCTTATAAGAACGGCGCCTGCCTTTCCCCTATCCTCTGTAGTAAAATTAAGACAATGGTACATTCCGTATATAAGATAAACATAAACACACCCGGTTGTATCGAACATTATGCTGTTTCTGGGTGTTCTTCCTCTTGAAGCATGGCTTCCGGGGTCTTTTTCCCCAAAGTAGGCCTCCGTCTCTACTATTTTTCCGCTTATAATTTTTCCATCTTTTTCATGGACGAGGACACAGCCCAGCAAGTCCCTTGCAACCTTGTCAGTCCTTCTCGAATAAAAATTCTCATTAAGTTTCATAATAATCAATTATATTATAAACTTAAAAAATGTTATAAGGTTATATAAAAAAGTTACAAAATCTATTTGTGTGGGAAAAATGAAAAACATAATCGAGCTAAAAAAAGTTAAGAAAATATACAAAATGGGTAAAATAGAAGTAAATGCGCTTAATGGTGTAAGTTTTAAGATAAACAAAAATGAGTTTATATCAATCGTCGGTGCCAGCGGTTCCGGTAAATCCACTCTTCTAAATGTCATGTGTTGTCTCAGCAGACCGACTGAGGGAAAAGTAACAATAGGAGGCAGAGATATATCAAAAATGGATGATAACGAGCTTGCTGTTATAAGGGGCAAAAAAATAGGTTTCGTGTTCCAGACATTCAACCTTATACAAAGGCTTAACGCAGTAGAAAACGTAACACTGCCCATGTGGTTTGTAGGAAAATCGGAAGGCGAAAGACGTGAAAGGGCATTGAAGTTGCTTAAGATGGTAGGCCTTGAAAAGAGGATAGACCACAGACCTTCCGAGATGTCCGGAGGAGAGAGACAAAGAGTTGCAATAGCAAGGTCTCTTGCAAACAACCCATCAATAATAGTAGGTGACGAACCTACAGGAAACCTTGATTCAAAAACAGGAAAAGAAATATTAAATATATTTAAAGACCTATATAAGAAAGGGAAAACAGTTATACTTGTAACACATGACAAAAGTATCGCAAAACAGGCAAAAAAAAGAATATATCTAAAGGATGGTAAAATAGAAAAAACGGAGGGGAATAAGTAATGAAAATAAAGTTTTTAGCAATAATATTAATTTCTTTTTTAATTTTACCCGGTGTGGCTCTAGCACAAACAAAGACACCGACTATTTCTATATCGCAACTAAAATATGACCCACAGCCGGCAGAGACAGGAAACTACATGACACTTTGGTTACAGATATACAACGCAGGTATAAACAAGGCAGAAAATGTTACATTTGAACTTATACCAAAATATCCATTCTCGCTTGACCCTAACGAAGACCCCCTGAGAGAATATCATAACATACCAGGCCTTTACACTTTCATACCCGAATATAAAATAAGGGTTGACAAGGATGCGGTCGAAGGTTGGAACGAGATAGGATACAGGTATAAAATAAACAACGGCCCTTGGGTAGAGGATGAAATAAACATATCAGTTAGCGAACCTCCAGATGAGGCGGAACTTAAGGCTTTTTACGTTTCAACGGAACCGAAACCATATCCAGGAGGAGAAACTACACTTTCTATAGACTTGGCAAACATAGCATCGGGCTCCGCTTACTACACAGTAGTTGGCGCGGAAAGCGAAATAGCCGAAATAGAAGTAAACGAAATTTTTATAGGAACCATGGACGCGGACGACTTTGATACTATAGATTTTGACCTTGAGATAAAGGAAAACGTTGCTCCCGGAAAATACCCAGTCAAAATAAAATCTTACTATAAAGACAGTGACGATAAAAGATACGAATCAGAAAACGTTGTTTACATGAAAGTATATGACAAAAACGAAATATTGGAAGAACAACAAATAGAGACGCCTTGGTACCAGTATCTGGCTTACATAATAGTAGCTTTAATAATAATAAAATATTTCATAACACCGTTCGCAAAAAAAGTTATTTCCTTCTTTAACAAGAAGAGAAAGAAATAGGTCAAGCCTATGTCCGGGATTTGGAAAATTATATATAGAAATTTGACTTATCAAAAGCTTAGGACTGCCCTTACACTTTTAGGAATCATAATAGGAATAGGGGCCATAACATCGATGGTTACTCTGGGAGATTCTCTAGAAAATGCGATAAATGAACAGTTCGAACAGATAGGCACGGATAAGGTAATAATAACACCCGGAGCCCCAAATTCTGTCGGTTTCTCCGGCTCTGCTTTTTCAACGGACAGTCTTACGGAAAAGGACGAGAAGGTTGTAGAAAGAGTAAACGGTGTTGAAACCGTATTCGGTATACTCAGCAAAACTGCTAAGATATCGATAGGAAAAGAAGATACTTACAGCACGGTTATGTCGTGGGAAATTGAAAAGGCGGGGGACCTTTTTTCAGATATGCAGGGTTACGAGATAAAGGAAGGCAGGGACCTCAAGGAAAACGATAAATACTCCGTAGTTGTCGGTCATCTTGCAAAGACAAGGTTGTTTGAAAGGGAAATAAAATTAAGAGACAAATTAGAAATAAACGGAAGGAACTTTAAAGTTGTGGGTTTACTTGAAAAAATAGGAAATCCGGTTGACGACATGTCAATTCTTATACCGATAGAATCTGGTAAGGAAGTTTTCAACAACAGCGACGAATTTTCGATGATTTTCGTGGATGTAAGAGATGATTTTGACATAGAAAAGGTTTCCGATAAAATAAAAGAAGAGCTTGAAAAGTCAAGAGGCGCAGAGGACTTTAAAGTACAGACTTTTGGAGATATATTGGAAATAGCAACGAATGTATTGGACGTAATACAGATTGTTTTTATAGGAATATCCGCAATATCATTGCTTGTGGGCGGTATAGGTATAATGAATATAATGCTAATGACTGTTTTGGAAAGAACAAAGGAAATAGGAATAATGAAAGCCACCGGTGCAACAAACAGAACGGTGCTGGTTCTATTTTTGGGCGAATCTGCCCTGGTTGGTTTTCTTGGAGGTTTGGTTGGCTTCTCAATAGGATTTGTTGGTTCTTACTTTGTAGCACAATACGCAGCTTCCTCTGTTAGCATACCAATAAATGTTTACTTCTCCCCGGAATTGTTTGTAGGTTCAATACTGTTTTCTGTTCTTGTGGGGATGTTATCGGGGGCTTATCCTGCAAGAAAGGCTTCTTTGATGGATCCTGTTGATGCTCTTAGATACGAATAGAAAAATTATAACATTGTTATATTTAAATATGTCAGAATCAAAAATATTCTTGTGATTTCATGAAACCTTTTTGCGAGTCAATGTCGCGTTACGTTATACCGACAATAAGAGCTTTGGTAGCAAGAGACTTGATAGAAGTGCATAAACTAAACCAAAAAGAAGCGGCAAAAAAACTAGGAATGACCCAACCCGCCGTTTCGCAATATAAAAAGCATACCAGAGGAGATAAAGCAAGAAAACTCGAAGAGGATAAAAAAATAAACAAAATGGTTTCAGAAATGTCCAATTCGCTTGCAAAAAACGAGATTGACTTTCAGGAAGCCGCTTCTGAAATTTGCAATATATGCAAATACATAAGAAGAAGAAAATTGACGAAAGAAATGTTCTAAAGTTTTACTTCTACAAATATTATCCTGGTTATAAAACCAGCCAAAGGAGAAAACAAAACAACCCTGAGCAGTTCAAGTATGGAAAAAATAACAAAGGGTATCATAAAAATTGAAAAGTTTATCAAAGATGACATGTTCGGAGAATCCAAAACCTTATCCACACCATCCTCTATTGTCTTTTTCTGTACTTCCGTGGCATTCGCGTATTGTTCAACAATCATTTCTCTCTGTTCTTCATTCAACATATCAAACTCTTCCGGAAGTTCCTCTCCCGTAGCGTTACCGAATTGTGTGGGCACCATCAAAAAAACAAAGTTCTTGGTCTCGTTTCTATATACGTTTGTATAATTATCTACCTCGTAGTATGTGTTGACAAAAAGAGTTAAAAACAATATAATATTCAAAATAAAAAAACACTTACTAATAGTCTTTGAGCCTATCCTGTATTTTTTCCATTTCTTTAATTCACTCAGGTACATTACTGTAATAGAAGTAACCATCGTACCTGATAAAATAAGACCTATAGAAAAAAATAAAGAGTATACAGAAGGTCCTACCAAAAGAATGCCTATTATGGAAGGGATTAAAAAAGAAATAAAGCAAAGTTTTCTATCCTCACCAAAATTTACACCGTAAAAAACCAAAACAGAATAGGCAATGGTTATCGGTATAAAGGGTATCAAAAAAATCAGGGGTTTTGTAACAGAAGACTTTATAGCCTCGGCTGCTGTAGCACCCTTTGATATTGAAATAAAATCTTTGAAAAATATTAAGGGATATTTTAAAACGTGATCTATAGACAAAGAAAAATTCTTTATAAAAACAAAAGAAAGCAAAACCAAAACTGATGTTAATGTTCCAAGAACTATTCTTCTCTTTGTCTCGTTTTTCATAAAATCATTTCTTTTTGTTTTTTCCGATTTTGCTTAGATTCTTCTTTATCTTGATTATCCTCTTTGACAGCCTTTCTCCTATGGGTTTTTTAGTTCCGGGTTTTTTGTACTTGTATTTCTTTGGATAATAAGTGTTCTTTGGTGGCGGCAAAAACAAGTAAACCACAAAACCTGCTATTATAATAACTATAACACCGACAAACAACCAAACATAATTTTTGCTGTCCCCCAAAACTCCCTTTGAAATATCTCCCCCGCCAGCAGAAGATACCATAACGCCAGCCTGTACTATCAAAGACTTTATCTCGTTTTCCATTTGCGCTGCATTGTAATAATCATCATTGTCTATATAATTCTTCATCTGGTCTATTTTTGTCTTTATTTGGTTTAGTGTATGATTCATCTCTGTGACATTTTCTCCGCTCTGGGAAAGCAATTTCATCTTATTCTCTAATTGTGTGTAGTTTTCCAGATATTCGCTGTAACTGGTGTTGACTCTCTCTTTTTCATTTTCAGAAGGAAGAACTATCAAAGTAGATGACTTTGAATCGTAAACATTATCATTGCTAACATTTATGGTTAATGAGTACTCCTTGACATTTGCGTCAAGGGGAACAGTTAAATTTACTGTAAATTCATCATCCTCGTTAGGAATTAAATCCAAATCATTTGGTTCGTATTCATACCAAGAAGATGATATTCCTTGTATTTCAATAATTATGTTGTTTTCATCTGCGTTGCCGTCGTTCATAACCTCTACTATAAACTCCTTGCTTGCTCCCTGCTCAACTGAAAGCGATGAGGGATATTTTTTAATATCCAAGTCCCTGTTAACGGTCGAGGTGGTTTGTGAAGTTCCTGTGCTGTCATCACCTGAAGTGGATATGTCATTGATATCTATTGTAAAATCTATATCATTGAATGATGGGTCATCTACATTTACATCCAAATCAACAGACACAGTATCTTCGTCTATTTCACCCGCGTCTATTTCCCAGGTATACCAGCAAGTTTCTCCCTCGCTGATGCTTATGTTAAAGTAATACCAGTCTCCTTCGTCGTCTCTGCCCTTGCTGCCACAACCGCTCTTCAAATCATCCTGGTCAACACTCAAATGAGTGTTCTTGTCTTCAAGCGCTATTTCTCCTGTAGCAGTCTTGGGGCCGTAGTTTGTTACCGTCAGGTTTACTGTGCCACTGTCTCCCTCGTCCAAATCAAGATTGTCCACCTTAGCAAGCCATAGGGCGGGGTTGTTAATAACAAAAGTGTCGTTAGTCCCTTCTCCCGTGGAAATATATGAATCCTTCTTAAGACTTGCTGTAACATTAACATCATAATAACCACCCAGTATAGAACTGCTTCCGGGATATGTTGCATTAAGCCAATACTGGCCGAAAGCTGCCCTAAAGAAGGAACCGGAAGTATGTTCCTTTAAATCAGTAAAAGTTATCGTTGGTGACCATGATGTTTTGTTTTTGTTGTAAATCTTAACGCTTGTAAAATTTTCAACTTCCAGTCCAGTATACTCGGTGCCGTTGGCCAGGTAAGTCTCTATTTTAAGCGTTACGTTTTCGTCGCTAGAAGCTGCGGTTATTTCTTTGTCTCCGCTTTCTGTATTAAAATTTCTAAGATAAACAAAAATCTTATTCGTCAAATCAACTACCAATGAAATATTAAAAGAATCGTATGGAGATGCTCCGTAATAAGTAGGCATTATCCATCCTTCATAATATCCTGTTGTATTTTGAAGCGAAGTGTTTACGGTAACGTTAACATAAAATGTTTCCGTGTCTCCTGGAGATATTGAAGATGGAAGACTATAAACAAACTTCATATATTCGGACGAGGAATTAAGATAAGAAGAATTGGTGTGACCATAAAGTGAAATATCGGAATTGCCTGTGTTCCTTACATTAATTGGTATGATTACAGTTCTGTTGAATCCAAGATTATGAGACCTTGATATTGAAGAGCTGTTAAAAGAGCTGTTTATCATAAGCTCTCCGGTAGTTATATTGAAACTGAAAGGAAAGTTTATGGAAGACCCGCCTGAACTGTACTTTAAACTGCCTAAATAATTTCCGCCGAGAGTTTTGTTCTGAACAGTAAGGTTAAAATTAATACCGACTGAATCGTTAACGTGTCCTAAATAATTAATATCAGCTGGTGTGAAGTTCGTGTTTATCCATTCGTTTTCGTCAACCCATCTCTTTATATTAAGCGTGTAAGGGCTCGTCTTATTTGTATTGTTCAAAACTTCGACCCTCCAATAACCGTCATCCGACAACCCGACTCCCGTCGAGTCCTCTGTGTATTCCTCCTGCATGACAGATGAAATATTTGCATTAAAATAACCGCCGGAGGAAACGCCAACAAGATTTTCGCCGGGGTCGTAAAGACTTATTGTGTAATTTGCCGAACCGGTCCAGTTAGCGCTAACGAAAATAGAAGTTATAAAATCTGGCATCCTTATAGAAAAATTGGCCGGATCGGATGCAGAAATATGTTCGGTGTGATAAAGTTCTTTAGTTTCCGTCAAAGAAGTATAGTTTATGCTTCCATCATTCTTTACCGTAATGTTTCTTTGTATAAAATCAGAAACATTGAGCTTTCCAAAATCCAACCTGCTTGAAATATCGGTGCCGTTTTGATATGTTATGTTAAGGGTAGAGAAACTAATTGTTCCTGTATATGCTGTATTACAATTTACATCGCCAAAAACCCTTACCTCCCAGAACTCGTTATCGGGGAGATATTGATATTCCAATTTTTCCGAATTTCCTTGTATATTCTTTGCCTTCAGGTTACCGGAAGAATCCAAAAGAAACAAATCCAAATCAGAATTCAAGCTTATGGAAACAGTATTCGCTCCATCTATCAGACTTGTGTTAAAATAATATGAATGGTAAGTTTCCGGGTTGGCCGGTAACTCACCCCTAAAGTAACCCCTTGCGGCTGTCTCGTTTAGTTCATTACCCGAATATATGGGGATGTTGATTTCCAAAGGCATGAAATAGGAACTGTTCTCGCCTGTTATGTTAAGATGTCCCCAGTACCTTCCGGGAGGGCAAGTCTCATTCGCAAATATTAGCATCTTTGCAGAACCGCCCTGGGTTATGTTTGGTGTTAATATTGTTTCATGTCCTGTGGAATTTTTTGAATGCAATAAAAAACTGACTGTGCTTCCTAAACCGCAGTTGTCAGATTCATAAGAACCTATTATACCTGACTGTGAATAATTTGAAAAAATTGTATTGCCAAAAGGGCTGGTTCTTTCATCGACATTAAGGTCCAAAACATTCCAAGTAGAATTTACACCAAAAGTAAGATTAGTCATGAAAGAGTTTGTCCAGTTAAGTCTTGTTACGTTTGGAGTAATGTTAAAATTTGCAACGGGCTCGCTCCAGGAAGTATTACCAAAAATCAAAACAGGCAAAACTAACAAAACAAAAAACGAGACCGACAAAACTCTTTTTAGTACCATTACCACACCCAAATCTTATAAATATAATATTAGATTAATTTATAAATCTATTTACATATGTTTTGTCCCTGTTCATTAAGCACATTTTTCTTTATATATACCGGGCTATTTGTCCTAAGAGCAATCGCTATAGCATCGGAAGGTTTCGAATCCAATAAAAGTTCTTCTTTTCCTCTTTTCAATCCAATAGAGGCGTAATATATTTCCCCGTCAAAATCATCTATCTTTACCATCTCAACGGTTATATTGAAGTTTTCAACAGTATCAACAAGAAGGTCGTGTGTATTCGGCCTTATTTCAATCTCTTTCGCCAGCCCAAGCTTTATGGAATCGGCTCTTTCCTGCGTTGTGGTGGCCACTATAGCAGTACAGTTACTGCCCAGTACTATTGTTGAGTCTATAACATCAATAACATCTGCTTTGACATACTCGTTGGTGTCTATCTGTTCCACTATTCCCAAAACCCCGATGGAAGAAAAGAAAATTACTGTTAAGAAAACCAAAAAATATTTCTTCTTTAAATGTCCTGAATTTTTTTTGACCATATTATTAATTAACCCCGTTGAAAATAAATTTGGCGCCCCAGAAGGGATTCGAACCCTCGACCTACTGCTTAGGAGGCAGTCGCTCTATCCAAGCTGAGCTACTGAGGCAAAAACAATACATTTTATTATATCAAAAAACTTAAATAAAGACCTTTATTTCTTTCTTTTTTGTTATAGCATTCAATAACTCCTTCCCCAGTTCCGAGTTTTTAGATATCCTAATTTGACCGCTCTTGCCGACCGTAGCCGTAAAGATATATTCGTCGTCTATATATGTATTGGCGTTTTCCCCCCTTAGCTTCTTGTTAAATGAAAATATTAAATATGCGCCGCTCTCACTGACACTAAAACTAACTTCCTTGCCAAGGCTTTCGACCTTTGGCTGTACATCTATGCTTACACCCAGCTTTCTTTCTATTTTTTCTATGTTCTTGCCTTCTTTTCCTATCAGCTTGGGTATAGCTTTGTTAGAGACCTTTACTATTACTCTTTTTCCTCCGACACACTCAACCTGGGCAGACTTGTCATATTTTTTTATTTCATCCAATATCTTTTCTATGGCCAAGTTCTGAATTGGTTCGGTTTTTTCTTCTTTAACTTCCACAACCACGTTTTCCTCTCCGTATGTGTATATTTCGTAATTCAATTTTCCCGTCTCAAAATCACTTATCTCGACTACGGGTCTAGCAAGGTCCTGTTCAACCATTCCAGAGGGAACCTTAACCCTCATGGATACCGAGTACACGGTGTCTATACCTCCATTGTCTATGTAAATTATAGTATCCAGTATGTGTGGTATCATTCCGAGTTCTGTCCTGCCTATAAACCTTTGTACAGCATTTATAGGGTCGCTGGCGTGAACAACACCAACCATTCCTATACCAGAAAGTCTCATATCAGAAAATACCTTGAAGTCGGATGTCTTTCTCATCTCATCATAAATAGTATAATCTGGCCTGACAAGAAGAAGTATATCAGCCGAATTTGACATGCTTCCATTTAAAGGAGCATACTGTGTGACTTCTGGTGGTACCTGCAAATCTCTCGGCGACTCAAGAGTTTTTATTATTTTTCCGTTCTTAAGGTAAAATTCGACCAGAGCGGAAGCAAAAGTTGACTTTCCGGAACCGGGAGAACCAGATACCAGTATGCCCTCTGCCTTGCCTTTAAGTCTCTTCAAAAGTTTTTTGGAAATATTATAATCTTTTAGCTTAAGGCTTACGGTTGGCCTAACGATTGTTATTTCATAATCCCTGGAAAATGGAGGTTTTGTTATAGCTATCCTGTACTCACCAAGCTGTATGACCTCGGCCCCGTTCCTTTTTATCTCGAATTCACCCTTCTCATGCCTTGATACATAAACTATATTGCTTGCCATTTTTTCTAAATCTTCTCTGGTGCATTTTTTCTTATCAAGCTTCTTTATTTTTACTTTACCCGGCTTACCAACTTTTGATACCGGTATGGCGTTTTCCTTGAAATGAAGGGACATTGTATTCTTGGTAATGTACTTGTCGAAACCAAGCTTTTTGTCGGTCTTTGTATCCAAGTATACCACTTCAAGACCGTCCGCCTTTGCTACCTCGGCCTGAACCAAATCCTCCGTGTAAAGAATCGCTTCTTCTTGTTTAGCAACATCCCTTATCAAGGCGTCTATCCTACCTTTCTTTGCAAGCCTTATTTCATCTGGGGTAGGCCTTCTTCCTGTTCCCATTACATTCATTTTATTGTTCTTGGAGAGTTCCCTTAGTTTTTTTATCTCGTTTAATCCATCAAAACCTATTTCAAGGCCCCTGTTGGCTTGTGCCTGTAGTTCATCTAAAACCATCTCGGGTATAATTATATCAATATTTTTTAACTCCTTTTTAACTATGAGTTCAGACAGTTTTCCATCTATAATAATAGAAGTGTCTGGTACTATTTTTCTTCTTTTTTTCATATTTTCACCTCTTTAAAAACGTAATTAGTATTTTATCGAATTAATCGTCATTTGTTGTCTGTTTTTTAATCTCTATTTTATAAACCATATTTCAATACAGATAAATGTTTAAATTATACGCAGTTTTACTCTATTCTGGTGCTAAGATGAAATGTCCTGAGTGTGGAAGTGTTGATATAAAAAGGGAGGATGACGGCAGAAACATATTGATTTTCTGCGGTTCCTGCGGCCTTGTTATTGAAGATGAAATTATAGTCTCCAACTAAAATCAAGACAAGTCCTTTTGTATATAGACCTCCATATTCTTCGGGGGACTTATTCTTCCTCTTACTTTCATCCCGACCAAATATTTTATGTTTTTCTCTGCGGCGAACTTCACCAGTTTTTGGTCCAGAGATCCGTCAAAAAGAATGGCGTAAACATCCTTAATCTCTCTTAGAGCACCGAACATTTCTTTTACAGGTATCTTACCTATTATTTTCATGTTTTCATCAAAGAAATAAGCAGCTCTTGTTCCTGTAAGGTCAGAAAGAGTTTTTTTAAACTCTTCTTTGTGTTTAATCTCTTTTTTGTGCTTGAAATCTTTTTTTGAGGTTTTTTTAGTGCTTTTTTTGTTTTTGTTGTTGTTTTTTGTTTTTGATTTGTTGTTTCCGTTTGTTTCTATTTTCTCCTGGTCTGAAGGTATTTTATCCCTTAAACTCTTATATATTTCTTTTTTAGTTAAATCCTCGACTTCTTTGCCTCTCGGAGCTCTTGCAACGAAATCTAAATCCATTTTCTTTTGTATCATTTCCTTTAATATCAAATCTCCTCCTCTGTCTCCGTCAAGAAAAACTGTTGTGGTCTTCTCCCTGCTGAGATTTACTATAGATTGGGGAACAGAAGAGCCTTCTATTGCTATAACGTTTTTTATTCCGTTTTTAAGCAATTTTATAACATCTGCCCTGCCTTCGCATACTATAATAGAATCGTATGAGTTTATGTTTGGTCCTGACGGGAGCCCTTTATATTCAGTAGCCTCAGATGAACGTACTGCTTCCTTTATTTCCTCGGCTATTTCCTGTGTTTCTGGCATTCCCTCTTCAAAAACAGTTTTAAGTATCTCCTTTGCTCTATCGACCACATACTTCCTTTTTAGAGCCCTTATGTCTTCTATCTTTTCAACGTTTATTTTTGCATCGCAGGGCCCAACTCTTTCTATAGTCTCTAAAGTTGATGCTATCAGTGCCGTTTCGCTGGCATCAAGGGAAGACGGTATATTTATTGTTCCGTCTGTGTTTCCTTTCTTAACATTGAGTTTTACCTCTATCCTACCTATTCTCCCTGTCCTTTGAAGCTCTCTCAAGTCCATATCAGAACCTAAAAGACCCTCTGTCTGTCCAAAAACAGCACCTATTACATCAGGCTTCTCCACTACTCCTTTTGATTTGAAGTTAGCCACGATGTTATATTTTGATGTTGATTGAGCCAATTTGCTCATATAATCACCCCGTATTAAAACCTAGAAAGAACTTGGCCACTTAGACCACTGTAAACCCCAAAGGGGCAAATTTAATGAATTATGAACATGAAATGTCTTAGTCCTTTCTATAGGTTCTTATCATTTCTGATATATTATCTATATCTCCCGCAACCTTTATAAACTTATCCCTTGAAGTTGCACCCGAAACAAAGGAGTAATCTCCAAAAACTTTTCTTAAAACTTTATCTACCTCCTTGTTTGCCATTCCCTTTTTTGGTGGCTTCTTGACATGCAAACTCAAATAAAATCCTCTAAAATCCTTTTTTAGCTCTATTTCAGGCTTTTTTGAGTTTGGTTTTACTCTAACCCTTAACAACATAAAACTATTTAACAGTTTTTATATTATAAAGTATAATGAAAAAACCTTTTGTTTATAAAGCATTTCAAGTATGTGACCACAGAAAAGGAAAAATAGGCGAAAAATACCTTTGTATAGATTACAGAAACAAGAAAAAGGAATACTACAAGGATTATGAAGGAGCTGCAGAAAAAATCATCAATTTAGAAGGTGTTGTGTTCTACAAGCCAAACAATTTTCCGCCTTCAAAATGCGAGGTAGAGTTTTCAGGTAAGTGTTCTGAGGAAACAGAACTTATTCCAAGAAACACGTGGATATACAGGAAACTGGGCAACAAAGAAATAATAAAATTAAAAGAAGAACTGGAACACCAGAGAGTTTGTTCTTTTGTTGATAGTTTGTGACCCGCCCATAACACTCCTTTTCATAGAAAGCCTTTTGGCCTCTTTAAGAGCTGATCTAGACGGGCCTGATAAAATTAATAAGATGAATTATTTAAAGTTGTTTATGGCACGCTGCATTCTCCGCGTATCTCATATGTGCTATCATGCTCAACAACTACGGGTGCTATGAACCTGACCTTTATTTTCCTTCCGCAGCTACACTTGACTTCTATCTCCTTTATACCATCTTTCTCTAATATCTCTGTCATAAAATTCACCTTTGGATAAAGAAGATTCAACAACAAAGTATTTAAACGTTTTTTTCTTTTAATTTCATTATCGCTTCGGCCATATCACCGGTCTCGTCAAGTGCCTTGATTGCTTCTTCATCTGAACATCCTGTCTGATTCATTATCAATTCCACATCCTCTTCAGAAAAATTTTCCTTAAGTTCCTCTGAAACTTCACCAACAACCTGAAAAGTTTCCTGACCACCCATTCTAATCTTAGAAACAGAGGGACTGGAAATAACAATTTTTTTGTCTTTACATTCAATTAAGACCTTTTCTGCATCTATCTCTTCGGATTTTATGCCCATTCTTTTCATTGCTTTTTGCATTTGTCTTTGATTAAACATTATAACACCACCAATTCTTATTAAAAAGTATTATATATAATAAAGTTTTAAAATTATTAGTGATAAAATGAAACTTGGTTGGCAACTAAAAGAAGAAGCACCACTATTCATAATAGTGCTTGTTATAGTAGCTGGACTTATGTGGAATACCGGAAAAACACCTGAACTTTCCTTTGGAACCGGTTTCTTGGTTGCGGCTGTTATAACATCTTTGGAAGTAATGATCGATGCTGCGAAGGAGAAAGGAAATAAACCACCTGCGAAAAAGAAAACAAGTAAGAAAAAGAAGACAACAAAGAAAAAGAAAACAAGTAAGAAAAAGAAAAAATGATTTATTTCCTTTTCTAGAAACTAAAGCATGGACTTACTTTTCATTATTTTTTATATTTTTCTTGGTATTTTAATTGGAACAATTACTGGTCTTATTCCCGGTCTGCACCCAAACACGGTTTGTGCAATTTTTCTTGGTTTTGTTTTCTTAAGCCCTACAAATATGTCGGTCCTGTTGATATCGGTCGCTGTTACGCATACCTTCATAGATTTTATACCTTCTATAATGATGGGCGCGCCAGATTCAGGAACTTCATTGTCTGTCCTGCCCGGACATAAAATGATGATGAGGGGTTTGGGTTACAGGGCAATAAAGTTAACTGTTCTTGGCGGCATTTTTTCAATTTTCATAATAATTTTGCTGATTCCCTTGATTTTTACTATCGTTTCGCCTGCTTATGAATTAGTAATAGGAAATATACACTTGATTCTAATAATCATCACACTGTCTCTTTTCATAAAAGACCGGAGTTTGTGGGGAGTCTTTATATTCCTAATTTCAGGGTTTCTCGGTTATATTGTATTAAACGGAAATTTTCTCGGAAGGTTTGAAATTTTACCGTTGTTAACAGGTTTCTTTGGTCTCAGTATGATAACTAAATCGATTATGGACAATATTAAAATTCCTATACAAAAAATAGAAGAAGAAAAAATAAGAAAAAAAGATATAGCTGTTGGTAGTTTGGTTGGTTCTCTTTCTGGATTGTTGGTTGGTTTCCTGCCTGGTATAGGAGCAGCACAGGCAACATTTATTTCGCAGCAAATAATAAGAGATGAATCAAATACAAGATTTATGATATCGCTGGGTGGTGTAAATACTGCTGTCGCTATATTTTCAATGCTTTCTTTATGGGTTGTGGGTAGACCGAGAAGCGGTGTTTCCGTTGCAGTAAAAGAACTTGTTGGAAACCTAAATCTTGGTGAATTTGTTTTGTTTTTGGGTGTTGTTGTTCTTGTCGGTGGTGTTTCTTCAATAATAACATTAAAAATAACTAAAACTTTCATAAAAATTTTCAGAAAGATAAATTACAAAAAACTGGCATTTTCTGTAATGTTTTTTATAATAACAATAACATTCGTATTTACAGGCTTTTTGGGTATTTTTGTTTTGTTCCTATCGGCCTCCATAGGAATGGTTTGTATTTTGACCGGCACCAGACGTAGTTATATGATGGGCTCGTTAATATTACCGATAATATTATTTTTTATTTAGAAGTGAAAAAATTATTTCCTTGTTTCTTATTAAAATCGGTAAAATAAAACCAATTGCCGCCCCAAAAAATATATCTACCCAATAATGCACTCCAAGAACCACTCTTGAATAAGATATTAAGATTCCATAAATAACCAGTGTCTTTCTGTATTTTTTGTCATGGAAAAAAAATCCAGCAGGTATCATGCCCAAAGATGCATGCATGCTTGGAAAAGACTGTGTCGGTGGTAAAGGTATTAAGGAGTTTACAGGTCTGGGAACGTTAATGAATATCTTCAAAAAATAAACTGAAATTATCACCAAAGAAAGAGACAGACAATACAAAAAAAGGTGTTTTTTGTTTTTTCCCCAAAGATACATTGGGACAAGCAGAATAGAAAGATAGATTATACTGTCTGAAAAAACTGTAATATAATCAACAGGCAACATATTGATAGTTAAATTGTATGATATAAATTATATGCATTCTATTTTAACATAACCGCCAATACATCCTCCACCAAATGCAAAGAGCTCGCCTCCACAGTCACACTTACCTAAAAGAGGAACCCTCCTGAACTTTGAGTTGCATTTTCTGCATGTGAAACCGTTAAGATGCTCGACCACAACTTTCTCCGGCGGCTTGTTTACTTTGTGGTTTCTTTTCTTTGGGTTTAGCATGTTTTTTAAATTACACTGTCTTCCCTTGCCAAGCAATTCCCCCTTATCTACTCCTATAACAGAAAATATTCTTTCTATGGGCGGTAAAAGTTGGTTTTCTATATAGTAATCTGAATCTATCCTAAGATTTTTCTCTTCTATATATTCAGGCGTCTCGGCCCTTTCACTCAACATTTGATTTCCACTTAATATAACATAAGATATTCTAGTGCCAGGTGACGGTGTCTGTGATGGATCCCTGTCTCTTATTCTTCTGGCCAGCTCTATATGAGGAAGTTTTCCATCATACCTGTCAAGTCCTTTGGTTATGCTTTTGGTGACTGCCAGTTTTCTTAAATCAACCTCTCCTTTGTTTATCTTATCAACAACACACCTTACATGGTTTATGGCCTTTTCTATGTTGCCCTCTTTTAATATTATCTCTAAGACAACATTCATGGTCTCGGTCACTATATCAGCCCAGTCCCTTCTAACAGTCTCTATGCCTTTCATTAATATCTTGTCTTTCCAATCACCGTTAGTTTTTTCAAAACTCCAACCGGCATACCTTTTCTTCGTTAATATGAGAAAAGACCTGAAAGTTTTTTCGAACTCCAATATAATCTTTCCTGGAAACTCTATATTATCGACTATTTCATTTCCTTTTTTGTTTGCTTCCTCAAGACTTTCAACATTAACTTTCACAAAAACAGAATCTGTATCACCGTATATTATTTCATATCCGAGATTTTCAACTTTTTTGCTTGTTTCTTCAAGAAGGTTGCGTCCGTATGAAGTTATTGTGTTGGCAACTTCCATAACATAGGTCTTTGCCCTTAGATAACCAGTGTAACCGTAAAATGCATTGGCCAATATCTTAAGTGCCCATTGTTTTGCGTAAAGTATTCTTTTCTTTTCTTCGTTGCTTTCTTTGAACATTACCTTTTTTACCGAAGACCTCTTGTTTATTAGTTTCTCCAGAACGTGAGGTAATATTCCTTTTTTTAAATCCCTGTTGACAAATTTTGTTCCTATAGAAGACTCTTTATACTGGTCTGTCGAATTGTCGACCAAAAGAGTTGTGGGACATATATTATATGTTCTTATTATGCTTGGGTAAAGGCTCTTAAAATCAAGAACAAGAATGTAGCCTTCTGTATAAAGCCCCGGAGTAGGTTCCAAAACAAGACCCCCCTTAAGGCCGCTTTTTTCTCTTTTTTTCTTTCTTTCAATTACTTCTCCCTTGGTTGGCTTAAGGGGAAATAAAAAATCCCTCTTGTTGAATTCACTCAACAAAAGATTTTCTATCCTTATAGTCTCTCCCCCATTCAATGCATCATCGAGCATAACACCAGAAACCCTGGAAAGAGCTATGTACTTATCCAAAAGTGTTTTCTTGGTAACCAAGTCCAAAGCCAAAATAGAATCTTTCCTGCAATAGTCTATAAGTTTTTGCAGTTCTTTGGGTTTGCCGTTCCAAAATTTATCAAAATCCTTATAACTAATATCGATCTTTCTTGAACCCAATAGTTTTTCTGAAACATTATCAAGCTTGTAACTCTTGAACGAAAAATCCTTTTTTATTATCTGATAAGAATCTGCTATAACCCTGCCTATTACTTTTGTGGATGACCTGTGACCGTACTTGCTGTAAAAGGCTGTTTTGTTTTTTACCCTTCCCATATCTTTTTTTATTCCAAATTTCTCCATTCTTCCCAATATAAATGGCATATCGAAATTTTGTATGTTGTAACCGGTTATGACATCGGGGTCGTAATCCTTTATTATATCCTTGAGTTTTTCTAGCATGTTCTTTTCGTCATCAAGGCATATGGTGTTTTTTCTTTGGTTTGTTCTGAGTTGAGCATTTTTAGAAACAAGAACACTGTCTTTTTGGTTTTTATAATCATCTGAAAAAGCAAGGCTTATCATTGTTATGGCATCTCTTTCCGGCTCGGGCATCCTATTCATAGGAGCTTCAGTTTCTATGTCAAGAGCAAGTATCCTGAGAGGCATGTTCTTTTCGTCTTTTATTGGTTTTATGCTCTTCGCTTCCACACCAACACAAAAAACAGTATCAGTATTCACAATATTTCCTTCGACTTCTATCCATCTCATGGCCTTTATTCCCTTATCAACAAAAAATCTGTACTTGAAAAGTATGTCGGCTTCAAAAACCTTACACTCACCCCTGCCCCTTATCTCGTCTCTTATATCAGAAACTTTGCTCGGGTTCCTTGTGGTTATTTTAAGAACCTTCTTCTTTTCTTTTTGGTAACCGACCGGAAGATATCTTTCTACTTTTTCTATTTTCTCTATTTCCCCCTCAAAAGATGACAATCTTCTTTTAATCTCTTCCTCATCCCCGATGGCATAGAAATACGGTAAAAAATCTTCAACAAAAACACAAACGGAGTTGCCTTCTTCGTCCTTGCAAAAAATTCTAATCAATGGTTTATCGTTCAACATAGTATAATCGGCATCAAAAACTTGAAGTCTCATTAACACACCCAGCTACAGAAGACTATAGTCACTAAAGTATTAAAATTAATTTGTCTACTCTGGAACATACCTTTCATGTTCCCTTGTCTTGAGGTTGACAACAAAAGACTCCGGTCCGGATACTGAAACAACACTAACTCCCTTGTAATTAAGAAAGAAACTCTCTTTTCCACCCTTTAAGAATATCACGTCGGGTATATCCCTTAACATGTAGGGATCTCCTTCATTATAAACAAAAGGTAAAAGATGTCTTCTCTTTAACAAAGAAATTAAAATTTTCTGCTCATTATCAAGCCCGATTTTTTTACTTATTTCATCCATTTCTATTTCGAGGACAAAAACCTTAACACCCTCAACTTCGACCAAAAAGGGCATACTAAGACCCATGGTTCTCTTACCTTTCTTTATTTTTTCCCTGTCCCCAACAAGCCACCTGTTATTTAAGTCTATATCATCAACACAATCAAAAGTGAAAAGGTAGGGTATATGTGAATGTTTTTGTGAATCACGTGAAGTTAATTCTTTTGTGAATAGTATCTTACAGTCTTCCTTGCTCATATTTGTTTTGTTGTTAAGAGGTATGTCTGGATAAAAAATCTTATCCTCTTTGAATCTTGTCTTCTCAAAAACACCCTCTACTCCGACAACCTCATCTTCCAATACTTTTTCATCGGACAAACAAAAAATAGACCCTGTAGAATCCTCTAACACGAAACCGTTTTCTTTTATTTTTCTTATCATTCCTATTATAATTGATTCACCGTAGGTGAGTTTGTTTATGGATGTCATCTTTTCCTTGTTCACTTTTTCAATTATAATATTTCTTAAAAAATCGAATCTCTTATTATAAAAATCAACAAAATCGGTAACCTTTTTAACATCATTTCCTTTTTTGTTCTCATAAAGGACATTAACTCCCTTACCCTTTAACTCACAATAAAAATCATCAGTAACTACAACCTGATTCTTTCTCAAGTTTTTAAAGATGTCTTCAATATCCTCGATTTTTATTTTGTTTTTTATACCCGGGGATATTAAAACCCCTTTCTTTAAAAATTTCTCAACTAAATCCATAAAAATCCTCACTGAAAATAATAATTTGATTGTAGAATATTCCTTATTTTCTCTATTAAGGAATTCTGTAGTTTCATTTCAACTATTCTTGTCCTGCCGTATCTTCCCTTACTAACAACCTTTGCATTTATTACACCCAACAAATCAAGCTCTGCTATCAAGTCTGAAACTCTCCTTTGGGTTAGAGGTTTAAGACCATTCTCCAAACACAATTTTTCATAAACAGAAAATATGTCTCCGGTATGTACCTCACCCTCTGTTTTTAAAATACTCCACAAAACAGCCTGGCTTTGTCTTGGTTGTGACTTAACAATCTCAACTATTCTGTCACTATCTATTTTTGACTCGGCCATATCAACATGCTTTTCCTCAATTTTTTCCGAGTTCTCTCTTTCACTTATTTCTGCAGCAACTCTCAACAAGTCCAATGCCCTTCTAGCATCACCGTGCTCCTGTGCAGCAAGGCCAGCACACTTTTCTATTACTCCCGAAGTTAAAATATCTTCCTTGAAAGCCTTCTCCGCCCTGTTTCTTAAAATATCCTGAAGTTGGGTTGCGTTGTAAGGGTGAAAAAGTATCTCTTCTTCCGAAAGTGATGATTTCACACGAGGGTCCAGATTGTTTGTAAAAGAAAGGTTGTTTGATATTCCAATAAGACTTAATTGGGTATTCTCCAAATCTTCGTTTATCCTTGTTAAATTATAAAGAAAATCATCGCCTATTTTCTCAACAAGTATATCAATTTCATCAAGAACCAAAACAACAATACCTCCTTTCTTCTCAAGGGACTTAAAAAACAGATTATATACATGGTCTGTTGGTAGACCTGTAACAGGAACGTGTTCGCCCAATTCTCTTGTTAATTGTGCTATAATCCTATATTCTGTGTTTGCAACGTTCCTCATCTTACAGTTCAAATAAAACAAATTCACATTATCCTTGCTTTTTTCCTTTATTTTTTTGGATACATAATACATTACAGCGGTTTTGCCCGTACCGGGTTTACCGAAAATAAAAATATTGGAAGGTTTATCCCCGCTAAGACTTGGTCCTAATATAGAAGCTAAAGTTCTTATTTCCCTGTCTCTGTGTGGAAGTTCATCGGGTTTATAAGAAGTAGTTATCGTTTTTTTGTTTTTGAAGGTTTTCTTTCTGTTTACATATTGGTCAAATATTGAGTCCAAAGATTTTTGCAAACGAAATCAACCCCCTCTTATTTCTTATGGAGTTCTTATTTATAAATGTGTTTCTGCACGTGAAATGAAGGGGTGTGTTTCTGCACGTGAAATGAAGGGGTGTGTATTTTGTGAATAAGACACCCCTAAATTTCATATGGAAATATTATACTGTAAGTAAGTAAGTATATATAACAGTGTTATATATAATATAATATAGAGATTTTCCTATTTTTTTTATTCCATAGGAAACAAAGGCGTCTCCCCTACTACGACAATTATTTATATTATTTACGACAATTATTAAATTATGAACGAAAAAAAGATGATGAAAAATAATTTAATAAAAAAAATATGTGGGGAAATTGTTTTATCCCATAAACCCGGGTTTATAATTAAAAAATGGAGAAATATTTTTAAAGTTTCCCAAAAAGAGCTTGCAAATGAAATGAATGTCACACCTTCTGTAATATCTGATTATGAGAGCAACAGAAGAGCTTCACCAGGCATAAAAATAATAAACAAGATAGTCAATAGCCTTATAAAACTATCAGAGAAAAAAGGAGGGGAATTTTTAAACGAGTTTTATACAATTTCAGGGGAGAATTTGCTACTTTCAGATATATTCAATATAAGAGAATTTAAGATGCCCGTAACAATAAGAGAATTTTGTGATAAAACAGATTCTATAATAATAACAAACGAGGACCTTTCTGATAACAACATATATGGTTACTCTTTAATAGACTCTTTAAAGGCTATATTAGAGCTATCACCCATGGATTTAGTTAAGATATATGGCTATACAACAAACAGAGCTCTAATATTCTCTAATATAACTTCAGGAAAGTCCTCAATGGTTGCTATAAAAGTTACAAACCTAAGGCCTTCTCTGGTTGTTTTACATGAGCCAGATAAAATAGATAAAATAGCCAAGAGGATATCTGAAGTTGAAGGTATAGTTCTTGCCGTAAACGAAACAAAAAAAGTCGATGAATTAAAAAGAATATTAAAGAAGGGGTTTGAATGAATTATAGATGGATTTTAATGAGTTTTGGCGTTATTTTCATAGGATTATATCTTTATTTCTTATATAAGATACCATTTACGTGGATTATATCGATTTTAGGCTTAGTTTGGTTTGTTTTTGGTTTTGTTATAAAGAAACACGATACTTATTCCGGTTGATTTTTCAAGTAATCTATTAGTTTTACCCTACCATCAACCCTCGCTACATCTTTTTTAATCAATTCTCTTGCAGGTTCAACAAATATAGGAGAGCGATAAAAACCATATATTATTAACGGTATTGTGTTTAATTTATCTGATTCCTTTATTATTTTTTTTATATCATCTTCTTTTATGTAAATGAATTTTTTGTTTTTTTGTGATGTTTTTTTAGCGTCTATAAGGAATTTAACAACACCATCCTTAATTACAATTATATCATATGGTGATGATGCCGCCTTTCTTTCAGCGGTATACCCAAGCTTCCTAAAAAAATTTCTTACTCTAAATTCAAATGCAGAACCCTTTCTGTAGTTGGTCATATTATCTTCTTAGTTTTAAATAGATGTTTTAATAAATTTAATGTAGTGATGTTATGGAAGACTTTAAAGTTGAGGATGCAATGACAAGAGATTATATTAAGGCCAAGGCCAGCGATAATGTAATTGATATAGCGAAGAAAATGAAAAGCAAGGATATCGGTTCAATGTTGATTTGTGATAAAAACAAGCTTGTAGGCCTTATAACATCTGAAGACCTCGTGAAGAGGGTTATCTTGAAATCCAAGGACCCAAAAAAGCTTATCGCAAAAGATGTTATGACAAAAAAACTAACAACAACAACATCCGACGAAGAACTGGGCGAGGCAATAAGAATTATGATAGACGAGGGCGTACAGAGGCTTCCCGTCATGGATGGAAAGAAGCTTGTTGGTATTTTAACAGACGGTGATATTTTAAGGATTGCTCCACATCTGGTGGAATCTTTGGTTGAAATGAGAGAAAGAGAGATGGGAATGGAGGGAGGTTCCTGCGAGATATGTGGCAACTATAGCGAAGACTTGAGAAAAAATGGAGGAGTTTGGGTTTGTGAAGAGTGTTACGAATCTTCTCCAAAACTTTAAACGGTGATTAATTGGCTAGTTTAAAGGTAGAGGACGAATGCGATATAATACCAAGAATAATGGTAAACAATATACCCAACCCACAGGCAGTGTACCCCGAAATAAAAGAGATACTTATTTCTAGATGCAAGATAGCTCCAAAAAATATAAACGAAAGGATATACGACCACACAAAAGGGGAACCAGAGAAGATACATATAGTTCTTGAATCTTGGAAACAAAAAGACAAATACACAAGACTGTTGTACGAACTGGAGATAGACATAAAACTCAGGCAGGTCAACAAGAAAAAAATAAAATATATTGGAGACTTGGACATAGAGATAAAGGGAACCGTGGAGACATCTTATCCGCAGAAATCTGCAGCAGAGAAATCAATACTTTGGAACGCTTTTCGTGCATTCTATGAGAAGGCGCTTTACGGGGACCTTAGAGACGAATACATGGAAGATTGTAAGAAATACGTAATAAGATTAAGAGACGGGATACAGGGTTTTTTGGACCTGCTCCCAAAAATGAACTAGTCCAGAATTATTGCATCTACAGGACATATGTTTTTTGCTTCTTCACAACAATCTGAATCACATTCTGAAGTTTTTACCTCGGATTTGCCGTTTTCATCCAGTTCAAAAACTTCTGGGCACACAGAAACACAAGCTCCACACCCAATACACTTTTCCTTATCCACCTTTACCTTCAATTAATCACCTCAAAGTATTTCCTATTTGTTTTTTTGGATAGTCTTCTGGAATATCCCTGGTCCATAGTTTTTTGTCTTTTAAATCAGTTTCAGGTGAGATAAATTCACCGTCACCGACAACAACATCAACCAGTCTTGATTTTTTGCCTATCCTGCAGTTTTCACCAACAACACTATTTTTTATTTCTACACCAGCTTCTATTAAATTATTATCATATATTACAGAATTTAAAATTTTTGCATCATCTTCAACGACAACATTATTTCCCAAACATGATTTTTTTAAGATGCCATTATTTTTACATGTTTCTGTTACTTTATTTTCTAACCCCCACCTACCCATCAAGAAATTATGTATTTTGATGTAGCTTGATATTCTTCCTATATCCATCCAGTAGTCTTTTATCCTAAAACCGAAGAAGTTTTTACCATCTTCTATTATTCTTGGGAAAACTTCCTTTTCCATTGAAACAAGACGTCCAATTTCTATATAATCAAGAATATTATTTTGAAGCATGTAAGCACCCGCATTTATTAAGTTAGAAGGCGCTTCCTCCGGTTCAGGTTTTTCAACAAACCTTGTTATCCTGTCTCCTTCAATGTCCACCACGCCAAATTCAGACACATTTTCAACAGGCCAAAGCGATATTGTGGAAAATGAGTTGTTTTTCCTGTGAAATTTTATCATACCATCCATGTTTAGCGAGGATATTATATCACTATTTAGAACAAAAAAATCGCCGGTTATATGTTTCTCTGCAAATTTTACAGCACCGCCAGTACCTAGAGGTTTTGGCTCGTCATTTATTATTATCTCTTTACCGAAATCATTTTTTTCAAAAAATTCTTCTATTTGTTTTTTTCTGTAATTAAGAGCAAGAATTACTTTATCAACTTCTTCAGGCAACTGTTCAATTATATACCCAATCATTGGCTTATTCATTATTGGTAGAAGTGATTTCGGTCTGGTGTATGTTAGCGGAGCCAACCTGGTTCCAAAACCACCTGCCAGTATTATCGCTTCCATAAAAACACACGAACAAAACCTTAAACTAAATCCAACTTTTCAATAATTTTACTATAGGCAGGCCTTGTTATAAATATACCCACCAAAACACCTATTATTGTTGTTATAGCAAATCCTCTCATAACACCTATTCCTATTATTCCCAGAGGAAGCATTGCCGCTATTGTTGTTGAAGCAGTTCCAAATATTATAAAGAAAGCCCTCTTTATCTTTTCTTTTAGGGAGAAGGCCAGTTCTTTCCCGCTTGAAACCTCATCAGTTATAATTATTTGATGGTCTACTCCGGTACCCACCGCGGCGATTATACCCGCAATAGCTGCCAAGTCTATTGTCCACCTTATAAAGGAAGCCACCCCAAGAATTATTACTATTTCTGATAACGATGTTATTAAAATAGGAAGAACAATCTTCCAGTTTTTGTACCTTATCGATATGACAAGAGAGACCGCTATTAGAGCACCAAAACCGGCCAACAAAACACCTCTTATAAACTGGCTTCCCAGAGAAGGCGATATGCTGTCGACTCTTATGGCCTCTAACTCTACGGGAAGTGCTCCGCTGCTCAAAATACTTTGAAGCCTTCTCATACTGGAGCTTGTGTCTTCTTCTGATACACCACCACCCGTTATTTGTGGTGTTGAATATGCCTTACCAGCCAATCCAGAACCAATTCTCAAATCATCCATAGGAGTCTCATCTAAAAAGAGGTATATCTTTCTTTCAAGGTAAGATTCTCCAGTCTTTGGGTCTATCACTACAGGTATATCTTCTGTTACTTTTGCAAATCTTTCCGCACCATCATCCGATACCAATATCTGGAATGAAAATTCCCAACCACTTCCGTATTTTCTAATGTATGAATGCTGTGAATCAAAATAAACATATTTTATATCTTCTGTCGTGAATATTTTTCCGCTTAAAACAGCGCTTTGGTTTGTAATGTTCCAAACATCAAATTCTATATCATTCAGGCTTAGTGTGTCATTCACGCCAAAAACATTATTTCCGAATGTTATGTTCTGTCCCTCTTTTTCTATGGTAAAGTTCTTGTCACCCAGCTCAACAGCCCCGCTTCCGTTCCTGAAGTTTACTAACCTGGGGATAAAGGCTTCGAAAACACCCTCCCTTTCAAGAAGGTCGTCTATCTCTTCTTTGCTTGCACCCGCCATTTCTATCTGTATGTAATTATTTCCCCTGACATCTCTTACAGACTGGAAGTTTATCTCTTTCAATCCGTATACGTTCATTCTTGTTTGAAG
Organism: uncultured archaeon; assembly: GCA_964584335.1. GTDB lineage: Archaea > Aenigmatarchaeota > Aenigmatarchaeia > PWEA01 > JAGHBM01 > JAGLWW01. The sequence goes on from CAZOZN010000002.1 coordinate 173,158, forward strand.
TGTTGATATTATCTGTTCTGTCGACAAGGTCTCGTTTGTCTTGTTTACATCTTCACTATAGACAGGCTTTAAGAGTACTCTTGTCCCACCAACCAAATCCATTCCCATGTTTAAGTTTGTCGGTGTAACATCTCTTACTTCAATTCCAATATTACCGTCAACATCCTTTAGTGTAAGCTCCCCGTTGTGGAAAATTCTTATTACTCCGGTGTAGTTCTCAAACTGAATCATATCCGACGAGCTTTCTATAGGAACATCATTTATTGATATTATCTTTTCGCCGGGTGATATATCCTGTATAAAAGGAGAATTTTGGTCTATGTTTTTTACTACCACACCACTTGCCCAGGGATTTGGTGCTATCGCCAAAACACTACCCAACACTATTAAAATAAAAATCCAAACTCTCCATTCCTTAAGCAAATCCATTTAATCTATACCTCTTTTTTCAGCCCACATTCTTAGTATACCAAAATTTGTAAGCCATGTGTTTGGCACATCTATAAGCAGTGCTATTATAAGTACAGTTGCAATTTCCCTGAGTGCGGTTGCTCCTGAAACAAGATATAAAGCAGTAAGCGCTACAAGAGTTGTTGTAGTCATTGTTAGACCTGTTTTAAGAGCCTCTATAGACCTTTCCATTAAAGTACCTTCCCTTCTCTTTACCATCCTTGTCGTTAAAAGAACATCCGTATCTATAGAATAACCAAGTACAAGCAAAAGTCCTGCAAAAGAAGCCAAAGACAAATCAATCCCAAAAAATCCCATAACCACTATAGTACAAATTATATCTGAGAAGGCACACCACAAAACCGCTATAGAGGGAACAAAATTTTTAAAGACTATGAAAACAACAATCCCCATAAATATAAACGCGAAAATCATGGCGGTTATACTTTGAGAAAAGAAACTTTCACCAAGATTTGCCCCTATCTTTTCAAAAGAATGAGAAGTAATATCTATTCCGTAATTTTCAATTTCACTCAGCAAAGATTCTTTATCAACATCCTCGTCGGCTCTTATTAATATTGTGTTGCCACTGACACTCATAGCAGTTCTCACTCTAACATTTCCGAAAATGGGACCCAGATGTTCCTCTAGCTCTGACGCGACAACTCTTTGCCTTGTATCTAATGTCAGCTGGGAACCGCCTTCAAGGTCAACACCCTTTGAAACGAACTCCCCCGTACTCTGATAATTAAACAAGAGCGCGCCCATACAGACAAACAAGAAAATTATCGGAATTACCATAAGTTTCTTGTATCCAATCTTTTCGTACATATCCAACATTTTCATAACATTTTTTTAGGAGCAAAGTTATAAAAGCATTAAAAAACGCTTTTAACTTTAATTTTGTAAATATTTATCATGATTTACGATTTTACAGTGTGCGGTGCGGGTCCAATAGGTTCTTATCTGGCCTGGAAACTTTCAGAACTTGATTATAAGGTTTTGGTGTTGGAGGAACACAGCAAAATAGGCGAACCTGTTTCCTGTTCCGGCCTGATTTCAAACAACATTTGGAAATACATACCAAAAAAAAGTTTGAAAAAGGATGTTGTAGAAAGAAAAATTAAAGGAGCCAGATTACACCTAGGAAAAAAGAAGCACACATTCGTTTCTAATCAGGCCAACGTTTTAAACAGAAACAAGCTTGATAAATTTATAGCACACAAAGCCGAAGAGGCCGGTGCCAAGTTTGCAAAAGAATCAAAACTGTTTAGTTTTTTTGAATCAGATGAAAAAGTATCCCTTTATATCAAATCAAAAAATTTCAGAAACACAAAAACTAAAATTCTGGCAGGCTGTGACGGACCGCTTTCTATAGTAAGAGAAAATATGGGCATAAGGCAGCCAAACTTTCTTCACGGCATATTCTGTTATGTAAAGGAGGAACCGGATTCTTTTGTAGATCTTTATTACAAGAAAGCCCCGGGATTTTTTGCGTGGAGAATACCCAGAGGTGAAGATGTAGAGTACGGTCTGGCATCGGACGTTAATGCAAAAAAATATTTTGAGAGTTTTTCAAAAAAAATGAAAATAAAATACAATAAAGTTTATTCCGGCCTAATTCCTTACGGACTTCTGCCCAGAATAACAGGGAAGAGAGTTTTTCTTTGCGGCGATGCGGCGTCTCATGTAAAACCACACACAGGTGGCGGCGTTGTTTATGGAATAAAATCCGCGGACATAGCCTCGACTCTTATAAAACCCGACAGCCCAAACATGAAAAGCTATGAATCTGCATGGAGAAAAAAACTCTCAAAAGAAATAAATATAGGAACATGGATAAAGAGAGCATATTCTCTACCATCACCTTTATTAAATATGGTGCTTAATTCTTTATCTAAAAAACAGGGTCTTGAGATGGACAGGCCTTCAAGCATGTGGTAAATATCCGGTGAAAATATAATGCAGAAAAGATCTTATTTGTTTGTTATATCTTTCTTAATTATTGCCGGGTTGTTGTATTTTTCCAATTTCGATGAGATAATAGTTACAATAAAAAACGCAAACCCCCCGATAATAATAGGCACCTTTTTTTTGTGGATATTTAATTCTTCAGTCAGAAGCCTAAGATGGCAAAGACTTTTAAAGAACATAGACGTCAATATCAGTTTTCCCGAGACTTGGAATATTTTTATGGCATCCATGTTTATATCAAATCTGAGCCCCGCTAAAACAGGAGACCCTATGAGGTCTGTTATACTTAAAAGAAACACAGGAGAATCTTTTTCAAAAACAGTATGTTCCATATTCGTGGAAAGGTTAATGGACGTTATTTTTTTGGTAATTGTTATGTTTATCTTCACTCCGGTATTCCTGGTTGTTTTGAATGGCATCGGGTTTTGGATATCAATTACCCTAATATTTTATGTCTTCATAATAATATTTGGATTGTTCATAATAACATCCGTTAAGAGGTCAGAAATATTTTTCACAAAACTTTTTGGTCTGTTTTCTTTTATACCAAAAATAAAATCATATGAAAGCAGAATAAAGAAAGGCGCAAAAAAACTGAACAAGGCATTTAAGAAGTACAGCAACAAAAAATCACTGATAATACCATTTTTACTGACCTCAATAATATGGATAGTTCAGGGATTTGTTGTTTACCTTTCCTTTATGTCCGTGGGAATAATTGTTCCTATATGGGCCTGCATAGCAGTAATACCATTAACCGTGCTCATAGGCGTCCTTACCTTTTTGCCCGGAGCACTGGGCTCTACGGAAGTCATAATGGTTACTTTTTTCACCGGGCTTTTTTATTTTTCATTACCGGAGGTCACTGCCGCTGTATTAATTAGCAGAGCAATACTTTACTGGCCTTATGTTATAACAGGTGCAGTACTTTTTTCTTTAAAATTTAAGTGAAAAATACAATAATTAAACTATGAGAGTTTTGGTCACAGGCGGTGCCGGTTTTATAGGTTCTCATCTTGTAGACAAACTAATTCAAAAAGGATTAGAAGTGACGGTAATAGATAATTTTTCTTCGGGCAAAAAAGACAATGTTAATATGGAGGCCCGAATAATAGAAGGTGATTTGAAAGATTTAGATTTTGTTGAAGAAAACCTGAGGGACTTTGAAATTGTTTATCACTTTGCCGCAAACCCAGACGTTAGGCTTGGCGTGAAAGACAGAAGAATTCACCTGAACGAAAATATCCTGGCAACACACAACATACTTGAATCAATGGTAAAAAATAAAATCAATAAAATAGTTTTTGCATCAACATCTGCCGTTTACGGAGAAGCCAAAAAAATGCCAACAAAAGAGAGCTACGGTCCCCTGATAACCTCTTCTCTTTACGGTGCCTCAAAACTTTCCGCTGAAAGTCTGATTTACTCTTATTCGGAATTTGGAATAAAGTCTTGGATATTTCGTTTGGCAAACGTGGTGGGTGGCCGTTCAGACCACGGGGTCATACCGGATTTCACAAAAAAACTGAGCAAAAATCCACACAAACTGGAAGTTCTTGGTGACGGAAACCAGACAAAATCATATCTTCACGTTGATGATTGTGTTGATGCAATTATTCATGCAGTTGAAAATTCAAACCAAAAAGTAAACGTTTTTAACATAGGGTCCCCCGACACAATCAAGGTCTCACAAATAGCAAAGGAAGTTATAAACAAAAAATCACCCAAAGCAAAAATAAAATACACCGGAGGGGAGAAAGGATGGAAGGGCGATGTGCCCAAATTCCTGCTTGATATAACTAAGATAAGAAGCCTTGGCTGGTCTCCCAAATTAAATTCAAGACAGTCTGTAATAAAGACGATAAATGAGCAGAATTAGTTTTTAATTGTTTCGTTTTTTATGGCATAAAATACATCCTGCGGCTTTTCTATTCTTTGATTAACATTTTTTGTTATTATTATCGCGTCTTCATGATGGTCCCCCTTCATCTCTATTCCTGATTTTGTTTTCTTTGGAAGGGTCTGTACTTTTGCCTCCCCGAAGGAACAGAAACCGTGGTCTGAAATTATTATTAATTTGTTTTCTTTATCTTGCAGAAATCCTGTATCAAAAACAATCTCCCCGAGACGCTCGTCCATCTTTTCGTACCAGTCAACCACCATATCTTCACCCCAGTGAAAATGCTGTATCCTGTCCAGACTTGTAAAAACACCGATTAAAACATCCGGTTTCTCTGAAAGATTCTCATTGATTTTTTCTGTAACTTTTTCCAATTCCTCTTTCCACTCTTCTTCGTTGTTGGGTAAGCCGAAACCAACGCCTTCAAAATCCACGTTAAAATTATAAGGAGGAACAACAAAAGGTATGTTTATTGCTCTTATATCATAACCTTCCCTGTCAAGAACATCCCATATAAAATCAACATGAATATCCTGACGAGACTTAACTTTACCATCTTCCACATATTCTTTGTGTTTATGTTCTTCCGGTCCCTTACCACAGAACATACCGCACCATAGAGGAGGAGAGTAAGGTTTTTCTTTGAGATGTATTGTTCCGCTATCGCACATTTCTAAAATCTTTTTAAAATTTTGAAGCCTTTCTATGTTTGGATTTATAATTTTCCATGTTGCCGCGTCTATTCCCAAAACCAAAAAAGTCACAATTCACACCTCCGTAATTATGCCGCCGCCGCTTATTGAATCATTTTTTTCTAGAACAAATCTTCCGGTCTCTTTTATCTCATTAAAGTCATCAATGAAAACTGGATTTTGAAGCTTTATCAAAACTTCTCCAATTTCGTGCTCATTCAATTCCTCACCATTTTCCTCTATAATTTTCAGGTCTGATGAATCTATTCTCTTTTTTATTTTTTCAATTGTACAGGGAACTTCTTGTGTTGTTGATTTGAAAGTAAGGTTCTCTCCTTTTTTTATTTTTTCTGGAGACAGCCAAAAAAGCTGCGCGTCTACGATGTCTGTTTTTCTTGGAATATTTTCATCAACTATAATCTGTCCTCTTTCAAGTTTCTTTCCTAAAACTACACCAACCGATTCACCAACAAAAGCTTCTTCAGGTTCCTCATTGAATTTTTTAATTTTTTTAACTTCAACACTTTCTTTTTCCGGTAGTAGAGTAATTTCCTGCCCCCTTTTAATTTTACCTGATTCTATTCTACCCACAACAATATCCTCCCCGTCAAAGTTGTAAGAGTCTTGCACCGGTAGCCTTAGAGGCTTTTCTGTCGATACAGCAGAAACTTTGAACTCATCCAAAGCTTCCAGTATAGTTTTGCCGCTGTACCATCCCATATTCGGGGATTTTTTTGCGATGTTGTCTCCTTTTTTTGCAGAAACAGGTATTACAAACTTTGGTTCAATACCCATATTATCCATAACCAACATCAAATCCTCTTTAACCTTTTCAAATCTTTCTTCATCATAAGACACTTTATCCATCTTGTTCATAGCTACAATAACCTGCTCTATACCCAGAAGGCTCAATATGTAAGCATGTCTTTTTGTCTGGTCCATTACACCCTCGTCCACATCCAACATAAGTATTGCGGTCTCTGCCTGGGATGCTCCGGTTATCATGTTTTTTATAAATTCCTTGTGTCCGGGAGCGTCAATAATCACGTAGTTTCTTTTTTCGGTCTGGAAAAAAGTCTGTGCAGTATCTATGGTTATGCCTTTTTCCCTTTCCTCTTTCAAGTGGTCCATTACAAATGCAAACTCTATGTCTTTTCCTGTCCTCTCGGCCTCGTATTTTATGTCCTCGTACTTCTCCTCAGGAAGGGAATCCGTATCATACAGAAGGCGCCCTATTAGGGTGCTCTTTCCATGGTCAATATGACCCACAAAAACTATTTTCATGTCTTCCTTTTCCATAACATCACCTACATATACCCCAGTGCCCGCAATCTTTGCATTATTTTTTCCTTGTCCTGTGAACGACCTGCCCTTTCCGCAGTCTTGCTCTCACTGATTTCTTTTATCATATCATCAACATTTTTGATATCGGATTTCACCGGGCTTGTGCAAGGTTTGCACCCGAGGCTTCTGAAACGCATACCATCTCTTGCAAAATAAAGCGGGTTGACAGGCAAATTTTCCCTCTTTATGTATTTCCATACATCCAGCTCTGTCCAGTGCAGAAGCGGATGAATTCTGAGATGTGTTTTTTCGTCACTTTTAGTCTTGTACTGGTCCCACATCTCCGGCGGCTGATTTTCGTAATCCCACTGAAAGCTTTCGTCTCTGGGAGAATAATACCTTTCTTTTGCCCTTACACCATGCTCATCTCTTCTTATACCCAGAAGCAAAGCATCGAACTTTTTTTCTTTTATTGTGTTCTTCAGTGCCTGGGTCTTTCTCATGTTGCAGCAATCGAACTTGTCCTTTGGGCCTATCCTTTTTTCGTCCGCTTCTTTGTTTCTACTAACCACCAAGTCCAACCCCCATTTTTTGACAAGCCCATCCCTAAAATCGTACATTTCCTGAAAATGATATCCTGTATCTATGTAAACAACAGGAAAAGGAACATTGCCGAAAAAACTTTTTTTAACCAAGTGAAGAAGTACTGTAGAATCTTTACCTACAGACCACATAACACCCAAGTTATTAAATTTTTTGTTTGCCTCTCTTATAATGTAAATGCTTTTACTTTCCAATTTATCCAAATGGTCCATTTTATCACCTAAATATAACCCAGTTTTTTTAATCTTTTTCTTATTTTCTTTATCTCTTCATCCGTTAGCTTGTCTTCATCTTTTATCCTTCCGCCGGATGCCACATTTCTCATTACGTAAACAACAAATTCAGTGACGCTAGAAAAACCAGTATCTTCTATTATATTCCCGAGTTTTTCGTAAAGTTCTTTTGGAATTTTTATAGTAACTTTGGGTTTTCCACACACTACAATCACACTCTAATTGTAGTGTTAATACTATTTAAAGTTTTTCTATTTCTTCCAGCCCGCTTTCTATAAAATCCGATAACTGTTTTTCCGACTTGGCACCGACATCTCTTTTTACTATTTCACCTTTCCAGAAAATCGCATATGTCGGGACGCCGGCTATCTTGTATTTTGCCGGTGTTCTTGGGTTCCTGTTGACGTTAAGGCTTGTAAATTTCAAGTTTCCGTCATATTTTTTTCTTATTTTTTCTATTATCGGCTCCATTGTTTTGCACGGTATGCACCACGAACCCCAAAAGTCAACAAGAACGGGAGTTGGAGATTTTAAAACCTCCTCTTCAAATGTTTTGTCCCTTAACTCCATTTTAATCACTTGTTAACAAACTTGCCTTCATACCCTTCCTTTTCCTTTGTTCCAGGGTCGTAAACCTCTATGGTCTCTGATTCTTTCTTTGTTCCATCCCATCTGGTCTTTGGCATTATGGTGTGCTTTTTTTCCATTATCCTTTCTTTTATTCCTTCCTTTGTCAGAAGTTCAAACATTCTCTTTATTTCCTTTTCCAAATCCGTTCTTGGCTTGAAACCAAAAGCATTTGGAAGCTTCCTTGATACAACCTCAAACGGATGCCTGTCCGCCTCCACTCTCGGGTTTTCTATTCTTTGTATTTTTACATCGTATCCGAATTCCTTGCCAACCTTTGCAACAGCCTCTGCTATGTCCTTGAGCTTGTAAAGTCCGGAAACCTGGTTTACCACGTCATACTGACCGGGTTCTGGAGGGGATGATATCAACCTGACCATGCATTCCATCGCATCCTCCAAGGCAATAAATCCTCTTATCTGTTCCCCCTCGCCGTATAGCGTAAGAGGTATGCCTGCAATGGCCTGGGAGACGAAACGGTTAACCACAGTTCCGAACCACTCGTCTATGTCAAGCCTTGTCCTCAAGTCAGGGTGCTTTGAAACCTGTTCCGTATGAACTCCGTATATAACTCCCTGCATTATATCGTATGAACGAAGCCACCAGTACTTGCAGGCTTCATATACATTATACGTGTCCTGAACCTTGCTTACGTGGTAAAAAGAGACAGGGTCTCTTGGTGTTATTTCTCCGCCCATGCTCCATTCCCTTCCGTTCCAGTTCAAAGTAGAATCCGCCGGGAACATGCCCTCAAAAAGAGGCCTTCCTGTTAGCGGAGTTCCATATTCTCCCATGGTACCCAGCTTTATTAGATTTGCCTCCGGGCAAACATCCTTTATTATCCAAAGCAATTTTAAAGTACCCAGAACGTTATTGTCCTGCGTGTCAACAGCATGCTTGGCATCAACCATCGAGTAAGGCGCACTGGGTATCTCGGCGTAATGTATTATCGCTTCAGGTTTTACTTCTTCCATAAATTCCCTTAATTTTGAGTCGTCCCTTATATCCATTCTTCTGAAGTTTATATCCAACCCGAGTTTCTCTTTTGCAGCCCTGAGCCTGTCAGTCATCTTTGCTATAGGAACTATAGTATGACCGCCCTTTTCCATAAGACAGTCCCTTCTCGTGTAGTTGTCAATACCGCTTACCTTGCATCCAAGATTCGCCAGTTTAAGAGCAAGAGTCCATCCAAGATAACCGTCCAAACCCAGAATCATTACTCTCATATCTTTAAGCAAATAACCGTAATCAGTTTCTTTCCACTCCGGACATTCCTCAAAAGTTATTGAAGGTTCAAAATGACCCAGTTCCTTTCTCCTGGTACATTCTATCATTATTTCCTCGTCTTCTTTCCCGCTAACTTTTTCCTTTGTCTGGCCGCAGGCCCTAAAGTCTACATTACCTGCCAGCTTTGCAGCAGGACAATTCCAACAAGTCTTTTTTGCATTGTGCATATTATACATCACCCATTTTGTTTATTATTTTGACCACATCCTCGACGGACGGATTTTCAGGGACAAACTTTTTGTTTTTGTTTCCCTTTACAAAAAGAAAAGCTTCCGGATTATGCATTCCCGTGAAAGGACTTTCTTCAAATACTTTATCAGTTATTTTACCCCTCAGGTTAAATCCTTTGTTCGGTATTAAAACCAAATCCGGAGCATCATCAAAACACTTGCCTCTGTAAATGTTTTCTTTCTCGTGAATTTCCTTGATTACTTTTTCTCCTTTTATTTCAAGGCTGTTAAAAATTTTAATCAAATTATCCCTGACCTCTTTTTCATTTTCAACCAAACCTCTGGGATACTTGCCTTTTTTGTTTATGTACAACCTGCCAAATTCCATGGCAAATGCTTTTGTGTCTTTTTCTATGTCCTTGTACTTCTTTTTCTCACCCCCCAAACTAAGAAGGCCTTCCTTAATCAATACCCCGTTAAGATTTACGTTGAACTTTACTCTTTCCATTCCATGGTCTGAGATTAAGATTAGGTTATCATCTTTCGAAAGTTTAGAATCAATATCACCTATCATATTATCAACCATCTCAAAGAACTTTAAAAAACTTTGGTGGTGTTCATTATCTTTTTCCTCGTAAGCGTCCCACAGAAAGTGTCCCAGCCTGTCCGAGCCCGTTATAACAAATTTAAAAACATCCCAGTCAAAATCATCCCAAAAAAAGTCTGCGGCTTTTTTTCTTTTTTCAAGCGTATCAAAAAGCTCATTAAAAAGCATCATCTTTGACATGTGCGCCTTTTCCAAATCAACATCTATCTTGTAATCCATCTCCTTTAGTTTTTCCAGATATGAGGAAGGGTATATGGAACGTTCTATCCTCGGAGAAACAAAGCCCGATATGTGACAACCGTTCATCTCTCTCGGAGGATAAGTTGAAGGCACGTTTATTATTACCGACTTCTTCTTGTTTTTCTCCCAGAAAGGGGGACTCCTCAAGTTGCGGAAGTCGGAAAATGAAAGCGTGTAGCTTCCTTTTATCATGTCCGTAAAACCGTAGATGCCATGCTCTCCCGGATTCTCTCCCGTTATTATTGTACTCCAGGATGCTGATGAAACAGCGGGTACCGAGGACTTCATTACTTTGAATATACCATCCTCTCTGAGCTTCTTGAAATTTTTCATAACTCCCCTGTCAGAAAGGTCCTTCATAAGAGAGTAAGGAACGCCGTCTATCCCTATTATAACTGTTTTTCCCATTTTATCACTATTGTTGTAAAAATAAAATACAACTTATTATTGTGTTTTTATATTACAACATATTTATATATAAAGTTTTCTATAATTAAAAAGAGACTTATGGGATACGAGGACCTTAAGATTCTGGGTTTAAACAGACAACAGTCACAAGTTCTTTATCAGCTAATAAGACTTGGAGAGGCCAAGGCAAGCAGCCTTGCAAAATCATGCGAAATAGACCGGGTAAGGGTTTACGATATACTTGAAGAGCTTTACTCAATGGGTTTTATAAGAAAAATAAAAAGCAGGCCAACCAAGTACGTTTCTCTTGAACCTAAAAAAATATTTGACAACGCTCTTGATTACAACAAAAGGTTTTTTGAAAAAAAGAAAGAAGAGCTGGCTAAAAACAAGAGGAAAGTAGAGGAAGAGCTATCCCATGTTTTCAACAGGTCGGACAAGAAAAAACCCAAGAACATTCTTGAATTGCTTTCTATAGGAGATGTTTCCGAGAATGAAACAAGAAAGCTTATAGAGGACTCAAAAAAAACCGTAAGAATAATGACAGAGGCACTCCAGTATGTGGGCTCTTTAGAAGAGGCACTTAAAAAAACAAATTCAGACATAATGGTCATATTCCAGAACAGGGGTCTTTCAAGCAGGGCCAAGAAATCACAGAAAATAGCCGTTGAAAAGCTCAAAAAAGCAGGTGCCCAGATAAGGTACTACGAAAAAATGCCCCTGAGAGGATGCATATCAGACGACAAAAAGGCCATAATAAACATACAGGACAAAAAATCATCCAATCTCCTCAGGGATTGTATCTTTACAAACCACAAGGCTTTCGTTGAGGCGATGAATATCTATTTTGACAACATGTGGGAAAAATCCTCCAGGTGATTTTTTGAAGGTATCTGTTGTTATCCCCGCTTACAACGAAGAGAACACAATAACCGGGGTCTTGAAAAAAATACCAAAAAATTATGAAAAAATAGTGGTGGATGATAATTCAAATGACAACACGGCAAAACTTTCTTCAAAATACGCAAGAGTCATCTGTAACAAAAAAAACCTTGGCTACGAAAAGTCAATAAAAAAAGGAATTGAAGAGGCCAAGGGAGATGTAATTATAACCATGGACTCGGACGGGGAGCACGACCCGGGGGACATAAAGAGATTCCTGAGCCAGATGGAAAAATATGACATGGTTATCGGTGAAAGGGATGAACTGCCGAGACTGACAGAAAAAATGATGGCGTGGCTGGTTAGAAGAAGAGTATCCGGGATAAGGGACCCTGCAAACGGATTCCGCGCTTTCAAAAGGGAATTGGTAAGGGAGCTAAGCTTTGAAAACACATCCTTTGGCTGCAAAACTTTATTGAGGGCCAACAAAAAAGGTTTTAAAATAAAGACTTTAAAGATAAAGACAAGAAAGAGAAAAGATGAACCCAGAAACAAATTACTTCCGATAATAAAATCAATATTGGGATTGACAAAGGAAATTATTTTAGGTGAATAAAGTGAAGATAGGAATAACAGGCGCTTTGGGTTACATAGGTTCAAGGCTCGCAAAGGACTCACTCGAAGAGGGTAATGAAGTGGTTGGTGTGGACAATCTCTCTCTGTCAAAAATAAACAAAATTGAGGGAGCAAAAACAGAAAACATAGACATAAAGAACCTAAGGGAAACAGAGGAAGCCCTAAAGGGTTGCGATATAATTTATCATCTTGCCGCCTTTCCCGGTCTTGACAACTGCAAGAGAGACCCGGAACTGGGTTATGATACAAACATTATAGGCACGCAAAACATAAGCTGGATTTGCTACAAGTGTGGGATACCGCTAATTTTCGTTTCCTCAATGGCAATATTCGGTGACCCCAAGGAATTCCCGATAACCGAAAATCATCCAATAGACCCGCAAAACCTATACGCAAAGATGAAACTGATGGGCATGAGAGCAGTGGAAACTTTCTCCAAAGACTCCTTCCCGTCCTACATATTCATACTTTGCAACGTTTACGGAGACCACGAAGTGGACGGAAAAACAGTAACAAAGGAAAGGATTGTAATAAACAAATTTTCCGCTCAGGCAAAAAGAGGAGAAAAACTTACGGTTTTCTCTCCCGGCGACCAGGCAAGAAGCTTCATAAACGTAAAGGATGTATCTGCTGCTCTGTTGAAAAGCAAGGATAAAATAATACATGACGAGAAGAAAACAAAAATCTTCAATCTGGCCAGCCAGTGTTTTTCAGTTCTCGAGGTAGCAAACCTAATCAAAGAATTAAAACCGGACACGGAAATAGAAATAGTCAAAAACCCGAGGGAAGACGAGACCACTGTGAAGAACTTTGAAGTATCAACGGAAAAAATAAAAAACTATCTGGGTTTCACTCCGAAAGTGAAAATAGAAGACGCGATAAAGGAAATGATTTCCGAATAACCTTTTTAATTCTTATACACAAAATAAGATTATGCCAAACCAAAACAGGGACAGGGAACACGAAAGGGCCGTAAAGACCGTGGCCAAAGGTGCAGGCATAGCTTTTTTGGGACTAATATTGGGTAAATTTCTCGACTTCTCTACAAGAGTATTTGTTGCAAGGAGTATGGGACCTGAGATTTATGGACTCATAGCTTTGGGAATAGCTGTTATAAGCATAATAGGTAGGGTAACATCATTTGGTTTTGGAATGGGTGTAAATAGATTTATATCATTTTACACAGGTAAGAAAAATCTAAAAAAGGTAAAGGGAGCGATATTTTATTCTTTTAGGATATCATTACCAGTGACTCTTTTATTTTCTTTTTTACTTTTTTTATTTTCACATGAAATATCTGTAATATTTTTTTCAAATCCTGAAATGTCTACGGTACTTAGGATTTTTTCAATAGCATTACCCCTTTCAGTTGCAATAAGAATATCGCGTTCAATACTTCTTGGTTTTAAAATGGTAAAGGAAAAAATAATTTCAAGAGAAATATCAAAAAGTGCCTCAACTCTTATTTTTGTTATTATTTTTTTCTACTTAGGTTTTGGTTTTTTTGGAACTGTTTTTTCTTATTTTCTTGGTTTTCTTGTTTCTTTTATTATGGGTATTTTTTTCATAAAAACAAAAATATTACCCCAACTTAAAAAAATAAGATACGCTAATGTCACAAAGGAAATATTGTTTTTTTCATTTCCTTTGTTTATGACAAGTACTATTGCATTGATAATGTCATGGACTGATGTTATTATGTTGGGTTATTTTGACACTGTTTATAATGTTGGTATTTACGAATCTTCTCTTAATTTATGTATTTTAATGACTTTTGTTTTAGATTCTTTTGCTTTTATAATACTACCTGTAATATCTGAGCTATTTTCGAAAAATAAAATCGAAGAAATAAGAAATATTTATAAAATATCAACCAGATGGATTTTTTCAGCAGTTTTCCCTGTTTTTCTTCTATTAATTTTATTTCCTGGGAAAATACTTACCACACTTTTTGGAAGTGAGTTTGCTTCTGGTTCCACGACTCTAATAATACTTTCATTAGGATACCTTGTCTATATAACAGTTGGACTCACATCTCAAACTATAACGGCCATAGGAAAGCCAAAGATAAACTTTTATTATAGTTTTTTTGCAGCAATTTCTAATATTTTGTTGAATATAATTCTGATACCAGTTTATGGTATGGTTGGTGCAGCAATAGCAATGACATCATCTTTACTTATACAGAACATTTTATCTATAAATTACCTTAAAAAAGAACTTCAGATAAAACCATACAACAAAACTTATATTAAGCCAATAATTTCTGCAATTTTTTTAGGAATATTATTTTATTTTATTTTAAAACCGTTTGATGGAATATTTTTTATTTTAGGTCTCTTAACATTTTCGTTTTTTTATCTGTTCATAATGCTTTTCATATTTAAGGGACTCGAAAAGGAAGATATACTGATTATAAAATCAATAGAAAGAAGAAGTGGATTAAAAATGACACTTATTAAGAGAATATTAAAAAGATTTACTTAATTATTGTATATATCCTAAATCAGATAATCTTTTCCTAACTTCATCTTCCTCTTTTTTTCTTATAGTATCATCTTTTTTTTCAATTTGATGATTTTTCAAATTTATCGTCTCGGAAGTATTTTTTAAAATACTATAGAGAACTTTACCGTCCATATCTTCTGGTTTTTTTATACCATATATTTGTAAAATTGTTGGAGCAAGATCAAGTATTGAAACAACTTCAATTTCTTGTTTTTTGAAATCAGGTCCAAAAGCCATAAAAATACCTTTTCTTTTGTTTTCAGCTCTCCAAATATTTATTGTGTCAAATACATTTTTTTTACCTATACCGCCTTCTATGTGCGTGTTTTCAGCTTGATCTAATATTAAGTCAGGTGCCTCATCCATATAAGGTCCGTTATAAAGTTCTTCTTTTTCATAAACGTTTTTGAATATTTTCTTACCTTCTTTTGATATCTCAATAAGTTTTTTCTTTATTTCATTTTTTTTATCTTCTTTTAGTATGTAAACTAATCCTTGACCGCTAGCTACAGCATCAGAAGAATCCCAATTTATTGTATTTGTTTTTCCTTCTCTTTTTATCTCTCCGGAAGACGAAGGAATGCTCCTCAAAACTCTTGTTGGTATTATTTTTTTGACAAAATGTTTTATCCCGATTTTTTCAAGAAAAGCTCTTATTTTATCCCTCTTGAAACCGACTTTTTTCATGTTTTGAAGAATTTCATATCTTTTATTATATTTTAAATAACCTTCTTTGTTGAGCCATGTGTTTATATTAAATATGTTTTTTATTTCATTTGATCCATGATCGCTCATAAAAATTATATTAAAATCACCTTTTTTCAAAAGTTCGCCTATGTTTTTGTCTATTATTTTCCATGCTTTTTTTGTTTCTTCACATCTCCATAGAAAGTGATGAAATGTGTTTATATGAAACATTGCTATTTGTATGAAATCAAAATCATGATTTTTCATAAGATAAAAGGCTACTTTAAATCTCGAATCAATTATTTTATACATTTCTTCTACTGCCTTTTTTTTATTTGTTCTTATATTGTGTTTGGGGTGAATTCTATATCCAAATTTTTCTTTTAATTCTTTTTCTAGACTTTTGGGATACGTAAAATCATTCTCTGAACAATCCGGACCACCCGAAACAAAAAAACCATTTATTTTTTTTGGAGGGTACGTAAGTGGAGTTCCTATAACACACAATTTATACCCCGCTTCACTTAGATAGTCCCATATTTCCTTTTCCTTGTTTTTTCTTTCGGCAGGATAATAAACTTTTTTTTCTTTCTTGTTTATATTTTCCCACCAGAATATACCGAGCTTTCCGGGGTTCTTTCCCGTATAATATTTTTTCCAGTTGGGTGAGGTTACTGGTGGAAGTCCAACATCCAAATCGGATGAAATTCCATTATCAATAACTTTCTTTATGTTTGGTAATGAACCTTCCTTTAGCCATGGTGTTATCAGTTCAAAATGTGCACCATCTATTCCTATTACAATAGTTTTATTTTTCATTTTATACCACATTTTAAAGATAATAATGCTTTAATTTGATTTATTGAATAGTTTTCAGATATACAAACTCTTCTTATTTCATAAGGATAGTCTTTTTCTTTAATAAAGCTGTTTTTAGTTGTTAATGCAAAGGAATAAAAGTCTTTTACTTTATTTTTTATTTTTTTGTTAAACCTTCCTTTAGGATACGCAATGTAAAGTATTTTCTCTCCAAGTTCTTTTTCCAGTATTTCTTTTGATTTTTCCAGTTCTTCTTTAATTTCATTTTCACTTAATTTTGTTAAAACTCTATGGGAATGTGTATGACTCCCGAAAGTAACAAGACCAGATTTTTTCATTTTTTTTATTTCTTTCCAAGACATCATATTTCTTTTTATTGGTTTTACATCTTTTGGATTTATTTCTTTCCATATTCTGTTAGTACCGACGTATTTTGTTGTTATGAATATTGTTACCGGTGTTTTGTTTTTTTTAATTATCGGAAAAACTTCTGTGTAGTTTTCTTTACATCCGTCATCAAATGTTATAGCTATTTTGTTTTTACCTGGATTTTTTATTATTTCATCCAAGCTAACTATTTGAAAGTTTTTTTTAAGATAATTTAAATGACTTTCTGGTATTTTTTTATGGTAATTTAGTATACAAGATTTTATTAATTTAGGATTTACAAAATTTCCATAAGCACTTAGCAACATTTTTTTAAAGTTCATTTATAACACTTTTTATTTTTTGATTTTCGTAAAGTTCGGTAGAAATTGCCAATATAAAGTTTCTTTTTTCATAGTCTTTGTTTTTTATTTTATAAAGCTCTTTTTTGTGTGGATTAATACCGAAAATAATGTATCCTTCGTTTTTAAGTTTATTATAAACTGATTTTATATTACAACCCAATTTCTTTATTTTATTTGGGTGTGTTTCCATTACAATAATGTTTTTTTTGGAGAGAATTTCTTTCGATCCCTCTAAAATTAGGTATTCTGCACCTTCCACATCTATTTTTATTAAGTCTGGCCATATAGAATTTTTTTTACAGTATTCATCAAGACTTATTGTATTTACTTCTATTGTTTTTTCATTTAAATTTTTATTATCTGATAAGAAATGTTTGCCGTCGTGTAAATTACCACTAATTACCAGATTCGATACTCCTGTTTTATTACTTACTGCGACATTTTCTGTAATGCAGTTTTTGATATTGTTTAATTTTATATTTCTAACTAAAATTTTGTATGTATGAGGATTTGGCTCAAAGGAAATTATCTTACCTCCATTAACTAAATTCTTTGAAAATTTTAGTGTATGGAATCCCCATTTTGCACCAATGTCAAAAAATATGTCTTTTTTGTTTAATAAAGAATCGATAACTTTTATTATACCTTCTTCTGCTATGCCATCAAAGTATAAATGTTTACCCTGCCCAAGCTTAGGATTTATATACATTTTTAGATTATCACCAATTTTTTTAATTAAGAAGATGTTTGGTAATGTTTTTATCTTAAATTCTCTTTTTAATTTTTCAAAATTTTCTTTTATTATAAGCTTTCTGGGATTTTTACCTTCCTTAAATTGTTTTATAACTTTCTTGGTTTTTTTTATTAACATAAAATCACAAAGATTCCCATAATTTTTTGTATTTTTGTGCAATTTTATCCCAAGTTTCCGATTTTGCAACATTTTTTGATTTTTCTGAATATTCTTTCATTTTATTTGGGTTATTAAGCATATTAATTATTTCTATTGCAAAATTTTCTGGTTTTGGTTCAACCAAAACTCCACCAGAATCTACAGCATCAATTATTCCTGCTTGTTTGCCAGCTATTACGGGAAGTCCGGATGCTTGAGCTTCTTTTATGACCATGCCAAAAGATTCTACTTTGCTAGAATAAACAAACAAATTAGATGCCTTAAGTATTTCGGGAATATCTTTTATGAATCCGGCGAATATTATTTTGTTTTTGTAATGTTTTTTTGAAGCATATTTTTTGCATTCTTCAAGGTATTTTCCACCTCCAACTATTACGAAAACAAAGTTTTTTATTTTCTTTTCTACCAGTTCCATTGATTCTATAAGCAGTTTTACTCCTTCCATCTTATATGGATGTTTCCATGTAAGATTGGTCACTGTTATTATTATACTGTCTTTTTCATTTATCTTAAACTCTTTTCTAAGATTCCCCGCAGGAGCATTTGAATATTTTTCATAATCTATGCCATTGTGCATGACCGAACTCTTATCCTTTAGAAACGGGAATTTATCAAGGAAATGTTTCTCTACATTTTTTGATATGAAAAAGACATGGTTAACTCTGTTTAGTGATTTTTTCTCAAAGTAACCCGTAAGCATTCTTTGAAATAGGCTTTTTCTTTTCTTCCTGAAAATAGATTCGCCTATACCCCTTATTATTATTGTGGAGGGTATGTTTTTTTTATTTCCGAATTTGGTTGCTATCCAACCGGTCAGAGAGTAACTGTCTGCGTGTATTACATCATATTTGTTTTTTTTAAGCCACAGAAAAATTGATGGAAGTGTTTTTGAATTTATTTTTGTAAAAAGTTTTACTTTAATTCCCTGTTTTTCCAGCGCCTTTTTAAGACATTCGCCACGCGCCTTTCTTTTTATTAGTAGAACAACAGTTTCCATAAAAAAACCTATATATAACCAAGATTCTTTAGCCTGTTTTCTATATTTTTTCTGTCTTTTGTTGTTGGAAGATTAAGAATTTTCATTATTATGTCATAAAAGTCTGTTATCTTCGGTTTCTCTAGGTCCAATTTTTTACTGCATGAATAAAACCCGTGTTTTGAATGGTTACCTTCACCGTCTGCTCCATGGTCCGACACTATTATAAGAATATAATCTTCTTCCATTCTTTCTTTTATTTTACCAACAAAAGAATTAATATCCCTGTACTTTTTTTCTATATATTCTTTATCCATAAAAAAGTGATGCTGTAGCAAATCAAAGAAATTTGTGAAACCAAAATAATTCCCCTCAATTTTCATCATGTTTTTCTTGTCCCTTTCGTACATTTCTTCAAGAAAATTTCTAAATTCCAGTGTTGATATATCCTTCCTTCTCCACTGGTCTAGTTTTTTGAATGATTCCATTTCATGAAGGTCAACAAACGGGACATTGTAGTGATTGAATTTTGTCTCATCCATAAATGTTGTTTTTTTGAGCTCTGGGAAACTTTTCACATCTCTTGTTTTTTCCTTTATTTTTCTTTTCATTTTTTTTGGAATTATTTTCGATATCTTTATTTTTGAGTTTAATTTCATTAAAGGGTTGGTGCTTTCAAATGATTCGCCCTCATAAATTTCTCCTGTCAGGAAAGAACCCCAAACCTGTGGTGAAAGCGGAAGACCTCTTTTATCCAGGGGTACTATAGTTTTACCGTATTCCATTTGCTTTAAATTTTTCAGGTCCAACTTTTCCACAATATTATATTCAAGAGAATCTATACCCAATATACATACTTTACTCATAAAAACACTCTAATTCTTTAGATATTTAAAAATATGAAAGTTTTTGAAGCTCTTTGCTTCTTTGTATTTTTTTGTTTTTTCTTTATTGTTTGAGATTATCCAGTTTATTTTTATTTTATTATATTCTCCTTTTTTGAATATATCCTTATCATATCCCGGGGACAATATTTTTACATCTGAAAAGTAAACTGCGGCTCTCCAGTAGCTTCTTGGAAATACCGCCAAAACGTCTTCTTTTTTGGATTCTTTTTCAACCCATTTGCAGCATTTTATAAAGTCCTTAGAGAATATTCTATCCGAGCCTTTGTAATTTTTGTAAATAAAACCTATTCCAGCAAAAGACAGTAAAACACAAAACCAGAAAACAGGTGAGTTGCCAAAAACCATTCCCACTATTAATGCTCCAGGAAATATTGCATTATACACATGCCTGTATCCCGCACCAAGGGGCCACAAGAATCCGAGAGCTTCCACAGAGAAGAACCATATATAAAAAAACGGGTTTGTTATGCCGTTAGTCAGTGAGTCAAATAATATTAAAATCACAAAGGGGAATGCAAACAAAGGAGTCATGGGGTTCATGGACCCCACATGATGAAAACCACTTTCACCTACCTTTGCGTAGTATTTTATTGTCTCGAAATGACTTTTTATTGTTTCAAAATACCTGCCTTTTGTTAAAAGAACAGCCAAACCGACTGATAAAAAGAAACACACAACCGGCAAAAAGTCAATGAAAAATATAGAGCTTGCTAAAACCACAGCAAAAAGACTTTGTATTGTTATCTTATGTGTCATTAAAACAAAGAAACTAAAAAATACAAAAAAGGAAAGTGAGATAATATTTTCAGATGAATAATAATAATAAAGGCAGATTAGGGACATATTCAAAAAAATATTTGCCAGTGGCTTCGGACTCAGAGTTTGGCATGAGAGAACGGCATTTGGTGCTATAGCGTAGACTAAAACAGATACAACCGAAGCCTCAAAACCGAAAATCGAGTTGGTTATCAAAAACAATATTATCATTGATGATATGTCTAGAATAGTTGCAAAATATCTTAGTTTGTCATGATGTTTTTTTGGGAATACAGACAAAACAACATAGAGCAACGGGGGATAAAATTTAACGTATCTCTCATATCTTTTGTCTGTATGTATTAGATTTTTTATGTCTGAATAAATACCATTCTTCTTTACGCTCAGCGCTTCTATTAAGTGGTGAAAAGTGTCTATACCAACCCATTTGTTTTTAAAGTGAAATATACTTCTCAAAAAGAAAGAAAATAATATTATAATTATTATAATCCAAAGCATGTTTATCAAGTTATTATTTTTAGTATAATTATATAAGGGTGTTAGTTTATGAATAATTGTATGAAAGTTTACGTTTTTGGGATAGATGCATTGGAGTATAACCTTGTTGAAAAACTCGATTTAAAGAATCTAAAGCAAAGCGAATATGGAAAATCAATCGTACCCATAGATGAAAAATCAGGAAGACCGGTTTCACCACAGGTTTGGGGTTCTTTTCTTACGGGAGATATAGAAAAGAAAGGTTTCGCACACAAGAGCATATACTGGAAGATGGTTGACAAGTTCAAGAAAAAACGTTCTAAGAAATTCAAGGAAAAAATAGCCCCTCTTGTATATAAAATAGGCAGTATAGCAGGAGAAAAAACTAAGGATTTTCCTAAGCTTGATAAGACAACTTTTCTTGACGAAACAAAATCAGTTAAATTGAATGTTCCTTATTATGATTATTCCGCGGGTGAATCACTTAGGCAAATAGAAGCATTCAGAAGAAGAGAGCTGGGAATACAAAGATTCAAGGAATTACAGGAGGAAGAATTTGATAAGCTAAAAAACAAGACACTTGAAAAGATTAAAGAAGAATGTGATATATTCATGGTTTATTATGATTTCTTGGATAACATATCGCACATACTTTACAAGGACAGTGATTATATAGAAAAAAAGTATACAGAGGTCGATGAATTTATAGGGAAAATAAAGAGTAATTTGAAAGAAGATGAAATGTTTTTGATTGTTTCTGATCATGGTTTTGATTTTGAAAAAGGGGAACATTCTAATCATGGTTTTTATTCATTAAACAAAAAATTTGGTTTACAAAAGCCAAAAATAATAGATTTCTACGATATCATTTTGAAAAAATTAAAACTACCAACAAAAAAAGATAGGGTAGAAATCAAGAGGAAACTTCAGGACTTGGGTTACATTTAAAGAAAAATTAAAAACAGAGATATTAAACTCACAGCCAATTGCATTCCCAGTATTATTAATGCCACTTGATGTTCTTTGAATTTACCTCTTTTCATAACAAATTGTGTGAGTGAAAAGGATTTTTTGTACATGGGTTTAAGTATACCATCTTCCTGAATAATTCCCCAGTTTTCTGCCTGAAATTTGCTTCTTAGTTTTAAAAACAGCTCAACAAAGAACAATAAGAAAAGCAATAAACCCATTTTTTCTATATTTCCTATAATAACAATAGAAGATATTATCGCACCCATCGCCATGGTTCCGGTATCACCTGGGAATATTTTTGCTGGGTACCAGTTGAATATTAAAAAAGCTAAAAGCGTTCCTGCTAGGGCGAAAGAAACTGAAGATATTATTGCGTTAGACAGAACTAATCCAAAAAGTCCTAGAAAAATTGATATTATTAGACACAAGCCAGTTCTTAACCCATTCATTCCTCCTAACATGTTGACAGCGTTTGATGCTCCCGTTATACCCAGAGGTATTAAAAAAAGAGGGTATAAAATACCGAAGTTTACCTGACCTATAATAGGAAATTTCATTACATAGTTCCCTGCCATGACAGCTATAAGTGGGAATGATGCAAAAACAGGTAGCAAAGCATGTTGCCATTGTCTTATTCCTTTTTTCCATCCCAGAATATCATCCAAAACGCCAATAAAAACTGTTATTAATGCCGTGCATAAAATTGCGAGCAAGAGAACCAATGTATCGCCACGGGAAACTGCTATTGCCGGCAATAAAGAAGCGGAGAATCCAGCTATTATTACAATACCACCCATTTCGGCTACTTCCGGCTTGTCTCTTTTGTTCATGTCTTTTCCGGTTATTCCTGCTTTTTTGAAGGCTTTTATGAAAATTGGGGTTATTATCAATGTTACAAAGAAAGAGAATGAACCAAGTATTAGAGAAGCTAGCCATATAGGTAATCTCAAGAATGCTATTGATATCATTTTCCCATCCTATTGAAACGGATTAATCTGGCTCATTTGAGTCGTATCTTCATTTCCGTCTGTAAGTTCGTAAACTATGACACAGTCTATTATATTTGGATTATAAAGACAATTTTCTGGGTATGAATATACTTTTTTGTATTTATCAGAACTTTCTATATACTGGACGAAAGAAAGCGGATAACTTACCTTTTCCCTACCTTCCTTTATCGAAAATTTTTGTATATACAAATATTCTATTCCATATAAGTCAAAAATTTCATATGTGGTATCATTTTGTAATAGAATAGCATCTCCCATCTTTGGTTCGGCATTTCCTATAGGTGTTCTTTTACAGTGATATTCTGCTCTGCTCCCCCACATATTGTAAATTATTGTATCTTCCGGTGTATTTTCTCTTATCCAGTCACAACCAACAAAAAAAGCATCTGAGAAGTGTTTGATTGGCCTTAATGATTCTGACTTTTCTGATGCTCTTCCCATACCCCAGAATAGCAAGAAAATAACAAAAATTACCCCAATAAATTTACCCACCTTATCAAATGAAGATAGGTAATCATATATTTTTGAGGCGAAAAAACCAGCAGAAATTGCAAGAGGTGCTATAATTATAACAGTGTTTCTTGAAAGTCCTTCTACCCTTGTCGTTCCAAACAAAATATATACTGCAGAAAAAAGTAATATTGCCCACAAAACAGGTATTATGTATTTTTTCTTTTTTTCAATAAAGTAATAAGAAAATCCAAGTAAAGAGAATATAAATGCAGGTAAAGTATACGCAAATTCGGCATAATTTGTGAAACCAAATTTGTGAAGCGGGGCGGCAGTGCCTGTTCCTGATTCCTGCGGTTCTCTTAAACCAACAGTTTCTACTTCGGGAAGTGATTCTTCTACGCTTTCTTTTCCTCTGAATTGTACATCCAAGCCCACGGTTTTAAAAACTTTTGATAGTTTGTAATCAGGATTCCCTGTTTGTATGTAGTTATGGCCTATCGCCCACGGTGAAATGAAAAGGAATAGAACTATTATTATTAACAGAGAATCTTTTATTCTTTCATTCCATTTTTTCTTGTAAACAAATAATACAATTATGAAAATTAGACCGAAAAGCACTGAACTTACCTCTGTTAGCGCGGAAAAGCCGAATAGAATTGCTGTCATTAGGATGTTTATTTTTTTATTATCCTCAAGATACTTGTAGAAGAAATATACGGATGAAATTATAAACATAAGAGCTATGTGTTCTGTATAAAGGAAAACTGTGTGAGTTATAAGTGCAGGCATCATAAGGTAAAAAATAACTGCAAGTGTTGCTGCTCTTGTTGAATGTATTTTTTTGGTTAAAAGAAACAACATCAATGCTGAAATTATAGAAACAATAGGAAGCAACACTCTCATTCCAGAATCCCCTGCTATCGTGTAAAAGGATGCTAAAATAAGAAAAGTTTCCGGAGGTTTTGTTAAATACTCTACATTAAGACTATCTCCATATATCTCATCAGATACAGGTATTTCCATATTCTGGGCCATCCATTCCCCTCTTGCTGCGTAGTAACCTTCATCACCAAATACAAGAGGCTCTGAAATTGAGACACTTAGATTAAAATAAAGGCTCAAGATTAAAGTTATTGTAAGTATGGAATACCAGAAAAACTTCTCATTGAACTTTATCTCCATTTTATCAATTTTGTTTTATACTTTTAAATATTTAAAAAACAGGCCTTATAGGTAATTATATGAAAAAAAGATATTTACTTTTTTTAATTTCAATATTACTTTTAATCGGATTGATATATTTTTCAAACCCCCAGGAAATTTATTCTGTTTTAGTTGAAGCTAAGTTGAATTATATTTTACTTGGTTTGGTTTTTTGGCTTGTCGGTTGTCTAGTTAGAACATATAGATGGAAATATCTTCTTTCAAAAAGGAATATAGAAATAGGTTTTTTCTCGGCAGTTAAGATATATATAATGGGACTTTTTATATCGAACATAACACCCCTTAAGACAGGAGACCCCGCTAGAATATATTTACTCAAAGAAATTAAACAAAAAAGCTTCAGCAGAAGTATGCCATCTATTTTTATTGAAAGAATTTTGGATATCTTATGTTTGATATCCATATCAATTTTAGGTTTAGTTTTTCTTTCTTTTTCATCAGATATTTCTTATTACCTTTTTTTCTCAATAATTTTGTATTCTTTAGTAATTTTTATGGTTTTGTTCTTTTCTCTTTCAGAAGGGAAGATGGAATTTTTCTTAAAGAAGATTATCGACATTTTTTCATTTTTACCCAGAGTAAAAAAACTGGATAAAAAGATTGATTATTTTTCTAAAAATTTCAGAAATTCTTTAAGAGAATACAACAAAAACACTCTTTTAATATCATTCATAATTTCTGTTTTTGTGTGGATTCTTAATGCACTGGTAGGTTTATCTGTTTTCTATTCCATAGGAATAAATATTTCTTATTCTGTTGTTTTGGTTGTAATGTCTGTAGGTATATTGATAGGCATATTGACCATATTACCGGGTTCTCTCGGTTCAGGAGAAATAATAACAGTTTTTCTTTATTCACAGTTTGTAAATGTTCAAGTAAGTTCTTTAACATCTGTAGCTCTTTTAAGCAGATTACTTAACTTTTGGATATACGTGTTTATTGGATTGTTTCTATTTTTAAGGTATGGTGTTAAGAAATCTGAAAATTACATATAACCTAGACTTTTAAGCCTTTCTTTTATTTTTTCTTCTTCGTCTTCCGATGTTTTGATTTCTTCTTGTCTTGATAGGGGTTCTCTGTATTTTATTTCTCTGTAATTTTTTATTATCTCGGATATAACTTTCCCATCCATGTCTTTTGGAACTTTTTCTTTCATTAAATGAAGAATTGTAGGTGAAATATCCATTATGCTTAGATTTTTAATGTTTTGTATATTTTTGATGTCAGGACCAATTGCCATAAATATTCCTTCCATTGTGTGAAAGCCTTCCAGTTTTCTTTCTTTTGTGAATAATTTATTTTCATTTATCTTTGGCGAAGAAACTATTTGTTTCTTGAATTCAACAAAAATATCCGGAATATTTTTAATGTAAGGACCATTAAAGAGCTCTTCTTTTTTCCAAACTTTTTGGATATATTTATCGAGTTTCTTGTCATTTTTTAATTTATCTATTATTTCGTTTCTGGTTTTTTCATAATCTTCCCTCTTAACTAACCCAAAGGGTTCTCTACTTTCCAGGTTTAGTCTTATATCACCCATTATTCCTGAACAAAATGCCTTTGTTTTTTTCCAGTCAGCGTCTATCATCTCACTTCTACTTTCCTTTATTTTTTTCTCCAAAGCTTTTGGCATTATTTTAAACAAATCAAATTTTATCTTATTTCTCATTATGTTTGCTATTCCTGTTTTTTCAAGTAAGTTGAATAAGCTCCCCAATAAAGACTTTCTCTTTTTCTTTTCAAAGTAACCGTAATCAGAGAGAACATTATTTAAAAATAAAACTCCGTAACTTGGGGCGAAACCGTGGTCAGATGCTATCAATAGGTTAGGTTTTTTTAATTTATTGTATAACTCTTCTATTTTTCTGTCTATGTGTTCGTAATATTTTTTTACAATTTGTTCGTATTCCTTTTTGTGATTTGGGTGTTTCGGGTCTATAAAACTAGCATAGTTATGGTGCAAATGTTCCGAGCCAGTTATAACAAGTGATATAAATTCGGGATTTTTGTATTTTAATATAACATCAAGAGCTTCAAATCTTTTGTCGGTAGCTTCATAAACTTCTTCTACAAAATTTCCACCACCCTTATGTACATGGTCTGGTTGTATTTTATAACCTATTTTTTTTACTTTTTTGCTTATTTCTTCGGGGTATATATATTCTGAAAAAGGAGGAGCCAGCCATGCTGATATCGTAGTTATTTTTTTGTTTTTTCTTGGAGGATAAGAAACAGGAAAATTTATTGAACAGCATTCATGTTTTTCTGTAAGGTAATCAAATAAAGTCGCTCCTTTTATGTCATTTGCATTAGGCACGAAGTGTTTGTATGAATTTTCCTTCTTCAACACAGTGTTGTAAAGACCGTGCTTTCCTGGATTTTTACCGGTTTGTATAGAAGTCCAAGCTAACATAGAGTGTGGGGGAAATACGGTCCTTAGGTCTCCCGAGGAGCCTTCATTTAGTATTTTTTCAAAAAAAGGAAGACTACCTTCTTTTATCCACTTTTTTATTATGTCTAGTCTTGCTCCATCTATCCCAACGAAAAGAGTTTTTGAGATACCATCACCTATAATACTTCTTCATAAACTTTTATTAATTCATCTGTAAAGTTGTCCCAAGTATATATCTTGGATTTTTTTCTGTTTTCTTCCCCCATCCTTTGAGCTTCTTTTGGATTTTCTATAAGGTATCTTATGGAATCTACCAGCTGTTTTGTGTTCTCTTTTTCCACTTTAAATCCCTCGTAATCAAGGGGTATGGTAGATACTATAGCGCAACCCGATGCCATCGCCTCCGCCAGAACAAGCCCAAAACCTTCTCCTATCGAAGGCAGGCAAAAAACAAGAGCCTTTGAATAATAATCAAACATTTCTTCTCTGTCTATCCATCCCAGAAACTCGACATTTTTCGGGGCCATCTCCTTAAGAGCTTTGCTTTCTCTGCCCTTTCCCGTGAGCTTGAATTTTATGTCAGGAAGTTCTCTAGCAGCAAGCATGAGATATTTCAATCCCTTTTGTTTTGCAAGTCTTCCGGCGAAGAAAACAAAAGGCTCTTTCTCTGTTTTTTTGAATTTATCCCTGTCTATTACCAGGCCAGGCGGTATTATCTTTGTTATTTTTTCGCTGAGACCGTGTTCAAGAGCCTGCTTTCTTGCGTAGCTGCTTAAAAAAACCACTTTGTCGTAATTGTGAAGTATTTGCATCCTTTCCATGTAGTCGGATATGGAACCTAACATTTTTCCGCGCATCTTTATCCATCCCTTTCCATACATTCCATGAACTATACACACTACCGGTTTTTTTAGCAGTTTGCCAGCAACATAAGAAGGGAAACATGCATTGTAGTTGTTTGTCTGTATTAAGTCAAAGTCTTTGGCCTTTTTTAGTATTTGGGGTATTGCAAAGTTTAACGCATATCTGTTTATTGGGATTCTATGTGTTACAATGTCTTCATACTTTTTTATTTTTGGGTCTCCTGTTGTAAGAACTTCGACATAAACTCCCTTTTTCTGAAGAGTTTTTGTTACGTGATAAACAACTTCCTCTCCGCCACCATGACACACGGGCATAAACAACTCATGTGTCATTAGAACTCTCATTTTATCACACAAAATTATTTGAATTAATATATTATATGTTTTCTATTGCTTTTTCTATTTTTAGCCTGTATATTTTTACCTGCTCGTTCATGAAAACCCTTTCAAAATATTCTGTATCTTCCTCTTCTTTAAAGAACATTCTTGTGAACAATGAGTTTTCATGATTTGTTGGTATGTAAACAGTATATCCAAATTGTGGATGAATCCATACAGTTCCGGGTATAGTGTTGTTCAGATTTTCAAAAGAAACTTGAGCAACCGAACCGTTTTGCTGGTATATTAGCATTTTTTCTATTACAACTTCACCGTCTTCTGCCTCAATTTTTGGAGTTATTGTGTTGTTTGAGAAATCTAAAACCAAACCACCCCTGTATAATAATTTTGTTTCTCTTTGTTCTGACAAAGGCATTTGCGTGTAGAGAGGGCAAATTTGCTGGCCATTGTTTGTTAGTATACCCGTTCCGTCACAGCCAGTTCCAAAGTACTGAAGCCATCTAAATTTACCTATCAAATCGTCTGATGCAATCCAGTATATTTCTGATGCATCTCCTTTGTAGTTCAATAAAATTTTTGCAGCTTCTGTTTCATTATCCGTATTGAATATTTTGCCCAGATGTGTTATTCTTGTGTTTAACCCAGGGTCACAAGTTCTTTCTGGGCAGTGTGCCCCGTCTGCTATGTTTCTTCTTTCTGATATTGCTGCTATCCTGTGACCAGGGTCCCACCAAGTTCCGACTACACTATCTTCCGGTGTATTATCCCTAAGGAAAAAATAAGCCTCTTTCCAGTTGTTGTTTATCGGGTTTCTTTCTGATTGTTGCGTTGCGACTTGTGTTGCTTGGGATAGAGTAACTAAGCACACAAAAACAGCAACTCCCATTATTATTGCCTTTGATATTTTTGGTGTTTTTTCTTTTTCTTTTTTGTAGTAAGGATATAGAACTATCATCAGTGCGGTAAATATTGCTAGTAAAATTCCTCCAGAAGGTTGCGTGAATGATACTAAAACGGACGCGAGGAAAAGAAAACCTATCAAGGGAGCCATATTACCCATTTCTTTAAGACTTTTGTATGCTTCTGATATAGCAATGCCGCCAGAAACTGCTGCAGCGGGTGCGAAAACAAGCATAAAACGAACACCTCTTGTTATCGCGAAGAAAGTCACACCCAACCAAGTTAAAAGTATAATACCGTCTTTTAAATCCCTTTTAAGGAGAAGAATAACACCGGTTATTGAGAATATGAACGGTATTGATAGTTCGCTAAATAATCTGCTCCAAGCACCACCGAGAATGTTTAAGTTTTGCAATTCTGCTACGGAAATGTTTACTATTTGTACCTGTGCTGGATTAAATGTAAATCCTACTAATGCAGTTATTATTGAGTAGGGGTTGTAACCCATCAACCAAACCAAAACAGACGAAGCTATGAATATTAACAGCAACGGAAAAAAAGTTTTTTTGAATATTTTGAAGGATTTTTTTGCCCTTTCTCCCATTTCAGGCATTACCTTATTTTTTTCGCTTCCGGTTCTCCATTCTTTTTTGCCTATAAAAACCAATGTGATAAAGTAAGCAAAACTTGAAATCATTACTATTATTGGAATATACCAACCTTGTCCCCATGTCAAGCCAAAAAGAACCAAACCCAGGAAAGCAAGAATATGATTAATCAAACTTTTCTTTTTGAAAGATCTTACCAGCAGGTACATTGTTAGCAGGGTGAAGAAAACAACCAAACCGTCTGTGTCGTAGAAACCGGCCATTGTTCTTGTAAGAACTGCGACACTTGTTCCTATGAAGAAGGCCGCTAAAAGTCCTGCTTTTTTGTCTGAAAATTCCTTTCCAAGAAAGAATGCGGGTATTGTAGCCAAAGCTCCATAAATACCTGCCATATACTTGCAGAAAAGCATTAAAGACATTCCCGAACCGAATATCATATATAGGTAAGCAGTAGTATAATGCATAACAGGCGGATGGTTTATTGGTCTGCCGGGCGGGTAATAACTCATCGAATCCCACGCGGGCATTATTCCGTTTTCTACAACATAACCAGTATATCTGTAGTGAAAGTATGGGTCATAAGCTAACAGCCAGTCCCCGTCCAGAGTGAAAAATCTGATATGTAAAGACAATAGAAATATTATTAACAGTGCTATCAGGTACCATCTTTTTTTAAGAACTTTTTTTATTTTTTCCATGGAATGACCGTATTTTGTTTACTCATAAAAACAATAGTATATAACACTTTTAAAGCTTAAAGAGTTTTTTAAACAAGAACTTTGCGTTGTGTATACCGTCCATTACTGTTATTCCTTTTATTTTTGCTTTTGTTACTATTGGTATTTCTTTTACTTTTAGTTTGTTTTTTGCTATCTCGAATACCATTTCACCCTCTATTTCATATCTTTTTGCTTCCAAGTTCATTTTTCTAAGCGCGCTTGTTTTCAGAGCCCTGTAACCGGATTGGGTATCTCCCAACCATTTATGGCTCAATAATCCCTTGGGTCCGAAAGAGAAAAAATTTGTGATAAAGTTAAGTCCGAAGTTTCCAATTACATTTCTGGGAAAGGTGTAAAAACGACCGGCGTACCTTGAACCTATTACGACATCATTGTCTTTGAGTTCTTTAACCAGTTTGGGTATGTATTTTGGGTAATGTTGTCCGTCCGAGTCCAAAAACACTATGACATCTGCCCCGTTTTCTTCTGCGATGTAAGCTCCTGTTCTCAAAGCAAAACCTTTTCCATGGTTAAAATACAGATTTATTATTTCTGCTTCTGTTTTTTCTGCTTCCTTCATGCTACAATCATGAGAACCGTCATCCACGTATATTACATCATCTACGTACTTTTCTGTTTCACTTATAACGTCTTTTACTGTTTTTTCGACGTTATATCCAGGAATAACCGCTGTTATATTCATAAATATATAAAGCCCCATTAAGAATAAATAAAGTTGGGGGTAATTCTTGTTGAAGGTTCTTTTTTTAAATCCACCGCACAAATTCAGGATAAGCAGGTGTAGTAGGTGGCCGGAACATACAAAATCCGGAACGCTTTATTTTCCTTACTGGCTTGCTTATGCCGCGGGAGTTTCCTTGGAAAAAGGACACGAAGTTTCTCTTTTGGATGCAATAGCAAAAAATTGGAGTTTTGAAAAAACCTTGGATGAAATAAAAAAATTCAATCCGGATTTGATTGTTCTGGAAACAGTAACTCCTACTTTTTTTAGCGATATGAGATTTGTAAGTTTTGTAAAACAGAATATTGATACAAAACTTTGTCTTGTCGGTACCCACGTAAGTGTCTTTCCAAAAAAATCCTTGAGAGAAAGCAAGGCGGATTATGTTGCAATAAAGGAATATGATTATACAGTTCTGGATTTGCTTGAAAATTTGAATGGAAAAAAAGATTTGAAAGACATAGAAGGAATAGCTTATAAAGAAGATGACGATGTTTTTGTAAACAAAGAAAGGGAATTACTGACAGACATGGATTCATTACCTTTCGTTTCTAAGGTGTATAAGAAATTTCTTGATATAGAGGATTATAGGTATTCTTTGGCCAGACATCCCATGGTACAAATATGGAGTGCGAGGGGTTGTCCCAATATGTGTACGTTTTGCCAGTATCCTCAAGTTTTTTCTGGAAGATGTTTCAGGTCAAGGTCGCCGGAAAATTTCGTAGACGAACTTGAATGGGTTAAAAAAAACCT
The DNA here is from genome assembly GCA_964584335.1 of uncultured archaeon. Taxonomy (GTDB): domain Archaea; phylum Aenigmatarchaeota; class Aenigmatarchaeia; order PWEA01; family JAGHBM01; genus JAGLWW01. The sequence goes on from CAZOZN010000002.1 coordinate 204,922, forward strand.
TCCACAGGTAAAGGAAATTTTCGTTGAGGACGATACTATGACTATTGACAAGGAGAGAATAATCAGAATATGTGATTTGATAAGGGAAAGAAATCTTAAAATAGTCTGGTCTGCCAATTTAAGGGCGGATGTTCCTTACGAAGTTTTAAAGAAAATGAAAGAATCCGGATTCAGGATGGCTATAGTTGGTTATGAGAGCGGCAACCAAGAGGTTCTTAATAATATAAGAAAGGGAGTTTTATTGGAGAGAACGATAAAATTTACTGAAGATTGTAAGAAATTGGGGATAAAAATATTCGGCTGCTTTATGGTAGGTTTACCCGGAGAAACCAGGGAAACTGTTTACCAGACTCTTGATTATGCTAAGAGACTTAATCCTGATATGGCTTTCTTCCAGCATTCAGTTCCTTTCCCCGGGACACGGTTTTACGAGTGGGCAAAGAAAGAAAATTGTCTTGTCACTGAGGATTGGGATGAATGGCTTGATGAAAATGGAAGGTTGGGTTTTTTGATTGATTGCCCTGAGATGTCAAGAAAAAAAGTAAGGGAACTGAGAGATGAAATAACAAAAAAGTTTTATACAAACCCGAAGTGGATAGGTTACGCGTTGACACACAATATTCATCCATATGAAATGGTCAGGATGATTAAGGCAGGTGTTGACTATTTTAAGTTTTTAGTAAGTGAGAGTGATTAAAAGTGAAGGAACCTTCTGTTACAATTTTCTTGACTGTTAAGAATTCTTCAGAAACAATAAAAAAATGCGTCGATTCTCTTTTGAATCTGAATTATAGTAATTACAGCATTTACGTAACTGATGCTTATTCTACAGACGGTACTTTTGAAATTCTTAAGGAATACGAGGACAAGATAAAACTTGAGCAAGTCAGGGGCAATATGTCAAAGGCTTACAACCATATGACAAAAAGAACTAACACAGATTTTATTGCTTACACAGATGCTGATTGTGTTGTTGACAGTGATTGGTTGAGTGAGTTGGTTTCTGGTTTTGAAAAAGAAGAAGTGATAGCGGTTGCAGGCTTTTGCGGAACTCCAGACGGCTTGTCTAATTTTCAAAATGCAATAGGAAAGGAGCTTGAGCAAAGATTCAAAGATTTCCCCAAGTACATTAAAAGGGCACCCACAATGAATCTTGCTATTAGGACAGAAGTGGCAAAGAAGGTGGAGTATGACGAGAGTCTTGACGTAAGTCAGGAGACAGATTGGTGCTATAAGATAAATAAATACGGCAAGATACTTTATAATCCGAATGCAAAAGTTTTTCATTATCACAGAAGCAATATAAGAAGTTATTTCAAACAACAGAAGAAGTACGGAAAATTTGTTGTTCTTACCTACTTGGGCAGACATAGAAAAGAAATAAAGGGAGATAACGTGTCACCCACATACATGGCCTTGCAGATACCTTTCTTCTGGGCGTCAGTTTATTTTATTTTACTTTCTCTTATAAATTTCAGTTTGATTTATTTTTCTCTGTTTTTTGTTTTTTTGATTTTTTTGATATACCTTTTTAACATTTTTAAGATTAAACCGAGATTAATTGAACTGCCTGTTTATTTTTTTATTTTTGTCTTGAGAACAGTTGCCTGGTCGATTGGTTTCGTAAGCGGACTAATTCTTTTGATTAAATCGAAATGAATGCTTTATACCAGATAATTTTATATATAGAAAAATTTGTTTTTTAATTATAGAGGTAGATTTGATGGTTAAGAAAAAAAGTACCAAGAAAAAAACAAAAAAGAAAACAATGAAGAAAGTAAGGTGCGCAGCGAAGACAAGAGATGGAAAGAGATGCAAGAACTTTGCATCAGGCAGGTCTAAATATTGTAAGGCTCATCAGAAGGCAAGTTCAAGAGGGCCTAAGAAAAAGAAGACCACAAAGAAAAAGAAAACCAGAAAGAAAAAATGATTTTTATCTTTCATCACAAAACACCCCCTATTTTTAATTTATTTAACCCTTCCAGTTCTTAGTATGAATGCAATGGCGATGAAAATACCGTCCCAAAGGGATTTTTAGATGACCGGAAAGGTAGCTATTGAGCCATTGCACTATAAAAAAGCTTAAATACTTGATAATTTTAATAAAATTACAAATTAGAACGGAGGTAAAAAAATGGTAGAATTTGAGACAATTGAATCAACTGAAGTAAAATTTGGAAATAACAACTTCATTGAGATTGGGAAGAAAAAAGCCATAACTGACGAAGGGGAAAACGTTTTTATTTCTCTTTCCAGAGGTTTTTTCACACCAGACAATGAAAGGAGATATAAGAAGAATTTTGCATTACCAAACGAAGCTGGTGTAATAAAGAAAATAATAGAAGCACTACAGGATTTGGATGTGCCAGAAGGTTCAGAAGATTCTGATGAAGAAGCGGCTGAAGAAGATGCAGATGATTCAAGCGAAGAAGAAGAAGAGTGAGAAAAACCTTTTACTTTATAATTCTGCTCTTAGAGCAGAATTTTTTTTGTTTTTTATTAAATAATTAAATATAACTGTCTTATACTATTATTATGCCTGAAGAGTTGTTTACGGGAGGTTCTCCTTTGTGTTCTGGTTGCATGTCTTCTCTTGGTTTGAAGATTGCTCTGGAAACCTTGGGCAAAAATACTATAGTTGTAAATTCTTCCGGATGCCTTACTCTCTTATCTGTTTATCCCAATTCTCCAATGAGAGTTCCGTTTATTCATGTAGCGATAGAGAATGCAGGTGCAGTTGCTAGCGGCATATACTCGGCATACAAGCAGAAAGGAGAACATGTCAATATTTTGATTTATGCGGGAGACGGTGCTACGTATGATATAGGTTTTCAGTCGCTTTCCGGTGCTTGCGACAGAAGGGATGATTTTTTGTATGTTTGCTATAACAATCAGGCGTTTATGAATACGGGGATACAACAATCTAGTGCGACTCCTCTTGGAGCAGCTACTAAAACAACACCAAGCGGCGAGGAAAATAAGATGGGAAATTTATTTCAAAGAAAACCTATAGAGAGGATAATTGCGGCACATGGAGTTCCTTATGTTGCTACTGCATGTGTTTCTTTTCCTGAGGATTATAAGAACAAACTTGAGAAGGCCATGAACATTGTCGGCCCGAAATTTATAGACCTGTTATGTCCCTGTCCTACTGGATGGGGTTTCAAGCCCCAAGACGGTATAGATATAGGCAAGCGTGCAGTTCAAACTGGTCTGTGGCCTCTTTACGAGATAGAAAACAACAAACTCAAAATAACCCACAAACCCAATAAACTTAGGCCAGTTGAAGATTATTTTTCATTACAAAAAAGATACAGGCATCTTGGTAGTGAGCAAAAGAAGACTATACAGAATGTTGTTAATCATAGATGGAAGGAGTTGTTAAAGGGAGATTTTTATGGATTTTAGGTGGTTGAAATTTTTGTAATTTTTTGTTGTCTTATGGGATTTTTGTTTGTTTTGTTTTTGTATAGAAAACTTAATGGATTTGAAAAAGGCAACAAAAGAATGGTGGAAATATCTGACTATGTTCATAACGGTGCAAAAACATTTCTAAAGGAAGAGTACAAATCGCTCCTGATATTCGTCTTTATTTTTTCTGTAATACTTTACTTTCTTGACTTTCGTTTATCACTGTCTTTTATATTGGGTTCATTTTTTTCTGCGCTGGCAGGAAATATAGGAATGAGAATGTCCACCTCTTCTAACACGAAGACTGCATACGCTGCAAGGAAAAGCCTTAAAAAATCTTTGAGGGTTGCTTTCTCATCTGGTTCTATAATGGGCATGACCACAGTGAGTCTGGGACTAATAGGCATTAGTTTGCTTTATATGGTTTTTGGAGATCCTAACGTAATTTATGGTTATGCTTTTGGTGCTTCCATGGTTGCATTGTTTGCCAGAGTTGGTGGCGGGATATATACCAAGGCTGCTGACATAGGTGCTGATACAGTAGGCAAGCTAGAAAAAAACATGCCCGAGGACGACCCCAGAAACCCTGCCGTTATAGCTGACCAAGTGGGAGATAACGTGGGTGATGTTGCTGGAATGGGTTCAGACCTTTTTGAGAGCTACGTCGATGCGATTATAGCGACAATGGTAATGGGAGTTTCTATAATAGGTTTTGGCGACTTTGTCTTAATACCCTTATTGATATCCGGTATAGGTATTTTATCCTCTATAATCAGTTATTTTCTTATATACCTGAACCTTGAAGGAGGCGTGGAAAACATGCTTGACAGGTGTGTTTATGGTTCTACTATTTTAACTGCATTGTTTTCCTTCCTGATAGTGGACTATCTTGCTGTTGGTATGCATATTTTTTATTCTATATTCACAGGACTTTTGCTGGGTTTGATAATAGGCAAATCCAGCGAGTACTATACATCAATGGATAGAAGTCCTACCATAAACATAGCTAAAGAAAGTCGCGCCGGTGCTGCCACCAATATAATATCAGGTCTTGCCACGGGAATGGAAAGTAATATAGTTCCGGTCATATCGATAGGCGCGGCGATGGTAATTAGCTACGGCTTCGCCGGAATTTATGGAATAGGCCTTGCCGCAGTTGGCATGTTTGCTAATCTGGGTACGACTCTCTCTATAGATTCCTACGGTCCCACAGTTGATAATGCGGAAGGCATAGCAAAGATGGGTAAGTTAAGCAAGGTCGCAAGGAAAAGATGCGAAGAATTGGATGCTGTTGGCAACACCACGGCTGCTGTAGGCAAAGGATTTGCGATAGGTTCTGCAGCTCTTGCTTCACTCGCATTGTTTTCTTCTTACATAGAGGCAACCAATCTTAGTGTCATAAGTCTTGTTTCGCCTAAGGTTATAGCCGCTCTTTTCTTGGGAGGTCTTTTGCCGTTTTTGTTTTCTTCAATGACAATGAGGTCTGTAGGAAAGACGGCATCGAAGATAGTTCATGAATCAAGAAGGCAGCTGGAAGACAAGAAGATATTTTCTGGAAAGAAAAAACCAAATTACCAGAGATGCATAAAGATAAGCAGTGATGCTGCAATCCAGGAAATGATTTTACCAGGAGTTCTTGCGATAGGTGCTCCTGTTGCTACGGGATTGATTTTGGGGGTGGAGGCTTTGGGAGGTCTTTTGGCGGGAACAATCACTACAGGCTTGTTGCTTGCTATAATGATGGCCAATGCCGGCGGTGCATGGGATAACGCAAAGAAATATGTTGAACAGGGGCATCTCGGTGGAGAAGGTTCTGAAGTTCACAAGGCCACAATAATCGGGGACACGATAGGTGACCCATTTAAAGATACTTGCGGCCCTTCTCTTGATATATTGTTAAAGTTGATGTCGATAGTTGCGATAGTTTTTATACCACTTTTTATATAATATTTTATAAAACAAAAACAGGGTGATAATTAATGAGTAATTGGGTAGTTAAGGACGAAGAAAAGGATTTTTTTTGGCCGTCGGATGAGATGAAAAATAAGGCTAATGTTTCTGATTCTAATGTTTATGATGATGCACTTTCAGACCAGATCGGGTTTTGGTCTGAAAAAGCAAAGGAGCTTGAATGGTTTAAAGAATGGGATAAAGATTATGAGGATAATCCTCCAAATTTCAAATGGTTTGTCAACGGAAAAACTAACATATGTTATAACGCGGTGGACAGGCATCTTAATGACAAGGGGGATAAAACTGCAATTATTTGGGTACCCGAAAACCAGGAAGAAACCCCAAGAAAGATAACTTATAAAGAGCTTCATGAGGAAGTCTGCAAGTTTTCTAATGTTCTAAAAGATTTGGGTGTCGGTAAGGGAGACAGGGTAGGAATATACATGCCAATGGTACCCGAAGTACAGGTGGCTCTTCTTTCCTGTGCCAGACTGGGTGCTATACACACCGTTGTTTTCTCTGCATTTTCTTCCGAGTCTCTTAAGGAGAGGATGGAAGATTCGGATGCAAAAGTCTTGATAACAGCGGACGGTTATTACAGGAGAGGCAAGGAAATAGACCTAAAGAAAAAGGCAGACGAAGGAGTTGAAGGTACTGGTGTAGAAAAGGTTGTTGTTGTAAGGAGATTGAAGTCCGATGTAGATATGATGGAGGGAAGAGATTTTTTCTACGATGAAATAATCAAAGACAGCAATTCATCATTTAATGCAGAACACATGGAAAGCAATAAAACTCTTTTCATATTATATACTTCCGGAACAACAGGCAAGCCGAAGGGGATTGTGCATGATACCGGAGGCTACATGGTACAGGCTTACCTTACAACAAAATGGATTTTTGATTTGCAGGACGACGACGTGTTCTGGTGTACTGCAGATATAGGATGGGTTACAGGACACACTTACTCATGTTACGGCCCTCTTCTTAACGGCGGAACAATGTTAACCTTTGAGGGTTCTCCGGATTATCCTGATTTGGGTGCCTGGTGGAAGATAATAGAGGAACATGGAGTTACGATTTTTTATACCTCACCCACCGCAGTAAGGATGTTTAAGAAAGGAGGGGTTGAATTTATAAAAAAATATGATTTGAACACCCTTAGAATTCTTGGAAGTGTGGGGGAACCTATAGACAAGGAGACGTGGCTCTGGTATTTCAAAGAAATAGGGGGAGAAAGATGCCCCATACTTGATACATGGTGGCAAACCGAAACCGGCGGAATACTTATAACAGCACTTCCCGGTATAGGGCCGATAATACCGACTGTCGCAGGAAAACCTTTCCCAGGAGTAAGAATGGAAGTTGTTGATGAAGACGGAAAAAAGGTTGAAAAGGGGGAAGGTTTTGTAGTACAAAAGAAGCCTTTCGCTCCCGGTATGTTGAGAGGTGTTTACAAAAACCCGGAAAAATATCTCAGTACCTACTGGGAGAGGTATGGAAAAGATGTTTATTACCCCGCCGATGGCGCGATAATGATGGAGGGAGGCAACATAAAGATAACGGGCAGGTCCGACGATGTCATGAAGGTGGCCGGACACAGGATGTCCACGGCCGAGATGGAGGACGCAATAAACAGGAACCCAAACGTGGCGGAGTGTGCGGTCGTTTCGAAACCGGATGAAATAAAGGGCGAAGTGCCTATAGCATTTGTTATATTGAAGAATAGTGAAGACCCGGAAAAAATGAGAAAGGAAATAAAGAAAACAACGGACGAGCACATAGGACCAATAGCGAGACCGAAGGAAATATACTTCGTGGAAGACGTTCCCAAAACACGTTCCGGTAAAATAATGAGAAGGATACTCAAGAGCATGCTTCGTGGTAGGGAACTGGGCAACCTCAGCACGCTAAAGAACCCGGAATCGGTAGAAAAAGTAAAGGATGTTATCGGTTAGTCTGATTTAGAATATTCATAGAGGACTTTCAATACCTCTACGCACCTTTTAGGGGATGTGAAGCAAGGCATCCCGCCCTCTTCCAGTTTCATTTTCAATTTTTCAGTATATTCTCCACCTGCAGATACTATTGAAGTTGTCTTTCTTCCTGATAGTTTCAATATTTTATCCACTACATCTTTTTTTAACAGGGGCGGCTGGAACAGGAAAACGAGCGCTATCATGTCAACCTTTTTGTCTCTTATTGCATCTTCGTAACAAGCCTCGTACATTTCTGAGGTAACGTCTCCCGTAAGGTCTATTATATTTTCCATTGTTGCGTGCTTGGGTAATATTTTTCTTAGATTATTTTTGCTTTTTTTGCTGACTTTAGCAAGGCTCAATCCGAATTTTTCTGCCCAGTCTGATGTCAGTACACCGAAACCACCAGCATCTGTTATTATTCTTAGTTTCCTGCCTTCTGGGAGTGGCTGGTTTGATATAGCTCTAGCAAGGTCAAACATCTGTTCCAAATCTTCCGCTTCAATTATTCCTGTCTGATTGAACACGCCGGAATATATTTTTGCGTTTCCTGCCAAAGCACCTGTGTGAGTTTTTGCCGATTTTCTGCCGCTTTCAGTTTTACCACCCTTGAGAACTATTACCGGCTTATTTATTTTTTTTGATACTTTGAAAAATTCTTTGCCGTCCTTCAATCCTTCTATGTATATACAAATTACTTTTGTTTCTTTATCCTCATCCAAATGTTTCATCAATTCAGTAACGTCTACATCTGTTGCATTACCATAAGATATTGCCTTTGATATTTTGTATCCTTTCAGGGACATCCAGTCCAGTGTTATGCAAAGAGTTGCTCCGGATTGTGATATGAAACCAATGTTTCCCTTTTTTGGCCTTCCCATCCTTTCTTTTGGATTGAAGATGGTATCCAAACCGAAATAAGGGTTATAAACTCCCATGCAGTTGGGCCCTATTACTCTTAGGTTATATTTTTTGATTACTTTTTTCAATTCTTTCTCTCTTTTAATGTTTCCGGCTTCTTTGAAACCTGCTGAAACTACTATGCAGTTTTTTATTTTTTTCTCTCCGCATTCTTCAAGAACATCATAAACATATTTTGCAGGTATTGCCAGAACAGCCAGGTCCACTTTTTTGTTTATATCGCTGACTTTTCTGTAACAGTCAATGCCCATTATTTTTTTGGCCTTGGGGTTTACCGGATATATTTCGCCCTTGAAATTTTCTTTGAAATTGTTTAATATTACATTTCCTATCTTGCCTTTTTTTCTTGAAGCTCCTATTATGCAAACTGACTCCGGCCTAAAAAATTTGTCTAAGGTCATAATAATCTTTCGTGATTGTAATATAATAAATTTATGTAAAGTTTATAAAAGATGCAAATAAAATATTTTTAGTGTTCGCATGAATTTGAGTGATATGGCGATTATTGCGTCTATTGTTGCTGGCCTGGCTTCTGTTCCATTTGTAGCATCAACAATTTCTAATGATTACGGTCCCATAGGCGATATAATTTTAAACATGAGTTCTGATGAAATACCCGGTGAACTTTCAAGAAAAATAAGTGATGACAGGTTCGAGCAAAATTATAAGACACCATTTGGAAGATTTAAAATAACTGTAATACCAACAGGAGTTTATCAGGAGCTTGTTAGGCCTGACAGAAAGATAATAATAGAAAATACTCCATATCATGATTCTTGGATTGTAATTACAAGCGACTACAAATTAGTTATAAATAAAACTAGTGGAATGAAGGTTGAGAGATTTGAGAGCAAGGACGGTTTCATTGAAATAGTTGAATATATGGGCAACAGAGATGAAGTAATCAAGGGCAATGTTCAAGATTACGAAGATGCAAAGAAAACACTAAAAGAGGAGCTGTCTAGAATTAATAAAATAAGAGAAAAATATATGAATATACCCGGCACTGAGAATATTACTTCATCGGATAAAGTAAAAATAAATGAGGTATTGCCAAATCCGGATGATACACAAGATTGTAATGGTGATGGCAGTTTTACGGATTCTGGAGACGAGTTTATTGAATTGTATAACTATGGTGATGAGGATATAGATTTATCCGGTTGGAAAATAAGTGATAATAATGATTTGACAATAGAAAGCGGAACTACGATAGAATCTGGTGATTTTGTTTATTTTGTTTCGGGTGACAAACAAGGCAATTATGGTAGTGAGTGGTCTGGTTCATGGCCTAATTTAAATAATGGCGGGGATGATTTGAAAATTTATAATAACAATGACTTACTCGTAGATGAAATAAATTATGCTTCCAGTACTGAAGGCAAATCATGGTCCAGAATACCTGATGGCAATGAGAGTTTTTGGGAAGTTGAACCAACACCCGGGTATACAAATAACTAGTCCAACTTTGAAATCAATTCTTCAAATTTTTTGTCTAATTTTATTTTAGTTCTTTTTGTCAGATTTTTATGAACCATGTAAGATGTTAAAACACCAACCATAATGTATAGATAAAGTAGAATTATTACAGTCCAGTAATTGAAAGGAAAAAATTGAAGAATAGCAGAACAAAGAGAAGCGATAGAAACTCCTATAAAGAGTCCTATCTTTAAACTCTGTTTCATCTTGTCACCATTTAGTATAATCCGGCTTCCTTTTTTAATTTTTCGGCAAGGTCTGTTTTTTCCCAAGTGAATTCGGGACCTTCCCTTCCGAAATGCCCGTAACAAGAAGTTTTTCTGTAAACTGGTTTCATCAGGTCAAGCTGTTTTATTATTCCGGAAGGCGTCAAATTGAAATGACTGTTTACTATTTCTGTTATTTTTTTATTCTCGATTTTTTCTGTGCCGAAAGTATCTATCATAACAGACGTTGGCTTGCGGCCTCCTATTGCATATGAAAGCTGTATTTCACATTTTTCACATATCCCGGATGCCACTAAATTTTTTGCTATATATCTTGCCATGTAGGCAGCTGACCTGTCAACCTTTGTGGGATCTTTTCCCGAAAAGGCACCGCCTCCATGTCCTCCTGTTCCGCCGTAAGTGTCCGCTATTATCTTTCTTCCAGTCATTCCTGCATCTGCCACAGGACCGCCTATTACAAAACGTCCAGTGTTGTTTATGTAGTATTTCGTACTATCGTTGAGCCAGTTGCAGCATACAGGTTTTATTAGCTTTTCTTTTATGTCTTTCTTTATCCTTTCCGTTTTTACATCCGTGTCGTGTTGTGTGGCTACCACTACGGAAGTTATGTATTTTGGAATACCTCTTTCGTACTTTACGCTTACCTGGGTTTTCCCGTCAGGCCTAAGGTATTTTATTTCACCGTTTTTTCTTAGCTCGGTAAGCTTTTTTGCCAATTTCTGCGCCAAAAGTATCGGCAGAGGCATAAATTCAGGTGTCTCATTTGTGGCATAACCACTCATCATTCCCTGGTCTCCCGCTCCGCTTTCCTGACCATCGACTCCCATTGCTATGTCAGCAGATTGTTCGTGTATGCTAGTGAGGACACCTACTGTGTTATAATCAAATCCGTATTCAGGTCTGTCGTATCCTATATCACTTATTACTTTTCTTGCAATTTGGGAGTAGTTTATACTCGTGCGAGTACTTATTTCACCTGTTATTATTACGAAACCCATTCCTACCATGGCCTCGCATGCAACCCTTGATTCAGGGTCTTTCTTTATAATTTCATCCAGTATGGCATCAGATATCTGGTCACATACTTTGTCTGGATGACCTTCTGTCATAGCTTCTGAAGTGAAGACAAAATCACCTTTTTTCATTTACAAACCACCTCTTTGTAGTATTTACAAATTTTCTTTAGCTGGCACTCATTGCATCTTGGACTTATTGGCCTGCATATTTCTTGACCAAATCTTACAAGACCCAAATTTATAAGGAATCTTTTTTTGCCTTTTATCTTTTTTTCCAAGGTTTTCCTAACTTCTTCTACGTCAGCTTCTTTTCTTACAATTCCCAGTCTTTTTGGTATTCTGTTCACATGAGTATCTACAGCTATTGTCGGTACCCCGAAACCGTATGAGAGCACTATGTCTGCGGTTTTGTACCCAACACCAGGCAAACTCATCAATTCTTCTCTTGTCATAGGAACCCGTCCCTTATGGTCCTTCAAGATTATTTTTGATATTTCTTTTATCCTTTTTGCTTTTTGCCTGTACGGCCCGGAAGGCCTTATCAAATTTTCTATTTTTTTCAAAGGTAGCTTGCTTATGGTTCTCGGTGTTGAAGCTACTGAGAATAATCTCTTAGAGGCTCTTTCGGTGTTTTCGTCTCTGGTTCTCTGGGAGAGAACAGTTGATATCAAAAGCTTGAAATTATCCCCGTAGCCTATTTTTGGATAACCATATCTTTTTTCTAGGAAATTAATTATCTTGTCGATTTTTTCCATAGTTAATTTTTATGTAATTTCCTAATAAAAGAAAGATATTTATGGCTCTTTAGATAATATTATCTCGGGAAAAAAGTCACATGTTAAAATATAACAGTGTTATATAAGTGGTTAAAATGAAAGAAAAAAACAACAAAAAAGACGTATTTGATGTCCTGCACCCGAAGATAAAAAAGATAGCCAAATCTAGGTTTGGTGAGGCAACACAGGTACAGAACATAACAATACCACAAATATTAAAGGGAAAAAATGTCCTTACGATAGCAGGAACTGGCATGGGAAAGACCGAATCGGTAATGCTTCCTGTTTTTTCTTTTTGGCTAAAGGAAAAGCCAAAACCGATATCTGCTCTTTACATCTGTCCACTACGTTCCCTTAATCGTGATATGTTCAAGAGGCTTCTTTGGTGGGGGAACAAAATAGACATGGACATTTCAGTCAGGCATGGAGACACAACCCAATATGAGAGAAGCAAGCAGTCTGAATTCCCACCCGATCTTTTGATATCAACCCCAGAAACTCTGCAGGCAATTTTACCTGGATCAAGAATGAAGGAAAATTTATCAAACGTAAAATGGGTAATAATAGATGAGATACACGAGCTAGTTTCTAGCAAGAGAGGCACCCAGTTAAGTGTTGCTCTTGAAAGATTAAGAAGAGTGTCCAAAGACTTTCAAATAATTGGTTTATCTGCTACTGTTGGTTCTCCCAGGAAAGTTGCCAATTTTCTTGGAAAAGATGTGAAAATATTATCTGCTTTAAGTTCTAAGGATTTTGACATAGAGGTTGTTTCACCTGAGCTGACCGAGGAAGACAAAAAAATAGGAGAGGAAATATTCCTTGGAAGTGAAGCGACTGCAAGATTGAGAAGAATAAGAGACTTGATTAAAGAAAAAAAATCACTCGTATTTACAAATACAAGAGAAGCATCGGAAGTGCTTTCTTCAAGGCTTAGAAGACTTGAACATAAGGGCCATGGTATACACCACAGTTCTCTGAGCAAAGATGTCAGGGTGCAGGCTGAAGACAGATTTAAGAACGATGAATTGAATGCACTGATATGTACTTCTTCTTTGGAACTTGGTATAGATATAGGCACAGTTGAGCAGGTTGTACAGTACATGAGCCCCAGGCAGGTCTCTAAACTCGTCCAGAGAGTTGGAAGAAGCGGTCATAGCATAGACAAAAAAAGCAAGGGGCTTATAATAGCGGCAGACCCTGACGACATACTTGAAGCAGGTGTTATAGCAAGAAAGGCTATGAAAGGAGAGCTGGAGAAGACCAAGTTCCATGAAATGGCTTTTGATGTTTTATCTCATCAAATAATAGGGCTTTCTCTTGATGAGTACGGGATAGACTGGAATAAGGCGTATGAACTGATAAGAAATGCATATCCTTACAGAAAGCTGGGAGAAGAAGATTTTTTCAGAGTACTAAAGTTTATGGAAAACCTTTGGTTGATTTACCTTGATGAAGGTATAAAGAGAAAGAGAAAATCCTGGAAATATTATTACGAAAACCTTTCAACAATACCAAGTGTGTACAATTACAGAGTCATAGACAATATAGAAAACAGAGAAGTTGGGGTTTTAGACGAGGCTTTTGTGGCCGAGCATGGTGAGACCGGAACAACTTTCATAGTAAAGGGCAGCCCCTGGAGAATAATATCCGTATACGGAGGCAATGTTTATGTCGAGCCTGTTAATGACATAACTTCTGGAGCCCCTGCTTGGGAAGGTGAGCTGATACCCGTGACTAGAGAGATATCGGAGGAGGTTGGTGATTTGAGATTTTTAATATCCGGCCTGATAAAAGAAAAAAAGAGTAAAAAAGATATTGAATCCGAAATAAAAAACAAGTATCCCTTATCCCCGGGGGCGTGCAAAAAAGTAGTAGATTATATTTCTAACCAATTAAAGGAAAAGAAACAGGTACCTGATAAAAATAATATTTTGATTGAAAAAGACAAGGATTTTGTTGTAATTCATTCTTGCTTCGGTTCCCTTATAAACCAGACTTTGGGAAGATTCTTTTCTTCTCTACTTATTTCCGGCTTGGGTAAGAGCGTTGGTATAAAGACAGACCCTTACAGGATAATGATACAGGGAGTTGAAATAGACGATGTTCTAAAGGCTTTGGAAAATAACACCAAGGAAGATTTTGAAATGATAATAAACAATACAATAGACAGGACCCGTGTTTTTAGATGGAGATTTATACACGTAGCAAAAAGGTTCGGTGCTGTAAGAAAGGATGCTAAGTGGGATAAGATGAACATGACTAAGCTTGTTGATTCTTTCAGGAACAGTCCAGTATTTGATGAGACTGAAAGGGAAGTCTATAACGAGAAGCTGGATTTAGAAGGAGCAAAAGAAATATTTGAAAAGATAAAGGAAAAAGAAATAAATGTTTTTGTCGACAATACCGCCAAACTTTCTTCTATAGGAAAAGTTGGTGTGGAATTTAAATTCAGGGAACTTGTCGGACCCAAGAAACCGGAGAAGGAAATATTTTCTGTATTCAAACACAGGCTTCTGAACACCAGGGTAAGGCTTGTATGCATGAAGTGTGGTGAATTTTCTTCAACTAGGACAGTAAGGATGATAAAAAAAGACCCCGAATGTCCCGTTTGCGGGAGCAGGTTCATAACTGTTTTGAAGCCCCATGAAAAGGAAAAAGAAAAGTTGATAAAGAAAAACGTATCAGAAAAGGAATTAAACGAGGAAGAAAGGAAGAAGATAGAGAGAATGGAAAATGCTGCAGATTTGGTCCTTACATATGGTTCTAAAGTAATAACTGCTCTTGCAGGAAGAGGAGTAGGTCCTGATACGGCAATAAGGGTTCTTGCAAAGCAAAAGGAAAGCGAAGACGAATTCCTAAAAGATATACTGGAAGCGGAGAGAAACTTTGCTAAGAACAAGAGATACTGGAATTAGTTTTTTAATTAAAAAAGTTAATATAAATTAGATTTTAATGAAAGAAAAAGAATTCATTAAAGAGATTGATTTAGATGAAATCAACATAAAATGGGAAGATGATTTTTTCCCGGAAGATAAACTTTTGGGAAAATTAAAATTGCCCTACAAAGAATCAAAGAAAAACAAGCGTTTTTAATCATCTCCTTTTTTGGTGTTTTAAATGTCGATAGTTAGTGTTAAAAAAGTTTCAAAGAAATTCCGGGACAAAAGTAAAGACAAAAGAATAATAGACAAGCATGGTCCTTTCATGGGTTTCATAAAGAAATCTCAAAATAAAAAACATTTTCATGCTCTTAAAAACGTGAGCTTTGACGTTGAAGAGGGCGAGATATTTGGTCTTCTAGGTCCCAACGGTTCAGGAAAAACCACCCTTATAAAGATAATTACAGGCCTTATGAGACAGGATAGCGGCCAAATAAAAGTTCTTGGAAAAAAAGTTCCCGAGGAGATAGACAGTATAAGAGGCAAGATAAATGCTGTTTTTGCAAGGGCTGCAATGTTCTGGCATTTAACTGGAGAATACAATCTTGAGGTATATTCCCAAATATACGGAGTAAAAGATTATAGTAAGAAAATAAAAAAATACCTGAAATTTTTTGAAATAGAGAATAAGAAAGACCTCTATCTTGACAAGCGTTCAACCGGGGAGTTGATGAGATTTAATCTTGCGAGGTCTTTGCTTAATTCTCCAAGAGTTTTGTTTCTTGATGAGCCGACTATTGGTTTAGACCCTCATATAAGTCTAAAGGTGAGGAATTTTCTTAAGAAATTAAATCAAACAGAAAAAATGACAATTCTACTTACTACGCATTACATGGAAGAGGCAGATTATCTTTGTGACAGAATAGCCATAATAAACAACGGAAAAATAATAAAAATAGATACTCCTTCTAACCTAAAAAAATTATTGAGTAAAGAGAAGATACTGGAATTCAGAATGAAAGAAATGAACAGGAAAACTATAGAAAAGATAAAAAAATTAAAGTATGTAGAGAATGCGCACTGGGTTGACGAGGAGGAAAAACTCAGAGTAATTGTCAGCAGCCTTGATAAATGTGATAATGTTATAACTGAAATTAGGAAATCCGGCAACAACATAATTTCTATAAATACAGATGAACCGAGCCTTGAAGATGTTTTTATACACCTTACGAAAAAGAGGTTGGTTAGATGAGATTTTTTAGAGACCTTAGGATTATGTTCGTTGCTGAGATAAAGAGATACTATAGATGGAAAGAGAGAGTTGTATGGGATGTACTTTTTACTCTTATAGCTTTCTTTGGTTTCATTCTAGTCTGGAGAACAGTATTAATGGGAGGTTTTCAGGGAGTAGGCGATTTGACCGCAGAGAACTATATAACATTCTTGCTGACGGGCACCGTTATGTGGGTTGTTATAAGGCAGGGGATAGGATGGCAAATGGCCTTTGCATTTACACAAGACAAACATAGAAGGGTACTTCCCTACATAATGATTTCACCAATGAATAAAATAGCATATCTTTATGGTAAAATAGGTACTGGTTTGTTGCGTTCCATAATAAACAACATAATTATAATAATAGTTGCCTCGTTATTTTTTGAGTTCTATTATGCTGGCAGTACTGTTTTGACTATTTTTTTATTTGCTCTAACTTTCGTTGCATTTTCTGGAATAGGGCTTATTATAGCATCTCTTGGTGCTGTAAGGGAAGGTATAGCAGACTTTTCTTTGGTTCTTATAGAATTTGTTTACCTTGTCTCCGGAGTGTATTATCCTATAGAAGTTTTCCCAGAAAATATAAGAGGATTTGTTTTGCTGTTACCGACTACACAGGCTATAAATGCAGTTAGAAAAATAGGTCTTCACGGTGCTGGTTTTTTCGATATATTACCCCAAATATTATATCTGGGAGTTTTAGCTATAATATCTCCAATAATAGGCTATTATGTTTTTAGATGGGTTAAAAACAGGGCAATGCTTATCGGAATCTGAGTTTTTTTGCCGCGTATTCAGGCATTACTTCGTTTACAAAAAGTCCGAAATATTCAAAGCCGCCGTATATCTTAAGTTTTGGGTATATTTCTATATGGAAGTGCCAAAAATCTGATTTAGGAAATGAATTGTAAACTATGTGGTAAGGCAAGTCCCCGAACAATTCATTGTATTTATTAAGCAGTTTTTTTATTGTTTTTAAGAAGTACCTTTTTTGGCTAGAATCAAGTTTTGATATATCAGATATATGTCTTTTTGGAAATAGCCATGTTTCATAAGGCCACGTGGAAGCGTACGGTGCAATTACTACGAATTCTTTGTTTTCAGATACAATTCTTTTCTTTTTTTCTTTCTCCTTTTTTATTATATCACAATACGGGCACCTGTTCTCTTTTTTGTAAAATTTTTCCGCTGCAGTCATTTTCTCCGATATTTTTTTAGGGAAAACAGGGGATGCTATTATTTGAGAATGTGAATGACCGATAGAAGCTCCTGCCATCTTTCCCTCATTTTTGAACATTGTTACGTATACTATTTCCTTTCTTTTTATGTGCTCTTTGTATCTTTTAATTAAAACACCCAATGATAATTCCATGTCTTTTATGGACAAATCATGAAAATCTTTTGAGTGGTCTGGAGTTTCTATCACAACTTCGTGTGAACCATAAGGTTTGTAATGATTAAAGAAGCCTTTTCCTTCCTCTCCATTGAATTTAGTATCACATAGAGCGGGAAACTTGTTCGGTATCAGCCTTACTTTCCAGTTCTTTTTAGGTTTTTGTATTATTTCTTTCGGTGTCATTTTTTCGTTGCCGGGACAGAATGGGCACTTACTCGGGTCCATCACTTCTCCTTTTTTAGCACTGAACAAATGAGGCCTCTTTGCTCTTTTTGGTGAAAAAACAACATATTTTTCAGATATGTAGTCTCTTCTTATCTCGTTCATTTTATCACAATAATAGTAAGTTTATTCTTTTATTAATGATTCGACTTCCTTTAGTTTATCTTCCATAATCTCTTTTGTCTTTCCTTCCAGATTCAGCCTTAATAGGT
The DNA here is from genome assembly GCA_964584335.1 of uncultured archaeon. Classification (GTDB taxonomy): domain Archaea; phylum Aenigmatarchaeota; class Aenigmatarchaeia; order PWEA01; family JAGHBM01; genus JAGLWW01. The sequence continues at coordinate 222,665 of CAZOZN010000002.1, forward strand.
CCTCGGTGTTGGATGGCCTTAAGTTGAACCACCAATTTTCAAATTCTACAGTCATTCCGTCTATCTTTTCTATTTTTGCATCCGTTTTTGAGTAATATTTCTCTATTTCACTAATCTTGCCTTCTTTGTCTTTTACTTCGTAGTTGGTCTCAATTATTTTATAGTATTTCTTGAAAGGTTTTACAACTTCTGAAAGTTTTTTGCCAGAGTTAGATAATACTTCTAACAAATTTACTAGTGCTTTCAATGTTGATTCGGCGTAAAAACAATCCTTGAAGTAGAAATGTCCGGAGGATTCTCCGCCAAAAATAACGTCTTCTTCTCTCATCCTTTTTTGTATAAAAGAATGCCCGACCCTGGATTTTATTGGTACACCGCCGAATTTTAATATAGTTTCCGGTACTATTTTGCTGACAGTCAAGTTGTAAAGTATTTTACCTTTTTCTTTTTTTAGTACGTTTTTTGCTATTATAGACAAAATAATTTCACTAGTTACGAAATTACCTTTTTCATCAACAAAACCAATTCTATCTCCGTCACCATCGAAAGCCACTCCAAAATCTGCTTTTTGTTTTAAAACAAATTCTTTTAATTTCTGTAGGTTACTTTCTTTTATTGGATTCGCTTCGTGGTTGGGAAATGTACAGTCGACTTCAGAATAAATAGTCTCGTAATTTATATTCATTTTTTCCAAAAAATCCTTTATAAACAAACCTACCATGCCATTTCCAGGGTCCACAACTATCTTACCGTTATAATTTATTTTCTTGCTTGCCATGAATTGAACAAAGTCTTCTTTGATATCTATTTTATTTACGGAATAATCAGCGTATTTGTAATCCATTTCTTTAACACCTTCTTCTATTTTTGATATACCCGTATCGTATACAAGCGGCACTGCATTTTTTCTAACTGCCTTTATTCCGTTAAATTCAGCACCCAAATGGGATGCTGTAATCATTATACCTCCATCGGCTTTAAGCTTGTTTACAGCAAAGTAAAACATAGGAGTAGTGGAAAAACCTATATCAATTATTTCTTTTCCTGTCTGATAAAGTCCTGACAGAATACCGTCTTTAATTTCATCCGATGATTTTCTGGCATCCATACCAACGACTATTTTATTTTCTTTAATTAACCCACCAAAGGCCTTTCCTATTTTGAAAGCTATTTCTTTGTTGATTTCATAAGGGTATTTGCCTCTTATGTCATAAGCCTTGAAAATACCAGACATTAATAAGAATTGTGAACCATTATTTAATAAATTTACAAATACCGGAAAGACAGTAAAATACTAAAAATTTTATAAACTAGGAATTTAAAATCATATAGTGTTTAAGATGAAAAAATACGTAGCGGATTTTAAAGATTTATCAAAAAAGGACATACCTCTAGTGGGTGGAAAGAACGCTAACTTAGGGGAAATGATTCAGAAAACAAAGGTTCCCGTCCCTGGAGGTTTTGCTATAACAACTAAAGCTTACGATTATTTTATCAAGTACAATAAGATAGATGATGATATACGTTCTGTAGTTTCTAAACTGGATAAAAAAAATCTTAGAAATCTTGAAAAGATAGGTAAGAAAGTAAGAGATTTAATTAAGAACGGCAAATTTCCAAAAGATTTGAGAGATGAAATAGTTTCGTATTATAAAAAACTTTCTAAGAAGAACAAGAAAAAAGATATAAGTGTTGCAGTAAGAAGCTCTGCTACTGCTGAGGACTTGGCGGATGCAAGCTTTGCAGGCCAACAGGAGAGTTACCTTAACATAGTAGGTGAAAGACAACTACTTTTTGCTGTAAAAAAATGTATAGCATCCCTATTCACCAACAGAGCTATTTCTTACAGAGAGGATAAGGGATTCGACCATTTCAAAGTCAAGCTTTCTGTTGCTGTTCAAAAAATGGTATATTCAAAAAGCTCCGGCGTGATGTTTTCTATGGACCCGGATTCAGGAAACGAAAATTTTGTTTTCATAAACGGAAGCTGGGGACTGGGTGATTACATAGTACAGGGCAAGGTCAATCCGGATTCTTTTTACGTCCTCAAAAATACTAAAACGATAATAAACAAAAAATTGGGAAGTAAGAAAGCTATGGAAGTCAGGTCTAAGAGAGGCGTGAAGAACAAGTCAGTACCTACCAGTAAAAGAAAAAGGTTCTGTATAACTGATAATGATGTAATTAATCTGGCAAAATATTGCATGGATATTGAAAAACACTACAAAAGGAACATGGACATAGAGTGGGCTAAGGACGGTTCAGGAAATCTTTACATACTCCAAGCAAGACCAGAAACCATACACTCTTCCAGGGGGGAGAAGAAAGCTGAACAATATATACTAAGAGAGAAAAGCGAGATAATATCAAAGGGTGAAAGCATAGGCAGAAAAATAGGTTCAGGAACTGTAAATGTCATAAAGTCAGCAAAGAACATATCAAAATTCAATAAGGGACAGGTTTTGGTAACGGAGATGACCGACCCGGACTGGGAACCCATAATGAAAATCGCTTCTGCAATAATAACCGAGAAAGGAGGAAGAACATCTCATGCTGCAATAGTATCAAGGGAACTGGGTATTCCTGCAGTTCTTGGAGTTGAGAATGCGACAAAGAAACTAAAGAAAGGCCAGAAAGTTACCGTAGACTGTACAGAGGAAACTGGAAGAATATGGAAAGGTAACCTAGATTACGACGTTAAAAAAATTGATTTGGGAAAGATACCCAAAACAAAAACTGAAGTATTTGTAAATGTCGGGATACCTGAAAAAGCTCTTATACAAGGGCAACTGCCGGTAGAAGGTGTTGGCTTGGCAAGGGAAGAATTTATAATGACTTCTATAGGAGAACATCCTCTTTACGCTATAAAAAAAGGAAGGTCAAATGAATATGTTGAAAAAATCGCTGAAGGCATATCAAAAATAGCCGCTTCTTTCTATCCACGTGATGTAATATTAAGAACTTCCGACTTTAAGACGAACGAGTATGCTGGGCTAAAAGGAGGAAAAGAATTTGAGGGAGAAGAGAACAATCCAATGATAGGATGGAGAGGCGCTTCCCGCTACGTATCAGAGTTTGAACCAGCTTTCAGGCTTGAGTGCCGTGCGATTAAGAAAGTTAGAGATGAAATGAAGCTGACAAATATAATACCAATGATACCTTTCTGCAGAACAATAGAGGAAGCCAAAGGAGTTTTAAAGATAATGAGAAGCGAAGGTCTCAAGAGAGGCAAAAATTTCAAGGTGTATGTTATGGCCGAGATACCATCCAACGTGGTATTGGCTGACCAGTTTTCAAAATATTTTGACGGATTTTCTATAGGTTCAAATGACCTTACTCAATTGACTTTGGGTATAGACAGAGACAGCCAAAAATTGGCCAAAAGTTTTGACGAAAGAAACGATGCAGTCAAAAGAATGATTGAGATGCTTATAAAGACAGCGCATAAACACAAGAGAAAAGTTGGTATATGCGGAGAGGCCCCCAGTTACTTCCCCGAGTTTACTGAATTTCTTATAAAGTGCGGAATAGATTCAATATCAGTAAATCCAGAAGTTGCCATAAAAACCAAGTTTTTGGTTGAAAAGGTCGAGAAGAAAATCAAAAGAAAATAATATGAGCATTTTTTAAATATAGTCTTCTTCAGTAAATATTTTAATGTTATTTTTATCTAGCAGTGCTGCTGTAACACCATTACCTCTTGTTTTTCCCCTTTTCTTTAATCCTCCCTGCGTAAAGCCATGCCCACACGAAGGACTTCCCTGTTTCATTATAACTTCATTTACGTTGAAATATTTTACTAATTTGAGTGTTTCAAACGCTCCTTTAATGAAATGTTTTGTAACATCTTCATCATTGTCTGTAATCACTTTGCTTTTTCCATCTAAAACCGATTTACCATCTCCATATACTATTCTGCTTCCGCTTCTTGGTATTGGAAGTCCCCCCAAATATTCGGGGCAAATTTCTATTATCTCATGTTTGTAATATTCGTCCATTATTCTTCTCGAAGATTTTTTAAGGTTATCTTTACCATCATATCTGCATTTAAAACCAAGTAGACATGCACTACACAATTTCATAATTATTATTAACATGAAAAACTATAATAACTTATAAAAATTATTTTATAGTGATTAGATGGATAAAGAAGTTCTAGACAAATACAAAAAAGCCGGAAGGATAGACAAAGAATGCCTTGATATGGGCAGGAAATTGATAAAACCCGGGGTAAGTATAATGGATGTTATAGAGAAAATAGAGAAAAATATAATTGATTCTGGAGCAGGATTTGCATTCCCTATAAATGTTTCAATAAATGACATGGCAGCTCATGATACAGCAGACATAGAAGACAACAGAGTCTTCAAATCAGGAGACTTAATCAAGCTTGATATAGGGGTTCAAGTAGATGGTTATATAGCTGATTCAGCAATAACTATTTCTCTTGGTTCTGAAAAAGAAGAATTGATTAAAGTATCAGAAAATGCACTTAAAAATGCTCTAAAAATGATGAAACCAGGAGGTAAAGTATCTGAAATATCCGAAGTGATAGAAAACACAATAAGAAAGGAGGGTTTCAATCCTATAATAAATCTTTCAGGTCATCAACTAGAGCAATATGAGTTGCATGCTGGAATAAACTTTCCCAACGTTAAAACAGACTTGGATTATGTACTGAAAGAAAATGATGCCTTTGCTCTTGAACCTTTTGTAACAGATGGAAGTGGAAAAGTCGTAGAGACAGAGAAAACCTTGATTTATATGTTCTTGAATGACAGGCCATCTAGATTTCATGAAAGCAGGAAAGTCCTGGACTTGGCAGAAAACAAGTACAATACACTACCTTTTACAAAAAGATGGCTTGCAAGAGATTTGAATATCTCTCCCATAAAACTTAGGATGATACTAATTCAGCTCGAAAATATAAATTCTCTTTACGGCTATCCCGCTTTAAGAGAAATAAAAAATGGTCATGTGGCTCAATCAGAACACACGGTTATTGTAAAAGACAAACCCGTAATCACTACTGCTTAACCAACATAACTTATTTCCCTTCCTTCACTAAATCTCTTTTTCAAATCAACATCCCTGTAATATTTCTTCATTTCTTTTGAAAGAGATGGTTTTACTTCTTTTAGTGCTTCTTTGAAATGTTTCATTGATATTTTTTTGGAATTTATGTTTTCTCTTAGGGCATTAAGACCTGCTTCCCTGCATATTGCTTCTATATCAGCTCCACTGTATCCCTCTGTCTCCTTGGCCATCTTCTTAAGGTCAACATTTTCAAGAGACATTCCTTTTGTATGTACCTGGAAAATCTTTAGCCTGCTTTTTTCATCCGGTTCAGGTATTAACATCTGCTTGTCAAATCTTCCCGGTCTCAAAAGTGCAGGGTCTACTATGTCCGGCCTGTTTGTGGCTGCAATAACGACGACATCGTGAAGTTCTTCCAGTCCGCTCATCTCGCTCAACATCTGTGAAACAACACGCTCACCTACTCTGCTGTCGGAAGAGCTTATTCCTCTGCTTGGTGCCATTGCATCAATCTCGTCAAAGAATATTATTGTCGGGGATACCTGTTTGGCTTTTCGGAATATTTCCCTCACCATCTTCTCTGACTCACCGACCCACTTGCTTAGCATTTCCGGGCCCTTGATTGATATAAAATTCGACTCGCTTTCATTTGCAACAGCTCTTGCTATAAGAGTCTTACCGCAGCCAGGGGGACCGTACAGCATTATTCCCTTGGGCGGTTTTATTCCTATATTTTTGAAAGAGTCTGGATACTTGAGTGGCCATTCGACTGATTCCTTAAGCCTTTCTTTAACATCTTTCAGCCCACCAACATCATTCCAGTTTACCTTGGGAACCTCTATCATTACTTCTCTCATTGCAGAAGGCTGGACCATCTTCATTGCATAATCAAAATCTTTTTTAGTCACCTTTAGCCTGCTTATTAGTTCTTCCGGAAGTGGTTCATTTTCTTCAAGTCCTGACATTTCTGGTTGAACTCTTCTAAGTACATGCATAGCTGCTTCCTTGGCAAGAGCTTCCAGATCTGCCCCCACAAATCCGTATGTTTTTTCAGCAAGATTTTCTAGTTTTATTTCCTTTGACATAGGCATGTGCCTTGTATGTATTTCCAATATCTCCTTTCTACCTTTTTTGGTCGGCACTCCCATTTCTATTTCTCTGTCAAACCTCCCGGGTCTTCTCAGGGCAGGATCTATGGCATTTACCCTGTTTGTTGCTGCTATCACTATAACTTTCCCCCTGCTTTTTAATCCATCCATCAAAGTCAAAAGCTGTGAAACAACTCTTCTCTCGACTTCTCCTGTAACCTCTCCTCTTTTGGGAGCTATCGCATCTATTTCATCTATGAATATTATTGCGGGAGAGTTTTGCTCCGCGTCTTCAAAAACCTTTCTAAGGTTCTGTTCGGACTGGCCGTAAAACTTGGACATTATTTCAGGACCTGCAAGTGAGATAAAATGCGCACCGGCCTCGTTTGCAACGGCCTTTGCCAAGAGAGTTTTTCCTGTTCCGGGCGGCCCATACATCAAAACTCCTTTCGGTGGGGCTATTCCTAGCCTATCAAATAACTCAGGATGCTTAAGCGGCAGCTCAATCATTTCCCTGACTTTTTTAATCTCGTCATGCAGTCCGCCAATATCTTCGTAAGTGACTGTAGGTATTCTAGTTTCCTCTATTTTTTCGACTGCGTGTTCCTTTAACACTATTTCAGTATTTTCACCTACTCTCACTATACCTTCTGGTGAAACTTTCGCTATAATTAGTTTTATTTCTGTACCGAAACTTCCAAATGAGCCAGGACCCATTGTGCCTATGTTTATACCAAACTGTTTGAATATATCTTCAAACGGGTCTGTTCTTCTTCTTTTGTTTATTACAGATGAAGGCACTATAACATCGCCCTTTGTGGCCGGTCTCATGATAAGTTTCTGCCTCAAAAGGTTTTCATTCATAAATATCTTCATGCCTTTTTGTGTCGGTGCGAGAACTATCTTTTTTGCTTCTTTTACATCAGCTTTCCTTACCTTTACCATTTCGCTTATACCAGTCCCCGCATTTCTTCTGACAAGCCCGTCCATTCTTATTATATCAAGACCTATATCGTCGGGGTAAGGACCAACAACAATAGCGCCTGTCTTGTTTTTGCCCTCTATTTCTACAATATCACCGTCTCTAAGACCTAATTTTTTCATAGCTTTGGAATCCATCCTTGCTATTCCCTTGCCGTATTCCTCCCTGCTTGTAAGCTCACCAACTTTGAGTTTTAATACATCATCTTTATCTTTTTTGAAAACCATGAAATCACCTACTTTATTTTTATTTCTTTTGATTTTATTTTTTTATATTCTTCAGGTTCTAAAAGAACCTTGAAAAAATCATAATCTATTTTTTCCTCCCACTGTTTCATATAATTCATTATTTTTTCCATTTCTTTTAGTGCAACTATGAATACAGAGTTATCTACCTTTATATGAGGAGTTTCTGTCAATAAACCCTCTCTTCTGTACCTGTACTCGGATTTTTCATTCCTTATTGTTTGAGTCCATCCGTACAACCCTCTAAAAAATTTGTTTCTCTCGTAATTAGACTCAAACTTGTCCGAGTGAGTGTTGAAGCTTATTAGCACGGCCACTTTACCGTCCTTGCTTTCTTTTATTTTTATCTTCATACCAACACTTTTAGTGTTTATTTAAACTAAAAAGTATATAAAACTTTCGGTTGAAGGGTACTTTTTTAAAAAAGAGAGGCAGGAGGCAGAACCTCCTGATAAACTAATCCAAAGCGTTTTTATTTCAGGTTGTAATTAGAAATCTATTTTTTATTCGCTGTTTTTCTTCTTTTTTCTTGGAGCCATGAAGGACACACCTCCTATTTTTTACATTTCTAAATAATTTATTGAGTATTTAAGCCTATCCAATGAAAGGCAAGGAAAATTCTTTTTACAAGAAGAAACTCAAGACAGACAAAATGCCTATTATAATGCAAAACCAACCGAATTCGATTTTTTCTGCAACTCTTATTAGTGTTTTTATAGTGGCAAGCCCGAAAATGAAAGAGAAAAATATCGCTATTATAGAATAAATGCTGATGTTAATTTCACCCAGAATACCCAGCCCGATTTCAGCAACAAGTATTGCTGGGATACTCATAAGAAAGCTCAATTTAAGTGCCTTTTCCGGTTTGTAATTTTCAAACAAAAGCACGGAAGTAGTTAATCCCGAACGACTTAAACCGGGCATTACAGAAAATCCCTGTACCAATCCCACTATAACAGAATCCCAAATACTTAGCTCTTTTTTGTTAGAGACAAAAATTTTACTGTATTTTTGTAATAATCCCGTTATCATTAAAAAAATTCCTATAATCAGCATACCAACCTTAAGTGATATTTCTATTTCGTTTATGCCGAAAATAAGTATCGGTGCTCCTACAATACCAGTAAAAACCGTTGAAATAATTAGGAAAGTGGTAAGTCGGTTGTAATTTTTACTGTCCTTTATTTTGTACTCCGGTATGTTTTTGAGAATTCCTGCTATGTCTTTGCTGAAATAAACTATTGCGGCAAGTAAAGTTCCTGAATGCAGCCATATAGAAAGGAATATTGATTCAGAAAAAGTCTTACCAAAAAAATTCATTAACACCAATGATATTATTCCCTCGCTGCTTACTGGAAGCCATTCTAATATTCCTTGTAGCGTGCCTATTATAACAGGTTCAAAAAAACTCATAATATAATTTATTCAAGATATAAAATATACTTAAGCATTAGAATCAAATAAGAAATGGGTGTTTGTGTGGAAATTAACAGGAAGTTGCCTTTTGACCAGAAAAATCTGGATGAGTTCTTTGGTGGTGGTATAGAATACAAATCTCTTACAAACATATACGGTCCACCCGGCTCTGGAAAGACTAATATAGCTTTATTATCCTGTGTTTCATGTATTAAAAAAGGAAAAAAGGTCATTTTCATAGATACCGAGGGAGGCTTTAGTGCTGAAAGGTTTTCACAGATATCTGGGGATTTTGAAAAATTTTCCAAGAACATAATTTTAATTGAGCCAAAAACTTTTGACGAGCAAAACAAAGTGGTAAAGGATTTAGAAAAAAAATGCGACAATAAAATCGGATTGATAGTTCTGGATTCTCTTGTCAATCTTTACAGGCTTGTGCTTGATGATGAGAACTTCCAGAAAATAAACAGGATGCTTTCTTCCCAGCTGGCAAAACTTTCAAAAATATCCAGAGAAAAAGACTTGCCAGTTCTAATAACTAATCATATGTATTCAGGAAACAACGGCACACAGCCAGTTTCCCGTGATATAACAAAATACTGGTCCAAATGTCTTGTTGAGCTTATAAAATTAGATAAGGGAAAAAGGGTAGCAATATTAAAAAAACACAGATCGATGCCGGAAGGCAAGGAGATACATTTCAAAATAACAAACGAGGGAATTTCCCCCGCAGAGAAAAAATTTAAGCTGTTTTGATTTTTTTCTTCACTTAGGCATGTTTATATATTCTATTCCTTCTCTCTTTGCATTTTCATGCATCCTTCTCGAAACATCGAGAGTGAAAAGTATCTTTGAATATTCTTTTTCTTTTGATTCTAGATATTCTTTATCCTCCATATTAAAACCTCCGAAGGGAGAGAAATCGAGGTCGATTGAACCCGACCATAGTTATTCTTATATCAATAAAAGCATTTCTATACATCAGAACGATAATTTTAATTACTCAAGAAAACAATAATTAAATGTATTCTATTTTTTGTTCTTTTTGTATTTTTTCTTGCCCCAGTTAGCCTTGCTGGGACATTTTGGGTCTATGCACATTGTGTATGGACGAAGACCTTTTCTTATGACTTTTATCATAGGCAGTCCACAATCCTTGCATTTTCCAGCTGATTCTATTTTCCCGTTTTGAGGCAATGGGAAAGAATTCCTGCAACCATCAGAGTAACCTTCGCAACCCACAAATCTCTTTTTTGTCTTTTTTGAAACTATTATCCTAAGGTTTTTACTGCATTTTGTACATTCTCCCAAAATGTATGAATTCCTTATTGTATTTGTTAGGGCTTCCTGTAACTCAGAGCCTATATTTTCCTCGTTTTTTTTGAATTCTTCCAGTATTTTACCTAGCGTTTCTACGGCATCTTTTATTACTTTTTCTCTTTTTCTTTTCCCCTTTGATACATCATCCATCTCTTTTTCGAATTTTTCTGTAAGCTTCTCTGATAGTATTTCTGGACAGTATTTTTCGAGTGTTTTTACCACAGCGAAACCCAGTTCTGTTACCTCTATCTTTTTTCCCTTAATATAACCTCTGTCATATAAAGTTTGTATTATGTTTGCTCTTGTTGCTTTTGTTCCAAGATTAAGTTTCTGAAGTTTTTTTACAAGAGAAGCTTGATTATATCTGTTAGGCGGTTTCGTCTCTTTTTCTAGCAGTGATATTTTTATAACATCTAGCATGTCTCCTTTTTTTAGTTCAGGTAATATTTGTTCCTTATATTTTACATATTTCTCGTAAAATTCAATCCAGTTTTTTTCTAATGTTCTCTTTCCCTTTGTTACAAATTCCTCTTCATTTATTTCGAATAAAATATCCATTGTCTGTCTTAAAGCGGAGTCCCCAAAAGTTGCCATAAACCTTCTTACAATTAAATCATATACCTTTGATTCGTACTTGTTCATGTTTTTCGGTTTTTCTCCTGTAGGGTATATGGAAGGATGTGCCGGATCTTTTTTCTTACCCTCGTTTGGTTTTAATTTTTTATTTTCTAAAAGTTTGTTTGAAAGTTCTTTGTATTCTTTTTGATTAGATAATTTTTTTAGTATGTTTTTGTATCCTATCCTTGCCGGAAGCTTCTGGCTTGATGTTCTGGGATAAGATATTAAAACAGAATCATATAGGCTTTGAGCGATATCAAGTGTCTGTTTGGGTGTTAGCCCGAATGCCGAATGAGCTTCTGTCTGAAGAGTGGTTAAATCAAAGGGTACTGGTGGTTTTTGTCTGTATTTTCTTTTGTTTACCTTTGATACAGTTGCTTTTTTCCCCTGAGTTTTTTCCTTTATTTCTTCTGCTTTTTTCTTTTCCCATATTTTACCTTCAACATGATTTGCTATTATCTCTTCTTTACTTTCTGTCATTAAATTTGCTTCTAATTCCCAGTAGGGTTCTGAAACGAATTTTTTTATTTTTTCTTCTCTTTTTGCTACTATTTTTAAAGATGGTCCTTGAACTCTTCCAGTGCTCAAAACTTTGAAATAATTGGTCGCCTTTTTTATCGAAATACTCAATGCCCTTGACGTGTTTATACCATAAAGCCAGTCAAGTTTATGTCTTACTATACCGGCTTCTATTTGCGGGAAGTCGAGTTTTTCTGAGGCTTTATCGTAAGATTCACACAATTCCGAGGCTGTTAGAGTTGAAAATTTCATTCTTTTTGCATCTTCTGTCTCGCATATGAATCTTAAAATATTATATCCTATCACGGAACCCTCCGAGTCGTAATCCGTAGCAACAATAAATTCATTTGCCTTCTTGCTAAGCTTCTCAAAATTTTTGAAGTAAGGTTTGGAGAACGCGGAATTTTTTGATTCAAAACTAGGCACCCACTCGGTCTCAAATATTGGATATTTCCAGTCTTTTTTCCCTTTTTGTTTTAGACCAAAAAGATGACCGACTGCAGGAACTACAAGAACTTCTTCCCCGTTTATAAATATTTCAAACCAAACTGCCTTACCGTTTCTTTCTTTCTTAACATCTTCCTCTGATAGTGCATATGCTATTTTTTCAGCAGCTTTTGGTTTTTCTGATATTATAAGTATTGTCAAAATAAACACCAATTATAATAGAAAAATTTGTATTAATTTAAAAGTTTCTAATTAGAAGCTTATTTTTTTCTTTCCATTCATATACGGTCTAAGAACCTTCGGTACTCTTATCGAACCGTCCTTGTTTTGGTATTGCTCTAATATGGCTATCATCGTTCTTGAGGTGGCCAGTGCCGTATTGTTGAGGGTATGCACGAAACCTTTTGGAGGTTGCCCTTCCTTTTCCCTGTATTTTATATTTAATCTCCTTGCCTGATAGTCCGTGCAGTTTGAATTTGAGCCGACTTCCCTGAATTTTCCGTCCGCCATCCAGGCTTCCGTGTCATATTGTTTTGCCTGTTTTTTGCCTATATCACCGCTGCATATGTCAACAACCCTGTAATACAAACCAAGCTCTTTGTAAAGTTCTTCAGAATTCCTCTGCAGTTCTTCAATATATATGTAAGACTCATCAGGAAGGCATATTAAAAATTGTTCTACCTTGTTGAACTGGTGCATCCTGAAAAGACCCTTTGCGTATTTCCCATGGGTCCCCACTTCTTTCCTGAAAGCAGGCGAGACACCAATCAGTTTTATTGGAAGTTCATCCGTGTTTATTACCTTGTCGATAAACATTCCTCCAAGTGGGTATTCTGCCGTGGGTATCGGGTAAAGCTCCTCCCCTTCTATTTTGTATCCCGCCTCTCCGAGTTCCGTGGGGTCTCCTATCATGGAATCATATGTCCTCTTGTTTACCATGTATGGAGGTTCAATTAAAGTAAAACCTTTTTTTATAAGAAAGTCTATTGCGAATCTTTGCAGAGCCAAGTCAAGCAATACCATATCATTTTTGAGGTAAGCGAATCCACTGCCGGATGCTCTTGCACCGGATTCAAAATCTATAAAATCTTTGGCTATCTCCAAGTGGCTCTTGGGTTTGAAACTGAAAATGGGTTTTTTGCCCCATTTTCTTATTTCCATGTTATCTTCTTCGTCCTTACCCGTGGGAACAGAATAATGAATAAGATTTGGTATTTTTAGAAGAAGTAAGTCACAATCTTCTCTCAATTTATCTATCTTTTCTTTGTTTTTCTTTATCTTGTAAGGTATGTTTTTAACTTCTTTCATTTCCTTTGATGCTTTCTTATTCTCTGACCTTAGCCTTCCTATTTTTTTGCTTAATACGTTTCTTTTGTGCTGAAGTTTTTGGTTCTTAGACTTTAATTTTCTCCATTCTTCATCTTTTTTGAGAAGTTTATCGAGAAGCCTTATGTAATCTTTTTTACCCCTTTTCTTTAGGTTGTCTTTTACCATTTCAGTCTCGTTTCTGATAAGGTTTATATCTAACATTTTTATCATCTAAATGTTTCTAACATGTCCTTATGTTTTTCAAAATATTTTCTTATTGGTTTTAGTATTTCGGTTAGTTCTTTTGCTAGACTCTTTTTTAAATCAAGTGGATGTAATTTACCTAACCCGAATTCTTTTTCTAATTCCTTGTAATTGTTGAATATTATATCTCCTCCGAATTTGCTTGGTCTTTCTATTTTTAATTTGCTTTTTCTTGGGAAAACTATGAATCTGATGTACTCAAGTATCGGATTTTCTTTTGTCTGTCCTTGTGGACAGTAAGCATTTTTGATTCTTTTTTCTATTGTTTTTTCTGACGCAAAAAGTTCCAGTCTTGATTTTTTCTCGCTTGCTGACATTTTATTATTTCCGTCAAGACCAATTCCCAAAGGTGAGAAAACGCATACAGGTTTTTTATAGCCTATTTTTGGTAAGTATTCCCTGCTTAACATATAAACATGTCTTTGGTCTATTCCACCTGCTGCTACATCAACGTCAAGTCCTATACAATCAAGGCTCTGCATTAATGGATAAATTAGCTCTGAAATTGTTGAATTTTTCATTCTGCACACTTCTCTGGCTGCTCTTTCGGCTCTTTTGGAAGTCACAAAACCGGAAATTCTCAGTATATCCATAAAATATTTTTTATCTGTTTGAAATTCTGAACCTTTTATGAATTCAGCTTCTTCTAGGCCGAATAAACTAAGGCATTTTTCATATATTTTGGCTCTTATGTCTAGTTCTTCCCATGGTGATTTTCTGTCGTCAAGGTATGCGTGCAAGTCAGCAATTAAAACTTTATGTTTAAACCCCGCTTTTATAAGCTCTATCTGTTTTGCAATTGACCTGTAATAGCCTATATGTGGCGGACCAGTGGGCGCAATTCCGACATAACTTACAGGCCTCTTCTTTTTTTCAAGGGTGTTTTTTAGTTCTTCTTTTGTTATTATTTCTTCTGTTCCGTTTGTTACCAATTCCATTCTATCTTCTACATCCATTTTAACACCCTTATAAGATTAATTAAAATCTTAATAGAATAAATATACGACTAGACCGCTCAACAGCTTAGGGTCGAACCATGTTGATTTCGGAGGCATGTCTCTGCCGGCATCAGCTACTTTTTCAACTTCCCTTACGCTGGTTGGAAATAAACTGAATACAAGGTCATTTCCTTCTTCCACGTATTTTTCCCATCTCTGCTTTCCACCTTCAAAGAATATATTGGGATCTTTTCTTGGGTTTTCTATTCCCAGTATCGGTCCCAGTATTTTGTTCTGTAGAATGGATGCATCCAAACTCTTTACAGAATCTTCAGGCACCTCTTTCGTCACTAACTTGTACCATTTATCGTGATACATGCATATTGTTCTTTTTTCCGGTATTCCACCCTCCACGACTTCAAAATTTTCTTTTATTTTTTCCATAAAATCTTCAAAAGGAATAGGAAGCTTTTTTATTACCCTGTTATAAGGAAGAACACGCACTTCGTCGTCGTTTGCCACATAAGCCATCAAGTAGTTCCAGGGTCCCTCTTCTTTTGATTTCATATATTCATATGCTGAAGCTATCCTATGATGACCGTCAGCTATGTAAAGATTAACAGGTTCCAATATTTTTTTTATTTCTTCTTCAATTTCTTTGGGTATTTTCCATAGTTTGTTTTTCCAACCGTATTTTTCAAAGGCTTTAAATGGCTCTGTTTTCTCTGTTTCGTCAAAAACTTTTTTCAAATCTTCATTTGATTTTACTGTCAGCCAAACCAATCCTGTTTGCGCTTCCGTATTTTTTATATGTTTTATTCTGTCTCTTAGTGGTTTTTCTCTTGTCTTTTCGTGTATCTTTATATTACCATTCCCGTAATCTTCTAAATCAAACCCGCCAACCAGTCCTCTTTGGGTCCATTCTCCGTTGCTCTGTTTGTACAGATAGAAAGAAGGAGATTGTTCTTCTAAGATGTTTTCTTTTACCATTCTATCGAGTTCTTTTTTTGCATTTTCATACCTTTCTTCATCCTCTCCTTTAGGTAATATTACATGAATAAAGCTATTAGGCTCTTTTCTAATTTCTTCAAGTTCCCTTTCTCCTATAACATCATATGGATTTGTAGTAAATTTTTCCGGTTCTTTCGGGATAAATAGTCGTATAGGCTTTGATTTTACCATAAAACTTATTTTCGACCCAAAGTTTATAAACTTTACCTGAAAGACACCTCATTATAAATAGTAGGTCCACAAAATTTTGTGTATGAATTTAAAGTTTTTGGGAGGTGCAATGGAAGTTGGCAGGTCGGGAGTTCTTTTAGACACAGGAAGCGAGAAAATATTGATGGATTACGGGATAAAGATAGTAAGCCAGGCAGAAGGGCCTCTCCAGTCGCCTAAAATACCAATTGCTACCAACCTTAAATTAGATGCGATGTTACTTTCTCATGCCCATTTGGATCACTCCGGTTTTGTTCCCAACCTTTATAACAGGGGATATAGAGGCCCTACTTATTCCACTGCCACTACTTTTGATTTGGCAAAGGTTTTGCTTAATGACAGCATAAAACTAGCGGATTTGAGAAACCAGGAGAAGTATTTCTTTAAAAAAGACCTTAAGAAAATGGAGAAAAATGAGTACAGAATAACTCATGGCCAGCAGTTTTACATAGGAAAAACCTCTGTTGGTGTTTACGATGCCGGGCATATACCGGGGTCTGTTTCTTTCCACTTAAACACAGGCAAAAAGTCTATAGTTTATTCAGGTGATATAAAGAGCAGGGATACCGAGCTTTTGAGGGGTCTTGAGAAAATAAGAGAAAATACAGACATTTTGATTATGGAATCTACTTACGCACAGAGAGACCATCCCGACAGGGAGGTTCAGGAAAAGAGGCTAACCGATGCGGTAAGAGAGACTCTTGACAAAGGCGGAACAGCTATGATACCTTGTTTTGCTGTAGGCAGGGCTCAAGAGGTGCTTTTAATACTGCAGAAGTATGGCCTAGACAAGTATCCGATATACCTTGACGGCATGTCTGTGGCAGCCACCGAAATAATTTTAAGATACCCCGAGCTCATAAACCAGCCCAAGAAGCTTAAAAAAATATATAGTACGATTACTAAAGTTCACAACAACAGGCAAAGAAGCGCTATAACTAAAAAACCCTGCATAATAGTTACTACATCCGGAATGCTTAACGGAGGGCCGATTGCATACTACCTCGGCAAGCTTTATAATAGGAAAGATTGTTCTTTAACTTTGACTGGTTTCCAGGTACCCGGGTCTGCTGGACACGGGCTGTTAGAGACGGGAAATTATGTAACTGATGATAAATCATTTAAGGTAAAATGCAATATAGATTTTATAGATTTGAGCGCACATTCAGGTAGAAAGGAACTATTTGAATATGTCCAGATGATAGACCCGGAAAAGGTTTTCGTTATACATGGAGATTCCTGTGACAGGTTCGCAAGGGAACTCGCTGAGAAAGGTTATGATGCATACGCGCCAGAGAGAGGCGAAAAATGCGATTTATGATGGTGTTTTTTTGATTGAAGTGGATGGTTCTTACTTGGAAGGAGGAGGCCAGATTTTGAGGACATCTGTTGCACTTTCTTCTGTTACTGGAAAACCTTTCAAAATTTACAATATAAGGAAAGGCAGAGACAGGTCCGGACTAAAACACCAGCACTTAAAAGCCATAGAACTCGTTTCTAAAATATCAAGAGCTAAAGTTAAAGGAGCTTCAATAGGTTCAAGCAATGTGGAATTCTTTCCCGGTTCTTTGAAAGGCGGTAAGTATAAAGTTGATATAGGAACTGCAGGTTCTATAACACTATTGTTGCATGCTGTAATACCACCATGCCTTTATTTGGGTGAAAATGTTGACATAGAGCTTGTAGGAGGCACCAATGTTCCCTGGTCTCCGACAACTGACTTTTTTCGTCATGTTTTCTGTAATTTCCTTGACAGAATGGGTGTTTTTATAAGAGTTGATGTCAAGAAACATGGATTTTATCCTAGAGGTGGAGGAAAAATAAGAGTTCTTATGGAACCGCGCAAAAGACTTAAAAAACTAAATCTTACTGAAAGAGGCAAGTTCAAAAGAATAGACGTATGGTCTATATCTTCCAAAGATTTAAAGGACAGAAAAGTTTCTGAAAGACAGTTAAGTTCTTTTAAGGAAAAGCTTAAAATGGAAGGTCACGAACACGCGGTTTACACCGATACTTTGTCTACCGGTACTTCCATACATGCTCATGCACATTATACGAAAACCAAGCTGGGTGCCGATGTCCTAGGTCAAAAAGGCATACCAGCAGAAAAAATAGGTTCTGACTGTGCTGAAGTATTAAAGAAGCAAATGGAAAGCGGTGCATGTCTTGATGAGTGGATGGCTGATCAGATACTTCCTTATATGGCTATTTCAGGTGGTGGAAAGGTTTCTGTCGCGGAAGTAACAGAACACTCTAAGTCAAACATGTGGGTAATAGAAAAATTCCTTCCAGTCAAATTTAAAATAAGGAAAAACATCATAAGTTGCTATAAAGATAAAAAATAAGGGAATTTTTTATTTCAGTTTTATTTTCTTTCCCTTCATCTTCTTTTTTTCTTTCTTAGGAAGATTTACTTTAAGAACGCCGTCCTTCATCTCGGCTTCTATGTTTTCTTCGTCCACTTCTACTGGCAAAGTAAGTTCTCTGTAAAACTTACCACATCTTCTTTCCTGCCTGAAGTAGTTCTTCTTTTCTTCGACTTCTTCTTTGTTTTTTTCGGCTTCTATAATTATTCTGTTATCCATGATTCTCAGTGAAACGTCTTTCTTGTCAAATCCAGGCAGATTAGCTTTTATTATTATTTCTTCATCATTTTCCGACATATCTGTCGGTATTCCTGAAAAATATCCCCCTGAAACTTTTTCTATTTCGTTCCATGGTTCCCAGTCTTCATCTTCCCAGAAAAATCTGAATGGCCTTCTCCTTCTCATTTTATCACCACCTTTTTAGTTTACTTAAACACTAAAAATATACAGGTTCAATTATTTAAAATTAACCCAGAAATAATCATATGCTTTCAAGCGCTTTCTTTATAGCATTCTTCGCGTAAATGTTTCTTTTTGATGCCGGTGCTCCATGGCCCGGTAATAGTATTTCTATTTCACCGAGTTTTTTTATTTTACCCAAAGATTTTTTGAGTTCATTTTCTTTTCCTCCGGGCAGATCTGTTCTTCCTATGCCATCGAGGAATAAAGTATCACCGCTTATCAGTATTTTGTTGTTTTCGTCCCATAAACATACCCCACCCGATGTATGTCCCGGAGTATGAATGACCTCAAAAGAGTAGCTGCCTGTTTTTATAACATCACCTTCTTTTATTGTACTGTCCGCTTTTACTTTTTCATAATCTATTTCGAAATCCTCGGCCATAGTATCCTTACCTGTCTCTAAACCCTCTTTATCTTTTTCATGTACGAGTATTTTTGCCCCTGTAAGTTTCTTCCATTTTTTTGCAGCGCCACAGTGGTCAAAATGTGAGTGTGTTATTATTATTTTGCTTATTTTCTTTGGATTTACTCCATATTCCTTTAGTTGTTCTATAGTCTCCTCAAAAAACAAACCGCTACCACAGTCTATCAATATGTCATTGTTTATGCAGAATACGTTTGAGTCAAATTCTGCACCGTCTACCAGGAATATGTCCTCGCTCAGTTTCATTTTCTCACCAATCTAAAGAAGAATTCGTAAATTTAAATAAATTTATCTATTTGGAGATACAGTTTAG
This sequence comes from uncultured archaeon, assembly GCA_964584335.1. Lineage (GTDB taxonomy): Archaea > Aenigmatarchaeota > Aenigmatarchaeia > PWEA01 > JAGHBM01 > JAGLWW01. The sequence goes on from CAZOZN010000002.1 coordinate 241,633, forward strand.
TCTATTCAATTTTTTCGTAGAGCTTTTCATATGCTTTTAGTACGGAAACCACGACTTCTTTTATCTCTTTTTCATGGTTTTTGGCACCAGGCCTTACATCTTTCAGCTGCTTTAAAACTTTATCACATTCTTTCTCGACATTTTTTGATAATTTGAAAGGTTTCTTTATTTTTTCTTTGTACTTTGCTGATTTCATCTCTAAGGGAATCCACATGTTGTGATAGCCTATAAATATTATCATTAGGTTTGCCAGGTTTTTTCTGCTTGTTTTTATTTTTTTATTGTTTTCGAATGACAACAACTTCTTTTCTTCATATATTTCTTCTTCAAACCCGTTCTCTATAAGAATAGTATCAACTATAAGGTCTTTCATGCATAGTATGCAAAAGGTGACCAGTTTTATTATGTCTGATAGGACTTCTTCGTAATTCTCGCCTATTCTTTCGAGAGTTTTTATTATTAAAGGCCATTGTTTTTTTCCAACTTCTGATATTCTTGGTTCTATGCCGTTTGATTTTACAACTGTGTGCATGTATTCGTGAGCTATCAACCCCTTTGCGTATTTTCTGTTTTTTATGAATTTGTCTTTTATGTTTATCATTATCTTTACTTTCTTTTTTTCTGTTATAGAAAATGATGAAACGCTTTCTGAAAGCCAGAACTCCATCTTATCGTATCTTCTTCCATGGTACATCTTTTCAGGGTTTGCTATCTTTAGGAATGCTTTTTTGGGATTTTCAGTAAAAAGGAAAAAAACCTCGTCAAATTTATTTTTTCCTATTTTTTTTACTATTTCGTCAACAATGGGATATAACAGTTCCTTTACAAATTTTTTTCTGCTATCGGTTTTTTTTATTAGTTTCATAAAAATCATTAAAGAATCCAGTATTTCTTCGGTTTTTTTGTTCTAACCGTCTTTTTGTATATGTCAGTAAAGTCCTTTAGTCCGGTGTGAGTTCCACCCAAACTCACTATGAAATCGGATACCACAGCATTATTATCGTAAAGTGCCGACTTTATCTCAGGAAAAACTATACCGCCGTATCCGGGTGCTATATTGTTGTCTATTACAGCTACTCTTTTAACATCATCCAAGGATTTTTTTATTTGTTCTTCAGGAAAAGGCCTGTAACTTCTCAATCTAAGCAAACCCACTTTCTTTCCTTTTTTTCTTAAGTTGTTTACTGCTTCTTTTACTGTAGTCGATATTGCTCCGGTAGTTACAAAGGCGAACTTGGCGTCACTCATTTTATATTCTTCAACCAGTCCGTATTTTCTTCCAAATTTTTTCTCGAATTTTTTCCCAACTTTTTTTATTTTTTCGATAGCATTAAGTTGTGCTTTGTGTTGCTGTGCCCTAAATTTCATATAGTCCTTGCCCATTGCGGAAATTCCCTGGCACATTGGATTTTTTGGGTCCAAAACAACCTTGGGCCTGTACCTTGGTATGAAATTTCTTACGTCAAATCTGTCCGGTATCTCCACAGGCTCTCTGGTGTAAGAATGTATAAATCCTTCCATGTTTACCAAAGCTGGAAGCATCACTTCTTCATCTTCACATATTTTATAAGCCTGAATTATAGAATCTAAAACTTCCTGGTTGTTTTGAGAAAAGAATATCAACCATCCAGTATCTCTCATTGCAAGTATATCGTTTTGATCTGTCCACAGGGTAACGGGCGCAGACAGACCGCGCGATACATTTACCATTACAATTGGTAATCTCATACCGGATGCTATGTACATAACCTCGTGCATATAGAGAGTGCCCTGGGAACTTGATGCGGTAAAAGTTCTTAATCCAGATGCTTCTGAGCCTATGCATGCAGACATTACAGAATGCTCCCCGTCAACATCTACAAATTCTCCTCTCCATTTACCGTCTACTTTCCATTTGGCCAGTTTTTCTATAAGTTCGGTTTGTGGTGTTATTGGAAAGTTAGGGACAACTTTTACGTCAGAAAGCCTTACTCCCCATGCAGCAGCCGTGTTACCGTCCATCAAGGTCTTTTTCATTTACTCACCCCACTTTCATGAAAGTCCTTTTTCATTTCTATTGCATTTACTGGACAATTTTTTGAGCATATACCACAGCCTTTGCATATTTTATAATCAAAAACCGGTCTCCCTTTCTTATCAATTTTTATTGCATTCTCGGGGCAAATCTTAAAACAAAGCTTGCATGATATGCATTTTTCATTCCTTACTGGTTTGTATACTCTCCAAGCCCCAGTGTTAATGGTTTTTGCTTCGTTTGCCTTTATTACGGGTATTCCTTTAACTCCTTTATATTTTATTTTGTGTTCTTCAATCATGATATCGTCTCATATTTTTAGCTTATTGTAACAGGTCTCTATTGCTTTTTTGTTTTTTTCTATAAGTTCTTCTTTGCCTTCTTCTTCCAATTCTTTTTTCATTGCATCGATTAGAGATTCTATGGTTATTTTTTTGAAAATTTTTACAAATGCTCCCAGTATAGCGGTATTCGGTATCGGAACCCCGATACAATCAATTGCTATTTTTGTTGCATCTATAGTATAGACTTCTTGTTTCAATTTTGAAAAATAGCCCGGATATTTGTTGGTATTAATTAATAGAGTACCGTCTTTTTTTAATCCTTTTGTTACTTCTTCCATATCGAGGGTATCATCTATGCATATAACAAAATCTGGGTCGAAAATATAGTCTCTCTCAAGTATTTCTTTTTTGTCCATTCTCAAGAAAGAAGTCAGTGGAGCTCCCCTCCTTTCCGCTCCGTATACAGCAAAACTTTGTGTTTGATAACCCGAAAGAAAAGCAGCCCTGCCCAATATATGAGCAGCCAATTTTATTCCTTGCCCTCCCCTGCCGTGAAACCTAATTTTATACATTATCTACCCCTTCTATAGTTTCTTTGAGTGTAGTTGTTTTGTTTGTAGTCTGATGAATTTCCTTGGTTGTAGTACCTTCTTGTGACCCTGCTTATGGCTTTGTTTATTATATTTTCGACTTCTCTGGGTTTGTTTACTGAAAGCAGCCAGAATTGGGCTTCTCCCGTGTCTATTTCTATATTTCCAATCCCAAGTATCCTATCGTGCCATTTATTGTCAAATAGTATCTTTTCAATCATCTGGTAAGGTATGTAGTCAGTTTTTTTGTTTATTATACCTTCTTCCTTGATTATTCTGTTTTCAGTTATGCTATATTTTACCATCAGTCTCTTTATTTCTACCAATATAACAAAAAGTATGCTTAATCCAATGAGCAAGTATGATAAGTAGTCAGCAAATGCTGCCAAAAAACCTATTTCTATTATACCAAACAGTAAAACACCGGTTAATGCTAAGAATAATATAGAAACAATGTAATAATGTAGGAATGCCTTTCTTGATTTTTTACCTTTCCAAAAAATTCTTTCTTCTTTCATCAATTCACCCTTATGTCAACAGCCCAGGTATTTTTTCTAGAACACATGACAGGATTTATATCCATCTCTTTTATACCTTCTTTCAACATCAAGTTAGATACTTTTTTTATTGTTTCACAAAGTCCTTCAATATCATATTTCTTACCCCTGTAGCCCTTCAATATACGATATATCTTGCTTTCTTTAATCATATCCTTGGCTGCCTTTTTTGATACGGGACAAACCCTAAAACTTATATCGTCGAGTATTTCTACGAATATACCACCAGTACCAAAACTAACACAGGGACCAAACTGGGAATCTTCTATACCCCCTATTATTGTTTCTATACCCTCCACTTGTTTTTGCAGCAACACGGAACCTTCTGATTTTTTCATAATCTTGTTGAAAGCATTTTTCAAATCTTTCCTATATAGGTCAGTCAATACGCCGCCCGCTTCGGTTTTATGGCTTATGTTTGGAGAAATTGTTTTAATTACTACAGGATAACCGACTTTTTCTGCAAAATCCAAAGCATCTTTTTGCCTTTTGGCAACCAAGTACTTTGGTGTTTTTATTTTATATTTTCTTGCAAGCTTTATAGATTCTTCAGGGGGCATCATGATTATAGTTAATAAAATAGTTTATATAATATTTTCTAAGGCATTCTGACATGTACAGAACATACCAAATTCTCATTATCGAATAAAATATGATAACACTAGACAAATCAGTCTTCTTCCATTTCGTCAGGTTCTTTTATTGTCGGTGGAGTTATATGCTGTACTATTACTATGTCATCCACTGACTTAACCATTTGATAAGGTACAATAACTCCTCTCTTACTACCAACCATTTCAGCCAAATAAGAGTTTCTGGCAGCTTCTATAACGAGAGATCTTACTCTGAATTTGTTTAAATTAACCTTTACATCTCCTACTCTTCCACAATAAGTTCCCTTAGTGGTAAAAACGTCTTTTCCAAACATTTCAGAAAGATTTTTCACATTTATTGGCATAACTCTACCCCCTTTTTAATATAATCGTTTACTTTTAATATTTATAGCTCTTACATCTATTTAAATGTTAAAAGAATTTGGGAATTTTAGATTTTTTGGTTTTAAAGAGGCTGAGGTGGCCGAGTGGTTTAAGGCGCTGGCCTGCTAAGCTAGTGGGGCACGTCCCCGCGAGGGTTCGAATCCCTCCCTCAGCGCCATTAAAATCTAATAAGCTTAAATACTAAGAATATAATAAAAAATTGACGGGCTGGTAGTCTAGTGGTTATGACGCTGCCCTTACAAACCTTTTACTCAGCGAAAAAGGTTTAATAAAATTGGCTGGATTAAAGTTTGTGAAAGGCAGAGGTCGGGAGTTCGACTCTCCCCCGGCCCACCACCAAGGAAATAAAACTATAAAAAGGTTGAAAGACCAAGAAGATAAATCAGGAAATGAAAATGCTCCCGTAGTCTAGCTCGGTTAAGGATGCCGGCCTTTCGATTCAAGTCGAAAGATTTGAGAACCAACTGGGTTCAGTGAAAGAAGAAAGCCGGAGACTCGGGTTCAAAAAAGCTTTTCTTTAAAAAAGAAAAGACTTTAGAAAAGAAAGCTTGGATTGTCCCGGCGGGAGCACCAATAAAATTTATGGGAATTTTGAGTTTCTCAAACCCCTTAAAATAACATTTTTAGGGCTTCTAGTATATAAATCTTATTAAAAATGCCCCTAAACCTTTATATTTGAGTGTTTCAAAATGTTACTATAGACGGCCTAGAGGCCTCTTAAACACAATTTAGTGGAGGTGTAAAAAAATGGCATTGATTGTAAAGAACGCAATAAAAGATTTGGTAAGAGGAAAAGCAAACGTAAGCGCTGATTTCTATGATGCTTTGGACACAGAAGTAAAAGACATAGTACACAAAGCATTAAAAAGAGCAAAAGACAACAGCAGAAAAACAATTCAAGCAAGAGACCTTTAAATCGGTCTCTTTTCTCTTTTTATTTTTTTAACTTTTTAACTTTTTTTTAAATGATTAATAATAAAAGATTAATAAGACTAAGAAAAAACAGGAAAAACACATTTGCATTATGCGGGGGTACCCAAGAGAGCTTTTAGAAAAAGCTCAAGCAAAAATCTAAAGCTCTGGGAATGGCCAAAGGGGCAGGACTTAAGAAAGCTTTTTGGAAAAAGCTTTACCAAAAACTTCAACTCTGAGAAATCCTGTGAACGTAGGTTCTCCGTGAGTTCGAATCTCATCCCCCGCACCAATCTTTTTATTTTATTAAGTTCTAAGATGTCTTTATGAACAACTTGGTTGCTGTTGTCGGTATGCCCGGATGCGGAAAGAGTGAATCAGTTAAGATTTTTGAGGATTCTGATTTTTTCAAGGTTTATTTTGGAGGGGTAGTTATAGAGGAATTAAAAAAAAGAGACATGGAAATAAATGAAAAAAATGAATCTTTCATGAGAGAAAAACTTAGAGAAGAACAGGGGATGTCTGCAATGGCTAAGCTTAGCATCGATAAGATAAAAGAAAAGCTTTCAGAAAGCAATGTAGTAATAGATGGACTTTATTCAATGGAAGAATACGAACTTCTTAAAAAAGAATTTCCAAATATGATGGTTTTTTGCGTTTTCTCTTCACCAAAGACTAGACACGAAAGGCTTTCAAAAAGGACTGTAAGACCTTTAAAGAGAGAAGAGTCTTCTAATAGGGATAAGAATCAGATAAAGAATCTTCATACCGGCGGTCCTATAGCACTTGCTGATTTTACAGTTGTTAACGAATCAACTCTTTATGAACTGAAGGAAAAAACTAATGCTTTTATTGAGAGCATAACTAAAGATTAGTATGCCTCTTTCACATTTTCAATGCTTTAATTGTAAAAAAGATTTTTCAAAAAATGATGTCCTGTTTTGGTGTCCCGAATGCGGAGGCTCTTTGGTAGTTCTTTACAAAAAAGACAAGATTAAAAGGCATATAAAAAAGACCAAATTCAAAAGTCAGAAACCTTCTCACTGGAAATATTGGATGTTCTACCCACTACCCAAGAACGTAGAAAGGGTGACAATGAGCGAAGATGACACCCCTTTAATAAAAGATAAGAACAATGATGATTATTTTTTAAAATTCGAGGGAGCCAATTCTACAGGCAGCTTCAAGGATAGAGGTTCTACTGTAGAAATAACGCATGCCAAGCAACTTGGTGTAAAAAAGGTTGCCTGTGCATCCACAGGTAATATGGGCGCTTCTGTTTCGGCTTATTCCTCAAGGGCTGGTATAAAGGCAACGATATATGTTCCAAAGGGAGCTCCTATAATAAAGAGAGAACAAATAAAAAAGTACGGTGCAAGAATAGTCAGAATAAATGGAGATTATACAGACGCATTAAACAAGACAAAAAAGCTTTGGACCGAGAAGAAGACATATCTTACCGGCGATTATTTGTATAGACAAGAGGGCCAAAAATCTGTTATAATCGAATCGATTGACCAGATGAATTTTGATGTTCCTGATTACGTCGTTATTCCTGTCGGAATGGGAAATCTTTGTTACGCGACTTACAAGGGATTGATAGAAATGAAAATGGTCGGTCTTATTAATAAAATACCAAAGATAGTGACTGTTCAATCCTTTCATTGTTCTACCGTTGTAAAGGCCTTAAATAAAAATATGGATAAAATACCTGTTGTTAAAAATCCTAATACTATAGCCTCTGCTATTTCTTGCGGTAAACCCAACTACGGCAGGGAGGCACTTTTTGCTGTAAGAGGCACGGGAGGTACTGGAGTGTCTGTAACTGAAAAAGAAATAAAGGATTCGAGGAAAAGTCTTGCCAGGCAAGGCATTTATACAGAGGCTTCCGGCGCAGTCAGTTATGCTGGTGCAAAAAAACTAAATCTTAAGGGCAAATGTTTAATAATCTTGACAGGACACGGCCTTAAAGATACACTAATTTAAAAACGTTTTAAATAAGTTTTTACAAGATTAAATCATGGATTCGAAAACATTAAGAAAGCACAGTCAAAAACTTCTAAAACTTAAACAGGAAATACAGAAAGGAATAATAGGACAGGAGTATGTAATAGATTCCGTAATAAAATGTTTGATGTGTAATGGTCATGTTCTTTTGGAAGGAGTTCCAGGCTTGGCAAAGACCTTACTTGTAATGCTTTTGGCGAGGTCTGTTTCTGATAGTGTTTTCAAGAGAATACAATTCACCCCTGATTTGTTGCCTTCTGATATAACAGGCACGACCATGTATATAGAGAGAGAAGGCACGTTCAAGGCACAGAAAGGTCCAATTTTTGCAAACTTCGTTCTTGCCGACGAAATAAACCGTACAACACCAAAAGTACAGAGCTCAATGCTTCAGGCAATGCAGGAGAGGGAAGTTACCATAGGCAAGGAGACTTTTTCTCTTCCTAAGCCGTTTATAGTTCTTGCTACCGAGAACCCTCTCGAACAGGCAGGTACTTATCCATTAGCTGTTGCTCAAACAGACAGGTTCCTTTTTAAGATTTTTGTTGATTATCCCAAGGAAGATGAGGAAATTAAAATTATAGATATAAATTCAGTTGTTAAAGGCATGAAAGATTACAAGACCAAGCCAGTAGTTACACCTAAAGATATTCAAAAAGTACAAGAAATAGTAAGGAAAATTAAAATAAGCGACAGTGTTAAGGATTACATACTTAATATAGTCGAATCTACAAGAGTTCCTGAGAAATATGGTCTCGAGTTTCACAAGTTTATAGATTATGGTGGAAGTCCTAGAGCTTCTATTTATCTTGCTCTTTCAGGTAAGGCAAGTGCTCTCATGAACGGAAGGGATTATGTAATACCAGATGATATAAGGGAAGTGGCACCAAACGTACTCAGACATAGAATAATAATGAACTATGAAGGCAAGGCAAGAAACATTTCTACTGACGATATAATAAAAGAGATTATAGATACTGTTCCGGTGGTTTAGATGGTTGAAGGAAATATAGAAAAGAAAATAGATTTTTATAGTGATAAGATTTCCAAAATAGAAGATGAGATACACAAGTGTGTTTACGGACAGCAAGATACGGTCTCTTCGATTATAAAATGCTTGATATGTAATGGTCATGTTCTTATAGAGGGGGTTCCCGGAATAGCTAAAACTTTAACTGTGGTTGTTCTTTCAAATACAATAAAAGGAGCTAAATACAACAGGATACAATTCACCCCTGATTTGTTGCCTTCTGATATAGTAGGTACTCTCATATACAGAAAAGGAAGAGGGTTCGAGGTTCAGAAAGGTCCTGTTTTTGGAAATATTATAGCTGCTGATGAGATAAACAGAGCCCCTTCCAAAGTACAGAGCGCTATGCTTCAGGCAATGCAGGAGAGGGAAGTTACCATAGGCAAGGAAACATATCCTCTTCCAAAACCCTTCATGGTTCTGGCCACGCAAAATCCACTGGAGACCAAGGGGGTTTATCCCTTACCCGAGGCTCAGATAGACAGATTTTTGTTTAAGATACAAGTTGATTACCCCAAAAGGGAACATGAAAAGAAGGTTATTGATATAAACGCTGAAGTAAAAAACATGGAAGATTATAAAATAAAAAAAGTGCTTTCTATTAAAGATATAGTAGAGATGCAAAAGTTAGTACCCAGAATAAAATGCTCCGAAGAAATAAAGAAATACATAGTAAAGCTGGTTAATGCTACGAGGTATCCGGATAAATATGGAATAGAGTTCGGCAGGTATATAAAGTGGGGTGCATCACCCAGAGCTACTATATATCTTAGCTTGGCAGGCAAGGCAAATGCCTTGATGAAAGGAAGAAGTTATGTTACCCCGGATGATATAAGGGATATAGCACATCACGTTCTTAGGCACAGAATGATTTTAAATTACGAAGGAAAAGCTGAAAAGATAAAAACTGAAGATTTGGTCGATGAGGTTATAAATAGTGTTCCAGTGATTTGATGAGGGAAGAATCAAAAAATAAAAAAATAAGTGATGCAATAGGTGAACTTAAGAAAGGGGAGCCAGATGACTCTAAGCTATTTGACATGAAAGAAATGATGTATGAGATAGATTCCAAAGTTAAAAGATTAAGCGACATTTTTTCTTTTCTCTTAACATACCAGATGCTTTTTAGAGGAACGGGACTTGAGTTTGCTCAGTTAAAGGAATATATACCGGGTGAGGACGATGCAACCAAGATAGACTGGAAATCCAGTCTCAGGACCGGTAAAATTTTCATAAAACAATACGAGGAGGAAAGGGACTTGGATATAGTTGTTCTTCTTGATGTTTCTTCTTCCATGAATTTCGGAACTCAAAAAAGAATAAAGAGAGAATATGCCGGAATAATAGCAGGCGCGATAATAAGTGCAGGTATACAAATAGGCGATAATGTTGGTTTTTGTATATATTCTGATGAAGTGATAAAATTTCTTGAACCTTCCAATGACGAATCACAGTATTACAGAAGTCTGGAGCTTATAATTGACAAAAAAAACTATGGAGGCAAGGCGGACCTGGATAAGGCACTTAGATTTGTATTGAATAACGTAAAAGAGAGTACAATACTTTTTCTCGTATCTGATTTCATATCTACCGGAAAAGAATGGGAAGACAGCATAAAAATGGTTTCAAACAAGCTTAATGATGTAATGGGATTTATGGTTAGAGATTTAAGGGACGAGTTTCTTCCAGAAGGTTCTGGCAACTTCAGGTTTAAAGACCCACATACCGAGAAGACTATAATAGTAAATCTTGATAAAGCAAAAAAGAAATACGAAGAAATGGCCAAAGAACAGTCCGATTATGTTAAAAAAATATTTAGGAGCAGTAATACGGGTTTTGTAAAGGTTTTTACTCATGAGCCATTCGTAAAGGCATTGGTGAAGGAACTGACACTAAGAAGAGTTTTATAGCTTTAATTTCTCTTTTTATATACTTTAGATTAAGCTGATTTTTATATAAACTCTACTTAATAAGATTATGAAAATTTTGAAACTGTTTTTTGTAATTTTTATTCTTTTAGTGACCTTAACAGAGGTAAATGCATCTGTAATAAATACACGAAACGGGGAAGATGATTTTCTAATAAGTCTTGATTTTAAAGGCTTAAATCCCATGGAAAATGAGCCAATTGTTTTTCTTTGCAGAGAAATTTGTATCAGTACTGATGTAAAATCTGTAAGCTTTAACGAAAACGGAGAAATTGATATTTTTATAAAACCAGAATACACCGGTAACTATACTTTAAAGGTCTTTTTTAATTCAAGCGAAGAATTGCTTTTATTTGAGGATGAAATAGAAATAAGTGAAATATACAAAAGCGAAGAATTTTTAGTGGAGGAAGATTTTGGAGTTACAGGAAATATAGTCAGAAACTCCACCAATCCACTTTTTTTACTTGGTTTTTTGAGTTTGGTTATCATTCTCATGTTTTTTAAGTTAGATAATGATGTTATTTTTGAAAAAAATAAGTTTTTAAGACACTTTAAAACCAAATTAAAACCTTTTATAGTCTTTATGCTCTCTTTCGTTGTTTTAACTGTTTTTACTCATGAGTTATTTCATATAATTACTGCAGGTATTTTTGGATGTGCGGCAAGTTTGGAATCTTTTTTGCCAATTTATTCTCCTTCTTCCGTTTCCATTAGCTCGTGCAAAATAACATCTTTCCAGAGTATAATGATATTATCTGCAGGTATAATCGGTAATATGATGGTGGGCCTGTTTCTTTTGTATTTTCCTCTTAAAAGGAATAAAAAAATTTTAAATACAGTTTCTCTGGCCTTTTTTGTTTCATCCTTCTCATATTTTTTCTACAAAACCGGCGATATTCATAACATAATAAATATAATGAATTTAAGCATCCCGCAAATTTACTTGAATATTTTCGGAGTATTGACTCTATCCGGCTCCTTTTATCTTTTTTTAAGAAATTATAATTAGAAAATAGGAACAAGTCCCATATACCATAAAAATATGTAGATTATTAGTATAATTGTAATTATTGAAGAAATCGGATAAAGTATGCCTACATATCTTCCTCTCCTTCTCATGGTAATAAGACTTAACAAAAATACTATGAAGAACAACAATAGTAATGGTATTAAAAGCAGTCCTCCTGGCAGTAAAGCCGAGGGAGATGAAACATTTATTTTTATTCTTGAGAAAGCATAAGCATTTTCTTTTGATTCTATTATAAGCATTGCATTACATGTCTTTGGTCCTGTTCTTGTCCTAACCTTTAAGTTAAAATTTGCTTCTTCCTCACTATCTAGTTTTAACTCAGGAGAAGTTATGTTGACTATGCAGTTTTCTATGTTTTCTAGTTTTGCACTTATTTTAGTAAGTGGCTTAACTCCTACATTTTTTATCATTATTGGTATTTCTCCTACAGAATCTGATTCAAGTGTTATTTCTCCCGGGCTTTCCAGTATTTTTATCTTTGCAAGAAATTCTCCGGGCAAAACTTCAAACCAAAAATAGGCAAGATCTAAGACGTTACCGCTACTATCTAAAGCCTGTACAGGAATTGCATAAGTCGAGGGCTCCACTTTATATGTAGGTGTTATAAATAAAGTTCTGTTTAGTTTTTCTCCAGAATCAATTGTGTCTATTTGTGCACTTTCAAATCCCCACTCCTCACCTACTATAGGCTCTAATGTTATATCTGAAGCGGTACTTGAACCAAGATTTTCTATTTCAAATAATACGGGTGTTGTTTGTTCCTGCATTCCGCTAATTTCAGGTTCCACCGGATATATGTTTATTTCTATAGGACCGGGCAATGGTGTTGGCAGGGGTTCAGGAGTGGGGCTCGGAGAGGGGCTGGGTTCCGGTTTAGGTTCCGTCTCGGGTGAAGGTTGCTCTTCTTCGCCCCCGAACTCCTTGACTACTTCAAAATCTTCAACTATTTCCATGCTTCCGTTGCATTGTATCTTATCGTAACAAGCAATCTTGTTAATAGTATAATTAACTTCACATTGGGAAACCACGTACCTGTCTACACAACTTGTAAAAGTCTCGGAGAAGGTGACATTCCTTCCGTTCGGGTCCATTGAGGTTATAGTCATATTGCCTAGTTCGTTTTTTATTATATTTCCCTCAAACCAGTCTGTGGAATATGAACACTCATCTTCTGTTAAGTTCGTGTCGTCACTAATGCATGCATAACAATATTCACTGCAGTCCTCCATATTAAACGTGTAAGCGTTGTATATTGTGTTTGATATGTTTGCTGTGCCTGCATATGTTGTTGTGTTTGGCGTCTGGTTTTCTAATGTAAGTGAAGAGGAAGAAGTAGTGTTAAATTGGTACTCTTTTGCATATGCGTTGAAGCATCTGTGGCTAAAATGGTTGTAGCATGTGGTTTCGTTTTCACCGTCAAAGTCGATATCTTCCGGTTTAGTACAGTTGGCAGTTTGGTTGTAATCCGGCCAGTCGTAAAATGTTTCGCTCATTCCGCTTGGTGTCCTTCCTACGAACCTTGTTATACCGTGCCAATAATATACTCCCAGAGCGGTACTGTTATATGTCTTCCACAAGCCGTAATGAAGATCATCTTCCCAAGGTTCCAGCTCTGTTGTTTGGTCAAGATAAGGCCCCCAGATAAGGGTCCCGTCGTTATATTCTATGTACATACTGCTCGTTTCGTTAACATCCATGTTTCCTATATTTTCGTTTATTTGCATAAAGAAAACAGTCTGCTCTCTTGTAACCTCTTCAGGTACAAAATAGAAGCTGAATCCCACACCGCAATCAGGAGAAACCTCGACGCTTATTATAACTTCATCAGATTCTGTTTTTGTTATTCCGAAAGTATATCTGTCTGATTTTGTGTAGTTACCGCTCGACTCGTTAACAAATATGTTATAATAGTATATGTCTGTGTAGTTGTTCAATTTGTATGCTATTGTAAAGGTACCCCCATACCTGTAAGGGTCTGAAGTGTTAGACATTTCAAAAGTTTCTACTACTTCAGTACTTCCGTTCATGTAAGTTATGTTTGCTAATACAGTGTCTATGTAACACCCCGGGTTTGTAATGTTTTCTCTCGTTACTTCAGTTAATATTGTCACATTTTCGTTGTATTCTAAAACACTTGGAAAATCCTGAACATAATCTATCGTCGGCGTTGCATATACAACATTAAAACTGAGAACAAATATCAAAATTATTAATTCCTTCGGGGGTGCTCTTTTCATACTATCTCCTTTTTCTGTATAAAATATAAATTATCAGACTGACAATTGCTAAAATTATTATGTAGTATAAAATACCGGATTCGTCTTCTTCTCCTCCCAAAGAAAAAAATCCTGTGGGAAGTTCTCTTCTTTCTTCGATATTACTTTCTTCTTCATCATTTTCTTTTACTTCTATATTCCAACTATTCCCAGTATCATTAGATTCGTAACTTTCTCTTTGAACTTCCTGATAAAACTCTTCCAATGTTTCCTCGTACTCTTCCTCGGTCCTTGCATTTATGTTGCCGGGAACTGTTATTGCGAAACTGTATTCGTGAACGGATTTCATCCTCTCTTTTGTTCCTCCGAAGTTGGTGTCTTCAGATGAAGCTGTCGCTACTATTTTTATTTTATGGAAATTTTTTGTTATCTCGCTTATGTTATCCGGCACTTTTATTATGACTTGAACAGGAACACATTTTGCATAATTTTCTCCAAGAACTACCCATTCTTCTTCACCCATGGGATTTACGACTTTTTTATCGCTCTCTAACAAGAAATATCTTGGATTTATGCTAGTAATTATTTCGTCGCTCCCTGAGTTTTTCAAGTCGACAACCAATGGAGTTTTTCCATAGTTAAAGAATGATAATTTTACCTTTTTAATATCACCAGGGACCATTGTAAACCTTTGGTTATGTCCCACAGAACCAAAACTGAGCTGGTCTGCGTAAGATGTTTTTGTCAATAAAAGGAATATTATTAAAAAATATACCAGATGCTTTTTTTTCATGATATAACCTTATTTTCTTTGAAATTTATATTTTAATTACCAAGAGGCGTTAGCCATTATTGTTATTACTCCTGAATATTCACCGAAATAAACCGGATAAGAGTCTATCCAGAAGTACATGTTGTATATTATTCCAGACTGGGGGTTTGATTGTATTGTTTTGTACGTAGTGCTGAGGTTTTCAGATGTCGGATATCCGCTACAACCCTTACACCAGCTTATGTTTCCAACTCCCAGATTAGAATACCCAGATGAAAGATGTGTTCCTTTTATGTAAATACCGTCACCATCATTTGAGTTTTTAGCTAATCCAATCTGATAAGGATTTCCTGGTGCTGCCAATCCTTGCTGGTTGGGGTTTTCATTTCCCCAGTCTATACTGTTAGTTGATACATTCAGCACCAGTACTTTACCTATCCTTATCAGAGAGTTGGTTGTGTCGTTAGAGGGGTTATAGAATATAACATCAATGTTGTAGTAATCATCAAGATTGCCTGTTGCATTTACTATCCATAACATGTTGCAGCTTTCATCCTGGTTTAGGTTGCATGTTTGCGGGTTTGCGTTTAAAGTGTAGAAAGGAGTCCCGCTTGCTGGGATGTTTGTGTTGGGTTCTCCCGAGGTTGAATTGTATCTTACTGCTCCTTCTATGTTACCGCAGTTGTCATCTTTACATGTTACTGTTGCATTTACAGTGAAGTTTCTGTACAAAGGAACTATTGTATTATCCGGAGGCGTGTTTAGTTTTACCACCAACCTTCCCGCATATTCTACCTGAGTTATATTGACTGTAGAATTGTCTTCATAGTTACTGGAGGAGTTGTAGTAAAGAGAATTTTGGTTGGTTATGTTACATTTTGTATAATATATTCCATTTGAATATATACTCTTGTTTACGTACCAGTTAGCCGTAGCTCTTCCTGACGGGGATGACTCAGTAGTATTTACAAACCACTCGTGTGTGTTGTTGTATACATAGAAACTTACATTATAATCTTCTATTCCAGAGTCTGTTTCATTGTCTTTTACGTCACATTGTAGCTGTATGGTTTCTGTTTGGTTATATTTTGAACCAGAGGGTGGAGAAAACCATTCAATTTTTGAGTAACCTCTTACGAATATGTCTCTTTCATCAAAACCATTCTGGTAATTGTTCTTGTAAGTTGTTATATTTATTTTGTTTATTCCAACGCTCATGTCATTTGGAACAATCCAAGTGGAATTTTCCTGGTTTGATATTTCTCCCGGTTCGCTTTTCCATGACACGGAGTCAGGGATTATATTAATTCCATTCTCGTCTTCGGTCGTAGAGTTGAGTTTAACGGTTTCTCCTCTCCAGTATTCACTTTCATTTATCGGATATTGTATTGAAGTGTTTAAAATTCCCTGAAGTGTAATTGTACCGGAATCATCCGATATTATACTTTTCTCGTAATAAAGTGAGGGCTCATCTCCTATTTCACAATGGAGTGTCTCGTCGCCAACAGGATAACCGGAAAAATCATAATCTATGCTTGCATGGCCCGAAGAGTTTGTGTCTGATGAACCCAACTGGTCCCAAGTGGAGTTGTAGAAAACTACAGTATAATCTTCAATGGGCTGACCATTGTTGTAATCTTTTACCCTGGCTACCAGTTTTAAACTTCCCCTATTTTTATATCCCGTGGGTGATATCCATTCAACTTCCGAGTATCCCTTAACAGTAAATTCTATGTATGGAAGGGAGTCATTCATATTTCCAAGTGAATCGTTTGCATAGGCTTTTATAACGTGTTTTCCAACTAACCAGTCGTCTCCTATTCCTATGCTTATGTTTGTCCAGTTTTGGGTGTAGGGAGAGTCTGCACCATTCTCTATCATAGAAGATGAGGTTGAGTTGTACTCCCAGTATGCATAATCAGGCATATCATCCCATAGAGCGTAAGCCTTTATGGCTTCATCCTTGTATACATTAGTTTCATTTATGTTATAATTGTTATTTACTATTCTGGGTGCCTGTGTATCTTCTCCAGGAACAGCCGTATAAAGAGTGTCCGATAAAACGTAGTTTTCAGAAGCGTTGTAATAACTGGGTAAATTATCAGTTATATTGCATGTTATTAATTCATTCCCGCTGCTCTGGTCTGTATAATTCCAGTAAGCCCAGCCATCACTTCCCGTTGTGTTTGTTCCTAGTTCGTGTGTTTGGTTGTAGAATTTCACTGGATAGTCTTCTATTGATTCCGAAGAATTAGAATCCTCCACTTTACATCCTATTATACTTGAGTTACCCACGTAAATTGTATCAGGGTTGAGTTCTATTTCTGTAACAGAAGCCCATCCCCAAGCTTCAAAATCGAGAATGCCAGTCACGTTGTAGTTTCCGAAAAAGTCCTCCCCGAAAATTCTCCATTGAACCGAACCGAGCTCGGAATCAGCGGGATAACTAAAGCTGAAGTTGGACCATGACTCGTTTCCTGACATTGATAGGGGGCTGTGCAGGCTCGAGTTAAGAAATACACCTGTATCATTTGATTCCAATACAGCCTGAGACAGCCGGTAGTTATCGGTCCAGTAAGCAGAAATCTTAAGGCTTTCTCCCTTGTGAACCACTTCCTTGCTGCTTTCGGTGCTGTACCACTTCGGCTTTTCATTTTCTCTTGTTGTCAGCTCCAGGGTTCTTTGATAGCTTGTTTCAGAGGCGTTATAATAACTTGAAGGCTTGTCAGTTATGTTGCATGTTATTGTTTCCGTACCGAGTGAGTTGTCTGTCCAAGTAAAGTTAGACCATCCTGTTTGGTTGGTTTTGCCTACATACATGAGGTCCGTGGAATTGTAGAAGCTTATGTTGTAATCTTCCAAATAATAATTTTCGTCATCCCTTACTCTGCAGTAGAAAGTTACCTGCTCTCCTTGGTTTATTGTTTTGGATGACGGGCTTGAATCTGTAACAGAAGCTATTCCGTAAACTTCAAATTCCATGTAAGTTAGGGTTCCATTTATATTGTCATTCAAATCATAACCGTAAATCTTTGCGACATGTTTTCCAGTATCCCAGCTGCTGTTAGTCTCCATGGTAAAGTTTGTCCATGTTCCCGAAGGGCTTAAACTCTCGTTCTTTAATGGGTTCGTTGAATTAAACTCGACCTTTGATGTACCCATTTCTTCTGTCCAGTTTGCGTATATCTTTATGTTTTGACCCCTCAAAACTGATTCCGGTTCAATTCCATATATCTCGTTTTTAAGTTTTGGCGGTTGGTCTTCTGAAAGTATTATGTTAAAGGTGTCTGTATATGTCTTTATGAAATCTGTATCATTTATTATGAACTTGACAGCCTTTTCTTCCTGCGAAGTTGTGTTTATTTCCAACACATAATAAAAAGTCGCATTGGAACCCGGGGAAACTTTACCTCCCTGACCGGTATTCCATGATACATTTCCCTGATTAAAAGAACCTCCAGTAAATTCGGTACCATTATTATACCAAATATCGCTTTCTGATATTTTCCAGTTATTTAGGAACACATGAACTATATCAGAACCGCTTATATCCCAGTCTTCTGTGCTTTGCATACTATTCTCCAAGTAAAATTCAATCCTGTATTTTTCACCCGTGTAAAGATTGAAAGTCTTGTTCAAACCATAATCAATTAGATTGCTTGTGTTTGTATGTGTGTTGCTTGCTTCGGTTACATCATACACTGTTATATTCTTCAGGCTAACCCTTGAATCTGGTTGGGTTATGTTGAATTCATATGTTCCTATAATGTAACTACCGTTTGTATTTTCAAGTATGTTGCCGTAAGGGTCTGTGAAACCCACCCAAGCTCTATATGTATCATTATCGCACCTTTTTGTATTCCAACTATCCCAAATGTTTCTTAGTTCCAGATAGTTGTAAGAACTAACATTTCTTCTTATCGATTCGTTTGTATCGTCCCATACAACTTCAAAGTCACCCCATCCTGTTCCTGTTTTCTTCTGAACTTTCATTAATAGGTAACCTGATGTATTTAGCTCCAATTGGTTAACAAAACTTGGAGACTGATAATACTCCCCGCTAAGAGATGTGGATATTCCGGATGCTGTTGATTCTATTTGGCCGTAGCTAGTCGAACCAACTCCCGAATCAGTGTAATACATATAGTAAGTTTTTTCCGAATTCGGGTTAATAGTAACATTGAAAACGACTGTTGCGTTTTCGTAATAGTTTCCATCGTATTGAGCTTCCTTTATAAAGGAGTGAATAGAACTGCCTGTTGAGTTGTAAATTCTTATTGAGTTGTTGTAGGCGTGTTCTTCTGCGAAGTTTACAAAAATTTCTGCAGGTTCTTTGTTTCTTCCAACACCATTTTCTTCGGTTACGTTTATTTCTTTTCTGTATTTCCATGAAGGGTTGAACCAATTGTCCAATATATCCTCCAGCATTACATTCTCATTAGGGCCATATTCTTTTTCCTCGGTTTCAATATCTATAAGAGCAGATGATAAAACCTCAAAACTGAAAGTGCTGGAATTCCCTATGTTGTTTAAAGTATCATTAGCCCAAACATAATAGTAATAATTTCCTATTTCCCATGTATCTTTGAATGAACCCCTGAAGAAATTTGTTTCAGATTCTCCGTATGATATGAGAGAATCCGTTCCTGACATGAAAGTGGAATTTATCCAAGAGTCTGTTCTTGTTATATTGGAGAACTGTATTTCATCTATTTTACCTTCAAAGTAGCTTGTATCATCGAAACCCCCGCCTGTCTGACTTTCTGTTGCAGAGAACGCCATATATTGACTGCCTGGTGCACTTCTAGTACATTCGTAAATGTCTTTAAGTTCTCCGTCTAAATAGGCCTTTTCGTGTGAGCCGTTGTAAACCAAAGTTAAATGGTACCATTTGTTTTGGTTTATTGTTCCGAAAATAAGGTCGTCATTACAATTCCATATGTTTCCTCTTAGCTCTTTGTCACTGTTAAGACCTATCTTAGTGTAGTGATAACCAGAGTTTATTGTCTTCTGGCCCAATTCCGATACTATAACACCAGAATCTTCGGCATAAACCCATAGGGAAAGTGTTTCTGTGCTCGGTGATGAAGTAAGCTGGTCGCTTATTAAGTAGTCATCGTTACCGTCAAAACTGTCTGCCCCGTCTATTTTACCTGTCTTTTGCATGTTTGTATCCGGCGTTACATATTCCGTCAAATTGTTACCCCTTGAAGTAGAATCTGTGGCATTACCCGTGTTTTGGGAGAGATGCCATATTCCTATATAATCAGTATCCCAGACACCGCTGCTGTTCTGTCTGTCCTCCGCATTGCTGTTGCCGTAGTAAAGCCAGAAGGTTGTGTTTGAAGTGGATGAAACAG
Source organism: uncultured archaeon (assembly GCA_964584335.1). GTDB lineage: Archaea > Aenigmatarchaeota > Aenigmatarchaeia > PWEA01 > JAGHBM01 > JAGLWW01. Next base: position 261,334 of record CAZOZN010000002.1, read on the forward strand.
CAGGCAGCCTTACCCAGACAAAGGAATCACCCGATTCATTCCACTTTTCTATCTCGTAGTCAAGCAAAGTATCATTCAAGATAAACCTTACGTCCTCCCCGTTATCCTGTGTATTCGAGTAATCTATTCTAGAGGAATTAAGTTTAACCATTACCGGGAAATCAGACAGGTCTTCCTTTATCTTCCCCGAGTCTATTAAAAGTGGCATCCTATGATTCCAGGAAGAGTTCCAAAAGTTTTCAAGGCTTACATTTTCCATTTCAATCCAGTATTCATATCCTTCGGGACTCTCTATGTGGCTTCTTACTTTGTCTAGGCCATCCTCGTCTTCCACTTTAGATGATATGTTTATTTTCTGGCCATAACCTATTTGTTCCTGCGAAACTTCTGTTTCCGATATCTGCGGATTATCATGTATTGATATGGTCGTATAATTGTAAGAGTAAAATGTGAAGTAAGGGTGTCCTGTCTGTGAATGGGTTACGTTTATTGTATAGTTTCCTATATTCTTTGTATCGGGTATCTGATATTCTATTGAACCGTATCCTGAGCTATTGGTCTGAGAAAATCCTATATTCTCACCGTCCATTATAAAGTTTATAAATTCTCCCTCAACGGGGTTTTGTGTGTCGTTATACAACAAGACCGAGGATATTTCTATAGTGTCTCCCGTTACCGGATTGTAGTTGCTTGATTTTGTTTCTGTAACAAGGGTACCGGTCCATACTTCTATGTCTCTTTTTCTTAAATCTTCATAGCCGTTTGAAGATTCTGATTCTATTATTACTTCATTTGGCCCAAGGGAAGACGATGAATTGACTTCTATTGTTATATTGTTCCATTTTATTTCTCCTGGTGTTATATTACCAACAAATTTTTTCATACTACCACTTGTGTTTATCCAACCGTTCGGGAGCGTATAATTTAGCCATACGTTTGTTATGTTTGTGCTTGAAAGTGTGTTATTTACATATGTTGTAATATTTACAGTGTTTGTTCTGGTAATGTTTTGAGGATAGTTGTATTCTATTATTTCTAATCCTACTGACCTTACTTTAAGTATCTGGCTTTCTTGAGTGTACCAGTTTCTATTTTCGGAACCCGGGTTAATGTAACTCAGGTTTGCAGTTATGTTGTAGTCTCCCACCGGAGTAGAACTGTTTGTTTGTATTACAAAACTGGCTGTCCATGAATTTCCTCCTTTCTCATCCCCAAAATCTAGAAGGTAGTCTTTTCCTGACTGGTATGTTGCGTTTATCCATCCTATAGAACGGTCTTTATCTGATACTCTAACCTCATCTATGTCTCCAAGGAAATACTCGTTTACTGCATTACATGATGCTCCTATTGATACGTAATTCTGCCAGTTGAAGTTTGATTCGTTTTTGCAGTTGCTTGCCTTTTGTGCTCCATCTATGTATATCTTTTGTCCCGATAGACTGTTTACAGTATGCACTACCTTATGCCATTCACCATCCGCAACGTTTTCACCCGAAGTGCACAGGGTCTCAGAACATCCGAATTCTGTTGGCCATGTCCTTACGCATATATCTCCCCCGCTTATGTATACATGCCTGTCATGTCCGTTTTGACAAGAACCCGTGTTACCATGAGCATGGAATATGCCTCTGTTGTTGTTTGTTGTCTTGAACCATATTTCTGTTGTGAAATTTGTTAAAGGCATTACTAAAGGAACTTCTACGTGGTCGTTACTTCCATCGAAATTATTTGCACCATCAAATATTCCTTTTTGGTCTAAATAGGAGTCTGACATATCCATAGCCTCACCATTTTTACTATTTCCAGAAGAATCGTAATGGTCATTGTAACTTCCGCTGGTCCTTGAAGTTTCTTCAAGATGATGAACCATCATATAGTTTTCATCCCAGACACCGCTGCTGTTCTGTCTGTCCTCCGCATTGCTGTTGCCGTAGTAAAGCCAGAAGGTTGTGTTTGAAGTGGATGAAACAGCAGGCAGCCTTACCCAGACAAAGGAATCACCCGATTCATTCCACTTTTCTATCTCGTAGTCAAGCAAAGTATCATTCAAGATAAACCTTACGTCCTCCCCGTTATCCTGTGTATTCGAGTAATCTATTCTAGAGGAATTAAGTTTAACCATTACCGGGAAATCAGACAGGTCTTCCTTTATCTTCCCCGAGTCTATTCTAATCTCTCTTTTTTTGTCCCAAGATTCGTTCCACCAGCTGGTTGACTCAAGAATATTATTTACTTCGCATGTTCCGCCATATTGTCCTGTCAAATTACATGAGCAATTAAATCCCAAAGAGTCCGGACAATTTATCGTGACATTAACATCTGTTATATTTTCCGACCAGGGATTAGTTATTTTGAAGCTGTATTCTGAGCTGTTTCCTTTGTATATTTCATCCGGCGTTAGCGATGATGTTAGCTGTTCTTTTAAATTGTGTACTGTAAATGTCTCTGATGTGATAAAAGTGGTGTTCGCGTTTTTACCCATTATTGTTATGTTCCAGTTAAATGTGTAAGTTCCTGTTGTAGCATCTTTAGGTATTCTGTAACCGTTTGAGGAATTATCGAACATCTTGGTGCAGAATTGGTTTTTTTCTATATTGCTGCAATTTTTGGTTTCATTCGGACCCCAGCTGACTTTCTCTCCGTCTTTAAGTATGTTGAGTGTCACATTTACGTTTACTGCTTCTGACTCAAGACTTTGTATTGTTATATTTATCCAGTCTATGCTGTCTCCTATTTCATATTCGTTTATGTCACTTTCGTAAAGATTTTCATGTGTTATATTTTCTACTTCGAATTCAGGTGAAACTATCTCAAATTCACTGGTAGCCATAATATATCCTCCACCGTCAAATTCAAGCATGTTTCCCATATTGTCCGCTAGGTATGCAATTATTCTGTATAATCCTGGCTGGTTCATGTCGCTGTTCCACGAGCCTTCCGATTCCCATATTTCTGAAAGGTTTAGGTATCTTCCTGAACTTATGTTTCTTTTGTTATCAAATCCTGCATCGTTTACAACGACCTCCACACCACTCCAACCAAACTCGTTATTTTTCTGAACTTTCATAACTACATAACCGTATGTGCTGTTATCACCTGTGTTTTCTATTATTGAACCAAGCTCCTGTTCCGAACCAACCTTTTCTAGCTCAGGCTCTTCTTTTATGTATTTTCTTCCCTTTACCCAGTCTATCTTGACTTGGTCGTCATCGTTGTAATTTCTTATTACGTAAGGAAGGTCATAACTGTCATGTTCGGTGCCTGTGTAATTTTTTTTGCTGCTATCGTTATGTAGCCATTCTATGTAACCATCAGTCCATTTAATTGCATATTTATGGTATTTTTCATTGGTATCTATCTGCCCGCTGAGTCCTATCGAGTTTGTTCCCATTCTCTGATAACTGTTGCTTCCGGAAGAGAACATTATATAGTTTCCCGATGTTGCGCTTGGGCCGTTTATCCAACCCCACCATACATATGCAGAACCTACCGGGTCCCATAAAACAGATGTTTCGAATACCGTTTTTGGGTAATTTTCTTTGGTTCCTACTCCTTCACCAGAATCCAATGTAAGCTTACCCGAGCTCACTGATGGCAATCCTGCACTGTTCCATATTGAAGATTGAAGACCTGAACTGAAATCGTCCCAGAAAAGATATATTTTTGTTCTGTTTTTTGATGGTTCTCCTGCATTATCGTTTCCATAATAAATCCAATAATTTTCATCAGACTGTGAACCTGAAATGTTTTTTTGGGACCCGAACCATATTTGCGTTGAAGTTGAGTTGAACTCGGTCTCGTTCACCCAATCCAGATTTATCCATTCTGATGACGATGTATTATACCATAGAACCCTTAAATCTTTCCCGGATTTCATTATTTTTTCTGATGATAACAAAGAGTACGTATCCAAGTTGAGGTTTAATGAGTATCCCCTTTCAAGCTTGGTTGTGTGGTTCATATTGGTGATATTCAATCTTTGCCTGTATTTCCATGAGGTATTCCACCAGCCTGTTATTGGGTTTGTAAGTTCCACTTGTTCGTTAAGCCCGTACTTGTTTTTTTCTGTCATAACCCCCATTTTACCATTGAATCCTACATAGAATTGCAAGGGGCCTTCGCTAGTTGATGCTCCTTGTGTATTGTTTGCAAATATTGTAACATTGTAGTTTCCTTTTTGCCATGTATCCGTGAAGTTGTATTCATAAATATCGTTTGTTGTATTGGTCATTTCAAACTTAACGGTGCTTTCATTCGGATATGTCACCAATGCTTCCGCAGCATCAATACCGTCATCGTTTGTTATGTTTGCTGTTATTAGTGTTGAGTACCCGTATCCCATTATATCGGGATCCAGGGTTATGTCTGTTATATTAGGCGGAGCAGTTGCTTCGAAAGACTTAATGCTGCTTTCTTGTGATTCGTATCCTTTCTTTTCTCCGAAACATTTCCAGTAAATTATACCTGAGGATTCAGGAGTGTAGTGAAATTCATAACGTGATGAACTTGAGTTGTATAATGTCGGGGTGTAGTTGGTCAGACCCGATTTGTTTATTTCGAAGTTTATGTCCGCATTAATTATATCTTGACCATTCCTTGATCTCTCGTAGTCACACCAAAGTGTTGTATTTTGTCCTACCATAGCCTGCCCAGAAACTTTACCGTTTTCTATCAGGGTCTGGGCTATTTCTGTGGTAAAATTCATCATATCCGTCTTGTTAACAAGTCCGTTGCTGTCGTTAACCCATATTCTCCAGAAAACATTTGTGCCTACTGCAACGGATTCATTCTGCCATTCGAACTCGGTTTTTAGCGGACCTTCTCCGCTTAGCTCCATAGGCGAAAGATATGTTGTCTTATTTTTCCATTCCCCGGTCTCATTTGTTTCAAGCCAGCCCCATCCAAGGTTTGCATTTTCAGTCCATATTGCGCTCAATTCCATTGTTTCTCCTGTCTGAGGAGTTTCGTCTATGTAGCCCTTTACATTCTGTGTCTGGGAGCTCCATTTAGGTGCTTCGCTATCCTGTAATACAGTTAGTGTGTGATTTTTACATCTGTTTGAAGTTTCGTTGTAAAATAAGTTTACGCTGTCTGATATGTTGCATGTCATGTTGTAGTTACCGCTTGAAGTCTCGGAGAATGATTTTTCCGCCCATCCCGTTGAATTGGTGTAATCCAGTCCCAAAGAACTGCCGTTTTTAAAGAATTCTACTTCGTAACCGTTCAACGGCTCACCGGAATCATAATCCCTTACTCTGCAGTATAATGCAGAGGTCTGTGACTGATAAATCGTGGAGGGATTTAATAACGATTGGTTAATCTCTGAACGGCCCCATACTTCTATATTTACTTCTTTTGAGTCGGAGTAGTAATATTGCTTATATGTGTCTAAAGTTATTGTTTCTTCTCCGGGCAAATATGATGAGGGAACTTGCCAGGTTGTGTTCTCCCCTGTAGCAATAACAGAAGAAGAGTCGCTCCAGTTTGCAGTTACCTGGATATTCTGTCCCAAATCATCCAGCGTGGTTGATTTCATATCCAAATTATCCAGTTTTTGATGTATGCTGCCCTGCAATGGGTTAATTATTGTTGTGTTCAGCGAGCCGTATAAAACCAGTGACTGTGAATCAGTTTCAGGATTATTTTCTAATTCGTAATAATCTTTTGAGCTGTCTATCTTGCATGTTATATCTTCCGGCCCCACATTATATGAACTGGCATCCCATGAAAGAGTCGAATAACCTTCAGAGTCGGTTGTGTTTGAACCGAGCACGTCAAAACCTCCGTCATAGAAACCTACACTGTACCCCCCTATACCTTCTCCTGTATCTTTGTCTGTTACCCTGCACCGGAGTTTTATTATTCCTCTAGTCTGTGCACCACTAGGGCTTACCCAGTTTATTTTTGATGTTCCGTATAAATCAAATTCCAAGTAGTCAAGAGTATTGTTCATGTTCCCAAAGGAGTCGTTTGCATAGATTTTTGCCAAATGCTTACCGACAATCCAGCCATTGTCTATGTTTATTGTGTAATTTGTCCAGTTCCCGTTATAGGATTCATCATCAGCTCCTGATTCAACAAAATAATTTGATGTTGAATTGTATTCAATGTATGAATATTCCGGAGTTTCATTCCACTTGGCATAAAAAACTATAGAATCTCCCCTGTATAGAATAGTGTCGTTTTTACCGTATATTTCATTGTAAAGCTTGGGTGCATCCACATCTTCCCCGGGCAATGCAACTCTTAGAGATTCGTTACTGTAATATGAGCTTGATTTGTTATATTTTAACGTTTCATTATTTTGTATAAAACATTGCAAGTTGAATATGCCGTTTTGGTTCATTGTAAAGTTCCAGCTCGCCCACCCGCCAACATCAGTAAGGTTTGAACCAATCACGTCTGTTCCATTGTAAAATGTTACCGGATAATTCTCTATTGCTGATGATGTGTTGGAATCCTCTACTTTACAAAGCATTTTTGTAGAATTACCTACGTATATTGGCTCTTCTGTCAGAGAGCTTTCTGTAACAGAAGCCCATCCCCAAGCTTCAAAATCGAGAATGCCAGTCGCGTTGTAGTTTCCGAAAAAGTCCTCCCCGAAAATTCTCCATTGAACCGAACCGAGCTCGGAATCAGCGGGATAACTAAAGCTGAAGTTGGACCATGACTCGTTTCCTGACATTGATAGGGGGCTGTGCAGGCTCGAGTTAAGAAATACACCTGTATCATTTGATTCCAATACAGCCTGAGACAGCCGGTAGTTATCGGTCCAGTAAGCAGAAATCTTAAGGCTTTCTCCCTTGTGAACCACTTCCTTGCTGCTTTCGGCGCTGTACCACTTCGGCTTTTCATTTTCTCTTGTTGTCAGCTCAAGGCTTTCTTCATTGTTTTGATTTATCTGGTAATAGTTCTCATTGTCTTGTGTTATATTGCATTTTATTGTTTCAATCCCCAGCTGGTTACTGGTGAAGTTCCATTTCGCCCATCCTGTAGAGTTGGTTGTATTGATGCCCAATAAACTAGTGGAATTATAGAAACTAACACTGTAGCCTGTTATGGGTTGGTTGTTGTTTGTGGTATCTCTTATCCTGCACGAAACAACGGAATAATTACCTCTTGTTATTTCAGATGGATTTATTGATGAGTCATATATTTCTGCCTGGCCCCAAACTCCAAATACCAGATATTGTAAAGTTGAGTTTTGGTTATCATTCATGTCACTTGCATATATTTTTGCACTGTGATTTCCAAGGGCCCAGAACTGGTTTGAATTTATTGTGTGATTTGTCCAGTTTTCAGGATTTGGTGAGTCTATTTCTATGTCTTCCTGTACCATTGAGGGGCTTGTTGAATTAAACTCCGCGTAAGCTGAACTTATTTCCTCGTTCCATCTCGCATATATGTCTATGGATGAGCCTCTTAGTATGCTTTCTTCTTCGAGCCCGTAGATTTCGTTATACAATCTTGGAGCTTCGGATTCCGTCAGAATTATCTTTAATGTGGACAAGTCTCTTTCAACAAAATAGTAATCGTCTATTAAAAATTCTACGGGGTAAAATCCCTGAGTATTGTTTGTTATGTTTACTATAAAGTAAAATGTCCCGTTTTCCCCAATCTTTACGGTACCGCCCAGGCTGGTATTCCATGATACGTTTCCTCCTGAGAAGTAACCTCCGGTGTAGTTTTTTGTTGAGTTCTCATACCATATTTCACTATTTTCTTCAATTCCCCAAACATTGTTTAGATAATTATGGGATATGTTTGCCGTTTCCAAATTCCAGTTATCTGTACTTGATGGATTGTTTTCAAGTTCCACCTCAATCCTGTAAACGTTTTCGGTGAAAAGATTGAAGGTTGTATTTGTGCCTTGCCCGGTAATGTTTGATTTGTCATTAAATTTGTCTGAAGAGCCCGTTACCCTGTAGATTGTTATGTTTTTTATATTGATTATACTCGGGGGCGGAAGTATGTCAAATTCGTATGTTCCTATCAAGTATCCTCCCGACTCCGATTCCAGCGCGTTACCGTAAGGGTCTGAGAACTGGGCGTATACTCTGTAAGTCTTGTTTTCCCTTCTCTCCGTGTTCCAGGCACCGTTATCATACCATTTATCATCCAGTCTCAGGTAATCGAGCGATGTTATATTTCTCTCTGTGCTGGTGTTGGTGTCATCAACTATAGTTTTAATATCTGACCATGACCCGTCGTTTTCTTCCTGTACCTTCATTATAAGGTATCCCATAATATCCGTGCTTCCGGTATCCACAATGCTTGATGCTATGCTTCCATATTCTTCCGCAGCTCCCAAAGTTGACTCGGGCATCTTGCTTAGCTTTTCCCATTCCGGGTCGGGGTCGTACCAGGTTTGCCAGACCCTTATCTCATATTCCTCCCCGGGTTGGAGAGTTATTGAAGTCCCGTTTCCCCATACAAGATAGGGACCGTTCCATGTGTCAATGGTCTCTGAATTCATAACAGGAATTTCAGGCGGGAGTGCTTCAGAACCAGACCCCCATCCGTTATATTCAGACAAAAGAACCTTTCCCGGTTCAGAATCATTTAAATAAACGTGACCTATATCCACTCCGGATGAGGAGTTTCTTCCGGTCCACTGCTCGCTTAGGCCAGAAACTTCTGTTTCTGATGAAGTTGTTATCGGGTTCCCGTTCGAGTTTGGGTATATATGAGTGTAAACGTAGTTGTCATTGTTGGGGTCATCCCTGTCATAGCTCATAGTATGGAACTCCAAATCTATTGCTCCGGTATCCACGTTCTTAATCTTGTAAGTTGTTAAAGCCGCATTCTCGTAGTCAGAATAATCCTGGGTGTAAATCCTGTGCACTTTCTTTACCTCAAGACCGGGGCAGGTAGAAGAGTCGTAATCGGAAGTCGCACCCTCTATGTCATAATATCTTGTCACGAATTCCACATAGAAGTTGTTGCTGACTCCCCAGCTGTAGCTGTGACTGTATGAACTGGGCTCGTTTGATGATGAGCCTTGTATTAGACCGAAACCACCCGAATTGGTTCCGTCATCCCATGATATGCCCGCGGTGTCGTGCCTTGTAATTTCTCTGCTATCCGATTTTCTCTTTGAGCTGAACATTCCTTTGTAGTCTCCCGAGCTGTCCTTTATGTAGTGCCTGTAATCACTCGTGTCAATGTAATAAGCATCA
>CAZOZN010000003.1:0-54828 GCA_964584335.1 uncultured archaeon
CAATTTTTTCTATTCTTTCAAATTCTTCTTTGCTAATCATGTTTTTGTTTTTTTCTTCTTTTTCATTCTTCTTTTCGTGTTTTTTGAGTTTTTTTAGAAACCCTCCTTTCTTTTTCTTTTCTTTGAACTCTTTTTTTAATTTTTTTTCAACATTTTTTGTTATTTTTTCTATTTTTTTATCATCTAGTTTTCCTATACCTTCTTTTATCTTTTGAAGTTCTTTTTCAACAGAATAATCATTGTCTTTTGTCAATCAGACACCTCTATCCAAGTGTTCTTTAAGTGACGTTATATATATTTTCGCCATCCTGAAGTTACCTAGCTTTAGCTTGTCTTCTGCAAGCCTTAATTCGAGTTTTAGGTCGAAAACATCTTTGCCTTCTTCTTCCATTTTTTTGATAACATTTTTAATTGACTTTAAATCTTTTGCAAATTCTTTGTATTGTTCAAGTTCCTCGTTTGTTATTTTGTGCGGGTTATGGTATGTTGGTCTGAATTGTACGAAGTAAGGTTTACCGTTATTGTATTTGGGGTTGTGTATCATTCCCACACCAAGACCCTGTCTTGTTATTCTCTTTGCATATTTTTCTCCGTACTTGTCTCTGGCTTTTTTTATGTCTTCGAGGCTTTTAGTGTTGAGTTGTACGTCTGTTAATACGTTACCTGATACAGCCTCTTTAAAGTCGGCCAGTACCTGAGAGCACATTATTATGCCTATGCCCCATTTTCTGAATTCACGGCATGCTTTTTCAAGGGCTATGTAACCACCTTTACCGCCGTATTTTTCGAGAAGTCTGTGAACTTCGTCGAATACTACTATCATTTTTAGTGTCGTTGATTCCTCCCAGTTTATTCTGAACATGGAACTTATTATATTTCTTACAGATTCATCAAATTCTTCAGGCTTTAGGTTGTTGAGTGTAAATACGGTTATCTCACCAGGATTCATTAGTTCCTTGAAATCTATCTTCTGGTTGGGGTTATTCATTTCAAATATCATACCTTTGTAAGGTTTTACGTTTTTTGTATCCATTCCAAAACTTGGATAGTATCTTAGCAAATTTTGGTCTCTGCACGACCTAACGAAACCTGTCCACTGTGAAGTCGGGTCGAAAACTATAACAGGTATCTTCTGTTCAAGCGCCTCTTCTACTATTACTGATGCTCCTACACTTTTTCCTGAACCTGTTGCCCCTGCCACGAGCATGTGTGTTGTCAGGTCGTCTGGATTTATCCATGATTTTATTTTGCTTCCCGCTATTGTTCCTATCCAGAAAGACCTGTCTGTTTTCTGTGGTACTTTTTTCATGTTAACGGGGAAAAGATATCTTTTCTTTGATTCTTTTCCTTTTTTCCATTCAGAGTAATATTTTCTCAAGAATATACTCGCGACTAAAATTGACAGAACCAGAGCAATCCAGAGAAGACTTGTGCCTAATTTTGTTGCAAAAAACGGCTTTATTATCTCAAAACTTTCCATGTCGTTCACTGCCTTCCCCTCTGTTTCTGCCCATACTTCAAGTATGTGTTCTCCTTCATCGAGACCTGTATCATTTAGTTCCAACCTTTTTGTAAACGAAAGCATTTTTTCAATGGTTACATTTTCCTTTAATTCTTTAACTATTTTGTCGTTTTTACCATCCTTTATTAAATATGTTAATGTCGGTTTTAATTCTTTTTCAATGCCCATATTCCTCATTTTTATCTGGAATTTTAGATATTCCTCTATTAGTATTTTCTTTTTTATTATGTCTACTTCCAGAGACAATATACCCTCCCCTTCTGATACGACTTTTAGAGTAAGCGGCACAATTTCTTTTTCTCCGTAAGCTTCTACTTCAAGGTTTCCTGTGTATGTTCCTGCTTCTTTGTTTTTTGGAACCGATACAAGCACATCTATTATTTCAACATTCTTTCCTTCTAAATCGAACTCGGTTTTAGACAAACTGATAAATTCTGCTATCTTTCCTGACAAATAAATTTTTGGGCTTATTTGACTTTCCATGTTGTTTTTTATACTTATCCAATAATTTCCTGATTCTCCTTGGTATAGTATTAAGTTTCCAAGATTCGTGTCAATATCAAACGGGTCTATTTCTGTTTCTTCTGTTGAGGCGTCAGTACCTCCTGTGGTTCCTCCGGTTGTTCCGCCTGGTCCGTTGTTGTCATCGTCCCCGTCCCCTGCCTCTACATTAATATCAGATATAAAGAAGGCCGAAAATCCCTGGTCTGACGTGAAGTTAAAGACCTTGTTCTGTGGAGAATCCGAGACAACATGAGATTCGCCGAGTGTTGTATTACAGTTTCTGTTTTCGTAATCCCAATTACTGCACTTAAGAACTCTCAGATTTGCTGCTTTTAGGTCCCATCCTACAGATGAGATTGCATCGTCAAATGCATTTGTTGAGTTTATTATTATCCTTGCATCCTGTGTCACATTTGTATCTATTACTATCCCCATTATGGGAGAATGGAATTCGTTAGATATTTCTATGTTTGCTTTGTTGGCTACTTCATCATATGTTTCAAAATAATCAAACCTTATAGGTTCAGTGTTATCCGTTATGTTTAGGCTTGCATTATAAAATATTATTTCTTGTCCGAATAGTTCTGATTTTATATCATATTTTCTTTTGTGAAGTGTCCAATTGTATGATTCGTTATCCTCTGTTGAAGTCTCGTTCATCTTATAAAATTCGTCTAGGTTTTTAGAATTTCTGTAAAATGTAAAGCTGGCATTTATTTTATCGTTATCCAAGTCAGTCATGTTGCCCAATATCTGTATTGGCTCGTATACATCGAACCAGCCTATGGTACTGTTTGTAGGGTTTCCTGCAGTATCATTTGCATATACAGTTATGTCATAATCCCCTACTGTGTTTGGATTTGAGAAGTTGAATGTTATTTTGCGTGAATCAAAACCTTGAGACGAAGACAATAATGTTTCTGTGTAATTATCCGTACCTAAATTCCATGTGTTACCTTTTGAATCTATCTGTGACCAGAAACTATCCAGTTCTTTATTATCGGTAATATTTACTTCAAAAATTACAGACTGTATGTTTCTGAGTTTGTTTACATGTTCTACTTCGACTATTGAAAAGGAAGGGGATTTTATATCCCTGTATATTATTACATTTTCTTTTGTGTAATTAAACACTACGCTTTGGTTTTCATTCCTGCTATAATTCGCTGAAAGTATAATTGAGTTGTTTATGGGGTTTCCTGGTATTGAAGGTGCAACACATGTTATATTCCAGTCAAAGTTAGCTCCTGTTAAGTTACTTTCGTTTTTTGTTATATTGCAAAATTGACCGCCTATCCATGCTTTCCATGTTATATTCTCTAATATATGCACGTCATTGCTTTTTGTGGCGTTAGCTCTTATCTCTATTGATGTACCGTTTTCTACATCGCTTATTACGCTTGTTTTGTTGGGTTTTAATATCTCTATTTCAAAGTCACTTATCTCTAGAATTCTTGACATATTTATCCAATCTGGAGTTGCGGAAAAAGGCTCAAGTCTTTCTATCGAGATATTTATGTAGTAAATTCCAGGTACTGATTCGTTTGTTATATTCCAGTATGTCAGGTTTATGCTTGATGAAGAGTAAGGCAACAAAGTGAAGTTTGATACTGGAAGAGATTGTTTTATATTGTTGTTTTCGAGAGTGTAATTGAAGAAATTAAAACCGTTGCTGTAAAGGGTCACGTTTAAAGTTATATTGAAGTTTTCTCTGTTTGTTATATTTATTAACTGGAATGAACCCGCGTTGTTTACGTTCCTTCCTACTAATTTTCTTTCGGTTTGTGAGGGATCAGGCATCACAGACCAGTCATGCTCAGTTACGGAAACATTTACCATTAAAGAATCGTTGCAGGAATCATAAATACCAATGCAGTTTTTATTTTCTCTTGCTGTAATATATGCCCAGTAATTTTTGTTCATATGGGTGGAGTTGTTGGGTACAGTAATGGATATGTTTAATGATGAATTTGAGAGTCTTTGAACAGAGAGATTTGTTTGATTTATTAAAGTGCCGTTTATCTTTATCCAGTTCTTTAATAAGTTTGAATTTCCTCCGTAAATTGAAAATGTAGCATTTTTCAGTCCTGTATTTCCGAAGTCCTCTAATATAGCGAAGGACTCTCCTGATGAACCGTAAGGTATTGTGTAGTTTACGTAATCTTCAACAAAGTTAACAAAAGTTGTATTGGTTACATTTATTTTTATTGTCTTGTTTTCAAACCATGTAGAATTGAAAGGGTTTGACCATCTCAGGCCTATTTCTATTGAATTGTTTCCAAGTTCAGCGAGTCTTGAAGCAGACAAAGTTACGTTACCGGAACAGCTTGTTCCGTTTTCGAGATAGTTGCATATGTTGCTGCATCCTGTTATTCCAGTCTGATTATATACCAAGACGTTTATTCCGAACATACTTCCTTCTCCTGTGTTGTTTACGGTTATATTGAAAACCCCCGAGTCGCCTTTTTCTTTGGTTATATTCTCCAGAATCTGGTATTTCTGCGAGGTTATGTTCATAGTGCCGTTGGTTGTATCACTTGCAAAATTAATTGTAAAGTTCATAGAGTTTTCTTCGTTTGCATCATAGTAAATTGATGGCGAGTCGGATATGTTGCATTTTATATTCTTTGTTCCAGTAGATTGTGTCGAGTTAATCCAGTTGTAAACCGCGAATCCCGATTCGTTTGTCTGGGCCGATGCTATATGTGTGGTCTCGTTGTAGAAGTTTACTGTAAAGTTGTGCACGCCCTGCGATGTGTTTTTGTCAAAAATTCCACAAACTAAACTTATATCGGAGCCGGCAAAACATAAGTTTCCTTGGCATTCTCCGTCTACAAGAGGTGTGAAGTTGAAGTGAGACACATTTGCAAATCCGAATATGTCTATGTAAGTTACGTTCTGGCTTGAGATGTAATAGTCACCGCTTATGTTTGAGAAAATTGTATATCCTCCTACAGGATAGTTTAATGGTATTGGCCATTTTCCTTCAGTGTTGTTTTGTATGTATGAGGAAATGTTTTCTTTCGAGTTAAATCTCTTTGTTATTCCTTCCGCACCCGAGTCCAGTAATATACAATTACCGTAAGGGTCAGCAGTACACAAGTAGTCTATGTATATGTGCGATGCTGAAGTTCCGTAACCGTCATTGGTTTGGTCATATACGACTATCGATATATTGGAGGAATTAAAGAAAGATTCGTTGTAACATACTGAATCATTCCATGTTGCAGAAGATTCTGAAGAGTAACTTATATGGCTTAGGTTCAATAAACAGGACGCGTTATCTCCCAGTATTTTTACATAGGAGTTGTCGCTGTAAGTTCCCCATGCCTTGTATTTTATTTTTATGTAATCCGAATTCAGTGTATTGTTTATTGATTGATTTAGATGAACTGTATCATCGTATGCGTAAATGTATGCAGAGTAGTTTCCGGTTTCGCTTTCGTTTTTTATGCTGCAAACGTACCTGCTTTGGGGATCTCCGGGGTAAGTTTTTACTACGTAGTTCCAGTTATTTAGCGTACCCGATTCGAAGCCGCTGTTTTTTATGTAGCTTAAAGTTTGGTTCTGTAGCGAATTCGTTTCGTTGTTAAATATATAACACAATTTATTTTCTAATTCAGTCAAGTTAACCAAGAAGGTAATTTTTGATGTCGAATTTATGTATTTACCCGAGCCAGTGATTTGAATAGGCATTTCTTTTCCGCTGCATTTCACTTTCGTGTCGTTTGTCTTCCACTTTGTTAGATTTGCCCCGGAATTCTCTAAATCAGAGCCATATATTTCTATAGGTTCTCTGTATCTTACAATTCCGCTAGTTTCTTCAAGATACAAATTTGAGTAATCTCTGAAGTTTATGTACCACCTTGTTTTGTACTGGTTTATATCACAAGTTTTGCAGGTATCGTTTACAGTAGCATTTAATGTTACGTTTACTCCCTTGTAGAATTTTGTTCCTTCGGGCGGAGAAGTTATGTCTATATAAGAATAGTCCTTTAGTTCAACAAAATTTCTTGACTCATTGTCTAATATTGTATAGTTTACGCTGTCTTCCCCAACCAAAGTTAAGTTTACTATATAAGGGCCTAAAATCTGATAGGTACAATTGGGTATCCATTCATAATCACAATATCCACTGGAGTTAATCTGGCTCTGTCCGATAAATGTTCTGTTGAAGTAGAAATTACAGTCATAATCCGAGTGGTTTAAAGAAGAGTTTATTGCATTTCCGTATTCATCGATGATTTTGCCTTGAATCATAAGTGTCTCATTTCTTATAACTCTCTGATAGGGAACAGGAATGTCTATGCTTATGTTAATATGACCCATTACTCTTGTTAAATAATTTTCCATGTTCGTTACGTTATAGAAGCTTTCGTTTATCGAGGTGTACCAGGAATGTAAACCCACAGGATAACTTCCATTGGGATTGAAATAGTGAGAACAATAACCGCTTTCATTTATACTTTCCATGTGTCCCCAGTCCGTTAAGTTTTCATACAAATCAAATGTAAAATTACAGTATTCATTGTTCCAGTTTTCATAACCGCTTGTGTCGTTGTAGTAGACCATTAGTTCCGTGCTTGTTTCTCCATATTCTCTGCTTACGTTGGTATTGTTTCCCTTGACATGATTCAGTATTACGTTATGAAGTTCCCCCAAAGGTTCCGAAATTTCTTCCGTGTTTCTGGAGTAGTGCATCTGGTTGCCGGATGAGTTGTAGTCGTAATATTCAAATTTGTATTTGTTTTTCCCGACCCAGGATTTATCAGATGATATGTTAAATGATATAAGTCCACTGCCGCTTATGTTCTGGCTTCCTTTTTCTTCCCAAGTTTGTGTAAAGTTTGTATATACCCATAGTGTTACGCTGATGTTGTCGTTTTCTTCGTCGTGGACATTTGCAGTGAAATTGAAGTATTCACCCCAAAAACCGGAAGACGGGTTAACACTTGATGATGTTATGTTCGGAGCCAAGTTCCTAGTGCCGCCTACTTTGTAATTCACTGATGAACCGGCAGATGCGTTGGGCTGGGTCCAGTTAAAGAAGTCAATTATACCGTCAGTATTTGTATCGTTCCAGCATCCTGTAAAGCCGTTGCCCAAACTGCTCATTGAGGGGCATTGTGTGTTTGGAGTTATATTGTAGTTTGTCCCGCCCCAAGTTACGTTAAGGAAAGATTCTCCCTTTACGAGTGAGTCGTTTACAGTAGTATTGGCTATTATTGTTGTGAAACTTTCCCCCGTTGCACTGTTCCATATTGTAATGTTTTTTACCCAGAGGTTGTTGTCTATTCCGTGTGTTTTGTTCCATCCGGATTCGTTCATGTAAATTGGTATGTCTTTTTGCATTTGGTTATCCCAAAGAAGATGGTAAGTGTAAATCTTCCCTGGTACTATTTTTATTCCTTTTGACGTAACGTTGCAATAATCATCAGAGCTTATGTTTGATACAAAGTAAACTTCGTTTTTGAATCCGCAAGATGTTGCACCATTGTTTATTTTTATTTCATGTATGCTAATGTTGAGTGCGGGTTCTGTATAACTTATGTTTATTGCTTCCGATACTATCGATTCATTTACATGTATATTTTGTGTCCTTGACCAAGACGGGTACAAAGTTTCATTGTATATGTCGGAAGAAGCGTTATATATGTATGATATGTTTATGTTGCTTACTTTTATCCTTCCTTTGTGTGCAGAGTATAGCTTAAATGGAACCTCGCACACTCTTTCCTGGCATGAGTCAAGAAAATTTTGAATTGAATTTGTTATGTTGGTAAAGTTAAGGTTTTGCAAGTAACGGAATTTGCCCTCCATGCTCCAAACCAAAGAACCGTTGACCCGGACGGATACATTTTCCGGGAAGTTATCGTAATTTAATTCATAAACAGAGCCGTTTCTTGTTACACCCAGTATCTCGTTTATGTTGTTTCCGCTATCGGCAGTAACATTTCCCATTGTAATGCCTCTTACTCTGTCATCTGTTGTATAATTTAAAAGAGAGCTCCCGTTGCTGGTAAGTACGTATATTTTGTTTTTTGTGTCCCATCCCGCACCGACTGCTATTTCTTTACCCGGGCTAATATCTGAAAACTCATTGGAGTGTACGGATAAACCATAGTCCTCTAAGCCGTAGCTCCATAAAAGTTGTCCGGTCGAGTTTAGAGCATAAACTTTGTTGTCTCCCCCGCTGGTTACAGCTATTATTTCTTTTCCGGAATCCTGAGATATATTTTCTACGTAAACCCCTTTAACATCACCTCCAACATTGTAGCTCCAAATTTCAGTGAAATTATTGTTTGTATAATTCAAAAGGTATATTTTGTTCTCTGATCCTCCTGTACCCATTACTATTTCATTACCCTGGCTTGATGATGTGACATCCTCCACAAAAACAGAGTTAATATCGCCGTTTGTTATGGTTGAATCGTTCTGCAGTAAGTCTAAACTTGAGTTTAGAAGATATAGGTTTGCTCCTCCTGCTATTATTTCATTTCCATTGTCTGAAGTCAGGTTTTTTACGCAGACAGAAGACACGATACCTACTGTTGATTTTTCGTATAATTTATTGCCTTCCTTGTTCAATACAACTATACCATTATATGTTCCTGCTATGACTTCATTTTCTGAGTCTATTGTTATGTTGCCTATTTCTACATCTAGAGCATTATCACCGCTTACGTTCTGCCATAAAAAGTTTTTTTTGTTATCGTATAATCTTATGTTGTTAGAGCTTAGCTGGAATACAAATGATATTTCATTTCCTGAATCAGACGTCACATCTCCTATATCAACGTCGTCTAATTCTATACCTATGTTTGTTTTATTTACAATTATCAAACCTGTTAAATCTATACTCGAGCTGATTATTTTGCTTTTTTTTGGTATTTGTACCAGGAATGTGTTGTTTGATTCTTCATTATATTCGTAGGTGTAAGAGTATTCGGGACCGCTTTCGTTTAGCTCCCTCTGCTCGTATGTAAAATTCTTCGTCTCAAGGTCAAGATTAAATGTTTTTTGTTCAGTAAACGGGTGTGAGTATTCCGGTTCTACGGCCTTAGTAAAAAGTGGTATAATCAATATACCCAGAAATATAAAGATAATAATAAAAAATTTTGAGGTTTTGGGGTGCATAGAAAATATTGGTATTTTTTATTAATATTGTTTTTACTAATTAATAATTCTTTATTTTCTTTATTACTTCTTTTAGCTCCGAAACCTCGCTTCTAAGCTCTCTCATTTCTTTGCTTAGAAGCACTTCTTCTTCGTCGAATTTTTTGGTTATTTCCTTTAGCTGTCTGAACTCTATTTCCAATATTATTAGATAAACTACGACTACTATACAAAAAACTACCAAAAGTTCAAGTATAGGTACGCTTATTCCGAAAACATACATTAAATCACCTGATTTTTAAACTCATAACTCTTTTTCTTTTTTGTAGACATTAATCTCTTGTGTGATAACCATGCCATAAATATTATTACTATTAAAAGGAATACCCATCCCCAAGTCTGTGTCAATGTTTGTTCTGTTCCGGTAAGGAAGAATTGTCCTGTTCCGCTTGCAAGAGTGGCAAAGTCCTTTCTGAAGCTTACTGATGCCAGATACAAGCCGGTAGGTGCTGACAATGGTAGGAAATACTCCTCGGTCAGTTCGGTTTTCTCAAGTGGCTGCATTTTTTCTATTTTTTTGACATCTGATTTTATTATTTCCATTCCTGGTGTATAAATCTCTACTTCTATGAAGGGGAAATCTACCTGTTCTCCCCCGTTTATAACAAGTATATTTAGACCTACCGGGTCTTCTACTTTGAATTCGTCCTTTTCTGGTGTAACTATTATCGTCGGGTAGGGTTGTTTGTATATTATATTAATTGATTTCATCTCGTCTGGACCTATATCACCCGCCATTATCCTTGTAGAGTCTTTACCTCCGCTGAATTGCAGCTCATTTCCGAATGAGTCTCTTGCTTTTATCATATCGTCGTAACCTATTGGGAGATTTAGAGCGAGATTTTCGTATTTTTCCATACCGAAGTTTTTAAGGAAGACGTCCATCATTATTTTTACTTTTTTGTTTGGAAGCTTTTCCAAAACTTCAACATTTCTGTCAACTTCCATTACAGGCGGTGTTAATATCCTGACCTCATAGGTTCTTGACTCGAAAGGCTTTACTTTGCTTCTCCATATCATTCTTTTTCCTTCTTTATTCAGTTCAAAGTCAACATCTTCCTCTACTTTGTTTCCGTATTCGTCGTAATAACTTACATATCCTTTGCTCGTGTCCGAGAAAACATTTATTGAGAACTTTGAGTTAACCGGCACACCGTTTGGGTTGTAGACTTGGAAGTCTTTCATCCATAGAACCGGTTTGTTTACTATAGCCATTTTTGCCTGAGAGAATTCCCCCTCGTCTATTTCCAAAGGCATTACATCTTCTTGTACTGTAACTTTTATAGAGCCTATAGCCCTTACTAGATATTCGTAACCTGTTACGGGGTCGAAACCTGATATAAGTGATGGTAAGGTATATGCGCCCGGATCAGTTATATTCATCTGGTAAGTAACGTTTAATTTTTCTCCATTTCCCAGGTCCCAACCGCCTCCGGGGGTACTTATCTCGTATACATGAACCAGCAATCCATCGGGAAGAGTCTGAGTCCCGTTGTCAGATATTATATAATCCCCGTATTCAAGTGTACTCCAATGGGTACTGTTGTAATATTTTATGGTCAGACTTTCATTGTAATCGTCAAATGTTGCCAAGTTTGTTCCCTGTGGGACATAATCTACGAACTTGGTTTCATTTACCGTGCTTGTGAGGTTTTCAGAGGTTACCTCTACCCATATGGTGGAATCTATCAAATTTGGTTGTGTGACGTCATTACCTATCAATTGTTTCCAACCCACCAGCTGTTTTGCCGATATTGGCAGTGTAACATCATTAAATCTTTCCGTTAAGGGTGTTCCTGATTCGGTTCTGACTGTTGTGTTTCCTGTGAAATTGAATATATCACCCGCCTCAAAACTTGAGGGTGATGTTATTATTATTGTTACGTTGAACTCGTCATTTCCTTTCGGCGTGTCCCCCAAAACAGTTGAAACATCGCTTATTGTTATGTTTACAAAACCGTCAACATCGTTTGTTGAATCGGGCTTTGTTATTGTTTTTGTGTAGTCAGCACCTTCGCTAAGATATGTCCTGCTGTTTGAGGTACCGTTCCAAAATGAAACGTTGACATTGGAATTTATAGTCCAGTTGCCGTGATCAAGCGTTGGTTTGTTGTGAGGTCTTGCAGGCACAACCGAAAATATTTCAACAGAATCAACGCCCGCATTATCATTACCCAACATCTGAACAGTATCCTCTATCGTGGCGTTTTGGTCCGCTGTCAATGGTGTTATTGAGCCTTCCACACTTTTTACCGGAGAAACATCCACAAGATAAAGGGTTGGTAGCTCGTAAGTGGAATTTATATAACCATAATTGTAGGTGTCGTTCCAGACAACTTCCCAGTCAAATGATACGCCGTAGTAAGGCTTGTTTCCGCCGCTTCCCGTGTCGAACCAGGTATTGTCTCCGGTGAATTCATCATCAGTGGTATATATCCTTGAATCGTTTGCATCAAAAAGACCGTTAGTACTGCTAAAATCTCCGGACTTGTTTGCGTTGTCAGGGTCCAAAGGTATTCCGCTTGAAGCGTTTATCTCAAATATTTCCCAGCCTGTAAGGTTGTAGGTTAGTGCGTCTCCAGAAGTCGGAGTTCCTGTTGCCATGCTTCTTATAAGCCCCCTTACCAGCCAGTTGTCTGTGGAAGCGTCTACTGTAAGGTCTACACCCTGCCTTATAGGACCTCTTGAGAAAGTGTCTGTTATGTAGCTCTCTGTTAGGGTGTAGGAAGTGTTGTCGTAATATGCTTCAGTGCTGTCTGTTGTGTCGTATAGTTGAACGCTGTCGCCTGCAAAATTCTGTGTCTGGTTTGTTGATATGTTGAAATAAATCGTGTGGCTTGAACCAGCGTTAAGGTCACCCTTCCATTCTATCCTGTCAAACCACCCGTCGCTGTCGCTGTCGGAAGCAGTTCCGGAAGTGGGTGTTGTTGTTATGTTTATTACGTCAGGTTGCGCTATCTTTACGTCAAATTGTATTGTAAAGTTTACATTCTTTAGCGCTTTTTTTGTGCTGTTGTTGGTTATTTTTATTGTAAAGTTGAAATAATTTACAGGATTTGATGCCCCGTTAGGGTATATGTTATCATTGCTGTAAACATCATCGCCTCCCAAGAAATTTGTAAGTTTTGTAACGTTTATTTCTATTACGGGAACGGTTTGTGAGTGTCCTGTCCCGTTAATTTCGTAAGCATCGTCTGCATATCCTATACCAGAGTCTCCCTGAGTTGTGTTTACATATATTCCGACTCTTTCGTAAGCGGAAGAATTTGCAACAACAGAATCAAAGCTGGTGTTAGACTGCAAAGTCGTGTAGTTAGAAGAGGAAAGATTTATTCTTATATACTGTAGAACGTCGTCGTTGTTCGGAGGAGCGACCTGCAAATAACCGTACTTACATGGGTTTGTGTTGAAGTCACATTTACCGTAGGAAGTTCCAGAATCTATTGTCCCGTCGCTCAAGTATTTGGCTCTTACCTGCTGTACGTGGTAGGCTTTGGGCCCCGGTAAAGCAAGAGCAATTGAGGGAACAAGCAGTAATACTATACTAAATAAGATAATGTATTTACATCTCATGGGGGAGTCTCCTCTTATGTAATATATTTTGCATTTCAATTATTTAAATCTGTATTTCTTTTATGTTTTTCTTAATCTTTTTAAATCTTCCTTGAATTTATCCCTATCTCTTCTTTCTTCCTTTTCGCCTCCTTTTTTTCTTAGTTTTTTGAGGTCTTTCTTGAACTTATCCTCCTTTTCTTTTATCCTTATGAACATGAAAAGTATAAACAAAAATAACAATAACAGAAGCATGTTGTATCCTATTTCGAAAAGAAGTTCTTTACCCCCCACATAGAATTCTTTTTCATCCCTTAGCACGGTCACAAAATCTTTCTTGTAGTGAGTTACGAATCTATATTTTCCTGGTACAAAGTTTGACAGCTTTACCTGTTCTTCAAACTCGTTTATGCTACCTTTCTTCCCTTCAACATTCATGGCATTTCCAAAGTTTGTTTTTTTGTTGGGTTTGGGACCTATTGCTTCTATCTCTAGATAACCCAGTTCCTCGTTTTCTGTAGGTATTACTATTATGTTTGCTTCAAGAGTTTCATCAAATGTAAAATTGTACTTGTTTAGGTTGACTATAAGTATCGGGGGTTTTTGTATGTAGTTTATGTAAAAGCTTTTTGTTTCATTACCGTTCATATCCCCTATGACTGCTGAACTAAAACCGCCGTTTTTTATTATGTCTTCAAGACCTTCATAACTTTTTACATTTTCTAAAGGAAATGGCAGCTCATAGTTTACTTTTTTGTATGATTCCTTTGCGAAATTTCTGACTGTTGAATTCATCTCGAAATTTACCCAAGAATCATTTGAAAATAATGGAGTTATTTTTTTTGATATTTCAAGTACGGGAGGCGTAAAAACCTGCAGGTAAAGTCTTTTTTCTTCTTTGGGATTAAGTGTTACGTACCATTCCACTAGGTTACCTGGTTTTATTTCCAGTTCCTCTTTTTGTCCGTTTTCATCAACTATATGGACGTTTAGAGAATCCATAAAAACACTTGCAGTAAAAAGGTCTCTCGCTGGTGAGTCGTTTGGATTTTTAACGAGAAATTCTCTTATCCACATAACAGGTTTACCCACATTTGCTAGTCCCTGTTCCCATTCACTTTTTGTATATTGGAACTTTGTTATTTTGGCAGTTATTCTAATGAAAGAGTGTACTGATTCTATTACGATTTTATCTTCATAATAGTTGTAACCCGAGGCTTCTGTTATTAGCTCGTTTTGTCCGTAGGGCAGCGTTGCTACATATTCTATTTTTATTTTGTCTCCGTTATGCAAGTCAAGACCCTGGTTTGACAAATATTCTACTATGTATTGGTTGTATTTTTTGTCTCCTATAGAAACAAGGCCCCTTGACTTTATGCGGTAATCTATATTATTTTTGAAGTCAAACCAACTGCCATTTCTCAAAACTTTTACGGAAACTTCTCCTTCAACGAGCTCTCCGTTTTCCGGTATCAGTATAACGTTTTCTATATCTCTAATGCCTTTTGTTCCTGTATCATATATCCTGTACAAGACATTTGAGTTTACCATGTTACCTATTTCGACATAAATTCTAGAGTCTTCTTTCATTATTCCTGCTTCTTCTTTCTTTGGCGCAGTTATACCGCCTCCACCACCTCCGGGAGATGGTTCCTCACCGCAGAAAACTCCTGTTATCTCTAATTTTTCCGAAACATTGTTAGTTTCAGGAGTACCTGATTCTGTTTTTAGGGTAGTGTTTGTAGAGAAAGTGTAATTGTGGTCTTGGTCTTGGCAGGAAGTTGATATCTTATAAGAAAGAACAACGTCGTCGTCTTTTCTTATTACACCTCCGATATCTGAATTTGAAAAATCTATGTTAATATATCCGTCATTTGTGGGCGTTGAGTCCGAGTAATCCAAGTTTACCAGACTGGTTATATCAGTTTCATTACCGCCCCTTCTTAACAAAACACTGATATCGCTTATGGTCCAGGTCGTGGCATGACCGTTATCAGAAAGATGAGGTAATTTTGAATTTATGTATACTTCTGTTACATTAAGCATTGAATGACCGGAATGTTGTACCTTGTCCCTTATTCCTATTATTCTCCCGTCTTGGCTGTTTTGTTCTATTGTAATAAACTTCTCTGCCACGGAATCTATAAAATATAAAATCGGCATTTCTACTCTGTTTTCTGTTTCTGCTCTGTAATAGGAATCACTCCATATTATCTCCCAGTCAAATGAAGGCGAGTAGTATTTTTTTTCTGTCTCCCCGGTAATGTGTTTGCTTGTATAGTTTACCGTGCCGGGATACATCTGAAAGTAATCCGTTGAATTCGCTACCGGAATAGGATTGCCCACCTCATAAATTTCCCAGCCATGTACTCTGTAAACTAAACCATTTGCCATGTTTTTTATAAATCCGGTCACTGTCCATCCTCCGTATTCCTGGCTCAAGTCTATTCCTTCCCTGATAGGTCCTCTGGAGAATCTTTCAGAAAATCTTATACCGCTGAATGTTCCATCCTCGATGGTATTGTTTGCTTCACACTCGCCCTCGAGATTAACTTCCGCAAAGGATTCATCAAAGTTAATCCCGGGTATTATTTCTCCCTCGAAATATATTGTAACCGGATTTCCGGGTGAAAGGTCTCCCAACCATTCAAATCTGTCATATATTCCGTTGCTGTTTGTGTCGTCCGCCTCCATAAAAGCGGTGCCTGAAGAGCTGAAGTATGTTATATTTATTGCATCGGCTCCCAGCCTGTTTGCTTGGAAATAAAAATATACATTTTCAAGGTCGTGTGTTGTGATTATATCGGCAGAGAAATTAAAGGTGTTTAAGCCGTTGTGTACGTCCAAACCACCGTCTTTGTTCATATAGTCCATTGTGATGTTTATAACGGGCGCTACGTCTTCGTCTAATATATATTCCAGTTCTTCTTCACCGTAGCTCGTGTTCAAGAATAAAAGCGTCTTTTCTTCACCAGTTACAGAAGCCGCCGTTCCCCTATATGCTAGAGATTTTTGAGTACTATCAAATGTATTGAGGTTTGTATTTGTTATGTTTGTAAGATTCAATTCTATGTATTGTAAAACATCTTGGTTGTTCCCAACAACAATGCTTACCCGGCCTATCTTCTGCGAGCTCCTCACGGTGCCGTTTCTAAAAAATTCTGTATAAACATTTTCTTCTATGTAAGACTCAGGCGCTCCTAATGCTGCAGGAACAAGTAAGATAAAAAGGAAGATTAAAAGAAATTTCCTCATATTGTAAATAAGAAATAGTTTGAATAAAAAATTAAGGATTTATAAGCATTTTTGTGTGATAGTTTTTTATATTAGCATTTAGATAATTTATACAAATTAGTAGTACTATTTGATACAACAAATTGATTGTACTATTTTGTATAAAAGGAACACCCTCGACTCCCACCATCCAAAACAGGCAATTAAATGAATACAGAAGAAAAGATTTTGAAATACCTTAAAAGAAAAAAGGAAGGAGATACCTTTACCGGAATAGCAGATGCTATAGGAGTTCACAGGCATACAGCAACCAAATACATATACAAGCTTATAGGGGAAGGTAAGATAATTACCAGGGATATAAGCACAGCAAAGGTTTGTTATTTGAAAAAAGGTGGCGGTAAAGCTTGAATTGGCATACCTTTTCAATTGATTTTCAGATATTCGTCAGCCTATTTATTTTTCTATTTTTTGTTTTGCTTTTTGCATATTACAAAAAGGAGAAGGTCTTTGGTTTAGAAAAGGAGGATTTCGAGGAAACTGTTCCATTCAAGGTAAAAAAGTGGATAGTGGTAAATTTCAAAAGAGGTTGCAGGTATGGAATACTGAAGAGGTTTTTATCCAAAGCGGACTGGAGCCCGGGATATGTCGACATGTTTTCTATTAAGTTAAGAGAGTTGTTTTTTCTTTATTCTTTGAGAAAGGAAATACCTTTTAGTATATCCAAGTGGATATCAAAAAATTTAAAGAAGGGTTGTACTAAGGATTCACTTAAGGAGTCTTTAAAAAAAGAAGGCTGGAATCCTAAATATGTTGATATATTTCTCGAAAAAATAAAAAAGAAGAAATTGTGATTATTCTTCTTCCTCTTCTGCTGTTGGTATTCCGCCTTCCAGACCTTTTCTTGACCTTATTTTCTTTACTACATTATCAAGTAGCTCTCTTGGAAGCTTTTCAAATATTACGTCTATTAGGAAATAAAATCCCTTGCCTCCAGTTGCTGATTTTAGCGCTCCTTCAAAGCCGAACATTTCAGCTACCGGGAGCTTAGTTTTTAGTATTGCGGCTCCCTCTTCGTTCTGCACGTCTATAACATCTCCCCTTCTGTTTTGTATCTCCTTCATTGCGGAGCCCATTTCTTCCTGGGGGGATTCTATCCTTAGAATTTGTTTTGGTTCGAAAAGAGTAGGACCTGCCTTTAGTATGGCATTTTTTATTGCAAACCTTGAAGCGGGTATTACCTGAGCAGGGCCACGATGTATAGAGTCTTCGTGTAATTTTGCGTCAACAAGCCTTACTATAACAGAGTAACATGGTTCTCTGCAAATAGGACCCTCGTCCATGACGCTTTTGAATGATTGTTTTAGCAGTTCCACAACTTCGTTGAGGTATTGTATTCCTTTTGTGGCATCTATAAACATGTTCCTGTTATGAATCATTTTTACTCCTTTTGCGTCTAATTCATTCATACCGAGTTTCTTTAATTTATCTGTGAGCTCTACGTCTTTTCCTTTTATTTCACCTTCTTTTATCTCGCCGTTTTTCATTGCTTCGTAAACTTCTTTGCTTATCGGCTCTACCTCTAAATAGAATTTATTGTGCTTGTTTGGAGATTTTCCTTCAACAGGGCCGGCCTTCTTTGAAACGGTTTCCCTGTAAACTACTATTGGAGGAGAAGTCTCAACTTCTATTCCCTCGTCCTTTAGTTTATTTTCGACTTTTGCTTCTATGTGAAGTTCTCCAAGACCTGAAACCAAATGTTCTCCCGTCTCCTGATTTATTTCAACCTCTAGGGTTGGGTCTTCTCTTGAGAGTTTTCTTAATATTTCTATGACTTTCGGTAAATCCTGTGTCTTTTTTGCTTCTATGGCTTTCGTGACTACGGGCTCGAATATGTGTTTTATTCCTTCGAAAGGCTTTATCATGGCATCCGGGTCACAAAGGGTTTCACCGGAAAAAACAGAGGGCAATCCAACTATGCCTATTATATTTCCTGCTGGTACTCTTTTCATCGCTATCCTTTGCTGGCCCTTGTATATACAAACCTGCTGTATTCTTTCCTTCTTTTTCTGACCTACAAGATAAACTTCCTGACCTTCTTTAACTCTTCCTGAGAATATTCTCGCGGTTGCAACATTACCCGCATGAGGGTCCGTATATATTTTGGTCACGACACAAGAAAGCTTACCATCCGGGTCACACATAACCATAGATTTTCCTACACTGCTTTCTTCATCTCCAGTCCATATCTTACCTATTCTGTATTTCTGTGCTATTATTGGGTCTGGCAGATGCTCTACAATCATGTTTAAAACTATCCTGTACAAAGGAGCCTTTTTTGCAAGGTCTTTGTCTTCGTTCTTTGAGCAATAATCTATTATATCCTTAAAAGTTATGCCTGTTTTCTTCATGTATGGAAGTGAAATGGCCCAGTTTCTGTAAGCGCTTCCGAATGCTACAGAGCCGTCATTTACATTTACCTGCCATTTTTTCTTGTATTCCGGTTCCGCGTATTTGTCTATAAGAACATTGACTTCTGCTATCATTTTCATGAATCTTTTCTGCATTTCTTCGGGAGATAGCTTTAGTTCTTTTATCATTCTGTCAACTTTGTTTATGAAAAGAATTGGTTTTACTCTTTCTTTTAGTGCCTGTCTGAGCACGGTCTCTGTCTGCGGCATCACGCCTTCAACAGCGCATATAACCACCAGAGCCCCGTCTACAGCTCTCATTGCGCGTGTTACATCACCACCAAAATCAACGTGACCGGGGGTGTCTATCAGGTTTATAAGATGGTCCTCTTCTTGGTATTTGTGAACCATTGAAACGTTTGCGGAGAATATTGTTATTCCCCTGTCCTGCTCCTGTTTATCATAATCCATAAATAACTGCTTTCCAGCGGTCTCTTCAGAAATCATTCCTGCACCCGCAAGCAAATTATCAGATAAAGTAGTTTTACCATGGTCTATATGGGCAACAATTCCTATGTTTCTTATTTTATCTTTGGTGTCCATCAGTTCTGTAACTCTTTCTGTAAGGTTAACTTTTTTAGCCATTTTATCACCATCAATTAAGCAATATCAGTAATATTAATTAAACGTATTTAAATGTTTTTATAAGTATTCCTAAACAATCAAATTACATAATAAAATAAATTATCTTGCTCCTTCCGCTTCTCTTTCCAGTCTTTCTTTTTCTGATATTGCGGTCGATTCCTTTGAATTGTTGTTTGCAGATATTATCTCGTCTGCAAGTGTCTCTGATATAGATTTTTTGCTCTTGAAAGATTTCTTGTAGGCACCCTGCGCAAAAAGTCTCAATACAATGTCTATCCTTCTTTGTGGTGCAGTTATAACCGCCTTTCTTGCTATTATTGACCCCATTTGATAAGAAGAGACTTCTTCTCTTAGTGCAGCATTTTCAATTGCTCTTATCAATACTTCAATAGGATTCTTTTTTGTCTTTTTTTCGATTATCTCAAAACATTCTTTTATTATATTGTAAGCAGTAATGCTTTTTCCAGTAAAACTTCTTGAGGATAATTTGTGTTTTCTTCCCCTATGACCGGAAACAAACAAATGATTCATCAATCTTTCTACAATGTTTATATCGCTTTTATAGAATTTTTTCTTGCTGTGCCTTCCGTGAGATGACCTTGGAACCAAGCAGGGCTTAAGCACTATATAATTCTTTAAACCCGGGTCCTTTACTTCCACGTCAGTGTCCCACTTGTTAAATATTTTTATCTTTTCCATATTACAATTACCTGTTTGGTTTTTGTTTCCTTCCTGATATCAATTCAGAGAGAGCGATTCCGTTTACCTTTACTACTTTCCATTTTACTCCCCACATGCTTCCTTTTGATCCTCCCTGAGAACCTCCAACACCTTCTATCAAAACTTCGTCGTGCTCGTCTATTTGCTGTATTCCTCCTGTATTAGGTACGAATACTGTAATCTGTTTTCCATTTTTTATCAATTGAACACGCACACATTTTATTAATCCTGAACTTGGCTGTTTTTGTTCTATTTGCCTTTTTTCAAGAACAATACCTCTTGCTTGAGGAGCTCCTTCTAAAGGGTCTTTCTTTTTCTTTAGACCCAGAGTTCTGTTTTTGTATGTGGTCTTCTTCCATTTCATCTTCTTTCTTTTTTTCTTTAAAGTTCTTGCAGAATACATTCCACCCATTTTAAGGACCCCTGAATTCGCATTTTTCACAAGTATAAGGAATCTTCCTTACTCTACAGTTTTCACATCTTACTATTTCAACTTTATTGCAAGCGGGACAGTTAAATTTGGTAAACCTTTCTTCGCTTACAAGATTCGTCCCACAAGTACTGCACTTCATTATTTACACCTTTTAGACTTTTAATTAATACCTATATATATTTAAGTTTAATAAATGCGTTAATTAATCAAATGCCCCTGTGGTCTAGTGGATAGGACGTGAGGTTGCGGATTAAAAAGCGAAAACCTCGAGATCCCGCGTTCGAAAGAATTTTTGTTTCTTTTAAAATTTCATAAAATCGCGGCAGGGGCGCCAAAATTAAATAATTATGCCTATTGCTATTAGAGATACCCCTATTATAAAGCTAAACAAGTAGCCTGCTATTATTCTGGGTATTAACTTTTTTAGTCTTTTTTTGTTCTTCATTTTTTCTTCAAATGCTTTTGCCGGAGGAAATATAATCTTTACGAAATTGTCTATTGGCGATATCAATTTTTCCGGTAGTAACAATCCTATCGATAGGGCGACCGCTATTTGTATACCCCAATCAGGAAAAACAGGTATTCCGATGAGAAGGCCGACTGTTATTAAAGTTGATTTTAAAGTTTCAATCAACATAAATATATATAGCATTCATTTTAAAAAGATTTTATGGATATTCTTTTTGAGCTTATATTAGGTTTTTGGGTAATAATACCTGCTTACACTGCGAATTGTTTTGCTCCTATAGCAAAGGGGAAAAAGAGAATTGACTTCGGAAAAAAGTTTATTGACGGCAATCATTTGCTTGGCAAGGGAAAGACTTGGGAAGGCTTGGCTTTTGCTGTTTTTATGGGAACACTTGTAGGCATGGTTCAAATAGCTCTCTATCCTTATATTAACCCCATTGCTCTTAAGGAGGGTTTTTCTTTATATGAACTTTCTTTTGCCTCGGTTTTTTTTGTGTCTCTTGGTGCGATGTTTGGTGACATGGCAGGTTCTTTCATTAAGAGAAGAATCGACATGAAAAGAGGGCAGCCCGCACCGCTTTTGGACCAGCTTGATTTTGTATTTGGTGCCTTTTTCTTTGCATCCTTTTTCATAGAATTGACTGCAGTTTCTGTGCTCTTGTTCGTATTTATAACTCCTATAATACACGTTATAGCTTGCATAATTGGGAACAGGATTGGCGTGAAAGAGGTCCCGTGGTAAAATGAGAATTGATTTTCATTCACATTCTTTATACTCTAAGCACCCAATTTTGAAGAACGAGGCTTTTGGAACACCGAAACAGATGATTGATATTGCAATTAAAAACGGATTAAACGGCTTGGCGATAACCGACCACGATTCTATAAAAGGCTCTATCAAGGGCTTGGAATACAGCAAAAAGATTAAGGATTTTTTGTTTGTTACCGGAGTTGAAGTAAGCTCGTCCGAAGGGCACATACTTGCTTTAGGTATAGAAGAGAACGTGAAAAAGAATCTGGGCGTCCGGGAAACTATAGATAAAATACACGAATTGGGAGGCATTGCAATAGCAGCACATCCTTATGCCGGATGGCCAAGAACATCTTCTCTCAAAGACAATATAAAGAAATACAAATTCGATGCAATAGAAGTTCTTAACGGAGGCACAAGAGTTAATGCAAACAGAAAAGCTTACAGGGTTGCAATGGATTTGAATTTGCCAATTACTGCCGGTTCGGATTCCCACTACTTCAGGGATTTGGGAAGTATATATAATATAGTGGATTGTGATTATTCTTTAGATTCTTTGTTTAAGTCGATAAGAAAAAATGAATTGGTTTTAAAAGGAAGACCCTTCGGTTTCTACAGCAACGCAAGACTGGTAACCAGAAAATTTTTGAGGACTATAACCAGCAGATTGTAAATTAATTTTTTACAAGTTCTTTTATCGGCTCCTTGTTTTTGAATATAAAATTTAGCAATGCGACAATTGTTATTATCACAACAATTATCAAAAGAACATTAAGCAAAAGCAAAAATTCCTGCTGATAAGCTGTTTGGTAAGAAAGGTATATTATTGACAGAAATATTACCAGAGACTGTAATGCAAATTTTGTCTTTCCTCCAATGTTTGCCCCCACTATTTTTTCCTTTCCGGAAAGGCAGGACCTGAGACCGTTCATTATAAATTCTCTTGCCAATATTATGAACACCATCCACAAGGGGAATAGTTCAAGGAAAGACAAAAGAGTTAGGCATGTCAACACAAGAATCTTGTCTGAAAGCGGGTCGAGAAAATTACCAAGTCTTGACCTCATATTTTTTTTGACAGCAAACCACCCGTCTAAATAATCAGAGGCTACTGCTATTACAAAAAGAACCAGGGCGTAAATCCTAAAACTCTCAAAGTAAATAAAGACAAGAATAAACGGCGTAAGAAACATTCTCAATAGCGTAAGTTTATTCGGGAGATTCATATCTTTCATCTAAATATTTTTGAGTTCTGCTTTTTATCTTTTTGTCAACTTCCAGTATTTCATCTAAATCAGGATTCTTTATTGGGTTATGATTATCCAGGGTGTATTTTATTGCATCTTCTATATCTTTTATATATTTCACGGTTTCGTCATCCCTGTCTATGAAACGGCCAACCACTACTTCGTTTGCTGCATTTATCGCAGCTGGCATACTGCCCCCTATTTTTAGAGAGTCTATACCATACTTGAAGCACGGGAACCTTTTTGTATCAGGCTCTCCTCCCATTATCAAGTCATCGTCCATTTCAAGAAGTTTAACCCCTTTCGTTTTTTTATCCTTAAAATTAAATCTGACTGTTTCCGGGTAAGTCAGTGCATAGTGAATATGATAGCTCGTGTCTGATGGACATACTTCTAGTGTGTTTGCCCCGTCTAT
The DNA here is from genome assembly GCA_964584335.1 of uncultured archaeon. Classification (GTDB taxonomy): domain Archaea; phylum Aenigmatarchaeota; class Aenigmatarchaeia; order PWEA01; family JAGHBM01; genus JAGLWW01. The sequence continues at coordinate 23,079 of CAZOZN010000003.1, forward strand.
CGTTCTTACTCCGGAAGATATGTATGAACCCGGATGAACAAGAACTTCACATTTTTCTAGAGGCACGTCAAAATAATAAGCTCCCTGTATAACCTCGTGCGCTTTATTCATCAGTGTTGCGGAATTTGTTGTTATCTGGGGTCTCATTTTAAATGTCGGATGATTTAATGCCTTATCTAAGGTAGCGTTTTCTATTTCTTCTCTAGTCATGTTTTTTAGGGCTCCGCCAGAGCATGTTGTTATTAATGCATCGAGAACTTGCGGTATTTCCTCTTTTTTATAAGGCCTTAGGCACCTGTGCTGTGCAGCTGGCTCATCATCTTCCATTCTTATTTTTACTCCAGACGGGTCTTCGTAATCTGGTATATGTTTTCTCGCCATGTCCATTATAATTGGTCCCGCAGAGACAAGTGTCTCTTTGTTTGCTAGATATATAGTCTTGCCTTTTTTTATCGCTTCTGCCGTAGGTTCTATACCTGATGTTCCGTATAATGTGTTTACAAACCCTTCGTATGAATCACTTTTTATAAGGTCCATTAGACCTTTCTTGCCCGAGTAAACAGGCACATCAACTTTTCTTGAAAGCTTTTCCGCTTTTTCTGAATCAAAAACTGATACTGCACCGGGGCTGTAGTTTTTTATCTGTTTCTCCATTTCTTCTATGTTGCTATAACAACCAAGCCAGGAGACTTCTATATCGTATCCGTTTTTCTTTAAGTCTTTTATAACTCTGAGGTTGTGTTGCCCCATTCCTCCTGTAGAACCTGCTATTCCTAATCTTTTCATAGACAAGTTTTGTAGAAGAAAGTATTTATATTTTACTATACTGTAAAACGTTTTTCTCAATTTTTATACAAAAAACCTAATAATTAATACAGGCGAATTAAAATGCAGAGACCAACTGATAGGCTAAAAAGAAAAGTTGAGAAAGAAAACTTGTGGATTTTTATTTTAAGCTCATTGAGAAAGGGTAAAAAATGCGGCAAAGAGATAAAAAATAGTGTCGAGGAAAAATTCGGTTTTTTGACAGGAAACGTGACTGCCTACAAAGTTCTGTATCTCTTGGATTCGGAGGGCTATGTTAAGTCCGAGAAAACAGGCAAGATGGTTTACTACGAGATTACAAAAAAAGGAGAGAGAGAATTTTCTGAGGGAATGAAATATCTAAAAAGAATGTCCAGTATCCTTTAGCCTCTCTATAGAAAAGACAAGTATTATTCCCGCCAGCAGTGAAAAAAAAGCTCCCGCCAAGGTCAAAAAACTCCAGAAGTTCTGGGGTACTGCTATTATGTTTTTAAGGGGCAAGCCCAAGCCTCCAATCATAAGCCCTATTAAAAATGAGAATGTCTTTTGTTCATGTTTCTTTATAAAATATGAAATTACTTTGGATATGAAAGAACCCCCGACAATCATCGCAAAAATAAATGTTGCTATTACCGGAATGTTTATATTTTTCAACGCAGATAACATGAATTCATATTGTCCAAGAAGAAGAAGCACAAATGAACCGGAGATGCCAGGCAGCAACATTGCACAGGCACCTGCGAAACCGGATACGAAAATAAAGGGCAGTGTGTGGCTTGCACCCAGTCCTTCAAGGCTTACTATAAGGAGAGAAATTGAAAATCCCAAAAACCCTGCCACAAACAGGGACTTCCTAAAGAACTTTATTTTTTTCCCTATCATGATAGCTGATGCAAGTATCAATCCAAAAAAGAAAGAAAAAATGTATGCGGGATAGTTTTGAATGCCAGTCAAAATAAATCTTGATATAGTCATAAATGAAACAACTACCCCGGTAACAAGGATAATGAAAAACTTCAAGTCCGCCTTTTTTATCGAGTTCTTGAACTCTTTTCTGTACTCTTTTTTAAAGAAAGATTTTATCAGAAGAATTATAGACAGTATAATATTGTTTATAGACAAAATAAGCCTTTCATATATTCCTGTTATAAGAGCTATAGTGCCTCCTGAGACACCGGGCACTATGTCGGCTGCTCCCATGAATATTCCTTTAAGAAACACCTTAAACTCTTTTTTCATAAGATAACTTCTTCTTAAATATTTATTAACCTTTAGACAAGGGTTAAATATGAAAGAAAAATTAATAAACGTGCTATCAATTGTAATTTTGTCACTCGGATTTTTTTCTATAATTCTTTCTATGGAAGGTCTTTTTTTATATTCTGCCTATTTTATTATGGCAGCCGCCATTTTGGATTTTTTTATAAGCACCTCAAAGAGAATTGTGAAAGTGGATGATGTTTTTGGAAAAGACCTTGATAATATTTCTGATATGATTTCATTTGCCCTGGCACCCGGAATATTTGCTTTCTTGATTTTTTTCAATGAGCTAACATATCCTTACAATTATGTTTTCCTTGTTTTTCCTTTCTCTCTTCTGGTTTCCGGGGCAATAAGGACCGCAAGGATAAACTCAGGAAGAATAACCACCATGAACGGAATGAAGACTACTTTCAATTTTCTAATTCCTCTATTTTTTGTTTTTGATGTCTTCAATGTTTTCCTTGTTTCAGGTTGGTTTATAGTTTCTCAATTTCTAATGCTAAACAAGTTCAGGATAGGTCTCCCTCTGAAGAAAAAGAAAAAAAGCAGCGATATAAACCTGAAGGAGATAAAGAGCCAGTACACAGTTGATGATGTTGATAAAGAAGATTATGCGACTTTGAAGTCTTCAAAGAAAAAAGAAGAAAAAAAGGATGACGATGCGCCCCTCGTTCCCTTAAACATGTTCGGTGATTGAAATGAGTTTTTTGGATAAATATTTTTTGGAGCCAATGGGTCATTATTATACAGTGCCCAATACAATAGTCTATTCCATAGTTTTTGTTTTGTTTGTCTATTTTGTTTACAAGTATTTCATAAAGAAAACAAAAATAAAAGTTGACAAAGGATTCATGCTGGCTGTAGTTCCCTATATATTTTTGGGCGGAATTATGAGGTCTCTTGAGGATTCTGAATTTTACAGGGGGGTTTTCTTTGTCTCTCCGGGAATTTATATAACTATTTTGTTTATCACAGTCTTTTCCATTTTATTGTCTATTTTGATGGAAAAGTACACGGGAAAAGACTATAAAAGGTATATGATTGCAATAGGTTCTGCCTTGTGTGTTTTCCATTTTTACCAGGTCTTGGAATTCGGAATAAAAAATTGGAACGGCGTTCTCATGGTCTTTATACTTGTCTTAATATGGTCAATAGTTTTCGGACTAGTACATCTGAAATTCCCGAAATATCTTTCAAAGGTAAATTATCCCATATTAGTTTCGCACCTTTTTGACGGCAGCGCCACTTTCGTTGCTCTTTCTTTTTTCGGTTACGGAGAGCAGCACGTTTTACCAAGGTTATTGATAAACTTTTCAGGTCCTTGGATTATGTTTCCTCTCAAAATAATCGTAGTATGGCCAATTCTTTACATAATAGACAAGGAAGTGGATGATGAGCAATTCAAGACCTGGCTTAAGATAGCAGTTCTCATACTCGGGCTTGCTCTCGGTCTAAGGGATGTTCTGAAACTCGGAATGGGTGTTGCATGATGTACAAGCAGGCCATAGTTGTCAGAAAGGATTTGAAAATGACTAAGGGAAAGACGGCTGCACAGGTTGCTCATGCTTCACTGGGTGCTTTAAAAAATTCTGGTAAGGATGTTGCCGAAGAATGGGAAAAAGAAGGCGCAAAGAAAGTAGTTCTTAAGGTTGAAAATCTAAAAGAACTTCTTGAACTAAAGGAAGAGGCAAAACCACTTCCTACAAAACTAGTAAAAGATGCGGGCATGACGGAACTCCCGCCAGGGACAATAACCTGCTTGGGTATAGGTCCGGCAAAAGAAGAGGAAATAGACAAAGTAACTAGCTCTCTAAAATTATTGGGTTAATCTGCGACCGCTATTGTCGTGTTTATCCATCCGTTTTCTGTGTAGCACATACACGAACACTTTGCTTCAACAGAAAGATTCCTGTAGTCTTCCGGCACGTAATCAGTTCTGACGCACTCGCAGTTTATGTTCTTTTTTTGCATCTCGTATTCCAGTTCTTCGCACAAATCCTTTTCGAAACACCCCGATGCGACTAAGACAAGTATTAATAAAATCAAAAATATTTTTTTCATACATTTCAATATGATTAAACTTATTAAAATCTTTTCATATCTAAACTAAAATTCATAAAATACCGGCTTTTTTAATCAAAAAAATAAAAAGCGCTAAAAATGCTTATTTTTTTATAAAAACGTTTTAAAATTCTTTTGGAACAATTAAATACCCTTTTATACGGGTTAAAATAAAAAAATAAGAGTTTTCCTTTCTTTAAAAGAGACCGTGAAACTGTTTCAGGTAATTTATATATAGGTACCTTTCACATCTTATATCAACAACTCAAGGCTGTTTCAAGAAAATTGGTCTTGGAGAATAATAAGCTCCCTTACCGAGTTTTTTGGAATCCCTTGAGAATAAAACAAAAAATTTTAAAGGAGGAAATATATATGAAAAAATTAGCGGCAATGCTTATCGGTGCAATAATGGCACTTATGCCAATGGCCGGAAGCGCACTGGCTGCTGATTACACACTAAGTGACTTCCCAGCACCTTTCGTAGAAAACAACGTTGCTAACTTTATGCTTGTAGTAGGAAGCGGCGGTTCTGCAACCGGGGTAGCCAATGATTTGGCCGGCCTTATAAACGTTGCAGCAAGACTTGGTGGTGAAACCGTAACCACAGAAGGTGGTGAAGGTGATGTATCAATAAGTGACGGCGTACTATTAGAAGCAAGTGCAAACAAGTTAAACTACGGTGAAGCTTTCAGTTCTGTTGATACAAAGCTTACAAAGGACGATCTCCCGACACTATTGCCAGATGAAGAAGTCAAGGACGACGGTGGTACAAATTCAGGTACAGAGTACCAGTACGATCAGGAACTATACTTGGGTGGAGATTCTATTACCTATCTAACTGGCGTTGACGAAGATGAATATGTAGTCAACACAGACCTCGGAGCTAACGAGATCCCAGTTCTAGGTGTGGATACATCCGCAGGTAACGTATGGTACCTAATTATAGATTTTGATACCGCTTTAGATGCTCCTGACTTGGACAACAGTGAAACAATTGAAATATTAGGAACAACTTTCACTTTTGATCCAACAATGACAAGCACTGACGGAGAATTGACCATGTATGCAGCCGAAGTAACAGAAACAGTCGGAGTCGGTGAAGCAAAAACAATCACAACCGAGACCGGTACAGTTACATTGGAAGTAATAGGTGCTAATACTGAAGCTACAAACCCAGCCGCAACAGTTAAAGTAAACGGCGAAACAGAGCAGGTAACAGAAGGTGAAACCGTATCTGCAGGAGGAGAAACAGTCTACATAAATCAGATATTTATGCAGACAATACCAGTAGAATCAGCACAGGTTGAGTTCTTTGTCGGTAGCGACAAGATTGTGATTGACGAGTCTTCATCATACAGAACAGTAGAAGTAGGTGGTGATGATGTTGACGGAGTCGATGCTGCAATAAACTTTGGTGGAACTGCAGACATAGATGCAATAGACACCATAAGGTTTAGGTTCGTTCCTTCTGACATGGAAGACGACCATTACAAATACCTAGAAATAGGCGAATGCGTAATGGATCCATTGTTTGGTTCTCTAAAAATGTGCTTTGACAGTTCTGTACCAGAACTTGAAGGAAGCAAGCACAAAGTTGAAATACAGAAATCAAGCAGTGATTTGGAATTCAACTTTAAGAACAGAGACGGAAGCGAGTACTCAGTAACTCCTTACACGGGTACAGGTTCGGTTATAAACAAACATACCGATTGGTATGGTTTGTCCGGAACATACAACTCCGTTGACGATGGAAAGATAATCGTACTTCAGGAAGGAAGTGCCGCAAGCTCATACATCACAAAAATATACGAAATTTACGATGTTGACACAGGCGACACTCAAGTAACCTTTAGAGACCTTGCTGACGGAGACAAGATAGTTGTGGACGATGGTGACCAGGTCGAAGACACTGGAGCATACGTACACATAGTAGATTCCGACACAGTTAACCTAACCAACTCAACAGGAAACGGTTTTATCAGCGTATCCACTGATTTCTACACCAAGAACGACATGAAGATAGCTCTTGGTGCAGCAGGCACTCTGGTAAACCTAACTTTCACTGAAGGACAGGCAAGCAACAACGACGAGACAACACAGACCGTACTTACTTCACAGATTAGCTCTGACTCCAACTCCAAGGTAAGAGTAGGTGCTCCTACAAAATCTTCAGGAGGAACCTTTGCCAGCGGACAGGACGACGACTCCAAGGTTGAATACGGTTTGGACGAATACGGTGTATACACAGAGACAGACGTAGATAACTACGGTTCTTATCTCTACATGTGGGTACCCGAAGCAGAGCAGTATTTCAATTTGTTCTTCGCTCCTAGCGATGCAACAGTAAGCGGAAGCACAGGCGGTGATGTAAGCAGATCCGGTGTTATAAAGAGCAACGTAGCAGCTGTTGACAGCGACGTGACTTCAGCACAGAAGTCCAGCTATCACTTAATACTAGGTGGTGGTTCATGCGTCAACAAGCTAACTGCAGAAGCTCTTGGTTTGACCTATCCAACATGCGGTGCAGAGTCCGGAATACCTGAAGACGGATACATGATAAAACTAGTACCAAACGCATTCGTTGAAGGAAAACACGCTCTTGTAATAGCAGGTTGGGAATCAGAGCAGACCACAGAAGCAATGGCCAAAGTTCAGGCAAACATGGAAGACGTAGAAGACACAGTTTTCTACTACCCAGAAGAGCCTGAAATGGACGAAGAAGAAGACGACACCGAAGACGAAGAAGAGTAATTAGCTTAATAAAAAAAATCATGCCGGCAAAAAACCGGCTTCTCTTTCTATATTTTTTTGATGTATTAGGGGCAGATATGCAAAAGAAAATAGATATAAACATTAAAAATATATTTTAAGAGTGAAGAAAGAGATGGTTTATAATGAACATAGTTGATATTATTTATCTTGTATCTTATTTTGTAATATTGTATTGTTCAATATTATGGTTTTCAGTTTTCTTTGTTAACAGAAAGATAATTTTTGACAATCCCAAACCCAAGTCTTACCCTCCTCTCACGGTTCTCGTTCCAGCATACAACGAAGGCAAGGGAATAAGAAAATGCCTGGATTCTATTTTGAACATGGATTACCCAAAGCTTAAGGTAATAGCTATAAACGACGGCTCAAAGGACAATACTCTCGAAGTTTTGAAGGAGTATGAAAAGAAAGGCGTTAAGGTTATTGACAAGGAAAATTCCGGCAAGGCCGATTCGCTGAATTATGCCTTAAAACAAGTGGACACAGAGCTTTTCATGTGCATGGATGCTGACTCTTATCCGTTGCCCGACATGGCAAAGAAAATGGTCGGTTATATGGAGAGAGAGGGTGTTGCGGGAGTATCACCTTCCCTTAAGGTTGAGAACGTAGATACTTTCATGCAAAAGATACAATGGGTCGAGTATATATTTTCCATATTCCTTAGGAAACTTTTTTCAATATTTCAGTGCCAATATGTTCTTCCCGGTCCCGGCAGTATTTACAGGACCAAAACAATAAAGGAACTGGGAGGATTTGACAAGGAAAGCATAACCGAGGATATGGAGATAGCATTCAGGATACAGGGAGAGAACTATGATTTGGAAAACAGCATAGATGCATATGTTTATACGGAGGCGCCGAGAACTTTTATTGGACTTTTCAAGCAAAGGGTTAGGTGGTATAGAGGATATTTACACACTGTTAAGAAATATATACATTTTATAGGAAATCCAAAACACGGTAATCTGGGTGTTTTTTTGATACCTATAAACTTTGTATGGATCTTTATACTTTTCATGTTCTTTTTTATTCCTATGTACACTCTAACCTCTAACTTTCTTAGTTTTTTTGATACGGTATCTCTTGTCGGACTTCCTCCTTTAAAGCTTTCTCTCGGTCTTAATATAATTTACATGGACTTTTACTCTTTTTTCTTCGCTATTTTTATATCTCTTTCAATATTAACCATACTCATAAGTCTCAGGTCTTCAAAGGAAAAAATAGAATTTAAGAACAGATATATATTTTATATGGGTTATATGTTTATCTATCCTGTGCTGTTTTCGATATTCTGGATATCGACAGTTTTTTATGAGATAGCGGGTGTTAAAAAGAAATGGTAGAGAAAAAGATTTCATGGAAATTTTACTTAATGACATTCATAATAACAGTTATAATATTCACCAGCGGTATAATTTTTGGTGTTTTTCTCAGCAAGGCAAAAGTTACAGAGCTTCAGGAATCCGTTTCCGAGCTTGAAAAGAGGAGGCTTGACCAGGAGTTAAATCTTTTGCTTGTAGAGAGCCTACCAAACAAGACCTGCGATATTATTAACTACGAAGTCGAGAAGGTTATACCGGAACTAAATGAACTGGCAGGAGAGGTTGTTTTTTATGAGGATACTAAAAAGTTTGACGAAGACAAGTACCAGGAGACAAAGAAAAGTTATATGACGAGCCAGATAAAATATTGGTTGTATCTTGAAAAGCTAAAAAACAGCTGCAATGTCAATGTAACAAACATAATTTATTTTTATTCGAACAAAGATTGTGACTTGTGCAGAAACCAGGGAATTGTTCTTAGCTATATGAAGGATATAAGAGAAAGCGACTTGATGGTGTTTTCTCTTGACACTGACATGGAACTGGATTCAATAGATATAATAAAGAAATCTTACGGTGTAAAGGAACTCCCCTCACTGATAATTAATGGAAAGCTTTATTCCGGTTTTGTTGGAAAGGACGAGCTGGAAAATATACTTAATCAGACTCAGGTTTCTTTATAAATATTTTTTTGCTTCTGCCGGCTTTCTCGCTTGTTATGAGGTTTCTTTCTTCAAGGTCTTTTATTATTCTGCTTACCTTTGCCTTGCTAAAATCTGTTTCCTTTACTATATCTCTTTGCTTGCAGAAACCTCCCCTTTCTTTTATTATCTCTATCACTTTTTTCTCGCTTTTCTTTAGCACGTTCATGTTTATTTCGCTTTTGGGACTGCTTCTAAAGCCGATAATCAAAATCAAAACAAAAATCAGAATACCTATCAAAAGAAACACTATGTTATTGTTTTCAGATACACCCGGGCCTATCTTTTCATAGGTTAAGGATATTTCTATTCCTTCCCCTTTTTTTAGGTCCTCTCTTTCCCACTCAACATATATTCTTCTACCATCCGAGCCCTGAGAACCATCGGATGGAGAATAAGGCACGAGAGTTGTTGCCTGTTCCGGTTCTTCTATAAGCACAAATCCTCTCTTTAAAACTGTCTTTACGTTCATTTTTTTTGTGTCTTGTGGGGTTTTTATTGCATACGTGAAGTGATATTTTTTTTCTATCTTTTCTGTCTTATCTTCTGTGTTGAATTTTATATTAAGTGCCCTTCCTTCTCCAGCCGCTTCAGAGAAATCACAGCTTATCAAAGTACCCCATTCCTTTGGATTTGAAGTACATGTATAATTTTGAAAGTTTGCACTAGTCTTGAAATTTTCTGTTTCAAAAGAAAGCGGATATTCCATAATTCCTTTCGGAGTTTCCTCAAAAAGGAATATGAGGGTAAAGTTGGATTTTTCCGAATCCAAATCTATAGTTGCCTCATAGTAATCCAAATCGGTCGCTTTTGATATGGGTACCAGTAAGAGAAAAGCAAAAACAAGTATCATGTATTTCTTTTTCATACATTTTATTTGTAGGGTTAATAATAAATTATTTTTTAAAGAAATCTCTTTTTACCCAGTTTTTTCCTTCTATAGGTATTTTCTCGCCGCATTTTACGCATCTGAAGTTTTTGTCCATATTGAACTCTTCTAAAGAAAGACCATGCCTTTTTATGACAACATTTCCACAACCCTGACAAAAAGTGTTCTCGTATCTATGTCCAGGCATATTTCCTATGTAAACATATTTTAATCCTTCTTTTCTTGCGATTTCTCTTGCATTTTCTAGTTTTTTTGTTGGGGTTGCTTCTATATTCGTCATTTTGTAGTTTGGATAAAATTTGGAGAAATGTAATGGCACTTCTCTTCCTAGATTTTCAACAATCCATTTGCACATGTTTCTGGTAAACCCTTCATCGTCATTCAAACCAGGTATTATCATGTTTGTTATTTCTGTCCATATGCCTTCCTCTTTAAGTGCCTTAAGCGATTCTTTTACAGGTTCATCGCCTTTCTTACCGAAGCAGTATTTTTTGTAAAAGCGATAATCCCCTTTTAAATCGATGTTTACAGCGTCTATATAGCTTGAAATCTTTTTTACCGATTCCGGTGTGAAATAGCCGTTACTAACCATTATGTTAAAGAGACTTGACCCAGATTCTTTTGCCGTATCGTAAACGTACTCGTAAAAAACAGCCGGTTCCGTGTAAGTATATGCAATTCCTTGGCAATTCGTGTTCTTTGCCCTGGTTATTATGTCTTCAGGGGAGTGAAATTCTTCCTGTATATGCCCGAATTCTTGTGATATTTCCCAGTTCTGGCAGAAAAGGCATCCAAGGTTACACCCCACCGTTGCTATAGACATGACCTTGCTTCCGGGGGCAAAATGAAAAAGTGGCTTTTTTTCTATAGGGTCTATCGATGACTGTATTGCTTTGCCGTAGACGAGCGAGTACAGTTTCCCTTTTATATTTCTCCTAACTTTACAGAATCCTCTCTTAAAAGGCTCTATTTCACATCTTTGACCGCATATACCACATCTTACTCTTTCTTTATCGAGCTTTTCATATATTTTTGTTTCTTTTAATTCAGGATAATCCGGTTTTTGCGGCATAATTATATTTAAAAGTCATTAATTAATATAAACATTGCATTTGCCTCGGTAGCTCAGCCGGTAAGGCCTTTTCTTTTCACAAAAGAAAAGCACTTGCGGAAAAGAAAACTTTAGTGCATTTGTGAAAGAAGGGATTGGCTAGGTAAGGAGCGGTGCTCTCGTAAAGCACAGGTCGGGGGTTCAAAGGCAAATCCCTTTTCGAAAAAGGTTTTTGCATTTCCCAAAACTTAGAAACGCTCGCGTTTCTCATGGGAATAATGAAAATCCCTCCCGAGGCTCCATAAACATTTATTAACTTTAAAGTATCTCTAATAATGAGGTGTTTTAGTGCAGATAGTGTTTTTCGTTGATAATGAGAATCTAAACAAGGTAAAGGATATAACAAGAGAGGAGCCTATAGTTAGGCAAAGCATCACTTTCAGGGATAACAAGTCACTCGGGCTTGAAAAAGAGGGAAATTATTTGATGATAAACGGAAGTGACGAGGCCTGCGAGGAAGCAAAAAATAGATTGAGTGATTTAGCAGAAATTCTTGATGGCGAAGAAAAAGATAAAATAATAGAAAAGATTAATGAAATGGAAGACTCTGCCTTGGAAGGATTCGGCGGTATATTTGGTTGATATTTCATGGAAGCTGCTGTTTTTACAGGAGATTTAAATTACGATAATGAAAAGAAGATATCTAATTATACCAGGTCTCTTTTTCATCTATCAAGGAAATATTCCACAGAGAAAGAGCTTTTAGAGGATGCCAGAAAAAGAGTTGTCGAGAGAAGAGGCAAAGACCTTCATGTTATAGACAGCGGAAATTTTGACATACTTGTTATTTTCAAGTCCGGTTCTTTGACTAAGAAAGCAAGAGACGAGCTTGAAGAAGGTCTTGGGGTAAAGATTTTAGTCTTCAAGGAACAGGAGCAGATAGAGGAGGACTTGAAGGAGTCAAAGGATTATGATGAAGTAGAGGCGGATTTTAAGAATGATGGCGATTATAAAAAAATAGTGCCTTATTAGTCTTTTATGTTTTTTAGTTCTTCTGGTTTGAATATACCTTTCGGTGTTATTATTCCAGTTATATATTTTGCCGGAGTAACGTCGAACGCTGGATTTCTTGCAGGACTTTCTTTGTTTGCTATTTTCAATTTTCTTCTTTTTCCGTCATTGTCAACACCCCATACACAAAGTACTTCTTCCTGTTCTCTTTCTTCTATTGGTATTTCTTTGCCGGATTTAAGATTCCAGTCTAATGTGCTCATAGGTATTGCAACGTAAAACGGTATTCCATTTTCTTTTGCAAGAACAGCTTTTTCGTATGTGCCTATTTTGTTTGCAACGTCTCCCGTGCTTGCGACAGTCCTGTCAGATCCCACTATGACCAAATCGACTTCTCCTCTTTTCATGTAATATCCAGCAGAGTTGTCAGCTATTATGGCGTGTTTTATTTTTTCCTGTGAAAGTTCCCAAGCGGTCAGCCTTGCACCCTGCAACCTTGGCCTGGTTTCATCAACGAAAACAAAATTTTCCTTTCCTTTCCTTTTTGCCATATATATCGGTGAAGTGGCCGAACCCCAGTCAACAAAAGCGAGCCATCCTGCGTTGCAATGGGTAAGTATTTTTTCTCCGTCTTTTATTATTTTTTCTCCATACTCCCCTATCATTTTACAGTGTTCCGAGTCTTCGTCCGCAAATTTATTTGCTGCTTCCACGCATATTTCCTTGCATTCTTTTGGGTTGTTCCCTTTCTTCATCTCATTTATTACGAAATCCATACCATTTACCAGGTCTACCGCCGTGGGTCTGGTTTTTTTAAGAGTATCATAAACTTTGTTTACATGGGTCCAAAAGTCTGAAAGGCTTCCGTTAAATTCCATTGAACCTTGTGCAATCCCGTAAGCGCCTGTTGCGCCTATAGCTCCGGCACCTCTTACAATCATGTTTTTTATAGAAAGAGCAGTTTCTTTGTAGTTTTTAAGTTTTATTATATCAAAACTGTGCGGTAAAAGCGGTTGATTTATCATCTCTACATTATTTTTTTCTTTATCAAACCAAACAGTCCTGTAATTTTTAGTCTCTCCATTATATTTCACTTTCATAAGACCACTAAGAATATAAAACCAGGAGATTATAAATATTTTGTTTGTAAGCGCCTGTGGTCTAGAGGCATTGGTTTTGGTTTAGACGACCTTCTTTAAAGGACTCGAGCTTCCCAAGCTTGCAGCGCGGGTTCGATTCCCGCCAGGCGCACCATTTAAGCCTTTATTGGAGCTGTTTTGGTTTAAATTGATGTTTATAAAAATAAAGCTTTTATATAATTCATAATAAAATATTATTGTTGGTAAATATGGGTTTCTGGAAAAAGAATGACAAGAAAAGAAAAAAAGAGCTTGAGGGGATAAAGAACAGAGTCGAAGGCAAAGAGAACTTTCCCAATGAGAATGTGAATAATAGTAAACTACCACCTTCGATTGAAAAAGATATACTTGAGAAAAAGAACGATACTGAAATACTAACCCCCGATACAAAAGTAAAAGCTGTTCCAAGAGTTTCTACGCCAGAGAGCATGAGAGTGGATGAAGATGGTGCTCCACTGTTTATAAAAATAGACAAGTATGAAGGTGTCGTTACAAAACTTCAGGAACTTAAGAATTCTATACAAACTCTGACCAGGCTTATTTCTTTCCACAACGAAGTCGAGGAATTAAAGGAAGACATATTTTCCAGAGTTAAAGATAATGTATCTCAAATAACTGACATATTGATAACTTTGGATGAGATTTTCGTTAAACCTGAAAGGCCAGATTTGACTGACAGGGAAGAAAAAGGAGGAGACGTCGAGGAACAAATTCTGGATTTGGGAGAGGAATTAAGGCATCTGAGGAGAGAACTTAACAAAATAGAATAAATCCAAATTTATTTATTTTTAAACATTATTACTATTAGCTATGCGGAGGTAGCCAAGTGGTCAAAACTAGGTTTTAATGAAAAAAACCTTTAATGTGACTAAAGGCGCTGGACTCAAGAAAGCTTTTAAAATTTTGTCAAAGTTATGATATTCTTGAGTGTTGAGCCCAGAAAGGGCAGTGAAATGAGAAATCCAGTCTCTTAGTGAGTTCGGGAGTTCGAAACCGACAAATATATTTTGTCACGAGAATCTCCTCCTCCGCACCAATGGTGAATCAATGACCGAAAAATGTGCAAAACATGACATTCCAGTTATAGATAGTTTAATGGGACCTTATTGTACTGAATGTAATGACATTCCTGATGCTACTTACAATGATGATTTTCCATGGGCAAAGGATTTTGCTAAAAATATTTCGGGTATTTTTGATGAAGAAACTTATTCTGCTTAAGATAGGAGGAAGTGTCATAACCGATAAGAATAAATCAAGGACTGCCAAATTAAATGTTATAAAAAGAATTTCTTCTGAGATATCAAATGCAATGAATAATAAAGACTTTAGCCTTGTGCTAGTAAATGGTGTGGGCAGTTTTGGTCATATTCCCGTTAAGGAATATGGTTTGAAGAAGGGGATAAGAGACGATAAGACTAAACTCGGCTTTACTCTTGTCCACAAATATGTAGAAGACCTGAACAGGATTTTGTGGGATTCTTTGGAAGAAGAGGGATTGATAGCAATGCCTGTGCACCCTTCTTGTTTTGTAGTTCAGAATGACTGGAAGATTTTAAAATTCGACACCTCTGTAATAGAACTTCTTTTGGATAAGAATATAATACCCCTGCTTTATGGTGATATGGTTTTGGATTTAAAAAACGGCTGTTCTATAATATCAGGTGATGATATAATTCCCTATTTAGCAAAAAAACTTAACCCGGATAAGGTTTTAATGGGTTCAAATACGGATGGTATTTTTGATAAGGACCCGACAGTTTTTCCAAATTCAAAACTTATACCCAGAATAGATAAAAAAAATTATAAAGACATTTTAGATTGTATTTCAGGTTCTTCTTCTGCTGATGTTACCGGCGGAATGAGAGAGAAAGTAAGAAAGATTTTCGAAAGACTGGAAGGAAAGGAATGCATAATTTTTAATGCAGAAAAGAAGGGATTTACTGAAAGAGTTTTATTGGGCGAAAAAATAGGTACAATCATTTCTTGTTGAATATTTCTTTTATTCTTTCTTTTAGTTTTTTCTTATATTCCTCTGACCTGTTCTCGTTTGTGTAAAAATCAGTTTTTATTGCCATGGATATTTCACTTGCTACCGCTCTTGCAACTTTTCCTCTCAATTCCGGTGGTGAATTTGTAACGTCTGGGTGCAAGAAAATTATTCCGTATTTTGGCGGCCTGCTTTTTTTCTTTGATTTAATAAATCTAAACAGAGCCTTTTCCGCGCCAAGCAATTGTATAGTTGAGGAGGGCAGTTTGGAAAGGTTTTTCATTCCGCCGGCAATTACAGTAAGTTTTGCTGCAAGTACAGGCCCTGCAACAGCGCTCGTGTTTGGCGCTATTTCCGGCATTAACTTTTCAAGATATTTTTCTATTTTTTCATTTAGCTCAAATATCTCTGTTATTTTTTCTGCTAAATTTTTGAATGCTTCTATATCCTTTTCGTCTAAATCAATTCCAATTGTGTCTTCAAATCCTTCTATCATTTCTCTTCTTGGTGTTTCTGATATAATTTCTGCATATTTTTTGTTGTCTTTTACTTTTTCTTCCAGTTCGGGGTAATAGAATCCATACCACTCATGAAGCCTCTCTGACATTCGGTTTGATATGTCTACCAAGTCTTCTATACAAGATGCTGCCTGCATTGCTATTTTATCTTTTTTGTTGCCCTTCTTTATTCTTTTTCTTGTTTTTTCTATCTGCATTTCAGATATAAATTTGTTTATTTCTGAGGAGTCTCTGGCAAAATTGGTCTTGAGTGCTATATCTCTCATATTGTTTTTGAGGTATTCAAAAACCGAAATTTTATCACGAAATTCTATCTCGTATCCCTCTTTATCAAATTCTATGTTTGTTACTATGTTTTTTTCTTTTGTTTTTTTTAGTATTTCTTCAAGTTCCTCTACAATTTCTCCCTTTTTCAGTTTCTCAATTTTTTTTAGCGCTTCCTTGGAATCTCTAGGAAAAAGAGAGAAATCTTTAACTTCTTTTCTTTCATTAAAGGAGAAAACTCCAATTGCACAGTAAGATAAGTAAATCATACTCATTTATTAAATAAGTTAAATATAAATAACTAAAACAAGATTCTTAAAAAGGTGATACTTATGGGTAATATAAGAACGACTTTTATAAAGAAAATGTCGAAAGAGCTTGTTGATAAATATCCAAAAGAACTGACAGGCGATTTTGAAAAGAATAAAGAGTTCCTTAAAAAAGTTATAGAATCTAAGGAAATAAGAAATAAAGTTGCAGGTTATATAGTTAGCTTAAAGAAGTAATTCTCATGAAGGAAAAGTACCCTGGAATATTTTTTGATAATAGCAAGATTTTTACATTAAACAGTAGGCCGGGGCAGAAGGTTTACGGTGAATCTCTTAGAAAATTAGGAAACAAAGAATTTCGTGAGTGGAATCCTTTTAGGTCAAAGCTTGCTGCTGCAATCAAGAAGGGCCTAAAATTTGTACCTATAAAAGAAGGAATGAAAATACTTTATCTTGGAGCAGCCACAGGAACCACACCTTCTCACATAAGCGACATGGTTGGGGATGAAGGTATTGTATTTTCTGTTGAGTTTTCTGAGAGAATGATGAGAGAATTTATAAGAGTCTGTGGTCAGAGGAAGAATTTGGTTCCTATTCTCGGTGATGCAAGAAAGATAAAGGATTACGAGGATGTCGTTGAAAGGGTCGACTTGGTTTATTGTGATATAGCCCAGCCTGACGCTACTGATATTGCTATAAGGAATTGCAATGAATTTCTTAAGAAAGATGGTTATTTCATGATTGCTATAAAGTCAAGGAGCGTTGATATAACAAAAAAACCTGACGTAATTTATGATGAAGAACTAAAGAAGATAAGAGATTCCGGTTTTCAGGTAATCGATTGGATGAGACTTGATCCTTTCGAGAGAGGTCATGCATTTATTCTCGCACGTCAGATACCTTCGAGGTAATTTTTCAGTCTTTCCATAAACTTGTCCGCATTTTCTATTGGTATTACTGCTGCAGCAGCCGGTGGGTGTCCACCTCCTGAGCCAAGTCCCCTGCTTAATTTTTCCATTAATTCCGCCAGATTTATTCTAGAAGTTTGGCAGCGTGCGCTCATACTAAGCACTTTATCCCTTTTGTATATGAAGAAAGCCGAGTCTTCTTTTTTCTCCGACAAAACCGTTGCCAAAGTTGATGTTATTTTGTATTTGTTATATATTTTGTATATGTAAGCATCTTTTTTTTCAAAATATTGGGAGTGATACCTGAAATCAATAAGTGTGTCATTTAAGGCTTTCTCGAATTTTTTATAGTTGTTTATGAGGTTACTGTCCATAACATCTTCTGGAGTTTCAGCTTTAGAAAAAATTTCGTAAGCTTTTTCAATACCTTTCTTGCCTTTAACTCCTTTGTTTGCTTCTATAACATCTGATAAGAATTTTAAATCTTCGTATTTTTCCTCAAATTTTATCTCGCTTAAATCTCCTTTATCTCCTATAGTACCTACAGCAGCTATCCATGCATATTTTTCAATTTTCTTGTCAATTTTTTTAAGTATTTCGTAAACTAGAAGAGATGCCGGTATGTAACATTTCGGGTCCTTAAGTCTCGGGTTTATATGTATGAAGTTTTTTTCTTTGTTTAGGTCTTTTTTTGTCGAGTGATGGTCTATTACAAGAACTTCTGAATTGAGTTTTTTAAAATCCCATTGGTTTACTGCCAGGTCAACGAAAATATTCTTATCGTAGTTGTTAATCTCGTCAATAAGTTCTTCTGTTATGTAAATTCCATGAGAATCGTTTGGAGATGATATCTTTATTTTGTCTTTCAAAAACTTTGATAACAATGCTGCTGAGCAAACACCATCAGAATCTCCGTGATACACCAGAGTACAATTCTTAATTGAAGATAGAAATTTTTTTATTTTATCCATTTCTCTTTTATCAGTCATTTTTTTTACCCTATTTAACCAGTTCCAAAGAAAAAATTATCTCGCTTTTCTTGTACTTAGAAACTTTACCCTTATTTTCTTCAAAAAATATTTCTTTTGCACCTACTTCTTTTATTATTTCTTTTTCCCACTTTTCTATTATACTTTTGGTTTTTTTGTCTGTGTCTATTTTTAATATTACTCTTTGCTCGACCACCAGCTCCATTTCTTTTCTTGTTTTTTGCACATTTCTTATAAGTTCTCTTATTATACTCTCCTCAAATATTTCATTAGTTTCTTCTGTATCAATGCTAACAACTCCGGTAATTTTTCCTATTCTGAATTCTTTGCCCTCTTTTGAGCTTGATTCTATTATCAAGTCTTCTTTTTCAAGTTTGAATCCGTCGATTTCTATTGAATTATTTTTCAAGCTTTCAACTATTTTTTTGTTTTCTTCTTTTTCTAACGCCTTTTCTATTTTTTTAACATCCTTGCCATATTTGGGACCGACCTTAGAATAATTCAGTTTTATATTATATTCGAGAGAAATTTCACCAAATTCTATTTCTTTAGAATTTGTCATTTTAGTTAACACTTCTTCAAGATTTTTTGCCGCATTTTCTATTTCTTTAGAGCCACTTATTACAATCTTCTTCAACGGATATCTTAACCCAAATCCTTCTTCCTGTCTCAGAGAGTTTGATGATTCGCTTATTTTTTGTATTATTTTAAATTGATTCTCTAATTTTTTGTTTATTGATTTTTCTTCACTTTTTGGCCATTCAGACAGGTGACAACTTTCTCCATAATCCATGCCTGAATATATTTTTTCTGTTATATACGGACAGGCCGGAGCAAGCAATAGTAGTATTTTTTTGAGACAGACGTTTAGTGTATAGAAAGCGCTGTTCTTATCGCTGCCTTCATATGAAGGCCATGTTCTGTCTCTTACTAATTTTATATATGTTCTTGATAGGTCGTTTACTAGAAAATCTTTTATTAATTCAAGTGCCTTATAGCCTTTGTAGTTTTTGTTAAGTTCAGTAGATTCTTTAACAACTGTGTTAAGTCTGCTTAATATCCAGCTGTCTTCAATATTTAGTTCTTCAAATTCATCTGTTTTTTTACAATATTTTTTAAAGAAAGAATATACATTCCACAGCATGTTCAATTCCTTGTATATTTCCTTCAGTTCGTCGTAGCTAAAATAAAAGTTGTCTCCCGGAGGAGAAGATAGGAAGTAAATTCTCATAGAGTCTCTTCCATATTTTTCTATTACTTCTTTTGGCGTTATTACATTCCCCACGCTTTTTGACATTTCTTTGCCTTGTATATCAAGAATCATACCGTGTGTTATTATATTCTTAAAGGGCCTTTTGTCGAAAGTTATTGTGCTTAATATTATCTGGCTATTCCACCATCCCCTAAACTGGTCAGAACCTTCTATGTTTAAGTCAGGTGGCCATATTTTTTCAAACAATGCCTTATTTTTTGGATAGTCCAAAGAAACCCATGAACATACACCCGAATCATACCATACATCCATGACTTCCGGTATCCTTTCCATTTCACCCCCGCACTTACACTTGAAAACGATATCGTCTATGAAAGGTTTGTGCAGGTCTTCTATTTCAACTCCCAGTTCTTCTTTTCTTGTTACTATCTTTTTTTCGCCACATTTTTTACAAATCCACAGAGGAGCAGGTATACCCCAATATCTTTTTCTTGTTACAGGCCATTCATCCAAGTTCATTAACCAGTCTTTAAATCTTGACTTTGCCCAATCGGGAAACCAGTTCACTTTCTCGTTTTCTTCGAGAAGCCTTTTTCTTAATTCGGTTACCTTGAAAAACCACTGGGGAGCAGCCAATTGTATTAAAGGAGTCTTACATCTCCAGCAAAAAGGGTAGCTGTGTTTTATCTTTTCATTACCCACAAACATCTCTCTTTTTTTCATCTCTTCTATTAGAAGAGGGTCTGCATCTTTCACGTATTTGTTTTCATATTTACCGACTTCTTCTGTAAATTTACCGTCGAACCTTACAGGTGAAAGTTTTTCAAGACCCTTTTCTTTGCCTACTTCGTAATCTTCTTTTCCATGACCAGGTGCTGTATGAACAAGACCCGTACCTCCTTCCAGTGTAACGTATCTGGAAGAAGTAACAACCCTATGTTTTATTTTTTTGTGTAAAGGCATGAAATCCTCAAAAGGATGATTATATTCAATGTCTTCAAATTCCTTGCCTTTTTTATTTTCTATTATTTTGTAATCAACAATCTCTAGTTTTTTCATTACTTCTTCTACCAAGTCTTTTGCTATAATTAAAATTCCTTTATAGGTTTTTATTTTGCTGTATTCGTAGCTCGGATGTACCATTATTCCTGTATTTGCCGGTATTGTCCATGGAGTTGTTGTCCATATTAAAAAAAACTCGTTTGATTTTTCTTTTATCGGAAACTTAACATATATTGAATTCTCTGAAACATCTTTATATTCTATTTCGTTGTATGAAACAGATGTCTCGCAATGCGGGCATACATGCAGAGGATAAGTGTCTTTAAAAATCAGTCCTTTTTCGAAAGCTCTTTTGAACGTAAACCATGAATTTTCTATATAATCGTTTTTTAGTGTTAAATATGGATTTTCCCAATCCATCCAGACACCAAGGTTCATAAACTCTTCATTCATTTTTGATATGAATTCAGTTGCAAATTTTTTACATTCCTTGTTAAATTTTTCAACTCCGTAGTCTTCTATGCTTTTTTTATCTTTTAGTCCGAGTTTTTTCTCTACTTTATTTTCTATCGGCAACCCGTGAGTATCGTAACCGGGTTGATAACGAACATCAAAACCAATCATTCTTCTGAATCTTACGTAAAAATCTTTCAGAATCTTGTTATAAGCTGTTCCTAAATGAATATGTCCAGTAGCGTATGGTGGCCCGTCTATGAAGTAGTATTTTTTATTTCCTTCGTTATTATTTCTACTTTTTTTAGGTATTTCTTTACTCTTCCACCTTTCTTCCACTCTTTCTTCTATTTCCTTTGGGTTATACATAAAAACACCATAACTTTTCAAGTTTTAACTTATACATTTTTAAACTTTTAGAATCAGTTGCAAGTCTCTTTTTATCATTTTTTTATCCAATTATAAATAATTCACCGGCCATTTAATCGACCAAAGATAGTTATTTTAACTAATATTTAAATCCTTGTAATTCTAACTTATAACATAGTTTAAAGAGTGTCTTTATGGCTGAATGCGAGATTTGTGGTTCGGAAGCCAACGGAAAGGCTAACATAGACGGAGCAGTTGTGAATGTATGTGACAAGTGCTCTAAGTTTGGAAAAAAAGTAGTCGAGTCTGCTAAAATAAAAAAAAGAGTGAATTCAAAAGAAGAAGATAAGAGATACATAGACCCGGACTATCCTCTAATTATTAAGAAAGCCAGAGAGAATAAAGATATGAAAATAGAGCAATTGGCCAGAAAGATAAATGAGAAAGAAAGTGTTATATCAAGGCTTGAGAGGGGTCATCTTTCACCTAGTTTTGGTCTGGCAAAGAAATTAGAATTGTTTTTTGGGATAAAGCTTATTTTGGAATATAATGATGTTTCTTATTCCAGTACTCAGAAAGAGGACAGTTCACTTACTATAGGGGATGTTATAGACTTGGGTGAACTTGATGATTGATGTTCACTGCCATCTTGAAAACGAAGACTACTCGGACGACAGAGATGAATTGATAATTAATTTAAAGAAAGAATTGAAAGCTGTCATAACCTCTTGCGCGCACCCCAAAGATTTTGATGTTACTAGGAGACTTGTTCACGAATATAAAGACTTTATTTTCTGCACATGCTCGATACACCCGATATACATAAAAGAGATTTCTCTAAAAGAGAAGGAAGAATTTTTTAGACTAATTAAAGAAAATAAGGATAAAATAGCCGCAATAGGAGAGACAGGCCTTGATTATTACTGGATAAAAGATAAAAAGTGGATAGAAAAGCAAAAAGAGCTATTTAGAGACTCTATAAAGTTATCGAAGGATTTAAAGAAGCCTCTTGTAATACATGCAAGGGAATCGTATGAGGATTGTATTGAGATATTGGAAGAGGAAGATGCTAAAAATGTAAATCTTCATATGTTTGGAGGAAGAAGACTCATAGAGAGAGTTATAAGCAACCAGTGGCATATTTCTATGAATGCTATAGTTCTTAAGAGCAAAAACCATAAGAAGATAATAAGAGACATGCCTATGGACAGGATAATGCTTGAAACTGATGCACCATGGCTGTCCCCATCCGGAGGCAGAAACACGCCTTTAACAATAAAAAATGTCGCTGAGAAAATATCAGAAATAAAGAATATAAGGTTCGATGAGGTATGGAGATTATGCGGCGAAAACGCTGTAAATTTCTTTGATTTACCAATAAAGTTATAAACATATATTCTCTTATATTCTAAGATGTTTTATGCTAGAAAAAATAATGAAAGGAAAAAACGAGGAAAAGAGCATAGCTCTTTACGTTGATGGTCCTAATTTACTCAGAAACGAATTTAACATAGATTTAGAAAAAATGAGAAAGAAATTGAATAAGTACGGAAGAATAATAATTGCCAAGGTATTTCTCAACCAGTTTGCCTCCGAGAAACTTATAGAAGCAGTCGCAAGCCAGGGATTTGAACCTATAATAGAGGTTGGTGGAAAAAAGAATGAACAGAAAAGTGATGTGGATGCTACAATGGGTGCCTCGGTAATGGAAGGAGTTTTTAATCCGAATGTGGATATTGTAGCAATTGCAACCAGGGATGCTGATTTCATGCCTGTTGTGCTTAAGGTAAAGAAACACGGAAAGAAGGTTGTCGTAGTTGCTATAAATAAAGGCTTCTCCGTATCGCTAAAGAATGTCGCCGATTATGTTGAATATTTGAGTGGCTAGTTCATTGGAAACCTTAGTATAGCCCCAATACCACCCATTAAGAAGAACTGTTCCCCCTCTGAGCTTTCTTTTGATATTATTTCTATTTTACTTCCTGTTTGTTTGGCAAGGTCTTCAAATGCATCTATAATATCCATCTCTCCCACTATTTCCATTTGTTTTTTGCATTTCGGGCATTTCTGGTTTTCTTTTTCTTCTATTTTTACGATTTTCTTCTCCCCAAATCCACAATCACACAAATATTCTACTTCTTCCCATTCAAGGTCTTCTGAAATAAGAACAGTTTCTGCTGCCCCTATTTCTATAGCCTTTTTGACTTCTTCTATTCCGTAAGTTGCTTTTGGATGTCTTGATTGAAGCTCTTCGAAAAATAATTTAAGTACTTTTTTTTCTTTTGATATCTTTGCTTCTTTAAGGAGGTCTTCTGACCTATTAAGAAGCTCGTTTAAACCTCCTTCGCCTGTATAGCCCGTATCCTTTACTCCTATTACCTTTTTTTTCAAGTCCTCGTTTATGTAGTTTTCATTAAGAAATTTTTCTTTTATAGGACCAGGTCCTCCTACTATAATACCCTTTAAATCGTCGTCCGAAAATACTTTCTTGTAACAGTCACCTACTTCTTTAAGAAAATCGTTTAACATACCTTCCCTTATCCTTCCGTAACGTGCCGCAGACTGACCCCCTGCGCGTGTTTTTCCTGGAACTATAGAATCAAGATTTTGAACTATTTTCATTTTCTTACCTTTCAGTATGCCGAAAGTTGCCTCTCTTCTGTCCATTACCAATAGGCCATAAATATCCTTTTCTTTTACCATATCCTCCAACGGTTCCAACTCAAACTTTTGGTCACACCAGTAAAGCTTTGTTTTTATGGGTTCTGGAGGTTCGAATGACCATAGTTTTATATCACTGTCTCCTTCATTCTCTGCCACGTTACCGCAAAATATGGCCAAACCTCTATCCGGAGTTTTCTTGTACAGCTTTAGATGCTGCTGTATTTTTGTTAGTGCAGAAATAACGTTCTTCCTTACAGTCTTGCTTTTTACGTTTTGCGTAAGAGCTATTTCATTTGATATAAGGTTACCTATCTCGTTAAGGTTAAACCCTGCTGGAACATAAACAGTAATTAATTCAGTATGCCTTCCCTTTTTCTCTTTCAATTCTTTTATCAGTTTTCTTAGTTTGTAGTTGGACATATTTTAACCTTAGTTGAACTAACTAAAATATATAAAAAATAGTGTCAAAGATTTACTTTTATCTTGATTGAGTTTAACTCTATCCCATTTTCTACTTTACCATAATCAACTTCCTTGACTTTCATTGTACCCTTTATAACAGACTCGGCTTTTTTAATTTTTTCATCCGCTTCTATTACAATTTTTTCTATTTCTGCATTCATTGCCATGTCGTTTTGCGTCTTATATTGTCTCAAAAGTGAGATAGCATCTTTAGCGATTCTTCCAATTTCCAAAACATCTTCATCAACTTTATCAGCTTTTGGCCATTCAGAAACATGTATTGAGCTCTCCGGGCTGAAAATTTCTTGATAAATTTCTTCTGTTATGAATGGTATTATAGGAGCATACATTTTTAATATTTTTTTTAAGCATTTATACAAAGTAAATTTTGCTGCAATTTTTGAATTTTCATCCTTTCCATATATTCTGTGTTTGATCATTTCCAAATAGAAATCACAGAAAATGTTCTTGAAGAAGTTCTCTAAACTTTTTCTTGCTTTGTTTGGATTATAATTACTATATCCAGATCCAACTTCTTCTATAACTTTACTTAGCTCATATAAAATCCACTTATCCTCAAGCTTAAGTTCAACTTCTTTTGGTTTATAAGATTCGAGATGTCCTGCGGTAAATTTTGATGCATTCCATAGTTTTATCATCATTTTCTTTCCTCTTATAACATCTTCTTCTTTATAAATAAAATCTTCTCCGAGACCAGCGCTTGTTGCCCAGTATCTTAGAACGTCGGCACCGTGTTTTTCTATTATTTTTTCTGGGTTATCACCAACTCCTTTACTACTACTCATAGCAAGGCCTTTTCCAACATAAACATAACCCGAAATCATAATATCTTTCCATGGTATGTCATCTTCATGTAATTGTGATTTTAGAATAGTATAGAATGCCCAAGTTCTGATTATATCGTGTGCCTGTGGTCTTAAAGTCATTGGAGTCATCTTATTGAAAAAATCTTTATCACTAACCCATTTTGTTGTTATTTTTGGTGTTAGTGAAGAAGTCATCCATGTATCCATAACATCCTTTTCTGGCTCTAAGTTTTTCGAACCACATGAACAAGTATAATTCTTTAAACGGGGATCGATTGGAAGATCCTTTTCATCTGCAACAACTGTTTTTCCACAGTCTTTACAATACCAGACAGGAAAAGGCACCCCATAATATCTCTGGCGCGATATACACCAATCCCATTTCAGATTTTTTACCCAATCCTCGTAACGTTTTTGATAATAGTCAGGATACCAGTTTATTTTTTTACCATTCTCAATTAATTTATCTTTATGTTCTAAGGTTTTTATAAACCATTGTTCAGTCGGTATAAACTCTACAGGAGTATCACATCTCCAGCAACAACCAACATTTTGCTTTAAGTCTTCTTGTTTTATTAGGAATCCTTCTTTGTCCAAATCTTCTATAACAACTTTCTTGGCTTCATTTATTTTTAAATTCTGGTATTTACCACAAATTTCATTCATTTTTCCATCCTTTGTTATGCAAATTTTCAAAGGAAGTTTGTGCTCTCTCCACCATTCTATATCTGTGGTGTCACCAAATGTGCAAATCATAACTATTCCAGAGCCAAATTCCATTTCCACTTTATCATCTGTCATTATTGGAACTTTTTGTTTGAAAATAGGAACCATGGCCTTTTTTCCAACAATTCTTTTGTATCTTTCATCTTCTGGATGAACAAATATACCAACACATGCGGGCAGGAACTCCGGTCTTGTTGTAGCTATTTCTATTTTTTCTCCATCTTCGAGCTCAAAATAAATATAATTTAGCTTGGTTTTTCTTTCCTTATCTTCAACTTCTGCCTGTGCTAAAGCAGTTTGATGATTAGGGCACCACAACATCGGCTCTTTGTCTCTGTAAATCTGATTTTTTTTGTACAAATCAACAAAAGATTTCTGCGCTGTTCTGATTGAATAATCGCTGATTGTCTGGTAAAGGGTGGACCAATCAAATGAGAAACCCATTCTCTTGAAAGTTGCTGTCATATTTTCTTCAAGTTTTGATGCAGCTTCTTTGCATTTTTCTATAAATTTTTTCCTATCTACTTCGCTTTTCTTGACACCCATTTTTTCTTCAACATATTTTTCTGTTGGTAATCCATTATCATCATACCCGTTAGGGAAGAATACATTATAGCCAGCCATTCTCATAAATCTTGCTATTATCTCAAATTCTATATAATTTTTTGCGTGACCCATATGTAGGTATCCGGAGGCGTATCTGGGAGGTGTGTCTATACTGAATACTGGTTTTTCTGAATTAGGATCGAACTTAAATATCTGGTCTTTCTCCCATTTCTTGTTCCATTTCTCTTCTGTTTCTTTTGGTTTGTACTTCTTGTCAAGCATAAATATCATTTAAGGGGAAAGAATTTATAAGTTTTCAAAAGCCGTGGATAACACTAGGTTGTTAAAAAATAAAAATTAAAAAGAAAAAAAATCAGGGGGGTTTATTTCTTTTTCTTTCTTCTCTTTTTTGTTCTTGTTCTTTTTTTCTTGAAATCTCTTGCGTAGTCTTTGCCCATTTCTTTAACGACATCTTTGAATCCCAAACCTATTGCTATAGCCATTCCTATTCCCACTGCACCGACTATAACCAATAATAAGTTTCCTATTAGTTCTGTTCTGATTTGGATTATTGGCAATGCTACAGCGATTCCAAGATAAATTATTAAGAAGAAAATCACTTTTCCTAGCATGTCTGCGTATATTGTCTTCGCTGAAAGTATCTCGTCTTTTACATACACTGCGATGGCGTATGATGCTATTATTACTATTACTGCTCCTATTATTTGTGGTATAAAGAATACTATTTCTGTCATGATTACTGTCAATGCCTGTATGTTTAGTATGTCTGCTGCGCCTACAAAAGCTACTGTATAAATTGTCCATCTTGTTATTACATCAAAGACTGAACTTGCTCTAAATCTTATGTGCTCTTCTTTCCTTAGATACTTGTCTACTCCTGTTCTTATTAGAATTTCTCTTACTACTAGTCCCATGACTTTTCCTACTATAAAACCTACTATTAGTAGGATTATAGCCCCGATTAGGTTTGGTACAAACGTTAAAAACGGGTACCAAATGTTTTTCGCTATTAGTTGTAAAGAGGCTAATGCCATTTATATTTCACCTATTAAGTTTTGTATAAGCTATTTAAAAATGTTTTGGGCTATTTAAAAAGCTTTTGGTTAGTTTAAATATTAAAC
Organism: uncultured archaeon; assembly: GCA_964584335.1. Taxonomy (GTDB): domain Archaea; phylum Aenigmatarchaeota; class Aenigmatarchaeia; order PWEA01; family JAGHBM01; genus JAGLWW01. Next base: position 50,434 of record CAZOZN010000003.1, read on the forward strand.
AAGACTTTATAAATTTTGTAACCAATATTAGATACTGAATGGGCCCGTAGTGTAGTTTGGTTTAGCATTTCAGCCCGGGGAATTTTTCCGGAGCGCTGGCGACTCGAGAAAATATTTTATAAATTCGGGAATTCGAATCTCGACGGGCCCACCAATAATATAAATTTTCATTTGTTTGGGCTGGTAGATCAGTGGAAGACTGACGCATTCCTTTGCGTTTTCTACTTTAGATCGCCACCTTCGCATGGCCCTTTGGAAAAAGCGCTAGCGAAAAGAGGGTTAGAAATAGGTGGAGGCCACGGGTTCAAAGAGGCCTTTCTTAAAAAGAAAGCACTCTTTCAAATATTTTATTTGAAAATCCCGTCCAGTCCACCATTTTATAATATTTATTTTAATGATTGTAAAATAGTCATGGGGGGTGCTTAAATGAACGTAACTGATTTGCTTTTGAACGATCATTGTAAAATTGAAAGGAGTATTGGTTCTTTTATTGATAGTTTGGGTAAAGAGGAATCTTACAATAATATTGAAAATCTTTTATGGCAAATAGAGAAGCATATATTCATAGAGGAAAGGGTCATATTTACTTTTTTGAGAAAAACCGATAAAGAAGATTATAAATCTATACCTGAACTAGAAAGGGAACATGATGAAATACTTAGAATTATGGATGATATAAATTTGAATTTGATTGATAAGAAGGACCAGGTTGTTTTGGAATTAGTTAAGGATATGAAGAAAATAATTTTAAATCATAAGAAATTTGAAGAAGAGAAAATATATCCTAAACTGGATGTCGAGTTAAGCGAAGAACAAAAGAACATAATTTTGGGAAGAATTAATGATATTAAATTAAATTGAATTTTTTTGTGTTTAAAATGGATTTAATAAAAGAAATAAACAGACTTAGAAAATCCAGTATATCCAACAAAGTAAATAAAAGGCTTGATGAATTCTATAATTTAGGCAAGATGGATAATAAAGAGTGGTTTTCTGAACTGTGTTTTTGCATACTTACTGCAAACTCAAAGGCCTCTACTGCAATAGAAATACAAAAAGAGCTGGGACCAGAAGGTTTCCTCTGCTCAAGTAAGGAGGGTCTGAGCAATTGTATAAGAAGAAACAAGCACCGTTTCCATAACAACAAATCTAGCTATATATTTAACGCCAGAGAGTTCAAAAATATAAAAGATATACTTAAAAAAGAAAATGACCCTAGAGAGTGGCTTGTAAATAACGTAAAAGGTCTTGGATGGAAAGAAAGCAGCCATTTTCTGAGGAATCTGGGTTACGAAGAATATGCTATACTGGACAGACATATAATAAACCTTCTTTATGAAGGAGGTTACATAGAAAAAAAACCCAAAACTTTGTCAAAAAAGATTTACATGGATATAGAGAAAAAATTTAAGTCTTTGGCCAATAAACTGAATATGTCTTTACCTGAGCTCGACCTTTATATGTGGTATCTTAAGACAGGTAAGATACTAAAATAGCAAATGAAATCTTTTTATACATAACACCGAAAATTATTTGCATGGACTCGTAGCTCAGCTTGGAAGGAGACTTTCTTTTTCACAAAAAAAAGAGAGGACTGAGCAATTAGAGCGCTACGCTGATAATTTTTTGGAAACGTAGAGGTCGGGAGTTCAAATACAAATCCCTGAGAAATTCGATTGGGGTGATGAAAATCTCCCCGGGTCCACCAACAAATCCTTTTTCATAAAAAGGTTTTGTATTCCCAAACTTGGAAATATTCATATTTCCCGAAAAAATAGAATAATGCCTGGGTAGCTCAGCGGTTAGAGACGGGTTATCCGTTAAGACAAAAGCGCTAGACTCATAAGGTTTTATGAGTTTTGAGCCTATTTGGCTGTGAAATAAAAAGCGTGAACTCTAGAGGTCGTGGGTTCAAAGAGGCCTTTCTTCAAAAGAAAGCACTCGTGGAAAGAACTTGGAAATGATTTTCATTTCCCAGCTTGAAACCACATGAAAACCCCACCCCAGGCACCAATTTTTTATACTATTTTTAACAACTATAATTATGAAAAGGTACTGTATCACAATTTTATTGATATTTCTAGTATTTTTCTCTTTCTTTAGCAGTTCAGTTATTTCTGATTATAATGAAGAGGAAGAAAAAATTTTTGTTTTTGGTAACAGTGAAGTTTTGTTTGCCACACTTGTTATTGTTTTGCTTTTGATGGGCATGATACTTATCGGACACACCATAAAGTATTGATTATTTTCTTAGATGTATTTCTATGATGTCTTTATCTTTCAGTTCATGTTCTAGGCCAACTTTTTGTCCCCTGAAGCTTGCTGATGGACCCGTTATCTTTGCAAATTTAAAGTAGCGAAGGAAATCCTTATGAAGCCTTTTTGAAACATCCTCCACATTCGATTTTTTTTCTATAACCATAGGTTTGGTTGCTGTTTTCCCGGGTTCTTTCGTGTATACTCTTATCAGGCCAAGCACATTCCATAATTTCTTAAAAAAATCTTTTTTGCTAATTGAGAAATCTATGAAAGTATATTTTTTAAAATTGTTTTCTTTTTCTATTTTTTCTAGTTTTTTTATTTGCTCTTCTTTATCAAAAAACTTTCCTATAAAGAACACAATCATGTCGGATGTTTTTGCTACTGATAAGACTTCCGGTGTTAGTGTTGATGGTATCTCAACCAATTGTATTTTGACTCCTTCAAATTCTAGCATACCAACCTCTGGTTCCGTTGTAGTGTAAGGGTAATCTGCTATTTTTGGCTCTGAATTTGTCATTTTTTTTAAAAATGTTGATTTACCGGAATTCACTAATCCTATTATTGAAACTTGCGCGTCCCCCTCTTTTTTTACTGATATCGACTTTCCTCCTGATGCCTTTAATTTTTCTTTTTCCATTTCTTCTCTTAGTTCTGAAAGTTTTCTTTTGTATTTTGCCCTTATCTTGTCTGTTGCCTTGTTTTTTGGTGTATGTGACAGAACTTCTTTTAATTTTTTTATTTTTTCTTTTGCGCTTTTTGCCTTTTGATATTCTTCATAATACTTGTTCCATTCTGCAGGTAGATTTGTTGGCATATAGAATAGTACTTGCCTTAAAAATAAAAATAGTTAACTCAATTGCTTATTTTCAAAACGTATAGTTTTTCCCATGGTATTTTCTTTTTGTTTAACAACTCTACTCTGAAATTTAATTCATTGAAAATATTTTTTACCTCTTTTGGCCCGGTTAAGGAAGAAATTACTGTCAGTGAAATTCCGTTTTCTTTTAGATGTTTTCCCAATTCTTTTGCAAATTTTTCTATCAATTCTCTCCCATTTTCTCCACCGGCCCATTGTTCCGAGTCCTCGTAAAGGCCTCTTTTTTCAGGCAAGTATGGGGGATTAAAAATTATTAAATCAAATTTTCCTTCTACTTTTTCAAATAAGTCACTTTTTAGAAATTCTATGTTTTTTATTTTGTTTGATTTTGCATTTTCTTTGGCTTTTTCTAGTGTTTTTTCATTTATATCGACAGCCAATACTTTTTCTGCTTTATATGAGGCTAAAACAGCCTGTAAACCCGATCCCGTTCCCATATCCAAAACTCTTCCTTTTGAGTACTTTTTTACCTCTTCTGCAAGAATAAAACTGTCTTCTCTTGGTTCATATACTCCACTGACATCTAGTTCGTAATCGCCGATTTTCATAAATAAGGTGATTTTCAATGATTTAAATAATAAAGAATTAAAGAGATTAATTATGTCTAAGCCGGATTTGATTAGTGTTACAGCCAGAATAGAAAAGGAAGATTATGATTTGTTAAAGGAATTCAAGGAAAGGGGCTATATTTTTACTATAAGTGAGTGTGTGAGAGGAGCTATCCGGGAATTAAGTGATGAATATTTTATTAATGATAATATAGAACATCTAAAAAAGCAGATATACCTTAAAAAAGGCGGACACAAAAGTTTTTATGATGTTTTCTCTAAGGGCATAGAGAATATGGAAAGCTTTAGGTATCCAGAAAAATATTTTTAATAAAAAATAAAGAAAAGTTATGCTGTTCCTGAGATAGTTCCTGTACTGTTGAAATCTCCACCGTAGTCTTCATATTGATATTGTATTGCAACATCAAACTGGTAAACTTCTCCTGAATCAGGTGCCGTTACTCCGCAAGTTGTAAAGCTTACGTTAATCCAGTTTTCGGTTTTTTCTCCTGCTGTTAAGTCTCTGTCCGGAAGGCTGCAACTATTACCTTCGATGTATATTTCATTTACTGTTATATCTTTACCTACTCTGTTTTCTAGAATGAAATTAAGGTCGTCTCCGGATATTCCCCAAGTATCTACATAAACTTTTGTAAATCCTATCTTGCTTTCTCCTACTAGTCTTCCTGGGGAGAATACACCGTAGTA
>CAZOZN010000003.1:54928-201687 GCA_964584335.1 uncultured archaeon
CCAAATCGCTGTAACTATATTCTATAGCCACGTCAAACTGGTAAACTTCTCCAGAGTCTGGTGGTGTAACGCCACACGTGCTCAAGTTAACTGTCTGCCATGTGTTGGTTTTTTCTCCTGCATTCATTTCCAAGTTGTATCCACCACAGCTTCCTCCTTCTACATAAACATTTGTTATGTTTATGTCTTTACCAGCCCTGTTTTCAAGTATCAAATTAAGGTCGTCTCCTGATAATCCCCAAGTATCAACGTATACTTTACTAAATCCTATCTTGCTTTCTCCTACTAGTCTTCCTGGGGAGAATACACCGTAGTAGTAAAGAACTCCTCCTACTATTATTATTATCAGTATAGCCCAACCGTATGTCATCAAGTATTCAAGGGCTGACTGTCCTTTCTTTCCTAGCATTCTTTCACCTGATTAGATTAGAAAAAACTTATTTATAAAGGTTATTTTAAAAACCCATAAAATTGCCTAAAAGACCCGATACGACGTATTTTATTAAGAAGAACATACCCAAAGCAGTACCCATCAACAAAGGCATGTATTTTACGCCTTGCTTTGTTTTTCCTGTTTGTATCAATCCTATTATAACGGAACCGAAAGCTGTTGTTAGAATAATACACGCCACTGAGAAAAGCATCATATCGTCTGGGGATATTTGAGGACCTGTCATTTTTATTATTCCTGAGGACATTTGCTGTGGCATTTCTGTTGTTTGTTCCGACCAAAAACCGCCTATCATTTCTATAAAGTAAACAGACACTGCAAAAAGAAGAGGAGCACCCAATACTGATGCGAATATTATGAACATAGAGTACATTATAACATTGCTTTTTACCTCTTTTCTCATCATTCTTATTTTTCTTATATCCTCTGCAGTCTCGTCAAGCAGTTTTGCCATTTCTCCTCCCGATTTGACGCCTTCCTCCATAAGTTTGAGTGTCCTACCCAAAAGTTTTGAGTTTACTCTTTTTTTCATGTTCTTGAATGCATCTATCATGGATATTCCCCCAAGAACCTCCCTTCCGAATAGCTTTATTTCCTCTTCCAGAGGTCCAAACTCTGGCCTCGCCGAAAGCCAGATTGCTCTGTCCAGGGTCATTCCAGACCTTACATTTGCCGACATCAATTGCAAGGCGTCTGCCAATATTTCTTCTATCTGCCTTGTTCTACTATCCATTACCAGAACCAGTATAACATAAACCAGTAGCTGAATTCCGACAAATGCTGCTATTCCAGCACCGATTGCAATTTGAAGGTCTAAAAGAAAGAAACATGCTGTGAAGGAAATTAATCCGAGAACAGCACTCAATACAATATTTATACCGGAAAAATCCAGGTAATTTATGTCTTGCATTCCTGCATATCTCAATATATTCTTAAGACTATTTTTGTATGGTGCGAATTTTCCTATTACTCTATATATTCTTCTCATTTGATTACCTAAATCACTATTGAAGGCCTCTTAGATTTTATGAAACCTATAAAAAACACCTGGAATAAAAACAAGCCAACCAAGATTAAAGGAAATATCATTTTTGGTATTTGAAGCCCTGAGAAAGATGATAATATTATAAGGAAGGTTACTCCCAAACTCGGAGCGATTACAGCTATAATCATGTACATCATTGTCCAGGGGTTTAGCTCCTGACCGTATGATTTTATTTGGTTTAATTGTTCTTCGGATAAGTTGTCTGTTATGACACCAAGCGTTGTTGCTATATTGCTCCCTGCTTTTATAGCATTTACTATCTGCCAGAGCGCTCTTCTGAAGTATATTGAAGGGTTTCTTTTTGATGCATGGTCCAGTGACTCTATCTGGCTCTTACCGGCATTTATGTTTTTTACTATTTTCATGAATTCATCAGAAAGTTCCCCGTAACCGTCGCTAACTCCGACCAGAGAGTCAAATAAAGGTATACCACTCTTTATTTCTATTAAAATATGTCTTAATGCGTAAAGCAGGTTCTCTTCCAGTACTTTCATCCTTTTTTTAATAAGTACTTTTGGGTAGTTTATAAGAAAGAAAAAAGTTATGAAGAAGAATATAATGCCGATGAATATACCCAATGGGTCGAAAGCACCTGTAAAAACAGTGCTTATCAATACCGTTAAACCTCCTATTAAAATTGAATAAAATGATGAATTGAACAATACTACTCCTATATAGTCTATTGTTTTTACATCAAACTCGCTCTGATAAAGTTCTTTTTTTAAACCCGGGAACATCCTACCTACAGATTGGCTTAACCATCTTATTTTCCTTGAAATTCCCATCGCTTTTTCAATCGGGAACGGTGTTAGGGGGATTTTTTTCATAAAAATCTTCTCATTTTATTAGTCCTCTCATTTTCATCTCTTTTAGAAGATCTTCCTCAAAAATATTTTGTGGTTTTTCATCTCTTTTTACAAGGTTTAGTACATAATCTTTATCTTTATAGTAATCTGCTATTACCTTACCTGCCGTGTTAACTGTCTTTATGTTATTTTTTACGGCCCAGTTCAGTATTTTCTCTTTTTCCTTTAGGTTGTCTTCTAGCTCTTTTTCACTCATTCCTGTATGCATTTGTATTTCCTCTACCAGCCTCATGCTTATATCGCTAAGTTTTGCGTCTTTTCTTATTTTTTCCAGCCTGTCTTTGCTTGGGTTCCAAGAGTATAGAACGTTTACCTTTACTTTTGACTTTCCTCCCGGTTCTCTTGTTGTTACGAATTCAGCTAACTCGAAAGTCCTTCTTATACCAAGTCTTCTCTGTCTGAATTGTACACAAGTCAAATGTAGAGCTTCCAACATGCTTTCTGGAAGTGATATGGGAGGATTAATCATCCTTCTTCTTACTTCGTCTGCTGTGTTTGCGTGTAGTGTAGCGTAAACAGAGTGACCGGTATGCATTGCCTCAAACAAAACTTCTGCCTGCCTTTGTCTCCTTATTTCACCTACAATCATTCTGTCCGGCCTCATCCTTAGAGAGTTTATCATCAGTTCCAGCATGCTTACCTTACCCTTTCCCTCCGGGTTGGGTTCTCTTGTGGTCATAGGTACCCAGTGCAGAAAGTCCGGAAGCTGCAATTCTCTCGTATCCTCTATTGAAACTATTCTGTTTGTAGGAGGTACGAAAGGTGTTAATGCGTTAAGAAGTGATGTTTTTCCTGATGCAGTACCTCCCGCGATTATCATGTTCATTTCATATTCTATGCATAACCAAAGCAAAGCAGCAACTTCGCTGGAAAGTGTGTTTACTTCTGGGTCTATAAGATTGACTATAGTCCATGGATTTCTAGCAAATTTTCTTATGGTTAATGTGTTTCCTTTTGTTGATATTGGAAATAATGTTGCATTTACCCTGTCGCCGCCTATAAGGTGCGCGTCCATTAATGGCATTAAATTTGTTATCTGTCTTCCTATTCTTCTTCCTATCATTGATGCATAATTGTAAGTTTCGTCTTCGCTTTCCGGGGTTATTGTTGTCTTAAGCCAGCCAAATTCTTTGTGGTAAACCCACAGTGGTTCTGCAGAGTTGTTTATGACTATTTCTTCCAGGTCATCGTCCTTTAATATTATTTCTATGGGACCCAGGCCAAACATCTCATGTAAAAGTTCCCCCGCTAGTGTTTTTTTCTTGTTTTCCGGAAGGTTTGGCATATGCTTCTTTATAAGCTCTTCTGATTTCAATAGAGAGTCTTTTTTTATTTTTTCCATTATTTGTGGGTCAAGTATTTCACTTCCTTTTACTCCCAGTGATCTTATCAACTCTTCCTTTATTGAACCAAGTATAGCAGAAGTCGCTTCCTTTATCCTTGGATAAGTTAGGTCGTATCTTGAAACATAATCTTTCTTTTTTTGGTATATTTTTACTTTTGCCTTTACATTGTCTGCAATAAGAACATAATTTTTTTTGGTTTCTAATTTTTCTTTATTTTTTTTGCTTTTCTCTTTTTTTGGTTTTTTTCCGGATTTTTTACCCAAGAAATCACCCTTTGCTCTTTTTTATATCTTTCTTGATTTTTTTCGCCTTTTTTTTCATTTTTTCTTTCTTTTCATCTAGCTTTTTAGCGTCTTTTTTAGAAACTGAGAAATATTTTTTAAAAATTAACAAACCGTGAGGAGTTTTACCTACTTTTTTTTCAAGCATTTCAGAAACTTTTTCAAGTGCCCTTGCATTTTCTTTAAGCTTATTTATTCTTTCTTCTATATCCTGAATCTCAACTTCTTGTTTTCCTATGTCGAACTTGGCTTTTCCAATATTTTTTGTTTTTTCGCCAATATCCTGGAATCTTTTCTTTACGTTGTTCAGTTTTTTTGATATTATTTTTTCTGTTTCTTCTATATTCTTCATCTGCTTTTTTATATTTTTTTTGTTCGAGTCTTTCTTTATTTTTTTGAATTTCTTCTTTATGTTGCCAAGGTTTTTATCAACACCCTTTTCATAAGTCTTTATTGATTTTTCACCTCTTTTCAGCTCTCTTTCCAATTTTTTTATTTTTTTCCTTATGATTCTCTTTTCTTTTCTTAATTCCCTCTTTTCCTTGCTTAATTTCCTTATCTTTTTTTTGCCTTCTTTTTCTGATAAAATCTTTTTTTTGAATGAAGTATATTTTAGAGAGTAATCTATGTCAATTAGTCTGTCTTCTGAAAGTATTTCTGCCCAGTCTTCTATTATTTCTTTGGGAGTTTTTAACAGTTTGCTACATTCACTGAGAGTAATCTCTCCTTTTTTTTCTATAATCTCAAGCAGTTTGTCTGCATCAGTCTCTATGAATAATTTTTTTAGCTTTTTCATAAAATCACGCATAGGTTAAATCGATTAATTCATAAGCCGACAAATGATTTTGGTCTATTAGGAAATTTTCATCTAGTTTATCGGTCATGCCTTTTATTTTGTAGTTGTTTAAACTTATTGTTTCATTGAAATAAATATAATCCACATTACTCCTTTCGCTGTATGAATAAGAGCCCATTTCTTCCTTTTTAACAAAAGATTCTAATCCTGCTGAAGGGTATGTATTTTTTAATTTTCCTTCAAGCCTGTCCAGAAAACTAGGCCCGTCCCCACTTATATATAATTTATTTTTGTGTGTGTTATAAAGATTTTCTATAACCCAAACTTTTTCACTATCTCCATCAACAACGATTCTTGTCTGGTTCGGTACCATGACCCAGTCATTATCCATAACATAAGGTATTGAAAGCCCTGTGTTGTTTGAATCACCAATAATTCCTGAGAAACTTGTCCAGTCCTGGTTTATTGTGTTATTAATGAGAATGTTTTTTTCTGGGTCCTGAACAGAGCCCGGGTTATTTGTTACTATGCTTATTCCCGAATCCCAGCCGTTCCCACCATCTCCGGAGTCAATTATCTCTTCCACTAATTTTTTTTCTTGTTTTTTTATTTTTCTTGAGTTTGTTCCTCCCGTGTTTAGGAAATAAAGGGGGTCCTCCATGTCTAGTATAGAAACTGGTATTTTCTTTGTTAGGTTTTTTTCATACAAGAAAAGATGGTCTTTGTCTTCAAGTTTCATATGAATATCTACTAAAAATATAACATTCCAGCTATCCTCCATGGTTATGTCTATATTTTTTATATCCCTTTTAAGAATGAATCCCCTCTTCTTGGCTGTATCGTCACTTTTGTTTATCCAGTCATATATGGTATAGTCCATTATATAAGAAGGAGTCCCGTTTATTGTTTTATTTTCTATAAGTTCTCTTATGGTATCTTCAGCCGATTGTAAAGGGCCTTCGTTTATTACATGGTTTACAGACGCCGTTATGCTTCTTCTCCCTAGTATATTTACGGCCCTGTTAAGGTCTTCGTTTATTGAGTCAAGAAAGTATAGCCCGCTTTTCATCCTTACATTAGAGCCTATGCTTGTACCATAGCCTTTTATTGTTTCGCCGTAGGTGCTATACAATGTTATTATAGGTATTATTATTATTATCGTGAGTATTGAATAAAATATTCCCTTTTTCATCTTACCAAACCTTTAATGTAAATAGCCCCGGACCCCACAACCAGGGTATTCCTCCTATCGGTATAGTGTTAAACTCCATCTCAGATGGATGTATGTTAATGGGGTTTGTTTGTTGACCATCTGTTCCCGGTATTCCGGGGTCTGTATCGTTGTAAAAATTTGCTTTTTCTAGTAGCCTGGAGAAAGCGTTATCAATAGCATCCAGATCAGGATCCCACAAGTCTGATGAATTGCCTATTGTAACGTTCACGTCACCGTCGGCGACACCGTCCAAATCAATGTCGTAATATATTTTCCTTTCAAATCCGGAAGACTTGTTAAAAACACCCCCATATTCTGTTAATATATCAACCGCTATAGTGTAAATAACCCTGCTGTCAGGACTTCCTCCTGTTGAATTAGTTCCCGCACCTGTATCTATACTCACTCTGTTCTCAACTTCGTTTACTTCTTCTATCGGTATATATACTATTGACGGGTCTCCCAAATCAACATAGTCAGTTCCATAATATTTCAGGTTGAATATATCTTTCCATTCAGAGCCATTGTAGATAGAGGCCTTGTCGGTCCAGAAATCCGATGAGTATGATGTTATTTTAGCGTCTATGAGTGTCGTGTTTTCAGGTACTACAAACGTACCGTTCTTTGGGCTTTCAATCAATCCTCCGAATTTAGGGCTCTCTATGTTAATAGAAATCTCACCGTATTTTGTTTTGTTTAAACTGGAGCTGAAATTGAAGTCTATATATGAGTCCGGGTAAAGTTTTATATTACCGTAATCACCGCCATATATTTCTACTGTCTGTGCTTGATAGGATGCGTTTAAAATCTCTTTTGCTATTAGTTCGTATATGTCAGACAATTCGCTAACATTTGCATAATGATATTCACCATGGCCGCAATCTGCTATATCCCATAGCGTATCTTCATCAGCACCTTCTCCAAAACCAATTGCATATACTGTTATATTATGGTCTTGCCACGCGTCGCAGGCTGCCTGTATGGCATCGTCTTCCGGCTCGTCAGCGTTCCCGTTACCGTTCAGGTCTTCTGTCCATCCCTGTCTTGAGCATTCTGTTGTAGCGTCTCCGTCACTCATTACAACCATTGACCTGAATTTACCTTCATTTGATTGTGCCAAAAGTCTGTCTACAGCCTCGTTTATACCGCAACATATGCAAGTACCTCCCCCATCAGACCACTCTTCTACTTTTTCTCTTAGGGAAGTCCTGTTTTCTGATAAGTCATGACATTCATTTGAATCTACATTGCTTTCGTAGGCAACTAGCCCAACTCTGTTGTTTGTTGTGTTAGTTACAATATCTATAAAATCTTTGTTTGATTCCTTTGCAACGTTTATCCTTTCTCTGTAATATTCGTTTATTACCCAAGTACCTCCACAATCATTACAGTATGATTGACTCATGTCGCAACATGCCCAGAAGCAACACCACCACGGGCCGTTAGTACAACTACCGCCGCTACAATACCCGTTTGAGCAGTCGTATATTGTAGAATTTGAAGGAATGTCGCAGGTTCCCATGCTCCCGGAAACATCTGTAACTGAGAAAACATCGGCCTCTTCTTGTCCTATTATAAGGTAAGATACATTTTGCATACCCAGCCTTAACGGAATTGTCTCTTTGCTTATGTTTTGGTAAGTAAAACCGCCTGCCAGAAGCCTTTGTTTTATCTGGGTATCGTTTATCGTGACATTAATCTCCTGACCGTCTGGGCTGGAACCGTTGTATATTAAAACATCTCCTATGTTCATAAAAATACTGTAGTTACTTTTGTAATGTATGAAAGCGCTCATGTTTTGCAGTTCACCAGGGACATAAAACGAAGAGTAAACATTTATTATACCATCAATACCCGGAAAGTAATATTTTTCAGGAATATCTCTATCACCGAATTCTGTTGTGTTGTATCTTATTCTAACATAACCTCCTCCTATGTAGCTTTTGTTCCCCCCAAACTTGAATTCTATGGTATTTTTCTCTTTGAAGTTATTGCAGTAGTCCGATTGGTAAGTTTCATTACATACTATGAATAAATCCGAGCTCATGTTTGTCGGGCTGGGTGAATATTTTCCTGAATAGTTTCCGTTTACGTAAAAAGTGAAGTTCGAACCTGCGTCAATTTCCATCTTGGCGTCAATTACGTTTTCCATACCCTCAAGTGTTATGTTTCTTGTTATATTACCATCGCCAACATAACCTCCAAAATATGCATATTCAGATGCTACCCTGTTTAATTTTTTAAGTATAATACGTGCCGTGTAACCGTCAGGTTTTTTTTCTTTTATATAACCAGATATAAGCCTGTTTGCAACAGCAACATTCTTTCCTGTTTCATCGCATCCGGTTTTGTTGTATATAACGTCCCCGTCAAAACTGAGTTCTATGCACCTTTTATCAAATTCATCAAAAAGCTCTTCAGCAAGGTATGTGGCCTCTGTATAGTTTTCGTAAAGCCACAATGTTCCTATCACTTCAAGAAAAGTTTTGTTTGTGTAGTTTTCAGGAATCCCGTACTCTGTTGCGTTAATTTTTCTTGTTGTCAACTGCATAAGGTCTTCTGCTTCCATATGTATTGTCTTGTATTTTAGTTCCGGTTCTATTGAGTAATATATCCCAACGCCTGAAATTACTACCAGAGCCAGAACTATTGCAAGTATTGCATCAAGATAAAATATAAGTCCTTTCAATTTAGTCACCAAACAAGAAATCTATTTCTATTTGTTTTTCATTCATTACAGCATTTCTATTTATTATGTATATGTTATCCGAATCTTCTCTTATTTTTTCCCATCCCGTATTGTTTTTTTCCATGATTACAGAAGTCTTATTTTTTATTAAGAAGTAAAATGACATACCTTCTATATTCAGAAGCTTTGATACGTTTTCATTGCTAATATCGTTCATAAACCTGATTACTTTTGTTTCGTTAAGCTTATTTGGCCTTTCTGCCAGCCCCAAGACCTCTACATTATTCGAATTCCAGTTTCTTGGATAACCGTGGTAAAGCATAAGCAAATCTGTAGTCGATACAAGACTTTCGTAAAATATCAGGTCGTTCTGTTTTTCTATTCTTTCGTATATGCTTTGAACATGTATGTGCAACATGCTCAATATCAATATGAATACTATTGATGATACTACAAAATCCGGTCCGAAAGATTGTGCTTTTTTCATCTTAACAGGCACCATTTATACATATAACATCATTTTTGTTTTCTAATCTGTTTTTCCCAGGTATTATACTACCTTCTATTTCGTGAGCAATAAGGTATTCTACAGACATTCTGTCTTTCCATGCCACCTTTAGGGTTTTATTATTTATTGAAACTACATAATCTGACTTGGATATCTCTTCCGGAAGTGTAAAATTTCTTTTGTAACCTGAACCAAACATAACGGCCGTGTCTATTTCCTTCTTTATCGAGAGTGAAAGCTTTCTTCCTATAACGTACTCGTTTTCGTTTTCTATGTTTACTTGCTGTCTCCAAAAAAACGGTACAAAGGTGAGGAAAATAAGTGACATGAATATTAATAACATCAGGAATTCTATGCTTACCTGAGCTTTAGTACGAGACATTTACAAGACCATCCTCCTGAGCCACGACAATTATGGTGTAAGTTCCTGGTTCTGTAGGGAGGTTTCCTGTCATGTTTGCCTGGGTAGAGACTGGGATATCTATTGTTCCACTTGATATTCTAATCTTCATTGTTAACAAATTTTCATCTATCTGGGATGATAGTACGTTTTCCGGTACATAGAGCTTTGTTGTCATTTTTGCTGGATAACCTTGAAAGTATACCATATCAACTATTTCCGCCAGAGAGTCTACACCATCTTCCAGGGACCTTATTTTGAATTCGTCCCTGCTTTGATACATATATGAATTTACAAGATAAAGAAGCGGTATCATTATTACAAGCGTTATGCTTATTATCATCATATATTCTATGGCTGACTGGCCTTTCATGGTATTATAATGTAGGTTTTTAAATAAAAAAGGTTTAAATAATTGATAGAATTAAACAAAAGGGTTGGGATTTTTAATTCCAACTTCAAATGCCTTCGTAGCTCAGCGGCTAGAGCGGCTGCCTTGTATGACCTTTTTAGAAAAAAACGTAAGCGGAAAAACGGTCACAGAAAGCAGCAGGTCGGGGGTTCAAAGGCAAATCCCTTTTCAAAAAAGGTTTTTGCATTTCCCAAAACTTAGAAACGCTCGCGTTTCTCATGGGAATAATGAAAATCCCTCCGAAGGCTCCATAAAAATTTTGTTAAAAGTATTTTTGCTCACTTTTAAATAGTAGGCACATTCAAATGATATTTAGTGATATTATGGCCAAGAAAAAAACAAACAAAAAATCTAGCAAGAAAAAAACTACAAACAAGTCTAAGTCTAAAGAGCCCACCTGGGATGAAATTGGAAAACTTGTCGGGAAAAAAATCGAGAAGGCATCTAAGGATGGTAATTTCAGTTGTGATTCACTGGATTTCAAAAACAAGGCCAAATGTCATGGAACCGGGGGATGTTTTTATTTCTTGGGTTTTGTTGGTGCTTTGATATACAATATACAGACTGCACCAGGTATCTGGGAAGCCTTTATAGGATTTCTTAAGGCAATAATATGGCCTGCTTTTCTTGTTTACGGTGTCCTAAATTTTATTGGTTTTTAGAACTATTTTTAAATCATGGAGTTGAAAAATAATTATGAGCAAAAAAGAGAAATCCAGGTTAAGTGACAGATGGATACCTGCCGGGGTTTTGGGTGGTGTAGGCCTAGGAATGTTGTTTTTTGGATATACATCCAATCCTTTTTCCGTACCGGGCTTCACTCTTTTGGGTTTAGGTATCGGTTTTGCCTTATCAATTATTTTTAGGACAAAAGAAAGGGAATAATGTATTTTTATTATTTTAATCCTTTTTTAAATTAAAGAGTTTTATAATTATTGTGGGGTGTATTTATGAAAATTGTTATTGTTGGTGCCGGTTTTGGTGGCCTTTCTTCTGCTGCTCTTCTTTCTCATAAAGGACATGATGTTTTTGTGGTTGAGAAAAACGAACAATACGGCGGAAGAGCCAGGATACACAGGGAGAAGGGGTTTCAATTTGATATGGGGCCTTCTTGGTATCTAATGCCTGAAGTTTTTGAAAATTTTTTTAATAAGTTAGGTAAGAAACCAAAGGATTTTTATGACCTGAAAAGGCTTGACCCACACTACAGAATATTTTTTAGCGATGAAAAAGTTGTTGATGTTCGTGCCGATATGGATAAAAACAGAGAACTTTTTGATAGAATAGAAAAAAACGGGGGGAAAAAGCTTGATGAATATCTTAAGCTTGCCGAGGACAAATACAATGCGTCTATGGAAGGACCTATATACAAAGATTATAACAGCATATTTGATTTGTTAGACTGGAGGATAATGAAACAGGGAATGAAGCTTGGTGTTTTTGGAAGTCTTGATGATTTGGTTAAGAAGTACTTTGATAGTGACGAGGCAACAAAAATAATGGAGTATTCAATAGGGTTTTTGGGAGGTTCTCCTAAGATAACACCGGGCGTTTACCAATTAATGTCTTATGTTGATTTTAAGCTGGGTGTTTGGTTCCCTAAGGGAGGAATGACAAAGATAGCAGAGTCTCTTTATAAAATTTCATCTGAAAACAATACAAAATTTTTGATGAGCGAAGAAGTAAAGGAAATAATAGTCGAAAACGGCATGGCGGCTGGAGTCAAAACAGATAAGAGGGAAATAAAAGCCGATGTCGTTGTAATTAATGCTGACTATCCTCATTCTGAATTGGATTTGCTTGAAAAAAAGAACAGAACATATGATAAAAAATACTGGGAGAGCAGAATGCTTGCACCATCTGCTTTTGTGGCGTATCTTGGAATAGACAAGAAGTCTGAAAAGATGATTCATCATACCCTTTTTTTAGACAGGGACTGGGCGGCCGGGTTTGATGAAATATTCGAGACAGAAAATCCAAAGTGGCCTGAATCCCCCTCTTACTATGTAAATATACCTTCAAAGACCGACCCGAATCTTGCACCCGATGGTTGCGATACTCTTTTTGTTTTGGCGCCTCTTGCTCCAGGTCTTGAAGATACACCGGAATTAAGGGAAAAATTTCTGGATAAGATATTAGACCACATGGAAAAAACTACAGGAGAGAAAATAAGAGACCATATAATCACCAAAAGAATCTTTGCTGTAAATGATTTTGCCAGAGATTATAATGCATACAAAGGAACAGCTCTTAGTATAGTACATACTCTTAAGCAAACTGCTGTTTGGAGACCTGTCCATAAAAGCAAAAAGGTAAAAAATCTTTTATATACCGGGCAGTACACACACCCGGGTATAGGTGTACCTATGACTTTGATATCTTCTGAGATAGTTTCCGGTATTATAGATAAAATCAAGTGAGTGGTTTTTTGGCTGAAAATATAATGGATACTATATTCAAAGAAGGAAGTAAAACTTTTTACAACAGTAGCAGATTTTTCCCGCACAAGATAAGAAAAGATGTTATGAACATATATGGTCTTGTTAGGGTCGCTGATGATTATGTAGATTCTGTTCCGCAAAAAAAGAAAGAGTTTTACGATTTCTGGGAAATGTATAAGACAGGATTAAAGAAAGGTTATAGTGAAAATGAAGTTATAAATTCTTTTTTAGGTGTAATGAAGAGGAAAAAATTCAAGAAGGAATGGGTGGATTCTTTTTTTAAGTCAATGGAGATGGATATAAAGAAGAATAAATACAGAAACATGAAGGAACTGGACAAATATCTTTACGGTTCATGTGAAGTTGTTGGCCTTATGATGGCAAAAGTCATGAATTTGCCTAAGGAAGCTGAAATTTCATCCAGATATCTTGGAAGAGGAATGCAGTACATAAATTTCATACGTGATATAAAAGAAGATATTAAGATAGGCAGGAATTATTTTCCGCAAGATGATGTAAAGAGTTGCGGAATAAGAGAAATAAGCTATGAAGAACTGAAGAAAAAACCAGAAAATTTTAAGAAGTGTGTTAGAAAACAGATATGTCGATATTTCGAGTGGCGAGATTTAGGAAGGAGGGGTTTTTATTATATACCAAGAAGACTCCTTATACCAATAAAGACTGCTTCTGATATGTATACATGGACTGCTAAGAAAATATATGACGACCCATTTATAGTTTTTAGAGAAAAAGTAAGGCCTTCAAAAATATTCATAATTTATACTGGAATTAAAAATTTGATAAACCCTTACCCAAAAAATTCTATTAAAAAGGATAAAAAATGTACATGATTGATTTAATAAAATATTCCATTAGGGTTTCCAGATTTCGTTTCTGGATATATACAGCAGGCACTTACGTTGTGGGCTATTCTCTCGGGGCTGTTAGTTTCAGTTATTTTTTTAGTTTGGATTATATTCTTTATCTGATTTATTTTTTCTTTCCTGCTAACCTGTTTATATACGGTGTTAACGATTATTGGGACGAGAAAACAGATGAGAAAAACCCAAAAAAAGGTACGAAGGAAGAGAAATTAACTAAAGAAAATAAGAAAAAATTATTAAAACTTTTATATCTTGTATCATTTTTTAGTATTTTTTTACTTTTATTTCAGGACAATATCTCTAGGATAATTTTTTTGATTTTTATTTCACTTTCTTATTTCTATAGTGCGAAACCCCTCAGGTTCAAGTCTCTTCCTGTTTTGGATTTTTCTTCAAATATGCTTTACGTAATGCCTGGAATATTTGGATTTTATCTTGCTTCCGGTGAACTTCCCGGCCTGTTCCTTTTGGTAGCGGGTTATTCTCACATATCCGCAATGCACATATTTTCTGCGGTACCGGATATAAAGTATGATAAGAAGGCCAAAATAAAAACTACTGCTTCGATTCTCGGAAAAAGAAATTCTCTTATTTTGTGTTTTTTATTCTGGGCAGTGCTTTCATTTATTGCTATATATTACAGCGGTTTTCATCCCTTTAGTTTTTTGGTTTTGATTTATCCAACAATCCCCTTGATTTTGATTTTAAATAATAATCTAAGTATAAACAAAATTTATTGGATTTTGCCTTACATAAATACTTTCATGGGAGGCCTGCTTACTTTTATGCTTTTATTGAGAATGTTTTTAATTATTTAGAATTTCTTTGAATTTTTTTTCCTTTATTATTTTTATGCCGAGTTCTTTTGCCTCGTCTAGCTTGCTTCCGGGACTTTCTCCTACCACCACATAATCGACTTTTTTGCTTACGTTACTGATTGCCTCACCGCCTTCCCTTTCCACGGCATTTTTTGCCTCGCTTCTTGTGTATTCTTCAAGAGCACCCGTGAAAACAAATCTCTTGCCTTCTAGTTTCCCTCCTCTTCTTTGCGGAGCCATTTTAATGCCCAATTTTTTAAGTTCTTCTATTTCTTTTCTGTTTTTTTTCTCCTCAAAAAAATTTTCCATATTTTGTGCAATTTCGGGTCCAATTTCTTCTATTTCCAGTAATTCTTCTTTCTTAGCGTTTTTTATTTTGTTTACTGTCTTGAATTTTTCTACTAATATCTTAGCAACATGCTTTCCCACTTCGGGTATTCCAAGTCCGTAAATAAACCTGGAAAGTTCTCTGTTTTTGCTATCGTTAATAGAATCGATAAGTTTCTGTGATGATTTTTCCCCCATTTTTTCCAAAGAAGTTAAGTCATCTTTTTCTATCTTGTAAATATCGCTTATTCTTTTTACAATTTTTTTATCTACCAAAACATTTGCAATTTTTTCCCCTAAACCGTCTATATCCATAGCATCTTTTGATGCAAAATGTTCTATGCTTCTTTTTAGCTGTGCCTCACAAGCAAGCCCGTTCGAACACCTGTAGTATGAACCTTCTTTAACAACCTTTGTCCCGCAAACAGGGCATTTTTTTGGCATAGTGAATTTTTTTTCTTTACCCGTACGTTTTTTCTTGTTCACATCACTTACCTCGGGTATAACATCTCCTGCCCGGACTACTTTAACCCAATCCTTAATTTTTATGTCTTTTTCTCGAATATAATCCTCGTTATGTAATGTAGCTCTTGATACGGTTACTCCCTGCACATCCACGGGTTTAAGCAGGGCAACCGGAGTGAGTGTACCTCTTCTCCCTACCTGAACTACTATATCGAGTACTTGTGTCTCTTCTTTCCTGGGAGAAAACTTGTATGCTATTGCCCATCTGGGAGAATTTGACTTTACGCCAAGCATGTCTTGGTATTTTAATTTGTTTACTTTGATAACTATCCCATCTATTTCATAACCAAGCTTTTCTCTTTTTCTTTCCATTTTTTTGTGATAATCTACAGCTTCTTTTATTTTTTTTACTTTCTTTGTTTCTTTGTTTGTTTTTAGACCCAATTCATTCAATAGCTCCAATGCTTCCCAGTGGTTTTGAACATTAATATCTTTTTCATCGTAATTCATTATTTCATAAAAAAATATACTCAAAGGCCTTTCCGCAGTTTCTTTTGGATTCAACCTTCTGAGGGAACCTGCTGCAGCATTCCTGGGATTTGCCATCGGTTTTTTACCTTCTTCAATTATCTTTTTATTATATTTCTTGAAGTCTTCGATGAACATTATCACTTCTCCCCTCACTGCCAGCCTTTTTGGTATTTTTTTATTTTCTGAGAGGAGTTTTAGCGGCACCGCCTTTATTGTCTTTATGTTTTCCGTGACATTTTCTCCTACCTGTCCGTTGCCTCTCGTAGAGCCTCTTTTGTAAACACCGTCTTCGTAAATTAACTCGACACTAAGTCCGTCGATTTTGGGTTCCAGAACATAATCTATTTCTTCTTTTTTCAGATTCTTTTTGTTTCTTTCATCAAATTTAGATATACCTTTCCGGTCCGCGGTATCCAAAGATAACATCGGTTTTACATGCTTTGCTTCTTCAAATTCTTCTGCCGGTTCAGCACCGACTCTTTGTGTGGGAGAATCAGAAGTCACCAATTCCGGATTTTCTTTTTCCAGCTCCTTGAGTTTTTTTACAAGCTTATCGTACTCTTCATCCGATATTTTAGGTTTGTTTTTTACATAGTACAGGTAATTATGACGCCTGATTTTTTTTCTAAGCTCTTTTATCTTATTTTCTGCATTTTTCATTTGAAAACCTATAAGCCTAATATTTTTTTGAATTTTTCTAAACTGTATGTGTTTATTATGTCTTTTTTTTCTGCCCAGCCTCTTCTTGCGACTGCCACGCCAAGCCTATAATATCTTAGGTGGTCTTTTCTGTGCGCATCGGTTCCTATAGAAATCTTAACTCCTTTTTTTATTGCATCTCTTACATTTACATCGTTCAAGTCCAATCTTTCAGGGTAGGAGTTTATTTCTATTGCTACTTTGTTTTCCCTCGCCTTTTCAAATATTTTATCCATGTCCGCATTTATTCCTTCCTTCTTTTGTATTTTTCTTCCTGTTGGGTGTGATAGAATGTTTATGTAACCGCTCTCAATTGCCTTTATAATCCTGTTTGTCATTTCTTCTTTTTTCATTCTGAAAGATGAATGGATGCTACCCAGAACTATGTCCGCTTCTTTTATGAAGTCTTTTTTTATGTCCAGCTCGCCGTTTTTTTTGATGTTGGCCTCCATGCCGTGGAGAATTTTTATTTCCTTGTATTTTTTTCTTATTTTTTCAATTTCTTTTTTCTGCTTTAGCCATTCTTTTTTATCCATGCCTCCTGCTATTTTGAGATTTCCAACATGGTCGGTTATTGCAATAAACTTATGCCCGATTTTTTTGCATTCTGAAATCATTTCTTCTATCGTGTTTTTGCCGTCGCTCCATTTGGTATGCATCTGAAGGTCTGCATGAACATCTCTGTAGTCAACCAGATTCGGAAGTTCTTTATTTTTTGCTGCTTTAATTTCTCCTCTGTTTTCCCTTAGTTCCGGAGGTATCCAATTTAAACCAAGTTTCTCGTATACGCCTTTTTCTGTTATTCCTGCAATTTGTTTTTCATCTCTAAAAAGGCCGTATTCGTTTAGTTTTAATTTTTTCTTTATCGCTATTTTTCTCAATACGATATTATGGTCTTTGCTCCCGGTAAAATACTGCAGTGCAGAACCAAAACTTTCTTTGCTTACAACCCTAAGGTCTACCTGCATACCTCCGTAAAGCCTAACGGATGATTTCGTCTTGCCTTTGGATATTATTTTTTCTACTTTTTTCATTCCAGTGAAATTGTCCATTAATTTTTTTTCGTCAGAGGAAACCGCTAAAATATCCAAGTCTCCTATGGTTTCTTTCATTCTTCTTATAGAGCCTGCAAGTTCCGCTTCGTCGGAGTATTTTTTTATTTCTTTCAAAACATCTTCTGCCTCAGGCAAAACATATCCGAGCAGAAAACGCTTTCCTTTTTTTCTGGCGAAAGCTATGTTTTCAAGTATATTTTTTTCTGTTGTTTCACCGAATCCTTCCAAATTTCTTATCTTTCCTTTCTTTGTTGCTTTTTCCAAATCGTCAAGGTTTTTTATTCCGAGTTTCCTGTATAGAATCTTTATTTTTTTGGGGCCAATTGTTTCAACGGAGGAAAGGCCTTCTATATCAACAGGCATGTCCTTTTTTAATTTTTCGAATCTTTCCACCTTTCCTGTCTCAAGAAATTGTTTTATATCTTTTGCGGTGCTTTTACCAACGCCCGGTACGTCCTCCAGTTTTCCTTTCCTGTAAATTTCTTCTATATCTTTGCCCAGGCTTTCTATATTCTGTGCCGCTTTTCTGTAAGCCCGCGGCTTGAAGTCCACATCCTGCATTTCATAGATATCAGCAATCTGATTAAAAATCTTGGCAATCTCCTTGTTTTTCATAAATAATCCTTTTATTTATTTGTTTGCAGAATTTTAATATTATAAAATTATTTCCATTCTTCGGGTCTTTTTATTATTTCTCTTTTATTTAGGTTCCATGTCCCATCGCAAAGTATCCTTGCTTCAAGGTAAGGTTCCGAATTCTCTAACCCCTCGTAAAAAATAGAATCAAAATTTTTTATAGGGTTAAATCCTGCCAAGACCTCCCTCCCCCTTATTTTAAAGTTTTTTTCTTTTTGGGGTCCAACTATGTTTATTCTTTCTTCGTCCTTTGATACGTTTCCTTTCAGCGAGTCACATCTTTTTAGTATACTTCCGTATTTACTCATATAGTATTCAATTCTGTCATTTATTGTTTTGTTTGAATGGTCGTGCTCAAGATCCATCATAAAGTATTCCGCGGATCCGTTTTTGGTAGAAATCAACAGGTCTGGGTTGCTTCGGAATAGAGAAGTTTTGCTGAGAATAACTACATCAATTACGGTTTTCCCGTCTTCATAACCAGGCTTTAGTGGTTTTCTGTACATCCAATTTTTATTGTGAATTTCATATCCCTTTTCTTCGAAATATTTTGTCAATAAGTTCATTTTAACACTTTTTTAAAAGAATGTATTATATCCCCTGCAATTTTCTTTTGCCCAGTTATCTTTTTGTAATGGCTCATTAAAGTATAGGTGTTGGTTACTGTTCATTTTAAATGGTGGCAAAACTCTCCATTTCTTCACTGCACTTTCAACCACTTCTTTTGCCTTTGTCATTTTACCTTTTTCTTCTAACTTAAACAGGTAGTTGTTTATATGTCTGTTCAGATTTCTTTCTGATAAATCTATTTCTTCATTCATCTGGTAAGCTTTTTCTTTAAATTCTTTTTTTGTTAGAGCAGGTTTTGAATCCGATAGTATTTCGTCAAACCTCCTGAATATGTATTCTTGCCCCGGATTCATTTTTAACACCATTTATCTTTTTTAATATAAAAAGGAAAGACAGGTACAAGTATTTTTTCCATCTTAGTCATTTCATCATAACATACTGTACACAACCAAGAACCTTCTTCCTTTTCTAGAAACGGGCTAAAAACATCACATCTTTCGCAAAAACCGCTTATTTCCCTCATTAAAAACACCTCTTTATTTTTTTAAAATCCGGTATTATTTTTTGGCTTCTGATTGAAGAAGCCTCGAAAAGCTTTTCGTCATAGTTCCAAAAATTTTCTCTAAATTTTGATTCTATAAAGAATCACCTCCACAACACCCTAATTTTTAATTAGTTAGAATTAGGTATATAGTTATGCTACATAAACTATATAGTAATTAAAATTTTTATATAGTTATTAGATTTAATTATATTTATGTACAGAAGAAAAATACAGCTTATCGCAGGAACTACCTATTCAATTTCTTTGCCCAAGGAATGGGTTAAGAAAAACAATCTTAAAGAAAAGGATGAAATTGTTATTTACGAGAAGAACAACAGAACCCTTTCTTTATCTTCTAAACAATCTAAAGGCAGAGAATTGAAAGAAATATCTTTAAATGTTGATGAATATAGTGCAAATATAGACCAGTTGCTATTTGCTGTTTATTATTTGGGTGCTGAAAAAATATCTATTTTTTCTAACACAGAGCTAACTAAAAGCACCAAAACAAGAATAAGGAAGACACTTACACATATGAGTGGAACAGAGATAGAATACGAAGATAAAAAAGAGATTAGAATAAGGGTTTTACTTGATAAATCAAAAGTTAGCATAACTCAGATTCTTTATAGAATAAGTCTTATAATAGATTCTTCTATTGCTAATATGCTGGACTATTTTGATATAGATGAGATAAAGATTAATGAGAACGAAATAGACCGTCTTTACCATCTAATATCCAAGGTAATATCAATATCTCTCATAGATTCCAATGTCCTTAACAGTTCAAATATAAAAAATGTTTCTCTAATACCTTTCTATTTTCTAATAAGCAAAAGGCTTGAGAGTATTGCCGATGTAATAAATCATCTTTCTGTTTATTTGCACTCAGAGAAAAAGAATTTTAAGAACAAAAGAAAAATATTGGACTTTATTAGGAAAGAGACAGTCAGGAGCATAGATCATTTAGTTAGAAAAAAATCAAAAATATTCGAGAATTCTAAAGAGTCGGATATAAATAATATAAGGAGAAAAATTTCAGAAATAAAAGACAAGACAGTAAGAAGCTATTTAAGTGACGCTATCAGGTACCTTTTAAATATAGAAGAAGAAGTCGTAAACGTATCATTTTATAACAAACTAATAAAGGAGAATAAATTATAATATATCTTTTTAAATAATTTAGATTACAAAGAGATATGAAAATGTGTTTTAGAGGTGATTGATTAGTGTCATTGAGGAAAGTAAAACTTGGAGTTTTGTTGTGGAAAACCATTATTTATAGGATAATAGTAACTCTCACACAGATAGTTGTTACTTACCTGTTTACCGGAAACATTTCTCTTTCTGTGAGCTTGAGTATTGTTTGGAACATAATAAATACAATAGAATATTTTGTTCTGGATTATGCATTTTTAAGAAGGGTAAAAATTCAGGAATAGGTTAGTTATTTCCAAATAATAACTTTTTTGGAGTTTTGAAGGTGATGAAGTGGCTCCCTCCCTTGCCTTTTCTTTCCATTTTTATTAGATTCATTTCCTTGAACTTTTTAATATAATTTCTTATCATTCTGTCCTTCAGCTTTCCATCCTTTTTATATTCCCTGAAAAAATCTTGGTAATGTATTCCATCTTCCGGTATTTTTTTTATTATGTTTTTTTCCTCTTTTGAAAGTTCTGATGCCAGTTTAATGGATTTTGCGTGCCTTGATTTTTCTAGAGTTTCTATAACGTGTTCTTTATCGACCCTTTCTTCTCCTCTTTTTTTTGCAAGTTCCCCTGAACCCAAAAGAGTCTCTCTTGCTATCCTAACATCACCTTTTTTATCGGCTGTGAAGTTTGCAAGATATTCTATTGCTTCTTTTGAGAAAACATTTTTTTGGAAAGCTAATTCCACTCTTTGTTTTATTATTTCAATCATTTCTTCAGTGTTGTAAGGTTTAAAGGACATTTCTTCAAGAGGGTAAAATGAACTTTTTGTTCTCGGGTCCATGTCCTTGAATGCAAAAGGATTGTTTGAGATTGTTATAATTTCTATTGGTATTTCTGACCTTGTTAGGTCATAAATTATTTTATCTTCCTTTAATTGGTCCACCTCGTCAAGACAAACAACCAGATTTGTTTTTGTTTTTGATAATTCCTGTTTAAATGAATCCAGAAGTTCATCGTAGGATATCCCTCTTCTAGACGGCATTCTTCTTGTTGGTCTTTTTTTCTTAAAAAAATCGAGGAAAATTGAATGAAGAACCCCCATTCTTGTGTTCTTGTTAAAGCAGTTTACATAAGATACCATGGCTTCTGCATCTTCTGTTAACTTATTGAACATGTATTTTATTGAAGCAGTTTTTCCCGTTCCGGGAGTACCGTGGATAAAGACATGGCACGTTTTGCCTTTTAGAAACTCGTTTATTATTTGGCTTATAAAGCCGATTTCATCCATCCTGTTTGGTAAATGGTCCGGCACATAATCAGGAGCTAAAACTTCTCTACCCTTAAAAATTGGATCTTGATAGTAATCGTACATCTTCTTCACTTCTTGGCTTGTAATAATAATTGGGGGTAAAAATAAATAAATTAGAAGCGATTACTTTCGTAACCGGCTTCTCAACTAACAACACAAAGTAGTTTTATTTTTGTTCCAACCATTTATCACCTCGCAGCTCTTTTTTTCTGGGGTCTTTTTAAGAGCTTTTTTAAAAATATGTCCGCTATAGCACTTGAAGACTCTACTGAAGGCATTACTGTATTCTGGTTGCACGGATGCATATTCCCCGCATACTGGGCATTTTTTAAACACGCTCATATTTAACAGATTCTCAGGCTGCTTATAAAGGGTTTAGAGAGTAGATTGCAAAGTAAGGGAAATGAAATTAGAAAAAACAGTTAAAAAATTAGAAAAAGTTAATTTAAGGGCCTGCGGCAGTCGTTTAAAATTTTTGTCCAGTCTGGCATGACGCTAAGAACTCCTTCAACAGGCTTTCTGGTTGATTCTTCTCTCATCTTTCTGAATAGATGCCCTTTCTCGCACCTGAAAGCTCTCTGGTACTCGTTGGATTTTCTTTTTTCCGCAGTTGCAAAATCACTACAAACCGGACATTTTTCTAGCACTCTCATGTTTAACAGATTCTCAGGCTGCTTATAAAGGGTTTAGAGAGTAGATTGCAAACTAACTACCTGACAGGTTTTGTGGTAACCCCTTCCTCATAATAATATTCATGAAAATCTTTGAATTGACCATGTATGTGATATTTGAACTTGAATTTTTTCTTTAGGTTGGTTATGTCTTCTGAGCCGATGTCCTTGAATTTTGATATTCCCGGTGCATGAGAGGCGAATATTATCTTTTCTGGGTGCTCTACACCTACCCCGGACTTTATCAGTTTTTTTATTACAGGAAAATTTTCGGATTCTTCCGGTCTGTCAGTGTGCAATCCCATCAAATAAAGCTCGTTATTCAACTTTATTAATTCGAGGTTTTTTGGAAGGTATATGTTGTCATTTCTGAATATTCTTTTGAAAAAGGGTATGTATTTGCTGTTTTCGTGCACGTTTTTATATGAAAATATGTAATCCTTGTTGCCTGAATAAAAAAGTATTTTTACTCCTTCGTTTTGGCATAATTTTGTAAATCTTATAAAGTTTATCACATACTGAATGAATTTCTCGTTTACCTCAATCAGTTCGCTTTCCAGGTAATCGGATAACATCCTTCCTACAATATCCTTGGACCTGCTTGCTAGGTCTATTTCATCCAGACCAGACTTCCTTTTTATTTTTTTCTTGTCGCAAAATATTCTTACAACAAAGTATGAACCTTCAAGTATGTTTATAAGATATTTGAAGTTGCCTATACATGTCAAGGCGTTACCTAAAAAAACGACAAGCCTTATTTTTTGGTTTTTTACTTGGTTTATTAGGTTGTTTTTGATGCTTTCAGTAAATGTGTTTATGTCAGAAACAAAGAGTATCTCTTTCAGAGATATATCCTTTTCATCTATTTTAACTGCATCAGAGAGTTTTATATCCTCCAATTGTTTTCACCTATATAGAATTGCACACCAAAATAAATAATATATTATTTAAAAATAAATTTTAATTGATTTTATGTGCTATGAAAAAATTGTAGATAAAATAAAGTCAAATAAGAACACAAAGAACATAGAAGGAATGAAAAGATTTGCTATAACAGGAAAAGAAGTTTATGGCGTTCCAATGCCTGAACTAAGAAAAATTGCAAAAGAGGCAGGAAAAAATCACAAACTTGCATTGAAGTTGTGGGATTCTGGTATTTACGAGGGAAGGATACTTGCTTGCATGATTGAAGACCCAAAAAAAATAACCAAAAAACAGGCCGACAAATGGGTTGGCGAATTTGATTCTTGGGCAATTTGTGACTGTTGTTGCGGTGACTTGATTGATAAAACAGATTTTGCCTACAAAAAAGTTAAAGAATGGGCAAAGAGCGACAAGGAATTTGTAAGAAGGGCTGCCTTTGCCACAATCGCTTGGCTGGCTGTTCATGACAAAAAGGCCGGAGATAAAAAATTAGAGCAATTTTTACCTCTTATTAAAAAATATTCCACCGACGAAAGAAATTTTGTTAAGAAAGCCGTAAACTGGTCTTTGAGGCAAATAGGCAAGAGAAACAAAAAATTAAACAAAAAGGCCATTAAATTAGCAGAGGAAATGGAAAGAAATGAAAACAAGACAGCAAGGTGGATTGCAAAAGATGCTCTTCGTGAGCTTAAGAGCGAAAAAATTAAGAAAAGGATTGAAAATAAGTCTAATTAGTTTTTTAAACTACACTTTACAATTTTAATTGTATGGATTTAAAGGACAGAAAATTCTGGTCAATCTTGGTATTGATTTTAGTTCTACTTTTTTGTGTCTATGTTTTTATCAATTTGATTAATCTTGACAAATGCGCATATATAAGAGACCCAAAACTTAGGGACGAATGCTATAGGGACAGAGCAGTGGAAGAGGATGATGGAAACATATGCGATAAGATAGAAAATAATGAAACAAGGGAAAATTGCCTTGATTGTGTTTCTGGGGTTGATGAAGAACTTGAAGAGCAACCCGGAATAATCACGGGTGGCGGTGCCGGAGATGGCGGGGGTTCTAGCGATTCAGAGGAACCCCAAGGCTGCGAAGCGTTATCTGGAGAAAGAAGAGATTGGTGTTACAGGGACAAGGCAGTTGAAGAAACTGACCCCTCCATATGCCTTGAAATATATGACAACTTTTACAAGGATAGCTGCTACAGGTTTATAGCACTAGACACAAAAAATTCATCTTATTGTAATTACATGGAAGATGAAGACAGAAGGCTTTGGTGCAAGGAAGCTCTAAAGTAATTTTTTCTGCTCATTTTTATTTACGTTAACCTGCTCAAACACTTTTTTTGATATTTTTGGGCCCAAAAGGTCGCTTATTCTTTCTTTTGGTGCCTTTTTAATAGATGAAATTGATTTGAAGCCCGCGTTGTAAAGTATTCTTGCTCTAACTCTTCCTACTCCCTTTATTCTGACAAGATTTGTCAGCTCTTCCTTTATTCCGTATTTCAGTCTTTCTCTTATTTTTCTTATGTTTTTAATTTCTTTTCTCATTCTTAAGAGATTTCCAAGTTCCTGGCAGGAATAAAGAAGCCAGTCGGCTATGTTTATTTTTGTCTTCAAACCTCCGGGCGTAACACCGTAATTGTCAAACAAATAATCTTCTCCCTTTTCGTTTATCCATTCTTCAAATACAGTGGCAGTTTTAAAGCATCTAAGAAAGTCATCATATTTTATGTCCCAGTTGCTAGGTATCTCTATTTTTATATTATCCTCTGTTTTTATCAACTTTTCTTCTATTTTTTCCATTTCACTTTTCCTAACCCTGAAAGGCATTATTTCGCTAGTTGATGATATCAGTAAGAGATAGTCTAAAATACCAAGCTCGTTTTCCATCGCTTTTATTATTTTGTAAGCTGTTTCCGGGTCTAGGTAAAGCTCAGCGACTCTTTTGCCTATCCTTGTAACTTCCAGACCTTTGCATATTTTTATAAAGCCCTGTTCTTCAAGCCTTTCCACTATGTTGTAAATGGTATTTTCTATCCTCGAGGTATCCCCGTACTGGTAAGCGAAGAATGTCTTTGAGAAAAAATCCATTAGCTGTTCTTCGTTTCTTACTGTCGTAAGTATTAGTGAAAGTACGTGAGTTCTTAATATGGGCTCGACCGATAGTTTTGAGTATATGTTTTCGGGTTCCCCCATCACATATCTTTCCATAAGTTCTTCTGCCTGATTCTTGTTTTTTCCTATTAGAATTGCTTCTCCCTTGCTATCGTATTTCGGCCTTCCTGCTCTTCCTGCCATTTGCTGGTATTCGAGGACAGGTATGTAATTTAATCCGTAACCCGAATAATATCTTTTAGAGTCCCTTATCAATACTCTCCATGCCGGCAGGTTAACTCCTGCTGCTAGAGTGGGTGTTGCGGATATTATTTTTATTAGGTTTTCCCTGAAAGAGTCTTCCACAAGAGTTCTTTGTTTGTTTTGTAGTCCTGCATGATGGAATGCGGTACCGTTCCTGATACAGTTTGCCAGTCTTTTGCACTGTTTTGTGGGATGAGATGGTACAGATAATATTTTTTCAGACAATTCCTCTAGTTCTTCCTTTTGTTTTTTGTTAAGGAATTTTTTCACTACCCTTCCAACATCTTCTGCTGCTTTTTCCGCATTTCTTCTGCTAGAAAGAAAAATCAGTGCTTGTTTGTTTTTTGAAACGGTTTCATTTGAAATTATTATTTCTCCCTTGTATTTGGAATTTTTGCCTCCTATATTGTAATCCTTTTTACCAAGAAATTTTATACACTCTCCGTCATAAACACCCTCTTCCAGTTTCACGGGTCTGTAGTTTGATTTAACTATTTCTGAATCTAGCCATTCTGCTATGTCTATGGCGTTATTTATTGTTGCAGAAAGACCTATTATCTGGGCTTTGGTATCTTCTTTAAGTTTTGTCAGAACTACTTCAAGCGTGGGCCCTCTTCCCGGGTCATTAAGCAGGTGTATCTCATCTGAAACTATTAAACCTATTTCTCTTGTCCATATGGGGTTGTGTCTCAGTATAGAATCCAGTTTTTCTACTGTAATTATTATAAGGTCTGCGTTTGCTAGCCATTCATCCGAGGAATCATAGTCTCCTACAGAAAGACCTATTTTTATTCCGAGTTTGTTGTATTTTTTGAAGTCTTTGTATTTTTCATAAGCAAGTGCCCTCAAAGGTACTATATATACGGCTTTCTGGTTTTTCTTCAATATTGTATTTAGCATGGCCATCTCGGCTATAAAAGTCTTCCCGGATGCGGTAGGTGACGCTACTACAAGATTTTTGTATTCCAACAACCCTTTCTCTACTGCCATTTTTTGTGGAGGATTCAGTATTTTTATTCCTTCAAGAAGAAATTCGTCTTTTATTTTTTTTGGTATTTCCAGGTCTTTAACATGCATTGTTAAGTATTATGTACAAAATTATAAAAATCAATTTATAGTTTTTCTCATAATAATAATTCTATGAAAGGAAAGTTTATAGTGATAGAGGGAATTGACGCTTCAGGTAAAAAAACACAGGCAAATCTTCTTATAGAAAAATTAAAGGAAAAAAATTACGATACAAAATACGCTGACTTTCCTGTTTACGAAAGTAAATTCGGTTCTCTGGTGGGAAAATATCTCAGGGGGGAGTTTGGAGAGAGGAAGAAGATACCCGTCGAGATAAGATGCATGCTTTATGCTATGGATAGGTACCAGTTCAGAGATGAGTATAGGAGTTTCTTGGACAATGGGGGAATAATTGTTGCCAACAGGTATACTCAATCAAACATAGGTTTCCAGTCTGCTGATTTAGAAGGAAGAGATAAAGAGGATTTGATAAATTGGATAGAAGATGTCGAGAGCAGGATGCCTCAGCCAGATTCTGTCGTTTTTTTGCATGTCCCTTTTGAGGAGGCGACAAAATTACATGAAAAAAAATCTGAAAGGTCTTATATAGGCAAGGAAAGAGATATTCACGAAAAGGACTTGGAATTTCAGAAAAGAGTATCCCAAACTTACGAAAAGATATGCAGGGAAAGAGAAAATTGGATACAGCTGGAATGTATGAATGACGGAGTTCTCAGAGACAAGTCAGACATAAGCGAAGAGATATATTCTGTTTTAGAAGATAAAATTAACTTCTAATATAAATCTTTATATGTCCTAGTAATAGAGAGGGGTTTAGTTTGGTCGAGTATTTAAAAAACAAGGTTTCTATATCTTCTTTACCTGTTGACCCCGAAAATCCAGATTGGGGCATGACCGAAGAAACTGTTTATTCTACTAGAATTTCTCATGATAAGGAGGGCAGGTCTCCTAAGGATATTTGGAATGAAGAAAAGAACAGAATGAGTAAAAATGAAATGAGCAGGTCTCATAGGGATTTTCTGGATAAGCTGTCTGATTGGGGCCACGTTTCCGCCTTTTATCAGTCAAATGCTGGGCTACTTTATGAAATACCAAGGCATATGACAATGTTTTTATGTTCCTTTGACCATCCGAAATACCTGCAGCAGTCCCAGAGATATACAAAAGCTAATTATTTTATAGAAGATAACGAGGATTTGAGAGAACTTATACCGAAGTCTTCAGATCTCTACAACAAAATGGTTGAAGGAGGCATAAAGAAAGAAGACGCGAGGTTTATATTGCCTTTGTCTACATCGGCCACTCACTTGCACCAAAGTTTGAATTTCACCGGTCTGGCGAACATTTACAGGGTATTGGAGTCAGATTATTCAAAAGTGCCTAGCATGACCAGGGAAGCAGTTGATGAAGCTCTTAGTAACCTTAACTCTAAAGAACCTGATTTGTTTAGAAAGGACCTTATAGATTCTTACAACTTAAACAAGAAAGGTTATCCGGTTGCTAACATGTTTTCAGAGCCAAACAAGTGGATAAATGATGTTATCCCGAAAGATGATAGTGTTGTAAAATTTTCCAGGAAAATAGATGAAGAATTGGTTTTAGAGTCAAAAAATTTCAATGACCAAGCATTATCATTCATGAATATAACCAACAAAAAAGACGAAATAGAAGGCTATTCATGCCAGATGTCTCTTGCTTCCTGGCATCAGTTTATGAGAAATGATACAGTCAAGCAATCTACTGAAAGTATTTATGATGCTGCAGAAAGAGGTCATATAGTACTTCCCGAAACAATTGAAGGGACTAAGTATGAAAATGAGTATCTTGACCTTTCTAATGAGATGCTTGATTTATACAAGAGCAAAAAAACAAAACATGGCGAAGCTGATTCTTCCAGTACTCTACCACATGCCTTGAGTCTTGGCGTTGGTTTTGATTTTGATGCTTTCAACAGCCTCGTAGGATTTATGAAAGACAGGACCAGTAAAGCCGCTCAATGGGAAATAAGAAGAATCGCAAAAGATGTTAAAGGCCTGATAGAAGAAGAGAATCCAGTTTATTCTAATTACATTTATTGAATATCGTAAAATCCAAACTTCCAAACTTCTTTTAGTGAATCTTTCAGGCTTTCGTGTTTCATGTGCCTTATATTGAGAACTCTCTTCATTATTTTAAATTTTTTAAGGTAATCGCAATTTTTAATAAATTCTTTTGCCACAGTAGAATCTCCACCAAAGAATATGAAATCTATGTTTGTTTCATATGGTTTGAATTTGGCCTTTATTTGAAAACAGACCTTTTTAAAGAAATCATTTATTTGACCTTCTCTAACTCTTGAATATCTTGCTGCACTTTGTCCTCCCGCTTTTGTTTTACCACTTACGAATTGAGTGCCCGTTTTATGAGAAAGTAATTTTTTATCTTTAAAAACACCGATTGAATATTCCCCCAGCCTCAAAAGTATAATACCGAGATTGTAGTCATTATCTAAAATTTTTAATATGTCTTTTTTTTCAACTTTCTGGTCTTTTTCTACGGGAAAAGGCGGTATAATTAGGAAAGATTTTTTACCATTTATAAATATTGCTCCTGTTTCGCTTTCACCTATTTTGTATGCAACTTCCTGCACTTCCTCTGAGAAATTTTCAGAAAAATCGGGAAAACTGCTTGGTTTAATTAATAGAATATTTTCATTTTCCAGTTCTTCTAAAATTTTAATAAAACTTTTTTTATTGATTAGGCTCATTTTTAGCTCCTTTTTTTGTCGAATTTTTCAAAGAAAGCAGCAAAGTCTGAAAGGTATATTTCCTTCAATTCTTTTTTTCCTGTTTTCATCTTAAACCTGTCGAGAAGTTCCTGTCTGCTACTCACGCCAAAGTAGTTCATAAACTCTTCTGTAAGCGTTAAAATTTTTGTTCTTCCCGATTTTTCAGTTTTTATAAGCCCTCTTTGTTCAAGATCCTTTACGTAATCATAAGCCCTGTTACCTATTGTTTTTACTATTTCACTCTGTGTTATGTCTTTTTTGTATACTGCCAAAGAGAGCACCTTTAACATTGCTCTTGATAAATCTGCATAAGGAGTAAGGTGTGAAACATTATCTAGATATTTTTCTTTTACCTTCAAGTGATAGCTCTCGTCTATGTTAAGGAGTTCGACACCCCTGTGGTCTTCTCTTGTTTCTTCGTTTATCTTTTTAAGTATCTCTTTTATCTCATTTTTTTTAAGACCCGTTATTGTTTTAAGGTCATGAATAGAAATCGGTTTATCTGAAATGAATAGCGCTGCCTCTATTAAACCCTTTTTTTCATTCATTAATATCATCTTTTAGTTTTATGTATATATCTTTAAAGACTTCTTTCTGGTCACAAGAAACTTTTCCATCTTGCGAGAGATGAAGCAGCGGCAAGAACTTTTCTACTATTTTGTCTCTTTCCCATTCGGGAACAAGTTTATTAAAAGTTATTTCACCTTTCTTTAGCTCGTTTAGAATTCCGTTAATCTGATTGTAAAGTTTTTCTATTCTTTCTTCTATATCTTCTTCTTCTACTAAAAGTTCTTCTACCCTTTTTCTTGCTCTCACTTTCTTTGTTTCTCTTATTTCTTTTGTCCTGAATGCTTTTTCTAGGGCCGAAACGAGCTCGTCTAATGTTACCTTCCTTCTTGATATTCTTTTTATTGGAGTCTCTAAGTCAGGTACTTTGGACAAATCTATTTTCTCCTCTTCTTTCTCTTCGTCTTCCTCTTTTTTCTCTTCTTCCTCGACAAGAAACTCGACCTTAAGTCTTAATAATATTGCCGATATTACTATTATTCTGGAAGGGACTTTAAAGTCCATTATAGTCATTTTATTAATATAATCAAGGACAGCATCAGCAAGCTTTATTATATCTATTTCCCAAGGGTCCATACCTTCTTCTATTGTTATGTAAGTCAGAACCTCTTCCCAGTTTGACTCCATTGATGCTATTTTTACTATGTCTTTTTCTTCCATTAAAGGACCCTATGTTTATATTTAACTGTTTAAAATAAATTGCACAATTTACATACTTTTATATATAATATATGAGAAAATTAAAATAGGTTAACACCCCCGAGGTAAGTGTTATGTTTGGAGAAAAAGGAATTTCACCACTGATAGCTGCAGTGGTATTGATTGCTTTCGTAATAGCTGTTGCAGGAATAGCTTCTACTTTCTTTACCGGATTCACCAAGGAACAAAAGTCTGGTGTTGAGAGCAAAGCGGAAGACATAATAGAATGCTCTGTTGCAACACTTGAGCTGGACAAGGATATAGTTGTTATAAACAAGACACGGGGAGATTTTGTTTTTGCTGTTGCTAATACAGGAAAGGAAGACCTTACCGGTTTGAAAATAATAATTTACAATGAATCTTACGCGGGAACTTGCGATGTTACACCATCATCCATAACAGTCGGTTCAACAATAACCGTAGCTGGAAATAACTGTACCTCTGTTCCAAGCAGTGGAAGGATAACTAAAGTCCAGTTAACTACATCAAGATGTCCTGGTGTAAAATCAGAACTAACCAACAGAACTGACACAATAACGGAGACTTGGAGAGTAACAGCATAATTCCTGTTTTTATTTATTTAAATTTTTCTATAATCAGATTTTTAATGCTTCTAATTGTCCGGCATTTTTATTGCCATGACTTTCGATACACCATCTTCCATGGATATACCGTAAACTTGGTCCGCCATTTTTATTGTAACGTCGTTATGTGTTATTACTATGAACTGTGCTTTGGATGATTGTTTTTTAATCAACATGCCTATTTTTTTTGAGTTTAGCTTGTCCAGTGCCGCGTCTACTTCGTCCAGAACATAGAAAGGAGCCGGTTTGTACATCTGAACTGCAAAGAGAAACGCCAATGCTGTTAATGTTTTTTCCCCGCCGGACATAGAGTCTATACTTAAGGTTTTCTTTCCTTTGGGTCTTGCTTTTATTATTAGTCCTGACCTTATGTCATCCGGTTCCTCAAGTTCCATGCTTGCAGTCCCTTCTCCTATTTCCTCAAAAAGTTCACCGAAATTTTTATTTACCGAGTCAAAGGCAAGCATGAATACTTCTTTTCTTCTTGATTCTATTTTTTCAACCATTTCAAGTATTGCATTTTTTTCCTTTATTATTTTTTCTGTCTTTTTGCTGAGGTCATCATAAAGCATTTTCATGCTTTCAAAATCTTCTATTGCTTTCATGTTTACCGGTCCTATTCTTCTTAGCTTTTCAAATATCTGAGTTTTCCTTTTTTGCATTGCTTCAATTTCTTCATCAATAAAATTATCAATGTCTTTAAATTCCTCGAATTCTAGCTCAAGATTTTCTATTTGTGTTTCAAGCCTGGTTTTTTTTGTTCTTAGGTCGCCTATCTTGACGCTGTATTTGGTTCTTTTTTCATACAGTTCTTTTCTCTTTAACCTCAAATCCTCTGCTTCTTTACCTATTTTGTCTATTTCACCCTCGTATTCAGAGGATTTTATTTCTTTCTCTTCTTCTTCTTTTAGTTTTCTTATTTTCTCTTCTACTATCGCTTTTTCGTCTTTTAGCCTTTCGTTTTCTTCTTCAAGTTCCTTTACTCTTTCTCTGTATTTAGAAACTTCGTGCCTGCTTGATTTTTTTCTGAACCCTCCTGTCATCGCACCCGATTTTTGTATTAATTCTCCCTCCAGTGTAACCATTCTGTATTTTCCCATCAATTTCCTAGCAGTTTTCATATCTTCAACTACAAGAGTTCTTCCAAAAACATATTTCATTGCAGGTCCGTATAATTTGTCATAATCTATAAGATTAATTGCAAAATCTATTACACCGGGTTCTTCTTTAAGTTTTTCTCCATGGGACCTTATTTTGTTAAGAGGAAGGAAAGTCGCCCGGCCCATTTTCTTGTTTTTTAGGTAATTTATACACTCTTCTGCTATACCATCCGTTTGTACTATTATATCTTTTATGTGATTTCCCGCTGTTACTTCTATTGCAGTCCTGTAAACATCTTCAGTTTTGAATAACTCCGCCACACTGCCGTAAACACCGGGTCTTTTTTTAAGCAAACTGCTTATGTGATCATCATGTGAAAGATTCTTTATCATATCTTCCATGGTCTGTATTCGAGTTCTGTTACTTTCTATTTTGTTTGTATACTTGTCAATTTCCTTGTCAAACTTGTTGTATGCATCCGTATTTTTACTTTGCTTTAAAGCCTTAGAAGTCAGTTCTCTCATTTTACTTTGTTTTTCTTCCAGATTCGTGTCATAAGAATCAAACTTTTTTTCTATTTCGTTAAAATTAGCTAATTTTTCATTCATTTCTTTTTCTATTTCATCCAGTTTATCTTTTGTTGTTTTTAATTTTTTGTTAATTATTGAGCCTGATATGAGTCTTTTCTCTTCCTCTAGGTTTTTGTTTTCTCTTGCAAGTTTTTGTTCTCTTTCCAGTTTTTTTAGTGCGTTCTTCTTTTCACTTAAACGTATTTCAGCCTCTTTTAATTTTGAATCAACTTTTGACAGTTCGTTTTCTGCTTTTGTTTTTTTGTCTTCGAACTCAGCTATTCCTGATATCTCGTCTATTATTCCTCTTCTTTGTAGTGGAGTCATGTCTATTAGGTTTGTAACATCTCCCTGCATTATTATGTTATGACCGTCTGCATGTATGCTTGCTCCACTTAATACATCTATTATTTTTCTTCTGTTTACAGTAACACCATTTAGTTTGTAGTTACTGACCCCGTTTTTGTTGACCTTTCTTGTTATTTTTATAAGGTCTTCCTCACCCTTTATTTCTTTATCCTCGTTGTTAAGGTATAAGTTAACAACACCATAACTTGAACCTTGTCTTTTTTTGCCGCCGTTGAATATAAGCTGTTCAAGTTTTTTTGCTCTTATTGTTTTTGCTGACCTTATGCCAAGAACGAAACAAAGCGAGTCTACTATATTTGATTTTCCTGAGCCGTTCGCACCGCATATAACATTGAATCCCGAGGGAAAGGGCAATGCAGTTTTGTTTGCAAAGGATTTGAATCCTTTCATTGAAAGCTTTTCTATTCTTACCATTGGAAAACCTTAATTGGGGGTTTTTTGATTAAAAATCTTTAACATTTCTCTAGGCTGTCTATTATTTTGTTTCTTATTTTTTCTTTCATTTTTTTTGCATTTGGTAAGTCGGGGGTGTGTTTTTTTCCATATGAGTTGTAATGAGTGAACTGTGAGATGTCGTCTCTAAATGGTGCTGAAGGTTCTTCCCTCGGATAACCTACTGTAATTAGCGCCACAGGCTTTATGTTTTCTATACAGTTTGCTATTTCTTTTACATCATTCTCCTCAAAAGCACTAACACAACAGGAACCAAGTCCCAGTGAATGTGATGCCAGCATCATGTTTTGAATTGCCATTCCTATTGTTTCAAGTGAATACATTTCTCCTCTTTCTCCAAAAGTTCCCTTGGCTATTTTTTCATTTATGCAGACTACAAATATCAAAGGAGCAGTTGTTATCCACATCTGGTCTAATGAGGCCTTTGCCAATTTTTTTATTTTTTCTGAATCGTCTACTACTATTATCTCCCAAGGCTGTCTGTTTCCTGCTGATGGCGACCATCTACATGCTTCAAGAATAAAGCCTATCTTATCATTTTCAACTTTTAAGTCTTCGTAATTTCTTATGCTTCTTCTGTTTTGTATTGCCTCAAATAAGTCCATAAAATCTCCAATATAAACATTATGTTAATGTAAATTATAAATGTTTTATAATATTTTATAATGATTTTTGTAAGGTTTAAATAGTTTTTGTTACCAATTAGTGATTTATGAAGTATAAAAAAGTAGATAACACGTGGGGGATGCCATGCCCAGAATCTGTTTATGAAGAAGTTTCATCTACTTACGGTGAGCTTCTTAGGGATGGTGGTTTTAGAGCATGGGAAGACGTTGACGTAAAAAGGCTTTCTTATCTTTTCATTGTTAAAGATTCTATAAGAAGGCTCGATAAAAAGGATGATGAGTGTTATAAAGCTCTTAATGAAATAGTTCCTTACATAGATAGTATATATGGGGATGTTTCTCACGAACTTGATGGTGTTGAAATAGATTTTTAAATTATTATATTTCTTTACCTCTTAATATTTTTATGAGATATTCAGAACTTGCGAATGTTTATGAGACTCTTCAGAACACGCAATCAAAACTTGAGAAGGCCGATATACTTGCTGACCTTTTTTTAAAGGCAAACCCTTCTGAACTCTCTAAACTTGCTTATTTGGCTTCAGGGAGAGTTTTTTCATCTTATTCAAAGGAGGTCATAGGTATAGGTGCCCAGTTGATGATAAAAGCAATATCCAGGGCAACCGGGTTTTCAACGAAAGAGGTCGAGGATAAGTTTAGAGAAAAGGGGGATTTGGGGTTGGCTGCTTCTTTTTTTGTAGAATCAAGAAGACAAAGAACCTTAATGAGAAGGAAACTGACTGTTGATAAGGTTTTTAAAAACATAAGAGAACTCCCAAAAATAACAGGTTCTCGCTCCCAAGAAAAAAAAATGAACAATATATCAGAACTTTTTGCTTCCGCGGAACCCAAGGAGGCAATTTATATAACGCGTACTATAC
The DNA here is from genome assembly GCA_964584335.1 of uncultured archaeon. GTDB lineage: Archaea > Aenigmatarchaeota > Aenigmatarchaeia > PWEA01 > JAGHBM01 > JAGLWW01. The sequence goes on from CAZOZN010000003.1 coordinate 89,972, forward strand.
TCGAGGAGCTTCGTGTTGGTGTTGCTAGGGGGATGATAAGGGATGCTATAACTAAGGCTTTTCTCCACCCTAATAACATGGAAGAAAAAAAGGAATATACAAAAAAAGTTGATTATGCATATAACATACTATCGGACTTTAGCGAGGTTGCGAGGATAGCAAAGGAAGAAGGCATTGAGGGTCTTGAGAATGCTAGAGTTAAACTCGGTCAGCCCATGCATTTAATGCTTGGTGAGAAAGCCGAGTCTATAGAAGAGGTCATTGACAAGTTTGGTAAAGTAGTTGTTGAATACAAATATGACGGCATGCGAGCCCAGATACACAAAAAAGGCAATAAAATATGGATTTTTACAAGAAGACTTGATGACGTAACCAAACAATTTCCGGACCTGGCGGAGATGTGCAGGAATTGTCTTGTTCACGATGAATGTGTTGTTGAGGGAGAAGTTCTTGCAGTGGACCCCGAGACCGGTTATCCTAGGCCTTTTCAGAAACTTTCGCAGAGAATACAAAGGAAGTACAATATAAAGGAAATGTCTGAGAAGATACCCGTTGAAATAGACCTTTTCGATATTATGTATGTTGACGGTAAAATGCTATTCGGAGAGAGTTTTATAGAGAGAAGAAAAGTACTTGAAAATTCTGTTAAAGTAAAAAAAGGTAAGTTCCAGCTGGCAAATCAGATGGTTACTGACAGTCCCAAGGATGCCGAAAAATTTTACAAAGAAGCCCTTGAAGCCAGACAGGAAGGCATATTTATGAAAGTTCCTGATTCAAAGTATGTTTTCGGAAGACATGTCAATGGTTGGTACAAGATAAAACCTGTCATGGAGACTCTCGACCTTGTTATAGTTGCTGCCACTTGGGGTGAAGGGAGAAGGTCTAAGTGGATAAGTTCTTATGTTCTTGCATGCCGTGAAGAAGAAACTGGAAAATTCCTTCCTTGTGGAATGATGGGAACAGGGCTTACTGAGGAGATGTTTCAGAATATGACTGATAGATTGAAGCCTCTAATAAAGGAGGAAAAAGGGAAGGAAATTGAGGTCAGGGCTCAGATAGTTGTAGAGGCTGCTTATCAGGAGATACAAAAATCACCCACTTATGAAGCAGGGTATGCTCTTCGTTTCCCAAGACTGATAAAGATTAGAGAAGACAAGGGACCCGATGAAGCTGATACAATAGAAAGGCTTATAAATCTTTACAAAAGCCAGGGAAGAAAAGGATAAATGGAAGGTTTAAATACTTAAGAGTGCTTATTTAACTACATTTAGCACTTATAAGTGACACAAAACTATATAAATATAAAACATAAAATAATTTTAGGTAGATAGAATGGTAGAATCAGTGGTAAGTCAGGATGTATTGGATACCCTAAAATCTTTGGGATTGAATTCATACGAGAGGAAACTTTATGTGACCTTGCTTTCAAAAGGAACTTCTAACGCAGGAACTTTGTCAGAGTTATCTGGGGTACCGAGGTCTAGAACATATGACGTTCTTGAGAGCCTCGCAGATAAGGGCTTTGTTGTTATTCAGTCTAGCAAGCCTTTAAAGTATGTTGCAGTGGACCCAGAAGAAGCAATGGAAAGACTAAAATCGAAACACAGAAAAAACTACGATACAATGATAAAAAGAATCGAGAAAGTAAAGAAAGGAAAGACATTAAGCGAACTGCAAAAATTGTTTAAGAACGGGGTAAAGACAGTTGACCCAACTGAATTTACAGGTGCTTTAAAGGGCAGAAATTCAATGAATCAGCAGCTACAAACTCTTATAAGAAAATCTAAAGAGAGCATATATTTGATGACTTCTCTTGAAGGGCTTCAGGAACTAAACGAAAATCATAATAATCTTTTGGAGGATGCAGCAGGAAGGGGGGTTAAGATAAAAATAGCCGCTCCTTTGAATGATTCGACAATAAATGCTTTAAAGAGCTTAAGGAGTTTTGCTGAATTGAGAGATATAAAAGGAACAAACATATCTGGAAGATTCGCGATAGTGGACGGCAAGGAGTTAATATTTGCTCTAACTAAAGACAGTGAAACTCACCCAACCCAAGACTTGCATCTTTGGTCACAGAGCGACCATGCTGCAGGAGAAGTTTTAGAGCCTTTATTTAAGATGGTTTGGGACAGGTCCAATAAAATTTAAAGTTTGATTTAAGCCTATTTTTTAGGCATTTTTATTTAATTTTGTGCTTTTTTATTAATTTTCCTAATCTTTCTATACCTTTTTCTATTTTATCTTCATCAGCATTGCTAAAGTTAAGTCTCATTGAATCATGACCAGAGCCGTCAACACAAAATGCAGCACCATGTATATAGGCAACTTTGTTCTTTATTGCTTCAGAAAATAATTTTTCAGTATCTATTTTTTTTGGTATTTTAACCCATAGAAACATACCACCGTCAGGTTTTTCACATCTACAACCTTCGGGAAAGTGTTTTTTTAATGAATACAACATTATATCTCTTTTTTTCTTGTAATTTTTTCTTATTTTTTTAATTTGTTTGTCCATAAAACCCGAGGAAATGTACTCGTTTGACAAGTATTGAGAAAAGATGTTGGTACAGAGATCAGTGCCTTGTTTTATTATGTTTATTTTTCTTGCAAGTTCTTCTTCTGCAATCATCCATCCCATTCTAAATCCGGGCGCGAAGGTTTTTGAAAGTGTGCTCATGTATATAACAAGTCCGCTCTTATCCAGACTTTTTATGCTTGGTATTTGTTTACCGGAGAATCTCAATTCCACGTATGGGTCGTCCTCTATTATAGGTATGTCATACTTTTCGGATATTTCGATTAGATGTTTTCTTCTTTCATATGTCATGGTGACTCCTGCCGGATTATGAAAGTTTGGTATCGAGTATATCATCTTTACTTTGTTCCTTTCTTCTTTTTTCATTTTCTTTAACTTTTTTTCAAGTTCTTCCGTTTTCATTCCAAAGGAATCAATACCGACAGTCAAGAATTTCGACTGGTAAATCCTAAAGCTGCATATACCTCCCAGGTAAGTGGGTACTTCAAGGGCTACAAAATCTCCCGGATTTATGAATGTTTTTGTTACGAGGTCTATTGCCTCTTGGGTACCGTTTGTTATTAAAATATTTTTTTTATTGCATTTTATGCCGAATTTTTTCATTCTTTTAGACAGTGTTTCTCTTAATTCTACTATACCTTCTGTTATCCCGTATTGTAAGGGGCACGTACCGTATTTTTTTAGTATTTTTTTGCATAGCTTGTCTATTTTTTTTACCGGGAAAGAATCAGGACTTGGCAGACCACCACCGAAAGATATAATATCTTTCTTGTTGGCCAACTTTAAAAGTTCTCTTATTTCAGAAGCCTTTATCTCATTGGTTCTTTCAGCAAACCTCATTAAATCACTTTTTTTCCCTGGCTATTTTCATACCTTTAGGAAGACTTAGTTCTATCTTCAAACCATCAGAGTCATTTTCTTGTATTTTATTTTTTTTGTTTTCGCCAAATTCATTTTCAATTTCTCTTTCTACCTTTCCTATTTTTAGTATAAAGAAAGATATTATTGTCGTTATAAATGAAAGTACGTAGTTTCCCATACCAACCATGAGACCTATAGCCGCCACAATCCATAAGCTGGCGGCGGTTGTTATTCCATGAACTTTTCCTTTTGTTGCTATTATGCTACCTCCTCCTATGAAACCTATGCCTGTTACTATTCCTGCTGCTATTCTTGAGTAGTCTGCATTTTGTACTGCTGTGTCCGGAGGTATCATATAGAAAGATGCTATCGCAAAGAGGCATGCACCCATACAAACCAGGGCGTGAGTTCTTAATCCTGCAGGTTTTCTTGTTATTTCTCTTTCTAGTCCCACAAGTGCACCGAAACCAACCGATGCAAGAAGTCTTAGTACCAGTTCTATTGTCATAGAATCAAGGCCTATATTTACCATAATATTAATAGTCCAACTCAATTTAAAAAGATTAGAAATCAAAGAAATTTACCACTTTTCAATTATTATATTTTGCTGTATACATTTCTTTATAAGTAACTTTTTTTAATTCTTTTATACAACTACAGTACCGCATTCAGTGATTTACATGACAGAAATTCTATATTCGTTTGGTAATATTCGGTAGGTTTCGTTATATTCTCGAATGCGCCTGTTGTATAAAGAGATGTGTTATTAATGTTTGTTGGTATCAAAAAACGTGACGGCAGGATAGTAAAATTTAATTCTAAAAAAATAACAGATGCTATTGCAAAGGCCGGCGAAGCTACCGGAGAATTTGACAGAGAAGTCGCAGAAAAGCTTACAATGAAAGTGATGTCTCTTGTACAGCAAGTTTTTGATAATGAGATGCCCACGGTAGAGAAAATACAGGATTTGGTTGAAGAGGTTTTGCTTTCTTCCACATACAGAAAGACCGCAAAATCATATATAATTTACAGGGAACAGCATGCCAGAATGAGAGAGATAACCAACAAGGCTCATGTTGAACTGATAGACCAGTATCTTAAAAAAATGGACTGGCAGGTAAACGAGAACAGTAACATGACTTTTTCTCTTCAGGGTCTTAACAATTATATTTCTTCTGAGATAAGCAAAATTTATTGGCTTAATGAGATATATCCTGCTGAAATAAAGAATGCAGCACAACAGGAGGATTTTCATATACATGACCTTAATCTGCTCTCAGTTTATTGTGTTGGATGGGATCTTTATGATTTGCTTGCCGAGGGATTTAGGGGAGTTAGTGGTAAAGTAGAAAGCAGCCCCGCTAAGCATTTTAGGAGTGCTTTGGGTCAGGTAGTAAACTTTTTTTACACTTTACAGGGCGAGGCAGCGGGTGCACAGGCATTTTCGAATTTTGATACACTTCTCGCACCTTTTATTAGATATGACGGTCTTGAGTATAAGCAAGTAAAGCAGGCTCTTCAGGAGTTTATATTTAACATAAACGTGCCTACCAGGGTAGGCTTTCAAACCCCATTTACTAACATAACACTGGACCTAAAACCTCCTAGCTATTATGCGGACCAAAGCGTCATAATAGGAGGCAAGCCAAAGGACAAAAATTATAGCGATTTTCAGGAAGAAATGAATATGCTAAACATGGCTTTGTTTGAAGTTATGAGCGAGGGTGACGCAAAGGGCAGGGTTTTTACTTTCCCCATACCCACATACAATATAACAAAAGATTTTAACTGGGATGATGAAAAGCTTGATGGTTTGTGGGAAATGTCGGCAAAGTACGGTATACCGTATTTTTCAAATTTTGTTAATTCGGACATGAGTCCTGAAGATGCCAGAAGCATGTGCTGCAGACTTCGTCTTGACAAGAGAGAACTTGAGAAGAGAGGAGGCGGACTCTTCGGCTCTAATCCTCTGACAGGTTCTATAGGAGTTGTTACTATAAACATGCCCAGAATAGGGTATTTGTCTAAAAACGAGAAAGAATTTTTTGAAAGGCTTGAGAATCTAATGAAATTGGCTAAGAACAGCCTTGAGATAAAAAGAAAGGTTCTAGAGAACTTCACAGAAAAAAACCTTTATCCCTATTCAAGATTTTATCTCAGGAACGTAAAGAAAAAATTTGGAGAATATTGGAAAAATCATTTCTCTACTATAGGTCTTGTTGGTGTTAACGAGGCTTGCCTAAATCTTTTAGGTGTTGGAATATCTAAAGACAAGGGCAGGGATTTTGCATCTAGAGTTCTTGAGTTTATGAGGGAAGTTTTGGTAAAATTCCAGGAGGAAACTGGTAACAATTACAATCTAGAAGCTACTCCAGCAGAAGGTACTTCTTACAGGTTAGCAAGGGTTGACAAAGAGAAGTACCCCGATATAATATGTGCTAACGAAGAAGAATACAAAAAGGGCGGTGAACCATTTTATACGAACTCTACACAGTTACCTGTTAACTACACTGAAGACATATTTGAGGCACTCGATTTACAAGACAGTTTGCAGTCAAAATACACCGGAGGCACAGTTCTTCATATATTTCTTGGTGAGAGAATAGACGAATCTAAAAATCTTAAGAACATGGTAAGAAAAATATGCGATAATTACCATCTACCGTATTTTACCTTCACACCAACTTTCAGCATATGTCCCATTCATGGTTATATAAAGGGAGAACATAAGTACTGTCCCAAATGTGACAAGGAAATTGGATACGAAGTTGAAGAGATTAAAAATATTTAGAGGTGAAAAAATGAAAGAAGGAATAAAAAGAGGCAGGACAGAATGTGAAATATACTCGCGTTCTGTGGGATACCTTCGTCCGGTGAACCAGTGGAACAAAGGAAAGAGAGAGGAGTTTAAAGAAAGAAAAAATTTCAGGGCGAGTTAATGAAAGTAGGTGGTTTTCAAAAGTTCTCTTTGATAGACTACCCCGGAAAGATTTGCTGTATTGTTTTTACTCAGGGTTGCAACTTTCGTTGCCCCTATTGTCATAATCCAGAATTGATTAATTTTAAGGAAAAAAGTTTAATAGATGATAATAAAATATTTAGTTTTTTGGAAAAGAGAAAGGGAAAGCTTGATGCTGTATGTATAACCGGAGGTGAACCCACTTTACAACCCGATTTGATAAATTTCATCAATAAAATAAAGGATATGGGTTATCTTGTTAAAATTGATTCTAACGGAACATCTCCTAAAACTTTGGAAAAGATTATTAATATGGGAATTGTTGATTATTTCGCAATGGATTTTAAGTCACCTATAAAAAAGTATCATAATGTTGTAAATTCTTCTGTTGACAAAGAGGATATAATAAAAAGCATGAATGTTATAATGAGTTCTGGTGTTGACTATGAGTTCAGGACTACTGTAGTAAAATCTCAGCTTTCTAAGAAAGATTTGATTGAAATATCGAAAACCATAAAAGGTGCAAAATTGTATGTTTTGCAGAAATTTGTTCCATCACAAACTCTTGACCCTTCTTTCTCAAAAAAGAAAACTTATACTGATTCTGAGTTTAAAGAATTGAGGAAAGAAATCAAAAATTACGTAGAAAGATGTATAGTTCGATGATTTTACCGACCATTAGCTTTAAATAGTATTATGAATATATATTCAATACATGTAATGAATAAGTATTCATTAAACTTTTAGAAAAGTTTAATCAAAATCTAAAAAACAAAAAAGAGGTGATTTTATATGCCAAGAGGAGATGGAACAGGACCTAATGGAATGGGACCCAGGACCGGAAGAGGCCTTGGATACTGTAATGGATATGATAACCCTGGGTTTAATAAAGGAATGCCCAGAGGTGGTGCAGGATTTGGCAGAGGTTTCAGAGCAAGAAGATTCTGGAATGAGCCAACATATCCCCAGAGAATTACAAAAGAAGAAGAAAAAAGAATGCTAGAAGACGAGAAGAAATACATAGAAAATGAACTTAATGATATAAAGAAAAGACTTGATGAAATCAAAAAAGAATAATTTGGAGGTGATTTTATATGCCAAGAGGAGATAGAAAAGGTCCTGATGGTTTGGGACCAAAAACAGGCAGGTCACTTGGTTTTTGCTCTGGTGAAGATACTCCAGGATACGTAAGCAATCTTCCCGGAATGGGAATGGGAAGAGGACCAAGAGACGGAAGAGGCCGAGGAAGAGGTTTCGGCAATTCCGAGTACAATCCCAGAGGAGAAAGAAGACCAAGAGACGGAAGAGGCCGAGGATACAGGGATTAAAATGGACGAAAAATTAAGAAAAAGCATAAAGAAATCAGCCAAGTCTCTTTGGAACACAATTCCAGTGTTGGCCGGAGTTGTTTTATTTGTTAGTCTGGCCAATGCTGTTATACCTAAATCATCATATTCAATAATATTCACGGGAAACATTATTTCAGATTCTTTCATTGGCGGAGCTCTGGGCAGCATACTTGCGGGCAACCCCGTTACGAGTTACGTTCTCGGAGGAGAATTCCTTAACCAGGGTGTCAGCCTGATTGCGGTAACAGCCTTTCTGGTTTCATGGGTTACTGTTGGTTTTGTCCAGCTTCCGGCGGAATCTCTTTTGCTTGGAAAAAAGTTTTCAATTCTAAGAAATTTGACAAGTTTCATATTTTCAATAATTGTCGCAATAATAACGGTTTTTGTGGTGGGGTTAATATGAAAAAAGAAAAAAGTTACACGTCCTGGTGCTTTTTGGCAATTGTTTTAGTTTTGTATGCAGGATACTGGTTTTTCAGTCCTGCTAATGTCATGAGCGCATTGAATTTTGGTTTCGGTATATTGAAGAACATAATCCCCGTTTTTGTTTTGATATTTGTTTTGATGGTTGCTATCAATTATTGGATGGACCCAAAAAAAGTAACTAAACATTTGGGGAGTTCTTCAGGATACAAAAGATGGTTTTTTGCTGTTTTAGGAGGAATACTTTCTACCGGACCCATATATATGTGGTATCCAATTCTGAAGGAACTCAAGAAGAAAGGAGTTAATTACGGTTTTGTTGCAACGTTCCTTTACAACCGGGCCATAAAACCGCCTCTCTTGCCTCTGATAATATATTACTTTGGTCTCAAGTTTACTATAGTTCTTACTGTTGTAATGATGATTTTCTCGGTTTTGCAGGGAATTATTTTTGAAAAAATTGATGAAAGGGGTGTTTTAAAATGAAAAACAACAAAACAAGTTTTGAATTTTTCACTTTTTATGGAGGTGTTTTAAAATGAAAAACAACAAAACAAGTTTTGAATTTTTCAATTCTTATAGGGGTGTTTTAAAATGAAAATAGCAATTTCGTCTAAAGGCAAAGACGAGGATTCTGAAGTAAGCAAGGTTAGCGGTAGAGCTCCTTATTACTTGATTTTTGAAGATTGTAATTTGGTGAAATCAATCAAAAATCCTTTCAGGATAGGCGGTGGCGGTGCTGGTTTTAGTGTTGTAGAAATGCTTGCAGAAGAAAACGTAGGTTTGGTTTTAAGTGGAAATTTTGGTCATAACATGAAAAAGGCTCTTGATGATAAGGGAATATCTTATAAGGAGATTTCATGTATTAAAATAAGGGAAGCTTTAATGGAGGTTTAATAATGAAAGTTGCGATTCCTACAAAGGGAGATGGCGGTTTGGATAGTGTTGTGGGTGAACATTTTGGCAGGGTACCAAATTACACTATAGTTGATATGGGAGAAAAAAAGATTTGCGTAGTTTCTAATACAAGTTCTCACAAAGGCGGTAAGGGATATCCTCCAGAGATAATGAAAGAAAATGATGTAGATGTTATGATATGTAGGGATATTGGCAGTCGTGCCGTATCTATTTTTAAAGAAATGGGTATAAAGGTTTTTATAGGAGCCAAAGGAACTGCAAAGAATGCTTTAGATGATTTTAAAGAAGGTAGATTAAAATCTGCAGACACAGAACATGTTTGCAGGGGACACATGAGTTGATTATATGCCGAGACCTAAAAGGATGAGAAGAATAGCTGGTATGCCTGGATTCACGCATTTTGCTCCCCGTGGTTTTAGAGCAAAAGAGGAAGTGATTCTCACAGTTGGTGAGTACGAGGCAATAAGGCTCAAAGACCATGAAGGTTTGGGTCAGAAAGATGCTGCCAAAAAGATGAGTGTTTCCCAACCTACTTTTAATCGCATACTTAAATCTGCCAGAGAGAAGCTTGCTGAGTTTCTTGTTGAAGGCAGGATTATAAGAATAGAAGGGGGTGATTATAAAATGATTAGGCCAAGAAGAGGTGCTGGTCCCGGTAGAGGAAGAATGGGTGGAATTGGTGCAGGACCTATTGGAGAATGTATATGTCCTAAATGTGGTCATAAATCTCCTCATAGACCAGGTTTGCCGTGTTATGAACAAAAATGTCCAAAGTGCGGAGAAATGATGACAAGATAATAAGTTTTTAATTTAGGTGGTATCTTTATGAAAGATAGTGTTATTGTTAAAAATTTTCTAAATAAGAAAAATATATTTGCTGTTGTGGGCGCATCCAGAAATAAGGATAAGTACGGCTATAAAGTTTACATAGACCTTAGGAATTCTGGATACAACGTTTACCCTGTTAACCCCAACACAGAGGAAGTTATTGGTGATAAATGTTATCCTTCTCTGGACAGTCTTCCGGAAAAGCCCGATGTAGTTAGTTTTGTAGTACCTCCAAAAACTACTGAGAAAGTTCTTGTCGATTGCAAGAAACTTGGAATAAAAAAAGTTTGGTTACAGCCTGGCTCTGAATCAAAAAATGCAATAAATTTTTGCAGGCAAAATAATATAGAAATATTAAATAATTTATGTATAATGATAGAGAGTAAGTGAGTCTGATGGATAGGGATAAAAAAATTAAAAAACTTATTGAGGAGGTTGAAAACTGTAAAAAGTGCAATCTCCATAAAAACAGAAAAAATGCCATAACTGGCGAGGGTTCTTTATCTGCTGATGTTCTTTTTATAGGGGAGGCTCCTGGTTATTGGGAAGATGTAAAAAAGAGACCTTTTGTTGGCAGGTCTGGAAAAGTTCTTGATAAATTGATTGAATCGGCTGGCCTAAAAAGAGAAGATGTTTACATAACAAACATACTGAAATGCAGGCCGCCTGAAAACAGAAACCCAAAAGAAACTGAAATAAAAGAATGTTCTTCCTATCTTGACAGGCAGATTGCGATAATTAGACCTAAAGTAATAGCCACTTTGGGTAGTTTTTCTACTAATCATATTTTCGATAAGTTTTGTCTTAAAAAGGAAAGGATAAGCGATGTTCACGGCAAAGTATTTGAGGCAAATACCATATTTGGAAATATAAAAATAATACCTCTTTACCATCCTGCTGTTGCCGTATATAACTCAGTTAGTATAGAGGAGCTAAAGAAGGATTTTAAGTCTCTAAATAATATCTAGTATCTCTTTTCTAAGTTTTATGTTGTTTATTTTTCCTATTCTGTTCTTTTCGATTATGCCCCTTTCTTCAAATTTTTTTATTATTCTTGATACTTTTACCTTTGCAAGCCCGGTTTCTCTCACTATCTCTGCCTGTCCTAATTCCTTATTATCTATTAATTTTTTTAATACTTTCCTTTCATCACCTTCCACAAAATCAAGTAGAACGTTTTTATCTATTTTTTTATTCTCGAATCTTGGGGAAAACATGTAATATATAAGAGTTCCTATAAAAAGTCCTATTGATGCTATAAATGGTATGAAAATTGGTATTGGTATGAAACATCCACAAGCATTTCCTGAGGATATTTCTGTCTGGACATAGAGTGAGCTTACCGCTACTACAAGTACGAATATGGATATAAGCATTATACCTAGTACTATTTTTTTGGAATCATCCATAGTTTCATATTATGAAACTTAAATATATATATAGTTTCATTTAAAGTGGTAGTATGAAAATAAAAATTTTAATAATAATGGCTTTCTTAATAGCCTTTATTCCATACGTTTCCGCTAGTAGTGTCTGTACTGTATATTTTACAGGAGTTGGATGTCCTCATTGTGCAAATTCTGACCCATTTTTGATGGAAGAGGTTACGAATTCGTATAAAGATTTTGTTATGATAGAATATGAGATATATCAACAAAGGGAAAATTCTGAAATACTTTTAAGTTATGATAAGAAATATGGAACAGGAATGGGTGTACCATTGATAATTTTTGACAGCGATACTTCATTTATTGGAGACAAACCCATATTAGAGAATACTGAAGAATCCATAAAATATACTAACGGTAGTGGTTGTCTGCTTCTAAACATTTCTTTACCTTTTGAAGAATTAAATCTAAATGAACTTCCAGGACTCCCTAAAATATGGTCTAACGGAAAGATTTTAATTAAGAAGTCAGAAGGTAAAATGGACGAAGAAAAAATGGAAATTGTAAAAGATTTAATGTTTTCTGATAATTTCCCGAGAGATATAGACAAATATTTGCTTAAAGAAGGCAGTTGTGATGAATATTTTGTAGATTCTTGCTTGGAAAAAGTTGAACCAGAAGCAGTTCCTCTTTCGGGCAAGTCAGTTTATTTTAGTGATGCTGTAAATATTGGAGGAAATTGGGTATTACAGTACAACACCGGAGAGTATAATCCTCCGGAAGAAGAGTCCTTCAATTACATTTACGTTATAATACCGATTTTGGTTGGCTTGTTGATAGGATTCGGATTGCCATTTTTAAAGAGAGGTGGTAAATAATGGAAGAACTTACAATTGCAAAAATAATTTCTTTGGCGGCTGTTGATGCTGTAAATCCTTGTGCTCTTGCTGTCTTGAGTCTCATGCTGATAGCTATAATAACTTATAACCCAAAGAACAGAAAGAACATAATACTTGCGGGAACAGCTTTTAGCTTGTCTGTTTTTGTTATGTATTTCTTTTATGGTATTATTATAGTAAAATTTTTCCAGTTTGTTCAGGCTGTAACTTCCATAAGGATTATGCTTTACAATATACTTGGAGGAGTTGCTATAATTCTGGGAATATTGAATATCAAGGATTTCTTTTACTATAAGCCCGGTGGGCTTGGAACTGAGATGCCAATGTTCCTTAGGCCAAAGGTTAAAAAAATAATAAATGGCATAACGTCACCAAAAGGAGCTTTTCTTATAGGAGCTTTTGTTACCTTATTTTTGCTGCCTTGTACAATAGGTCCATATGTAATAGCAGGAGGAATACTTTCTGAATTTGAAATTTTTTCCATTGCTCCCTGGCTTATTTTGTATAACCTTATATTCATTATACCCATGTTTTTAATAACTTTAATTGTTTATGCAGGCATAACAAAGGTTGAAAATGTTTCTGAATGGAAAGATAAAAACATAAAATATTTGCATTTAATATCCGGTTTAATAATATTTGTTTTAGGTGTTGCAATGGTTATGGGATGGGTTTAAGACTTATTTAATATATAAAAAACAATAATATATGTGGGGTTATGGACGTATTAATTTGGATATTAGGCAGTACTTTTGCTATGAGTCTTATTGCCTGGATAGGTATATTTGCTCTTGCCTTTAATGAAAAAACATTAAAAAAAATAATTCTTTTTTTAGTAGCGTTTTCAGCTGGTTCTCTTATAGGAGGGGCCTTTCTTCATCTTATACCGGAGTCAATAAACAAGTCGGGCAATCAAATAGATATTTTCTTGTGGATTTTGTTTGGTTTTTCCATTTTTTTCTTGATGGAGCAGTTTCTTCAATGGCACCATTGCCACAAAGTACCTTCCGAGCACAAGAAACCTGTTACATATCTTATTTTAGTATCTGACGCTTTGCATAATTTTATAGGAGGGCTTGCAATAGCAGGTTCTTTTTTGGTTAATATTCAAACGGGAATAATAACTTGGATTGCGGCAGCCGCACACGAGATACCCCAGGAACTGGGCGACTTTGGGATACTTGTTCATGGAGGTTGGTCTAAAAATAAGGCATTACTTTTTAATTTCTTTTCAGCTCTTACAATAGTTCCTGCTGCTTTAATAGTTTACTTTGTTTCTTCTGGAATAGATACAACTTTCTTGTTGCCTTTTGCTGCTGGAAATTTTATTTACATAGCATCCTCTGATTTAATACCTGAGGTTAAAAGCGGTGAAAGTTTAAGTAAAGGTATTGCTTATTTTATTTTTTTCCTATTGGGACTTTCTCTGATGTTGTTGGTTAAATTTACTTTTGGTGGTTGATTGAAAGGAACTTATATAATACTAATGATGAAGAAGGACAATTCTGATATAGAGATAGGCAGCCTTGGTAAAATTGAGTTTTTGAGAGGTATTTATGCTTATGTCGGGTCTGCAATGAATGGTTTGGAGAATAGGGTAGGAAGACACTTAAACAAAAAAAATAAAAAGTTTTGGCATATAGACTATTTTTTGGGCTATCCCAAGGTTAGTATAGTTCAAATTTACTATAAGAAGTCAATAAAAAAGGATGAGTGTAAAGTAGCTGAAAAGGTCTCAAAATATGGCGAACCTGTTAAAGGCTTTGGATGTTCGGACTGCAAATGCCAAAGCCATCTATTCAGAATAAACAAGAAATTCAATCCCAAGAAATGGCCTTACTGGAAAATATACTAGGACCTTTCTTTTATTTCATTTTTAATATCTTTAATGAATTCGTCTTTATTAACTCCGTAGTCTATTTTACCGTTTCTTCTTACTGCTATTGTACCCTTTTCCTCTTCCTTGTCTCCTATAACTATTATATATGGTATCTTTTCCAGTTCTGCGTTTCTAATTCTTCCTTGCATTGGAGCACTTTCCAAGTCTATTTCTGCTCTAATACCTTCTTTTTCAAATTCTTTGTAGAGTTTTTTTGATGTTTCTTTGTTGCGGTCGGTAAAAGAAAGTATTTTTGCCTGCACCGGCGCTAGCCATATTGGAAGATGGCCATTTGTATGCTCTAAAAGTATTCCAATAAATCTTTCCATGCTTCCGTAAACGGTTCTGTGTACCATTACAGGCTTGTGTTCTTTGTTATCCTTTCCCGTATATTTTAAGTCAAACCTTTCCGGCATTGCAAAATCTAATTGTATTGTTGCGCATTGCCAAGTCCTGTTTAGGCTATCTTTTACATGAAAGTCTATTTTGGGACCGTAGAATGCTCCGTCTCCCTCGTTTATCTTGTGTTTTATTTTCTTTTTTTCAAGAACATTTTTTAGAATATCTTCTGCCCTGTCCCACATTTCATCGGTACCTATTCTTTTTTGCGGCCTTGTTGAAAGTTCAACAGAGTAGCTAAACCCGAATTTTTTATAGAACTTGTCGGTCAGCTCTATTATATTTATTATTTCACTTTCTAGTTGCTCTTCCATACAATATATGTGAGCATCGTCTTGGGTAAATTTTATTACTCTAAAAAGCCCGCCCAAAACACCGGAAAGCTCTTGCCTGTAAACCACACCCAGCTCTCCTACTCTTAGTGGAAAGTCCTTGTAAGACTTTGGTGAGTTTTTAAAGATTAGTATACCTCCTGGACAGTTCATTGGTTTTACTGCAAATTTCCTTTCCTCGTAATCTGTAAGAAATATATTTTCCTTGTATTTGTTCCAGTGGCCTGATATACACCACAATTTTTTATCGAGAATTTGAGGAGTTGAAATTTCCTTGTATCCAGCTTTTCTGTGTTCCTCTCTCCAGTATTCTACCAGTTCCTTGTAAATTGTATAACCCTTATCATGCCAGAAAACCATTCCGGGGGCCATCTCGCTAAATGAGAAAAGATCCATTTCCTGTCCCAGAATCCTATGGTCGTTTGGTTCCAGTTTATCTCTCATTATTTTGGTTTTTGATATTTCTCTGAGTAGTTTTTTATAGTCAAAATCTTCTTCCTCTTCACTTTCACTTTCGGGTTTTATTTCCCTGCTTAGTTCCGAGAGAGGATGACCTTTTACTGAAATCTCAAATGCTTTATACCACCCGAAAGGCATTTTTTGTACTTCATATTTTTCTTTTTTAAAGTAATCAAACAATCCGTTTAAGACCTTTTGTGCAGTCGCAGGAGATGATGGTTTTTGGCTAAGATGTACGTAAGGGTATATTACTATTTCTTTTGCTTTCACTTGTTCATAGACATTTTTTATTTCCTTTACCCCACTCTCCACCACTTCCTTGGTATTTTTTTCATCACCTTTCTCTACAGAAGTAAATATAACCAATGTTTCCTTTGAAACCATTTCCTTTTTTTCTATCTCATCGGCATTTTTAATAGCCCTTTTCGTAGGCCTTACTTTTATATAATCGGAATGCAAACACAAAATTTTCATTTTAATCCCTTATTTAATACTTAAGAATAAACTTAATAAATGTTTGGTATCAATAAATAGTATCTAAATAGTCCCAGTACCCGTAGAAAACTTTTTAAAAAGTTTTATCAAAACTTCTACGGAAGAATTAATTAATATAGCCCCGTAGTCTAGAAAGTTTTTCTCTTTTACAAAAGAGAAACCCTTTAGGGAAAGAGAAAGCTCTTTGACTTGGATAATGGCCAAGGATTTCGGGCTTTGGACACGCTTCCAAAGCGTTGAGGCGAAAGCCTGTGAAAGGAAGAAACCCGGAGACAGCGGTTCGAAAACAAAACCTTTTTCATAAAAAGGCTTTGTATTCCCAAAAACTTGCAAATCCGAAGGATTTGTTAAGGGTTGGATAACGAAATTCCGCTCGGGGCTACCAAATTTAATTTTATTAATAATATTTTTTTAATAATATTATGTCTCTGAAGTACAGTAGTCTGATTAGGCAGCATTTATCTATTCTTAAAAATCTTCAATACGAATCTGGTCTTTTTGCTGCATCGAAGAAAAGGTCAAGTACAGGATATAACAAAAGCTGGTTACGTGACAATTTTTACGAGTGTTTGGCCTTCCAAGTATTGGATGATTGGGATACTGTTTTTAAGACTTACAAATCAATTTTAAGAATTTTTGAAAAACACGAATACAAGATAGACCGTGCAATTTCAAAAAAACCCGAACACAGGCACGAATATATTCATGCCCGTTATCACCCTCATACATTTGACGAATTTTGGGACGACTGGGGCAATAAGCAGAACGACTCGATAGGAGCTATACTTTTTGCTATAGGAAGTCTGATGGAAAAAGGTAAACAAATTTTAACTAGAGATAAGGATTATGTCTTGGTTCAAAAACTGGTTGATTACTTGTCAACACTGGAGTACTGGCATGACGAGGATAGTGGTATGTGGGAAGAGGATGAGGAAGTTCATGCTTCTTCTATAGGCGCTTGTCTGGCTGGTCTTAATAAGGTCAGCAAGATAGATGGCATAAAAGTTGACAGGAAGTTAATAAAAAATGGAAAAAAAGCACTGCATAATATCTTGCCACGTGAATCAAAGAGTAAATTTGTTGATTTGGCTTTACTATCTCTGATTTGGCCTTACGAAGTTACTAGTAAGACCGAGACAAGGGAAATATTAAACAATGTCAGGTATCATTTGGAAAGGAGTAGGGGCGTTATTCGTTACAAAAATGACCATTATTATAATAAGAACCCCGATGGTTATTCTGAAGAAGCAGAATGGACTTTTGGTTTTAGTTGGTTGGCAATAATTTATAATAAACTAGGAATGTTAAGAGTAGCAAAAAAATATGAAAAACTTGCTGTTGAAACAACAACTGAAAGCGGGATACCAGAGCTTTACTTTTCACATACAGACAAATATAATCCAAACACACCGTTGGGTTGGTCAGAATCCCTTTTTATAATTGCTCTTTATAATATCAATAAAAAACACAAAGGCAACAAAAATGCAGTTAAAAAATAATGCAAGCATAAAAGAAGTGCAGGCATACGTTAAGCATGTTCTCAGAGAGAGGGGATTTGAAGATGAGACTTTAATTGAAAAATGCCTTCTTTTAGGGGAAGAAATAGGAGAGCTCTATAAGGCAGTAAGAAAAGCCAACGGAGTAAAATGCGATGAGAATTCTAAATTCAGCAATGTAGAACATGAGCTTGCTGATATATTAATGTACACGTTTGATATAGCAAATAAATTTGGAATAGACCTGGAAGATGCTTTCCACAAAAAAGAAGAAATAAACAAAAACCGTTCTTGGGAGTAACTGGAGGATTTTTATGATTAAAGTTCTTAGACTTGGTCACAGGCTGGGCAGGGATGCTAGGATATCTACACATTGCGGCCTAGTTGCCCGTGCTTTTGGCGCCAAAGAGATAATGTTTTCGGGTGATACCGATAAAAAAATGATAAAATCTATTGAAAATGTTACAGAGGAATGGGGAGGTCCTTTCTATGCCTCGTTCGTTGATTGGAAAAAAACCCTTAGAGATTTTAATGGAACAAAAGTACATCTTACCATGTACGGTTTGCCCTTGGATAAAAAGATTGGTGAGATTAGAAAAAGGGATAAATTAATGATTATAGTCGGCGGAGAAAAAGTTCCCGGTGAAATTTATAATATGGTTGATTACAATATAGGAGTTAGCAACCAGCCCCATTCAGAGATAGCTGCTCTTTCAGTGTTTTTAGACCGCTACTTTAATGGAAAAGAACTAATTAAGGATTTCAAGAACGCTAAAACAAAAGTTGAACCATGCAAGAAAGGTAAAAAAATAGACAGACTTTGATTATTTTATCTTGTATAAAGTAAATTTTTTGTATCTTCCGGTAACATTTGAATATACTTCCATATCAAAATTATCGTGGAAATATTTGCATGGTCCGGATTTCCAAGGTTCGGAACTGCACCAATATTCCTCATAAAACATAACACAATCTTCTTTCATTATATTTTCTCTTACTTCTTTATTCTGTGCATACCATGCCTGCAAAGAATTTTTACCGTTTACGAGAATTACGCTCGGTACGTGAGTAAATATCCAACACTCGTCATCAATTTCTTTCATTTCTTCTACTACGAAATCGTGAGCAAGCCTTGCATCCCAAGCCTTTTCCCCTAGTCCTGTAGAATATTCGTAGAATGGCACAAAAGATACTATTATTATTATTGAAATTATTGAAATTGAAATATATTCTTTTTTTAATAATTTGTTTATATTCTTTGAAATAAGATATGCTCCACAGCCCCCAAGCAGAGCTAAAGGTATATAGAGATTTAGTGAGAATCTTACATCCACCCCATAATCAAAACTGCCTGCATAAAAGAGTAGATATAGAACGAAAAAAATCAGAAACCAGACAATAAGTATTGACTTTGTTCTCATTCCTTTAAGAAAATTCTTCAGAGATATTTTTCCTTTGAAAGGGTATAATCCTATTATACCCAGTATTGTAAACAAAACAGGAAATCTAATATTCTTAAAGAAAAACATACCATTTACGTTTAGGTTATTTTCCACATATTCTAGGCCCAGTTTGTTCCCTGAAGCGCCCCATCCTTCTGATTTAACTGATGATGTATGAAGCATATGAGGCACTATGAGTATAAAAAATATTGTAAAAAATATTAGGAAATTTCTTTTTTCAAAGTCCTTGAAAGGTTCTTTGTTTAGCAAGAAGAATGAAATAAATATTACTATAAGGAACATTATACCTTCAGGTCTTACCTGTATTGCGTAAGCAAGCGTGGAAAATGACAGAAGAAGTATCGTTGTTTTTTTTGTCTTAAAATAACACAAGAAAGAAAATAAAGTCAAGGAAATAAAAAATATGGATACCGAACCTGCTGTAGTAGTCGGTGCCCATATTATTGTTATAGGTATTAGCGAAAAAATCAAGGAAGATAGAATGCCTATTTTTTTGTTTTCAAATAAAAGATAACCTATTAGAAAAATCATCGGTATTGTTAGACTGCTTATAAATGCTGTAAGATAATGAGCAGCACTTTCACTTGCGTTAAAAATAAATATAGGGCTCATTAGGAAGGAATAGCCGTTAGGCTGCTTGTTGTATATTCCTTCAAAACATTTTTCCTGATTGCCGTAGTTGCATAATATTACCCTGCCTTCTTTAGCAATATTTTGTCCTATATTTAGGTATATGTCTTCGTCGTAAAAAAGTCTGTGCGTATGAGGAGAGGCGAAAGTTCTCAGGGACATACCACATAAAAATATTATAATAACAACTATCCATGTTTTTTTATCTACATTTTTAAAAATTTTCTTTATATCTTTTATGCTCAAGAAAAATGATATTAATATTATACCTAGAGTTAATGCAAAGAATATTGGTGTTATCCACATTAGGTTTTGTTGTATTACATTTTTTTCTATTTTATTTTCTATGTATAATGTAACGATTAAGAAAAATATGGATATTATTATCAGAGGCAGTGTATTTAGAAATTTTTCTTTTAATTTCATTATTTTAACTCCACGAAATAATTTCCCATAGCCATGAATTTGTTTTTTGTCCTAATCATAACATCGATAACATCTTTGGGTGTGTTAACTATAGGATAACCGTGCAAGTTTAGGCTTGTGTTTAGTATAGCACCAAGTCCTGTGTTTTTCTTTACATTCTCTATTATTTTTCTGTACATTTTGTTTTCATTTGTTACCATCTGTGGTCTCGCTGAACCATCAACATTTATTACAGAAGCCATTTTTTCCCTAAATTCTTCTTTTACCATAAATCCCATTGTCATAAATCTTTCTATATAATCATAGTCTTCAAATATTCTCTTGGATTCCTCTTCCAGTATTGATGGACAGAACGGTTGATACCATACTCTTTTCTTTATCTTTAGGTTTAGGTCGTCTTTTGACTCAAGAGATGATGCAGAAGCCATTATACTCCTGTTTCCCAATGCTCTCGGACCAAATTCCATTCTACCCTGATAGAGAAAAACTATTTTACCTACTGAAATCAAGTCTGCAACATTTTTTTCTATGTTTTTATCATAGTAGTAGCTTACTTTTTTGTTGTTTTTCAGTTCTGATTCTATGTCTTCTTCCTTGTAATCGGGTCCTAAATAGACGTTGTTAAAATTATATTTCCATTTGCCGTTTTTTTCGAAATTTAGATACAATGCTGCACCAAGTGCAAGACCGCCATCACCCATGTGTGGAAAAACGAACCATTTTTTTACTTCTGGTATGTGTCTTATTTCCATATTTGCTTTTATGTTTGATGCAACGCCTCCTGCCCATGCGATATTGTTTATTCCAGTCTCTTTTATTGAATTTTCAAACAGTTCTACCATTTTTCTTTTTAAGGTTTCTTGTGCCATCCAAGCGAACTGTTCTGGAGGAGTATGCCATAATATTTTTCTTAGCTCCTTCCACATTCTCACAGAAGAATATTTCGCCTTTAAGTCCATTCCATCTACTTTAAAAAAATCTAGCATATGATTTTTTTTATCAGGTATTTCAAATGCGAAATCAGACAAGGCCATGACCTTTCCCTCGTCCTCTAGTTCTCTCATTCCCATCAGATTTGTTACGTGTTCAAAGAATATTCCGAGGGAGTTTTTTGATGATATTGAAGATATTCTTTCTATTTTTCCCTTATCAAATACATTTACGCTTCCCGAAAGACCGTCACCAACACCATCTATAGTCAATACAAGTGATTTGTCAATTCCCGAGCAAAAACCTGCTCCCGCAGCATGCGCCATGTGATGGTCTATTATATTTAGCTCAAAATCTTTAAACCCCATCTTCTTCAGATTTTTTCTTAAAAGTTTTTCGCTCATTTTTTTTGTCGGATAACTTGGTCCTATTTCTGTCAGCTTGTATTTCCAATCTTTTTTCCATCTGGCGAATTTGGGGTATACCTTTCTTCTTCTTAATAAGTAGTATTTGTCTTTTAGTGATGGAAAAGCTCTTGTTAATGTTTTAGAAAAGTCGCTCGTGCATGCAGCAACAGTTTTGATATCATCGGGTCTTAATTTAAGATAATTTAGGCAGCACTTTATTGATTCTGTTGGAAATCCCACGTCTAATTTTTTTCTTGTAATCCTTTCTTCGTTTACAGCTACTTTTATTTCGTTTCCGTCAACTATAGCAGCACCGGCATCGTGACCGTCCCATATACCTAGAATCATTTAATACACCCCTTTTAATTACTAAATACTCAAATATATATCAAACTTTTATGTTTTCTATAGTTTCATATATTGTTGCGTTGTAACCCCTGAAGTTGTTTTTCGTCGAATTAAATATTTTTACTATTTTTAGATTTAAATCCTTTGGCTCTATCTCTTTTTTTAATAATTTTTTATAATCTTGCGGCAATCTCCTGTAAGAATCTTCCCATATTATATCCAGGCTTCTGCCACCTCCTATTATTATATACGATCCCTTAGGAATTTCTTGTCCTTCATATAATATATTTATTTCTTTATTTAGTGAAAAGTAGTACTCTAGCATTGTTTTGGCTCCGTCATCTGTGTAAACTTCTTTTTCTGGGTAGTTTTTTATGAAATCGTAAACATTCTCTAGGTCTGATGTGCCACTTTTTAGAAATTTCGTACTTCTGTTTACAAAAAATATTGATGTAACAAAAAGGAAAAACAATAAGGACATAATAAATATATTGTTGTATTTTTTTGGTATCTTTAATTTTTTAAGTTTTATTTTACTCAAGCTATATCCTAACATAATCAGTGCAGGAATTGTTAAGACACTCAGATATCTGGGTCTTTTATACATCATAAAGTATTCTATCCCGTTTTTACCCGTCTCGATAAATGTAAATCCAAACTCAAGAAACAAAAATAATATAACAAACCAAAGCATAAAGAAAATTCTTTTTTCTTTGCCTTTCTTTATAGTATTATAAGAGAAAAAAATTATTGACGGTATTATAAAATAATAAAAAAATCCAAAGTAGTTTATCATACTTTCAGGGTCTTCAACCGTATGCCATAAATTGAAAAATGTTTTTGAATGCTCAAGAAACATATGGTTTACGTATTTGAATTTTATTATACCTCCATCTATTGTCTCTACTGGCCTTGAATGGTAGTTGTTGCTTATTGCATTAAATGCAGAATTCTTATGTAATAAAAAATCTGAATTATAATACTGATATAAACTACCTTCTATTGTAAATATCAAAAGGAATCCAACA
This sequence comes from uncultured archaeon, assembly GCA_964584335.1. Lineage (GTDB taxonomy): Archaea > Aenigmatarchaeota > Aenigmatarchaeia > PWEA01 > JAGHBM01 > JAGLWW01. The sequence goes on from CAZOZN010000003.1 coordinate 112,428, forward strand.
AATAACAGAAGATGTTCTTTTTTAAATTTACCTTTAATATAGAGAAAAATCATGTAAATTATATATACCCCTATCAGAATCATGCCAACGATTTTTGTTAAGTAAACCAACCCTAGGAATACTCCCGAAAAGAAAATCAGTATCTTATCATTATTTTTTATCCCCTTCAGGAAAAAGAACACGGAAAGACCGGAAAAAAATGCCATAGGTATATCAGGCACTATTCTTGTCGAATAAATTATATTGAGTGGAAATATAGAGAATAAAAAAGCTCCTATAATACCGGTTTTTTCATTAAAGAATTCCTTTCCAAATAGGTATATCAATATTAAAGAACCAATTGAGCATAATAAAAGGTATATCGAAGTCGATAATTTATTTACACCAAAGATTTTATAAAAAAAGGCAACAGGCAAATATGTCATCAATCTAAAGTTTCTTGGTCCCGAGTCACTTTCTGGTATTTCAAATCCCTTTTCCAGCGTATTTAATGAAAGTTTATAATATATTATCTCATCCTGTGGTTGAGCGTCTATAAAACCAATATAAAAATATGACCTGATTAATATGGCTAGGATTATTATAAGAATCAGGATTTTAGTTTTGTCTTTTTTAAAAATTTTACTTATCATTATTTTACACGACTTTCTCATATATTCTTAATTTATAGGACCTGTAACCTGCAATTCTGTTTTCAACTTCCTTTAAAAGTCTCAGTCCCAGTTCTTCGGGTTCTGTTTCTTTTCTTATTAACTTCTGGTATTTTTCGGGTAAATCTTTTATAGGGATAGCCCCGCTTATGTCTATACTTCTAGACCCTCCCAATATTAACAAGGAACCATTTTTTATTTTGGTTTTATCATCTAGGACATATATGTTTTCTTTTTTATAACCAGATAGGTATTTCATTATGTTTGCAGCTGCTGGGTCTGTATATACTTTCTTTTCTGAATTTTCAATGAATTTATATGCAATTTTCAAATCACTCATGCCATCTAGAATATATGACCTGCTTCTTTGTGTAAAGTAGATTGAACTCAACAGTAAGAATGACAGCGCAATTAAAGTTATTATCTTGCTATTTTTTTTGAAATATACAGACAAGTTTTCAGGATTTATGAACCATGCAAGTATAAGCATTGAAGCTGGCGTCAGTAAGTTCAAAAATCTTGGTGCTTTGAAAAGCATGAAATATCTTATAAATCCGTTAGATTGGTCTATTTTTAAGAATCCAAAGTCAAAGTAGATTAACAATAAAATTATCCATATTAAAAAGAAATAATTTAAATATTTTTTGTTTTTTTCCTTGTAGATTTTATATGAAAAAAATATTACCGATGGGACTATTAAGAAGTAAAAGTATCCGAAATAATTTATTTGGGTTCTTTTTTCGTTAGGAGTCCAAAGACCAAAAATAGTTTTTGTGTGTTGTAAAAATGTTCCCGGATCGTATATTATCTTAGCTCTGCCCACCTCTATTACAGAATTTAGTTCTTCTATGTCTCCGCCGTTAAAACTGTATTTACTGAACCAAGCTTCTGAGACTATCTCTTGCCTTAAAAAAGGATTGCCTGTAAATGCAAAAAGATATGAGCTTTCAAGAGCTATTATCAATCCAAACCCTAGTATGAAAATAAAATAAAAATATTTCGTGTTCTTCTTAATTGATTCTAAAAGTAAAAATATGACGTATATTCCTATGAATAATACTGCTGTAAATTTTACTAGATATCCCAATCCCAATAAGATACCAGATAAAAATATATATGACTTGTTTTTTTCTTTTATTCCCTTCAAAAAAATAAAAGATGAAAAAGTGCAGAAAAAGAGAAGAGGAACATCGGATATTATTCTTGTTGATGATATTATGTTTAGGGGAAATATTGAAACTAGGAAAGCTGCTATCAGGCCTGTTTTTTTACTGAAGAATTCCTTTCCCATGAAGTATACCAGCGTAATTGTCCCTATTGAGCAAAGAAAACACCAAAAAGATGTTGTTGTACCGTTTACTCCAAAAATCTTGTATATTATGGAAGTCGGCAAGTATGAAAGTATCCTTAATGAGAAAGTGTCTTGTGGACCGAAATTGTAATTTTCTTCTAGATTTTTGTATTTACTCAATTCAAGTGAGTTTATCGATGCTTTGTATGCCAGCTTATTGTATATAGAATCGTCTTGGGGTAATGCATTTGTAAGTCCCGTAAAGAAGAAAATCCTCAAGAAAATAGCTATTATTAGTATAATTATAATTATTTTATTTTCTTTAATTATTTTTATTATGTCCATTTTATTTTGCCCCTTCAAGGCGCATAATAAAGTTCCGTTGTATACCTGTTAAAAACGCCGTAGTTTTTTAGATTTACTCTTTTCAGAAGTTCCCAGTTATCTGGAGTTTTGTTCATAAAATCAGGGAACTTCCTTGACTTCAAAAGCACGTATGGGGAACCGTTTGTTATTACATAAGAATTTTTTATATAATCCCCAGAACTGTAATATTCATCATCACAATCTATATTATCACACCCGTAAAGTGTCAATCTATTTCTATAAGTCTGATTATATTTGAAGTAGAAGCTCATCTTTCCAATAAGCCAGTGGTCAGATATGTATATTTTTTTATCTCCAATACCCCTTTCTTTTATGATATTAGAGACCTCCCTTACTTCTCCCATACCATTTCTTAAAAAAGTATGTGACTTGCTTGCGTAAAATACAGATGTAGATAAAAGAAAAGTTATTATCAGGATTCCCATAATTTTTTTATATTTGCCTCTTAGCGGGTTTTCAAATAAAAGCAATGAAACTATAATCATTGACGGTATATTCATACATATTAGAAATCTGGGTACTCTTGCCGCCACGCAATAATCCATTATTTCTGTACAAAAGAACTGAAGAAAATATTCAAAAAACAAAAACATTGTTAATATCCATACTATTAAAAATATCTTGTATTTGTCTTTTTCTTTTCTGTACCTTACAAATCTGTATAAAAAATAAATTATGCCTATCGTAACGAAGTAGTATAAGAAACCAAACAAAGGCGGGTCGTGTATCCATTCAAAGAAACCGATTTTGTTTTCATAGTTAACGTCTTCCATTATCGGGGGTGTTAATAGATTCTTTATTACCCACCCTGTAAAATTTGGAATTCCTATCATGTTGAAGCTTTCTGATTCTAGGTTAAACATTTCCTGATAATACCACATATAATCTGTGTTATCGTTGCCTCCTGTTTTGAAAGCACTTACTCTGCCTTTCATAGAGTGGAACCATTGACCGGTCGAATTATAAAAATATAAGTTCTGTAAACCAAACATAAGAAGAAATCCTATAACAAAAACTGAGAAAATCTTAAGATAATCTTTGGATAAATATTCCTTTTTTGTTTTTTTGTCTATAAGAAGATAAAAAATCAAAACCGGTACAATAAGAAATATGTAACCTTTTGTTAAGTATCCTATAACCAGAAAAATTCCAGAAAAAAATGCGTAAATTTTTGATTTTCTTCTTTTTGCTCTAACAGAAAATAGTATGAATAGAGAAGAAAAAAGCATAAACGGTATGTCGGGTCCTATCTGAGTTGCATATATAACATCCAAAGGAAAAAAAGATAAAAGGAAAGCCGATACTAGTCCTATTTTTTCTGAAAATAATTCTTTGCCCAACAGGTAAGAAACAAAAACACAACCCAGTGAACATATGATAAAATAAACTGAAGTCGATATTTCATTTATACCAAAGACTTCCCAAAAAAATACTATCGGAAGATATACTGCTATTCTGTTGCTCCAAAAAACTTCATTTGGCGCCCAATCATCTCCTTTGAATATATGTGAAGCGTATTCAAGATAGGCAAAATCGTCATAGAAACCCATACCTACAAAGAAGAAAAGTCTCAGAAAGAGTGCTAAAAGTAATATTAGAGTAAGTATTATTTTGGGGTCTGATAATTGTTTTTTTATTTTTTCATTAATTTTTTTATGTTTCAAATATAACCCAGCCCCCTTAATCTTTCTTTTATTTTTTCTTTGTCTATGTCTTCTTTGTCTTTATCTTTTTTGGTTAAAGGGTTTTTTATTTTTTTATGTTTTATTTGGTTTTCTCTAAGATAATCTTCTTGAATTATTTCTTTCATTATATTTCCGTCAATTTTTTCAGGAATTCCTTCGTTTAGGAGGTACAATATTGTCGGCATTATGTCTGTTATATTCCTTTCTCTTAATTGTGAATTTTTTATTGATTTACCACACGCGAAAAATATCCCATTGATTTTATGTCCACCTGTTCTGCCAACTGCCTGTGGTGTTATTAGTTTTTGTGAACCGAATTCAAACATCTTTACCGGAAGATAGTTCATTTTTTTATCGAAAAAAACCATGTCAGGTGCCAATTCATCTTTGCATTTACCGTATAACTCTTTTTTTGTATATATACAGTCAAACATACTTTCTCCGGACGGTTTTTTAATTTCCTTTAACTCTTTTTTTATTTTCTCTGTAAATTTATCGTAGTCTCCTATGTTTTCTTTCTTGAAGTAAAATTGACCGAATTCTCCCAGTGAAAAAACTTTACTTTTTTTAAGGTCTATATCATCAGTAGAAAGGAATAATTTTTTTGCAATTGACTCTAAAATAGATTTTGATTCAGACGTAAAAGTTTTTTTGTAGCTAATATTAAGCGGATTTAATCTCATTTTTCTCAATAAACTTAAAACGTTGTACTGAGTGAATCCTGAATTATGTAATATTTTTTTTATTTTTGTTTTTCTTTCTTTCTTTAGTTCTAGAAAACCTTTTTTTATTAGCCAGTTGTTTATGTAAGTTGTTTTATAAACTGGACCAAAGCCATGGTCCGATAAAACAAAAAGAGTTGTATCTTCGTCCATTTCATCTATTATCTTAGATATAAAACTGTCCGCTTTCTCGTAGAATTTGAACAAGTATTTTCCGAATTCATTTTTTTTGTATTTTGGATGTTTCTTATCTATATATCCCCACAATTCATGAGAAAGCTCATCCAAAACGTGGAAAACACATATAATCAAATCCCATTCCTTGTTCTCTTTTAAATAATAGAATATTTTTTCTGTATTGTCCCAGCATCTATACTGGTCTTTTATAAACGCTTCTTCGTTGTTTTCTGAGTAGTATATTTCCGGCTGAATTTTAAATGAATTTAAATTTTTTTTAAGTTCTTCATGTATTTCTTTTGGATAACAGTAGTTTGAATTGTTTTCTGGAGCAGGTAGTCCTGAAATCATTATACCGTTTAATTTTTCTGGAGGATATGTGAGAGGTACATTTATAGAAATGACTTTTTTGTCTTCCATGTAGTTCCATACACATGGGCATTTTCTGTCTTTTGAAGTTGTCAAATCTTTTTTATATTCTTTTGTAATTTTTAGAAAATCATATACCCCGTGTTTACCCGGGCCATTTCCTGTTAAAAAAGAAGTCCAAGCAGGCGGTGAGGATGTCGGTATTGTTGACTTCAATTTTCCGAAAGAATTACTTTCTTTTATATTTTTCAGTGCAGGCAGTTTACCTTTTTTCATCAGAAAATTTATTATTTTCCAGTCAGCACCATCTAAACCAACAACTATAAACCTTTTAGGCATATTAATATATTTTTTCTGTTATATTATATATGCATAGAGTTTCGGTAGTTTTGCCTGTTTATAATGAGGCCTCTGTTCTAAAAGATTCTGTCAAGAAAGTTTTAAAATATATGAATGGCCTGGGTTTTTCTTATGAAATAATAATAGCTGCTGATGGTTCCACCGACGGTACTTCCGAGATAGCAGATGAACTTTCTTCTAATTACAGCCAGATAATTGTTTCCAATTCTAGAAACAGGCTTGGTAGAGGCAGGGCTCTTAAAAAATCTTTCAGGATGGCAAAATCGAAATATATGATTTATTTTGATATAGATTTGTCGACTTCTTTGGATTCTATAAAGGATGCAATTGATTGTCTGGATAAGGGATTTGATATATGTATTGGTAGTAGATTGCTTCCCGCATCTAAAACCAAAAGGTGTTTGAAGAGAGAAATGTCTTCAAGAGGTTACAATATGCTTGGAAGGTTCTTATTTAATTCTAAAATAACTGATTTTCAGTGCGGTTTCAAGGCATTTAGTAAAGATACACTGCCTATAATATTGGAGTCGAAGAACAATCATTGGTTTTGGGATACTGAAGTTCTTATAAGAGCCGAGAAAAGAGGAAAGAAAATATGCCAGATACCTGTAGAATGGGTTGAAGACAGAAAAACTAAGGTAAATATTTTTAGGTGCATTCTGGGCATGGGAAGCAGGATGTTGAAATTAAGGTTCAGTTTACTTTAAAAAATTTATGAATAATCTTATTTTGTCCGACAGGGAACCTATCTTAAATAATCTGAAAATCATTTTTGGTCTCATATAAAAATTCTTGTACGCCTTTCTTACTTTTTTCTTTAGGAATTCTTTTTTGAATTCTCCTGATTCTTCTGGAAAGAATATTCTATTCTTAAATGAATTCTCATAGAAAGAAGTTCCCGGATAAGGAGTTGCTATATGAAATGATGCATATGTTGGGTCAATTTCTTTGGAGAATTTTATAGTTTCTTCCATATCCTTTTCTGTTTCTCCTTTTAGACCAAAAAGGAAGAAAGCGACCGTATCTATTCCAACTTTTTTTACCAACTTCATTTTTTTCCTTATTTCATTTTTTGATATTCCTTTTTTTGTTTCTTTTAGTACTTTTTGTGAACCGCTCTCGACTCCAAAATGAATTATCTTACATCCGCTTTTTTTCATTTTTTTAAGTAATTCTTCTTCTATTGTGTCGAATCTTGTCTGACAAGTCCAGTTTATTTTATATCCTTCTTTTGTAATAAAGTCACAGATTTCTTCTACTAATTTCTTATTTAATGTAAATTCCAAGTCAAAGAAATATAAGTTCTTTATATTGAATTTTTCAATAAGATTTTTTATCTCTTTTTTAATTTTTTCTGGGCTTTTTGTTCTGTATTTTCCGTACATTTTTTTAAGACAGAAAATACAAGAATAAGGACATCCTCTAGAAGCTTCAAGAAGAGCGAATCTCTTTCCCATTATTTCATATTCATAATTGTCCATTTCGAGCAGGTGATATGCTGGAAAAGGCAAATCATCCATTTTTAAATTTTTTCTTTCTCCGGTGAAAAATACTTCTCCTTTTTTCTTTATGAAAATTCCCCGTACTTTTGATATATCTTTTTCTTTGCATAAATCAAGTATTGTTTTTTCCGGCTCGCCTTTTATTATACCATCCAATTCAACGTTTTCGAATATTTTATCGGGCATTACTGAACCATGTACCCCCAGAAGATATAGTTCCGATTTAAAATTTTCTTTTATTTTTTTAATAATCTCGTAAACTGGTTCCAAGTTAAGATGAGGACATTGCCATCTGTCGATACTTGAACTTGTTACAAATATTTTGTCCGGTTTTTTAATCTTTTTTAAAATTTGTTCTGGTCCTATTCTTTCAGCGTTTGCATCTATTATATTAACATCAATTTTATTATTTTCTAGCATGGCTGCCGAAATTGCAAGTGACATTGGAGGCCATATCCTATTGAATATAAGACCCTTCTTTTTCTCTACTGGATAATCGAATGACGGATTTATCAAGTAGACCTTCATTTTAATCACAAAATATTTCCCATTATTGTCTGATATGCTTCGCAGGGTGTCCAGCAACCTGGACATTTGCCTTCTTTTATTTCTTTTCTTGTTTCTTTTGATTTTTTTGAGTTCCAAATCTTATTCAAATCGTATTCAGTTTCTCTTATGTTACCTATTTTCTTGTTAAATATTGTACAAGGATAAACATTTCCTTTAGGGTCTATGAAGCAAGAAGAATTTAGGGATTTGCACTTGAGCGGACAATTTCCCGTTTTTATATAGTTTCCTGAGAGTTTCAGAAATTTTCTCTCAATAAAAGAGACTGGGTTTAGACCTTTTTTTATCTTTATAAAATCCAAAAGTTTTTTTTCGAGTTTTTTTTCATATTTTTTGTTTTTGTTTGTTTCACCTTTGTTATTAAAGTATAAGTCAGATTCATGGTAGAAATTTATATGGAAATCCTCCATTTTTAGTTCTGGTATTTCTTTTTTGATTTCATTAAAAGTATTTTTTATTTCGTCTATATTATATTTGGAAATTGTGTATCCTATATAACATTCAATTTTGTTTTCCCTTAGCTTCTTATAAGTTTCCACTGCATTTTTCCAGCAGTTTACACCTCTTAATTCGTTATGAAGCTCTCTTGGACCATCTATACTTACTGTTACTATGAATTTTGGAACCAGATTTTTAATTTTTTTACAATTTCTGTTTATCTTTTCTGTCAATATACCGTTTGTTGTCAAGTTTAGAAGGTAAGTTCCTTTCATAGAGCTTACTATATCTACTATATCTTCCCTTAGAAAAACTTCCCCTCCTGTTAAATTTACCCAAGGAATCTTGTTTTTTTTAAAGAATTTTTTTATTTCTTCCTTTTTCAGTTCATTTTTAGATTCTCTTTTCCATATACCACAAATCTTGCATCTGGAGTTGCAACTATATGTTACTGCAAAAGTTATCTTGTACGGCTTACTTAATGTTTTTATGTTTGATAGAAAAACATTCCATCCCAGGTTTATTAATTCGAGAATTCTAACACCCTCTTTTAATGAATTCATACATTATTGTCTTGAGTATATTCCAACCATCCGTAAATGTTCTTAGGTTACCTTTTCCATATTTGCGTGCTTTTTCAAAGCTAGGTACCTCCAGAACTCTTAGCCTCTTTTTAGCTGATTTTATTGACATTTCTGTTTCTATACCGAAACCATTCCTTCTTAAACCCAATTTTTTAATTGTAGATTTTCTAAAGGCCCTGTAACCGTAGCATAAATCAGAGTATTTCATACCCCAGATTAAGTTAACCAAAGAAACAAAGAATTTATTTCCTATTTTTCTGTGAAAAGACATGTCTTCTGTTCCACCGCCTTGTATAAATCTTGAACCCATACATACATCATATCCCGCTTCTATACCGGCCTTTAATAATATTATCTCTTTTGGTATCATTGAACAGTCTGCGTCTATATTTATGACAATACCTCCTGTTGCTTTTTCCATACCCAGCCTTAGCGCGGATCCCTTGCCTTTATCATCGTATACTATCCTACACCCGAACTTTTTTGCTATATCAACGGTCTTATCCTTTGAGTGACCATCTACTATAATTATTTCATCCACACAGTCAAGCTCTTCCATTTCCTTTAATACTATTGGTAAATTTCTCTCTTCGTTTAGTGTTGGTATTACCACTGAAACTTTCATTTTTTCCTACCCCCAAACTTGAAATAAAGAAAAATAGCGAAAAGAACAAAGAATATGGAAGCAAGGATTAATATTAGATTATTTTGTTCCTTTTTTTCTACTATACTTACAACACCGCTACCGAATGAAGTATAGTGGTAACCGCTCTTTTCATATTCAAGAGAGGTTATTATGACGTATGAACTCCCCGGAAGGGCACCAAAAGACTCTATTTCATATTCAATTTCTTTTTCCTCTTTAGGCCCTAGAGTAACGTATTTTTCTGATTCATCTCCCTTTATTTCTCTGGGCAAGTATAGTTTTATTTTTATTTCTTTTTGGTCATTTTCAAAGTTCCTTATTTTAAGACTTGTTTTCTCTGAATCATCTTTAGATACTTCAATTTTCTCAAAGGTACCGTGTATTGAGGATTCGTAACCTTTTCTGTATGTTATTGTATGTGGAGATATAACGGAGAATGGATACATGTTTGCGTCATGGTATATCGTCTTTATTAAAAATGGGTAATTGCCTTCTGTTATATTATTTTTTAGTGAAACAGATAAACTACCGTTTATTTTATCTCCTGGATTAATCGAATCTTTTTTTATTTCTCCATTTATTTCAAAGTATTCAGAGCTGAAGGGTTCTATTTCTACTTTATACGCTGATTCATCACCCATTTGCTCAATATTTACAATAATCTCTGTCGAATTTTTGTGAATTATACTTGATTTTAGCTGAGTTCCTATGCTTATATAACTACCGTAAGCAGTTGAAGCAAATAGAATTAATATTAGCAATATTATGATTTTTTTCATAAGAATTTTTTAATTTCCTACAAATATAAATTATTTCCTCATTAGCACGATTCTGCTCCATTTACTTTCGTCTTTTTTATTGTAGCTGCAGTTTTCTTCTATTTTTTTGGCGAATTCTTTTATTTCTTCATGTAGCGGCATTTCATTATATTTCAGCCTTTTTCTTGAAAACCCCACTGACATAAAACTCTTTACTTCTAGAAAGTCAGGTTTGTTTTTTTCTATTATTTTTGCGTATAATTCCGGTTTAACGAAATTCAGGTTTTTTACAAGGGTTAGTCTTACTACAGTATTGCAGGAATAATTATCCAGTAGGGATAAAGATTCCATTATTTTTTCCCAGTGGTTTCCTATAGGCAGGCATGTTTTTTTGTATATTTCTTCATTTGGAGCGGGTAATGTTACATAAAGATTGGTAGGTTCCTCCATGTCTTTTAATACATTCGGGTTTGTACCGTTTGTCACTATAAAGACAGAGAATTTTCTTTTTTTAAATTCTTTAATGAGTTCTGATATTTCAGGATATTCTGTGGGCTCCCCTGCCAAGGATATTGCTACCTGATTTGGATTCATTGCTTCATTTACCGTTTTTTTATCTGCTTTTTCATTCCCCTTGAATCCTGATAAAAGTTCCCTTTGGGCTTCTATGCAGCCTTCTACTATTTCTTCAGGTTCGTCAATTTCTCCCTTCCATTCGGGGTTTGTTATTGATGTGTCTCTCCAACAAAATCTGCATCTATGTTTGCAGAAAGGCACAGCGGGACTCATCTGTATACATCTGTGCGTGCTTATACCATAAAATTGTTGTTTGTAACAAAAGCCTTCCCCCGCTATTGCTTTTCTGGTCCAAGAACATGTTTTGACTGCAGTATGCTTGTTTTTTCCTACAAAACGGTAGCCCATTTTTTCCATTCTTTTTATGTCTTTTTCCGGTATAATCATTTTACCACTATTTCCTTTAAATCTTCAGCTATTTCAGTGTTCGGGAAAATCTTCTTTGCTTTCTCTAAAAGTTTTTCTGTTTCTTTATATCTTCTTGAGAAGTGCGTCAAGACCAGTTTTTTTACTTTTGCATCTTTTGCTATTTTTGCCGCATTTACAACGCTTGTGTGTCTTTCTAAGTGATGTTTTTTACCGTGTTCATCCAAAAAAGTACCTTCGTGTATAAGCAAATCAGAGTTTTTTGCCATGTTCGAGAGATTTTTGCAGGGCGCTGTATCACCGGAGTATACTATTTTTTTGCCCTTGGTTTTTTTTGCTATATCTTCAAGTTTTATTTTTTTATCGTTAAGGATTATCTCTCCCTTTTGCTTTATTTCTTCCAGTATTTTTCCCTCCTCCAAACCTCTTTTCTTAGCTTTTTTTAAATCAATATTCCACCTATCTTTTTCCTCAAAACAGTAGGCTACAGCGGGAACCGAGTGCTTTACCGGAACAGAAAGTATTCTGTAATGCTCGTTTTCAAAGATTTTTGATATGTCATTTCCCTCGAAGCCTACATCTTTTGTTTTCAATTCAAACCCGAAGTCCCAGTAACTAAGTTCTGAAAAGGCGTCTATGAATCTTGAAGCTTCTGGACCATATATTGTTAGAGGTTTTTCTCTCTGTTCCAGGTTGAAGGTTTCTATGAGTCCTATCAATCCTGCGAAATGGTCTGCATGCCAATGGGTTATAAACACCCTCCTTATTTTCATAAAATGAAGGTTGGCTTTCATCATTTGAAGTTGTGAAGATTCCCCGCAATCCCAAAGCATTAAATCGCCCTGATAATCTATGAAAATACCAGGATGATGCCTTTCCGGGGTTGGTATTGAGGAACCCGAACCGAGAAAAACAACTTTTATTTTGGTCATAAGACTATTTAAGATGCAGTAATATTTAATAATAAAACGGTTTATCTTTAATTGTGTTTTTATGATAAAATCAATAATATTTGATTGGGGTGGTGTAATATCTAAAAAAGGTAGTTACACAGAATTTTCGGAAATTCATTCAAAAGAATTCAATAAAACACCGGAAGAAATTCATTTTATAATAAAGAAATACTGGAATATTGCAAGGATAAACAAAATAAAATCGTATGATTTCTGGAAATTCGTATCAAGAGACCTGAACTGCGGTGAGGAATATTTCAGGAATTTATTGAAAGATTATGTTTCTATAAACTACGATGTTTTGAAATTTATAAAAAAAATCAAAAAAAATTACAAACTTGCCTTACTTTCTAATCAGATAGAGGATTGGCTTGAGGAGATTATTAGAAAGCATAATTTTAATGATATTTTTGATGTTATTGTAACATCTTATAATATAGGAGTGGAAAAACCTAAAAAGGAAATATACATGAAAACTCTTTCAGAATTGGGCTTTGAGCCCTTTGAATGTGTTTTCATAGACGATAAAGAGAAAAATGTATTATCAGCAAAAGAAATCGGGATTAAAACAATTCTTTTTAAAAATTTTATTCAGATGAAAAAAGAACTCGAATCTTTTGGTGTTAAAGTCGGGTGAGTTGATTTTGTATGATTCTTACTAAAAATGAAAGAGATAAAATAAAAAGACTTATTTTAGAGGGCAAAGTCTTTGTTTATCCTACAGACACTGTTTATGGTATGGGTTGCGATGCAAAAAACGAAAAATCTGTGAAAAGGATAAGGGATATCAAAAAAAGAAGAGATAAGCCTTTTTCTGTAATAGCACCATCGAAAGATTGGATTATCAGAAACTGCAAGGTTAAAATGAAGGATTTGGATATTTTACCGGGACCTTATACAATAATAGCTAAGCTAAAGAAAGATGCTGTTTGTAGCGATGTTAATCTTGGAATGGATACCATAGGGTTGAGGATACCAAAACATTGGTTTTCCGGCCTGATTGGTGAGCTAGGTATTCCTGTGGTAACGACTTCTGTGAACGTTTCCGGTAAAAAATACATGACATCAATTGACAACATTGATATCAAGATAAAAGAAAAGGTGGATTTTTTGGTTTACGAAGGAAAATTAGATGGAAGACCATCAAATATTGTTAATTTAGTTACAGGAGAAGAGAAAAATCGCTAGGGTTTTATTCTTTTCATTGTCCTTGGAAAAGGTATTACATCTTGTATCGATTCTGCACCGCATATCCATTGTACTACTCTCTCTGTTCCCATTCCGAAGCCGGAGTGTGGAACACTACCATAACGTCTTGTGTCAAGGTAGAATTCATAATCTTTTAGGTTTTCGCCTTCTTTTTTGAGACTTTTTTTAATTTCCTTTATATCAGGCTCCCTGACTGCCGCATCTACTATTTCTCCGACTCCTGGAGCAATAAGGTTGAAATTTAATGTATAGTTAGGATTTTTTGGGTCTTTCTTTTTGTAGAAAGCCATAATCTCCTTGGGGTAATGAGTTATCAGTATAGGCTTCCCGCCAAGTATGTCGGCTATGCTTGTTTCTTCCTTTGCCCCCAAATCTTTACCGTGTTTTACTTTCATCCCGTTTTCATTGAGTTTTTTGAGAACTTCATCATAGGTTATCCTCTTGAAAGGAGTCTTTAACTTTAACTCTTTTGGGTCTCTACCCAGTATCTTTAAGTCTTCCATGTTTTTTTCCAGTACCTTATTGCATATGAAAACTAAGAGTTTTTCCGCAAACTCCTCAAGCTCGTCAAATCCCATCCAGGCCGCTTCCATTTCCGTCATCCAGAATTCTGTAACATGCCTGTTTGTCTTTGATTTTTCAGCTCGGAAAGTTGGTGATATTGTATAAATTCTTTCTAGGCAGAATATCATCATTTCGGCGTACAACTGCCAGCTCTGTGACAAATATACCTTTTTTCCGAAATATTTTAACTCAAACAAAGTGGAGCCCCCTTCAGAGCCTGCTGTTGTAAATATCGGAGGCTGCATATGATAACAGTCCATTTTTTTGTGAAATTCGTTTATTGCGTCTATAACAGTTGACCTTATTTTCATTATTGACATCATTTTTCTTGACCTTAGCCACAAATGCCTGACGTCTCTTAAAAATTCAGTGCTCTGGTCTTTTGTAATAGGGAATCTTTCAGCAAGGTGAACTACATCGAGCTCTTTTCCTCTTATCTCATATCCTCCTGGAGCTCTTTCATCTTTTTTTACAGTACCTTTTATTTTTACTGATGATTCAATCATAAGATTTTCTGCCTTTTCAAAGACATCTTCCGATACTTCTCCCTTCTTGAATGTGCACTGTATTATGCCGGAAGAATCTCTAATCATTACAAAAATTACTTTTTTTGAGGCTCTATGCCTGTATACCCAGCCTCTTATTTGAGCTTCTTCTGGCCCGTTCTTAAATATTTCATTAATTTTGGAAAACACCATATTTTATATTTAAGGCAAATAAATAAAAAACTATGCCGAAGCTCAAAAGAACTCTTGGCCTGTTTGAATCAAGCGTTTACGGTATTGGTCTTATTCTAGGTGCTGGAATTTATGTTCTTATAGGAAAGTCCGCAGCCATAACTGGAAACTCTCTTTGGTTTTCTTTCCTCTTGACAGCAATTATAGCATCTTTTACAGGGCTTAGTTATGCAGAACTTTCTTCCATGTTTCCGAAATCTGCTGCTGCATATTTTTATGTTAAAAATGCTTTCAAAGAAAATTATCTTCCTTTTGTGGTCTCTTGGTTGATAATATTTACTCAGGTTTTTACTGGATCCGCAGTAGCTCTTGGTTTTTCTGAATATTTTCAGGGTTTTGTTGGTATAGAATCTCCTATATTATGGGCAATTCTTCTGATAGTAGGCCTTTCATTGCTGAATTTTTATGGTATAAAGGAATCAGCAAAATTAAACGTTATTTTTACCCTGATAGAAGCATTGGGTCTAGTTTTTATAATTTATCTGGGTTTGGGATACATAGGCTCTGTAAATTATTTTGAAATGCCTAATGGAATAGGGGGAGTTTTTACAGGGGCCGGTCTCATATTTTTTGCCTATCTGGGATTTCAGGAAATTGCCAACATTACAGAGGAAACCAAAGATGCAACCAAGAACATACCCATTGCCATAATAATTTCCATTATTGTAACAACAGTACTATACGTTCTGGTAGCTATTTCTGTTGTCAGCATAGTTCCATGGCAGACGCTTGGTGAGGCAGAAGCACCGCTTACATTTGTCGCGGAATCAGCAATGCCCAATTCTTCATTACTTTTGACAATAATAGCGCTTTTTGCTACTCTTAATACAGTTTTGATTACGTTAATAGTGGCTTCAAGGATGATTTATGGAGTTTCCAGAGACACTAAAATTTTCAAGACACTTTCAAAAGTTCATAAAAAGAGAAGAACACCGTGGGTTGCCGTATTAGTAACGATGTTTCTTGTTTCGGGATTCACCCTTCTAGGAGAAATAAAACTGGTAGCATTGATAGCGGATGTTGGTTCCTTTATGATATTCATGGTTGTAAATATTTCTCTAATAGTTCTTAGGTACAAGAAACCCAACCTCAAAAGACCTTTTAAGGTACCTCTTTCAATAGGACGCATGCCTATTATTCCTCTTCTTGGTTTAGTTTCATGCTTCCTAATGATTCTACATTTTGAATTTTACATAATATTGTCAGGTATTTTAATAGTTGGCACAGGTTTTCTTGTTTTTTATCTTAAAGATAAGTTCACGTGATTCACGCAGAGAGACAAAAAGAGTGACATTTGTATTCTTAAGTAACGAAAACTTTATAAATAGGGAACTACAAAAAAATATTACAATCAGGTAATTTGGGCATTACCTTCACGTCTTCACTTCAAATTTTGGGCAATTTGAAGTTGAGTGACACACACTAATTTTTGGGCGTTATTAGTGTTAGATATTTTTAGGCTTCTAAACAGAGATAGTTTTTACTATCTAAAAAACATTTGGATATAAAAAAATATATGTTGTAGTATATAAATTGAGGTGGATTATATATGGATTCTATGATTCAAAAAGCATTTGAAAAAACTTTTAATCAGGGAGATGAAAGTCAAAAAAGTCTTAATCAAGGGTTTGACACGAGAAAAATTGGTGAGGAATTCGACATAGATTTTCATCAAGCAAGAATTTGTGTTATAGGAGCAGGGGGCGGAGGAAACAATACTGTTACTGCTCTTACTGAAATGGGTATAGAAGGAGCACAAACTATTGCTGTAAATACTGATGCAAAGCATCTAAGCGTGACAAAAGCTGATAAAAAGCTTTTGATAGGAAGAGATACTACTAGAGGTTTGGGTGCAGGCGGTTATCCCGGAATAGGTAAAAAAGCAACCGAGGAATCAAAAAAAGAATTAAAAGAGTTGCTTGACGGTGTGGATATGATTTTTATTACCTGTGGTCTGGGCGGCGGAACTGGAACCGGATCCGCTCCAGTAATAGCTGAAATAGCTAAGAGCATGGGTGCGATAGTAATAGGAACTGTTACAATGCCTTTTAAAATGGAAGGTACCAGAATTCATAAAGCTGAAGAAGGTCTTACGGAACTTAGAAGAGTGACAGACACTGTTATAGTAATAGAAAACCAGAAGTTGTTGAAGTACGCAGGAGACCTTCCTCTAAAACAGGCTTTTGCAGTAGCAGATGAATTAATATCGACTATGATAAAAGGAATCACCGAAACTATAACACAACCTTCGTTGGTTAACTTAGATTATGCAGACGTAAAGGCGATAATGCATAGCGGAGGAGTTGCTGCAATAGGAGTCGGTCAAGCAGATTCTTCCGAGAGAGCTAAAGAAGCAATAGAGAGTGCTCTAAAACACCCTCTACTTGAGATGGAAGTTAGCGGTGCAAACGGCGCCATAGTCCAGATAATAGGAGGAGACGACTTGAAGCTGGATGAAATAAACACCATAGGAGAAACGGTTTATAAGAGAATGAATCCTGAAGCACAGGTTATATGGGGTGCTCGTGTTCTTCCTGAATATGCGGGAAAGATACATGTAATAACCATAATAACTGGTGTAAAGAGCCCTTACATACTAGGACCGGTTCAGAAAGAAAATTTGGGAAGCGAAGAAAATGCAACACACCAACTCGGAATACCTATGGTAAAATGAGATATTGTTTAATAAATACACCCCCACACTGGGAAGGACGGTAGGGATTTTCTCACCGTCCAACCCACACCCCCCACATTACGGTCATTCGATGACACACCCCCACACACTGGGAAGGGCGGGCAACGGTAATTATTTTTCCGCCCTTTCCTAATTCCCCCAAAGGCTAAAACATGTACAATAAAATATCAAAATTAAAAAGAAAGGTATCCGAGAGAGTTATGGTTGTAGCAGGAGCTTTATCTATATTTATTGCCATAGTGCTTTGAATTAATATGCTGCTCAGTAAATGACTACGAAGTTATTAAATACTTCTCCTTTTTTACCAATCTGTTCTTTAACTTCTCTTAGGTCTCTGTTGTATGTCTCTTTTCTTCCTCTCTTTAAGAAAGATTTAATCCTGTCTCCTATAAGATAAATTATTCCTATGATGATTAGAATTACCACCAGAGATGCTATCAGAGCCGTCATAAAAGGTCCTGCTGAAGTTATTTTTCCCGTCCATTTTTCTATTCTTATTGGTTGGGCCTGGTATACTCCATTCTCTCTGCCCCATTCATTCTCATATTCATACAACAATACTGGTCTTTCTCCGTCGTTCTGCTCATACAAATCCCAGGTTTTACATTTTATGTATCTGTAATTAATTGGCTCGATTGATTTACATAACCCCTTATCTGACCTGCATACTATTTTATTTTCACTGTAATAGTCATTTATAACCCAACATTCCTTAACTACATCTGATACTATTGTAAAGTTGTATTTCTCATCGAAATTTTGGTATAGTTCTATATTTACACTCTCTCCTTCTCTGAAATTATTTTTTTCCCATCTAAAAACAACTTCTTGTGCGGCATTTACCTCGCTTATAGAAATAATTAAAAAAGATAGAATAAAAAAAGTTAAGAATATTTTTTTCATTTTTACACCCCTATAACGTAATTATTCAAGAAATTTATACTATTGTATCATCACTTCTGGATAAATAAAACTATTTTAGCCTTACCTCTCTTGAAAACTTATATCCACAGTCTATGCAAACATAGTCATTTCTTTCTATTTTTAGGTCCTTTGTTAGGTCGTATAAAGCAGAGTTGAATCTATAAAGGATTTCGTGTTTGCATTCTTCTTCTTTCATATTATTTAATTGATTTTGTTTTATTATATTTTTTTGGGAAAAAGAACTTTGCGTATGTTTTTCCGCCCGTTTTAACGACAACCAACATTAGATATTTTAACAAGAAAGGACAATCTAATGATTTGCTTTCTGTTGTTGTTTCCTTTGTTTCAATTCTGAAAAGACTCAGCAAATTAAAAATTATCACTTTAACTTTATCTTTGGTATCAAAAAATACTACCTTATCTTTATAATTAATCTCAACTTTTCTTTTTCCCATAATTTCATCAAGGAAAGACAAAAAGGTGTAGTAATTTGCGTAAAACCAGGGCAAATAACCATTTTTCATAAATATCCTGAAAAATAACCAAAACTAACTGTGCTTATTTTTTGAATTTTTTTAACTTGCTGAGAATTTTTTAATGTGGTCGTTGAATTCCTTGAGTTGCTTGTTTATTGATTTTTTTAAATCAGAATCTATTTTTGTAATTTTGCTTATTACTTTTTTTGCATATTCTATTTTTGCTCTTGCATCCTCGTTTCTGCCTTCGTTTATATTATCTATAGCTCCTGAAAGTTCGTTGTCTACTATGTTTATCATCGTAGTTACTTTGCTATTTTTTGAGCCTATCATAATCTTATTTTAATGAAATTAATATATAAAGTTAAATGCTTTTAAGTACAAACTCAATAAGGGTGTTAAAATATGCATGAGTGGGCCCTTGCGGAATCTGTTTTGTTTTCTGTTATGGACATATCAAAGAAAGAGGGTATTTCTAAGGTTAAGGAGATTACTATTTCTCTTGGTGAACTTCAGCAGATAGATAGGGAAGTTTTTAGGCTTGCTCTTAAAGATATTATGAAGAATAAAAAAGTTGATTTTGATATAAAAATTGAAGTTGATAAAAGCCTTTTGAGTTGTAGAAGCTGCGGAGAAAAATGGGTTTTTGATTTAAAGGACTTGAGTGAAAAGTACAGGGAACCTGTACACTTCATACCGGAAGTTTCTCACAGTTATATAAGATGCCCCAGTTGCGGAAGCCCTGATTTTAAAATTTTAAGGGGAAGGGGAGTATGGTTAAAATCTATAAAGGGTGATTGAGTGGACCCAAGAACTAGTGTCATAGATAAAAGAATTGAAGGAAAGAGAATCATAGCGGTATCTGGAGCAAAAGGTGGTATAGGAAAAAGCCTTGTTTCATGTCTTACGGCCTTAAATTTAACAAACATGGGCTACAGGGTAGGTCTGCTTGACCTTGATTTTTCAAGCCCGTCAGACCATACAATAATAGGTGTTAATGATATACAACCTGATGAAAAGAACGGAATTATACCTCCAAAAGTTTATGGTATTAGATTTATGTCCATATTTTTTTATTCAGGCAACAAACCTTCTCCTTTGAGGGGTCTTGATGTAACAAACATCATAAGGGAGATTTTTTGTATAACCAAATGGGAAGATGTCGATGTTATTATTATTGATATGCCTCCTGGGATGGGAGAGCCCGTCTTGGATATGATAAACACAATAAAAAATATGGAATTTGTTGTATTGACAACGCCTTCAAAACTGAGCATAAATACTGTAAATAAGTTTATATCTCTTTTAGATGACTTCAGGGTACCGATTCTGGGTGTGATAGAAAATATGAGATTAAAAAAGTCTTCTGAGTGTTTTTTTGGAGAAAGGTTTTTAGGCAGCATAAAGTTTGACTTGGATTTAGAAGAAAGTATAGGAAATCCAGAAGCACTTTCAAAGACTAATTTTTCTAGAGAATTAAGAGAGATATTAGAAAAAATATTTTAGGTTCTTTCAGCTACGCTTTTTATTATGAAGGGAAGTATTGCTGTAACGTCTCCCTCTATTGTAACCATTTTGGCATCTTCTCTTATTTTGCCCCATGAAATCGCTTCTCTCAATCTTGCTCCTGACAGGGATCCGTCCCATTCAGGCGCTGTTGTTATATAAACAGCGTAATCAAGACCTTCTCTGAATTGGTTCCACCATATTGTATGATGCTTTGAAATTCCTCCCCCGAGCATCAGGGAGCCTGTTTTCTTTGAGTCGTATATTATTCTTGACATCTCTTGCTCGTCTCTCATAAGGTTTATATTAAAGTCCTTGTGACCGTCCTGCCAAAATAACCATAATTGATAACCCCAAGCACCGTCAGTAGGTCCCGGTATGAATACAGGTATTTTATTTTTCCATGCCCAATAGGTTATGGAATCTTCTGCATTTTTTTCTTTTTCTATAGCTTCGCCAAATTTCCATACCAGCTCCGGAGTAGACCAGTCTTTTTTTTCTTTGTATATTCTTTCCAATATTGGTTTCATTTTTTCTTCTAGAATTAAACCATAACTTTCGTTTGGTATGAATATGTTACCTTCCCTGTTTATTCCCTTTTGGTGTAATTTTTTATCATCCGCCTCAAATTTTCCATGATAATAATTCGACCACACACGAGCCAAATCGTGGTCCAAAGTACCACAAGTTGTAACCAATACATCAACCATTTTGTTTTTTAACATATATTTCAGTATACCCCTACATCCAGTAGATACTAAACATGCTGGAAATGACAAGAATTTTGTACAATCCTCGTCCTTAATCATTTTTTCTAGTATATCAACACCGGTTCCTATTTTCTTGGCAACAAAGCCTCCCGATTCTTTCATTTCCTTAGCCATTTCTTTCCAATTATTTTCAATTTTGATGTCTTTTATCTTCTCCATAATTAACACACTAGAACTGTTTTATTAATAAACTTATTTTCAGATTTTATTTATTGATTCTCTTTGCTTTTTTCTCTTTTTTATTCTTTCTATTATCAAATCATCCCATTCTGAAGCTATTTTGTATTTTTTCTTTGAACCAATTAACCCGGAAACGTAATCTATTATTTCACTTGCGTATTCTCTTATCTTTGGCTTTTCCGTGTTGTAAAAATTTTCAAGTCCCTGAACTAAGGTATCATAACCTTTTTTATATTCTCCAAAATCGTCTCTCCTAACTAAAAAATCTCCTTTAGGGTTTGCATATTCCATTGTTATGTAAAAATTTCCATCGAATTCCTTTCTTTTTATTAAAACCGGACACCTTTCAGATATTTTTTTTAGTCCCAGCTTGACTTCTGTGAAGTTAAAAATATTTTTTTTATCCCCTTTTATTTCTCTTAGCTGGCTGCCTTTTGATATTCTTGCTATTACGTCCCTTTTAAATGATTTATTTAATTTTTCTATTTCTTTTTTTGAGGACTTTGGTTCAGTTTTTTTAACTAATCCTTTCCAGTCAACGAATACTTCATCGTATTTTTTTATATCTTCCTCTGTGTCTGGAAAAAAACCGTATAAGTGTGTGTTTATTTTTGTTAGATTTTTTTTATTAAACATTTTTACACCATGTAACTACTCATTAGTTACTATATTAGTATTAACTTCTATTTAAGTGTTAATTTTTAGAAAAAAAGTCTTCTGGGATTAAAATATTAAGTTTTATATAAAACGAGCTGAAAATTAGTTTATGTTCCCCAATTTTTTGGTATCTTTTTGGGTTATGATATTTTTTCTACTTTTTGTAATATGTGAACTTTTCTGGTTCTGGACTCTTGTGGATGTTTTGCAGAGAAAAAAATTTGAGGACAAACTTGTATGGGTTATAATGCTCATTGTTTTTAATGTGTTTGCTTCTGTAATGTATTACTTTATGGTTTACAAAGAGCTGGAGAAGAAAACAAAAAGAAAAAACAAGTAATAATTATATCTTTCTTCTTAGGTCTCTTTCTTCAGGTATCCTATTTTTCCAGAGCTCTTCCTTTTTTTTAAATTTATTGTACTTACTGCAACTCTCATAGTTTCTTGGGTCCCCGACATCACAATCCTCTATACTTATACAGTTCTTAAAGAGATATTCGCAGTATTCACTGAAAAGGTCTTCTTTTTCGTCGGCATACATAAGATCATGGCCCCATTAAATTTCAATACTACTTATTTTATTTGATAGATATAAATATCAATAACAAGAATTAATCCCAAAAACTAATTAATCTGTTCGTTTTTTTTAATTTTGTATTTTCAGGGCTTATATTGTCCGAATATAGAAGGGAAAGATTTAAATTTGTTTCTTTATTAAATCATGAATTGTTTTTATAAAAAATAACTGGAGGTCGGTTTAGATGGCTGATGAAAAATATGTTTACTTTTTTGATGAAGGAAATAGAAAAATGAAAAAACTTTTGGGAGGTAAGGGAGCTAACTTGGCTGAGATGACAAAGCTCGGGATACCCGTACCGCCCGGATTTACAGTTACCACTGAAGTTTGTGAGTTATTTTACGAGAACAATAAAAATTACCCCAATGGCACGGAAGAACAGGTAAAAGAAAACCTAAAGAAATTAGAGAAAGAGATGGGTTCTGAATTGGGAAGTTCTGATAACCCTTTACTTCTGAGTGTAAGAAGCGGTGCTGCAATCAGCATGCCGGGAATGATGGATACTGTTCTAAATTTAGGTCTAAATGAAAAAACTTTAAACGGTTTAATAAAAAAGACAGATAACGAAAGATTTTGTTGGGACTGTTACAGGCGTTTTATACAAATGTTTGGAAATGTCGTTATGGGTATAGAGCACTCCAAATTCGAGCATATACTCGATTCAGTTAAAAAAGATAAAGGAGTTGAATACGACAAAGATTTGGGAGTAGAATATTTAAAGAATATTGTTTGTTCTTACAAGGAACTATACAAAGATGAAACCGGAGAAGATTTCCCTGAAGACCCCGAGTTACAGCTTAAAAAATCTATAGATGCTGTTTTTGGAAGCTGGAACAACGAAAGGGCTATAACTTACAGGAGGCTGAACAAAATAACAGGTTTAAGGGGCACTGCTGTAAACGTGCAAGCTATGGTATTCGGTAACATGGGAGAAGAGAGCGGAACAGGTGTATGTTTCAGTAGAAATCCCGGGGACGGTAAAAAGGAGTTCTATGGTGAATATTTAATGAATGCTCAGGGAGAGGATGTGGTTGCTGGTATAAGGACACCGAAACCTATAAAAACTTTAGAGAACCAGAACCCTTCGATTTACAAAGAGCTTGTTGGTATAAAAAACAAGCTGGAAAATCACTATAAGGATATGCAGGACATGGAGTTTACAATACAGGAAGGAAAGTTGTACATACTCCAGACAAGGAACGGAAAAAGAACAGCGAAGGCTGCAGTTAAGATTGCAGTTGACATGGTCGAAGAAAATTTGATAGAAGAAAAAGACGCAATTCTTAGAGTTGATCCTGAACAATTAGGGCAGCTTTTACACAAGACAATAGATCCAGTAGCTAAAAAAGAGTCAAAAATTCTTGAGAGAGGCATACCCGCATCTCCTGGTGCTGCTGTAGGCAGAGTTTTTTTCAGTGCAAACAAATCCAGCGAAATGTCTAAGGAAGGAGAAAAGGTAGTTTTGGTAAGGACCGAGACAAGCCCGGAGGATATAGAGGGAATGGACTCCTCAGAAGGAGTGCTTACTTCTAGAGGAGGAATGACTAGTCATGCTGCTGTTGTTGCTCGTGGCATGGGAAAATGTTGTGTTGCCGGTTGCGGAGGAATAGAAGTTAATGAAAATGACGGATATTTTATCACCAAGGAAGGTGTAAAAGTAAATGAAGGGGATTGGATAACTCTTGATGGAAACACAGGTGAAGTCTTTGAGGGCAAAGTAAGAGTTGTAGAACCTAAAATAGATGATTATTTCTCGAGACTTATGATGTGGGCTGATAAATACAGAAAGCTTGGGGTAAGAACCAACGCAGACACGCCCAGTGATAGCTCCGTTGCTGTCAAGTTTGGAGCAGAAGGTATAGGCCTTTGTAGAACTGAACATATGTTCTTTGAAGGAGACAGAATAAAAGCTGTAAGAGAAATGATATTAGCTTGTGACAAAGAGGGTAGAAAGAAGGCTCTCTCAAAACTATTGCCTATACAAAAATCAGACTTCAAGGCCATGTTCAGGGTTATGAACGGTAAGCCTTTTACAATAAGGCTGATAGACCCTCCTTTACATGAATTTCTTCCTAAGGAGGAGAAAGAAATAGAATCTCTTGCAAAAGATATGGGTCTTAGCATAGAGAGGGTAAAGTCTAAGATAGAGGAACTGCATGAATTTAATCCTATGCTTGGTCATAGAGGCTGCAGGCTTGCTATAAGCTACCCTGAAATTGCCGAGATGCAAACAAAGGCTATAATATCGGCTGCTATAGAGACTGCTGATGAAGGAATTGAAGTAATACCAGAAATAATGATTCCTTTGATAGGTGGGCCAAGCGAGTTGAAGTTTGTAAAGAAGATTGTAAATAATACCGCAGAAAGAGTTATTAAGGAATCTGGAAAAGAAGTGAAGTACAGTGTTGGTGCAATGATTGAAGTTCCCAGAGGTGCTTTGATTGCGGACAGACTGACCAAAGAATCTGATTTCTTTAGCTTCGGTACAAATGACTTGACTCAGATGACTTGTGGCTTTAGCAGGGACGATGCCACAGTTTTTCTTAAAGAATATATGAAAAAAGGAATTACAAAGAAGGACCCGTTTCAGTCAATAGACCAAGACGGTGTGGGAATGCTAATAAAAATAGCATGCGAAAAGAGCAGAGGCGTGAAAAGAGACATAAAGCTTGGAGTCTGTGGCGAACATGGAGGAGAACCAACAAGTATAGAGTTTTTCCATAATAATGGGCTTGATTATGTCAGCTGCAGTCCGTATAGAATTCCTATAGCAAGACTTGCTGCTGCTCAAGTAGCAATAAAAAACCCCTAGAAAAGCCATTATTTATCCTTTTGTCCTTTTATTTTATTTATGGTAGATTTAGGACTGGGTGTTGAGAATCTTGAAAGGAATTTTTTTAAACCTTTGGCTGGGTTTACCACATCAAAGAATTTTGAGTATAAGCCCAGTTCAAGAGGGATGAATGTAAAGGGTAAAACAGAATACAAGGATGTATTGTATAAAACACAGATAAAAAGAAATATTTCGGTGGGAGACGGTTACAATATTTCTGGCAAGGAATCTTACGTAGAACATGTCATTTTTTTAAAAGACAAGAAGCAGCCTTTCGTTAAGATAAAATTCGAAGTCTATAATGATGAGATGAAAAAAAGCGGTGCTAACCTTGTATATGATTTTATAAACGATTTTGATGATTTTGTTGACTCGGGAAAATCACCGGAAAGAAATTTCACCGAGTATTACTTTTACAAAGACGGTGAATCGTTCAATTGCAACGGAATATTTGACAGGAAGCTAGTAGAATACAATTCTAATAAAGGTGTGTTGCACTTGGATAAGTCTGAAAGAAAGAAATCAGAGAAAATACTTAGATTAACTACAAGCCCTAAAGACAAATCTTTTTTATTAACGACTTGCGATGTCGTCGCCAGTAAAAAATCTGATTATTCTCTTGACCTGAAAAAAATATTAGAACCTTTTATTGATGATTTAAGGGATGTTATTTAATTAATTTTAGAGCATTTCATATGTTGCTCAAAGCTCTAAGTATAGTCCTTGCTGCAAGACTTGCAGTAGGGTTGTTTATTTTCCTTGAAGAAATCTCCATTATATCCATTCCTATAACTTTTTTCTTAAATACACTATCTATTATCTTGAAGACTTCCTCCGGCTTCATTCCCTTTGGTTCCCTATAACC
Organism: uncultured archaeon; assembly: GCA_964584335.1. Lineage (GTDB taxonomy): Archaea > Aenigmatarchaeota > Aenigmatarchaeia > PWEA01 > JAGHBM01 > JAGLWW01. The sequence continues at coordinate 138,452 of CAZOZN010000003.1, forward strand.
AGTGTCCGGTGCGTATGCTGGGTCAAAAACATCCATATCTATTGTTATGTATACAGGCCCTTCGAGATTTTTTAGGTCATTTTTTATATTAAGTTTTTTATGCATTTTTTCTTCTTGTTCATCCCAGCATCTTATTCCCATCTGGACTATTTTAAAACCTTTGTTTGATGCGTAGTAAGCCCATGTATTATGTGCATATTTTTCTTTATCCCCTCTTACTAAGTCCATATGAGCATCAAGCTGTATTATTGTCTTTGGTTTTAAGTATTCTACTATGGGTAGTGTAGTTAGATGTTCTCCGCCCACAAATACTGGGAATATATTTTTGTTTTTTTTCTTTATAGAATCCAGAGTGTCTTTTATCCTGAAGGAAGTTTCTTCGTAGTCTCCAAGAACGACATCTATATCTCCAATATCACATATTTTTAGTTCTTTGAATGGGTTTTTTCTTTTTTCTGGAATGTATGTTACTATGTTTTTTAATGCTTCTCTTACGAGAACAGGACCAAATCTTTGATTGCTTACAGCACCTGCTGTAGAGTCAAATGGTATTCCAATAAAACATACATCCGCATCCTTTAACGGATATTCGGGGACAAAACTTTTGCTAGTATATAATAAATCCATAAGAAAAAGTAATAATGTTAAAAATAAAAAGTTTTGTGGGATTAACCCACCAAAATCTTCTTTCCCATAACTTTCCAATATACAATTTCTTTACCTTCTTCTAGATTTCCTTCAAGTTCTTCGGGAACAGTACATTCAAATGTATCATAATCTTCCATGTCCATCAACTGAACTGAGTTTCCTGAAAGCGATAGAACTTGAGCTCTTTGTTTTTCTATTATTGGAACATCTACAGTAGAGCCACCGGGTTTTACTATTTCTCTTCTCTTGTTATCTATGAGCCCAACAGCTTCAACTCTTGCCTTGGCACCCCCGTGCTTTCCTGGCTTTGAAGTTGATATCTTTAATACTTTGCAGGGTTCGTTGTCAATTATAACATATTTCCCAGGTTTTAAACTTTTTATTCCAGCTTGTGTCTTCAAAATTAATCACCTATTTGCTAACAAGTTTTATATCCCTTGCTTTTACAGTTTTTCTGCCGGCATGCCTGGTTGCTACAACAGCATCTTTAGCTAAGTCATCGGCTATATCTTCTACTATTTCTCTTAGCTCCTCGACCGCTTTATCAGACATCCTTTCAACTCCTGCTTTTTTTGCAATTCTTTTTAAAGGAGCCAAAGGTAAATTAGCCATCATATCACCTCTAAGTTTCTTATATTTTATTAATATTTAAAACAGTTTTTTTGCAATCTTCAATAATCTCGGTTTTTTAATAAGTATCCTTCCAAGTTTTAAAAGTTTTTTCCCTCTTGTAAATTCTACTATATCCTCCCCGTCAAGCACTTTTGATAAGTAGTTAAAGTCATCATCAGATAGCTTTTCAACAACTTCTCTAAGTCTCTGAACTTTTTCAAGTGCTAGACCCCTTTTCGACCACCAAATATTATTATATTCTGATAGGTTATCTTTTGAGAAGTCGTTGTCCTTTAAAGCTTTTATTATAACATCTCCTGCTATTTGGCCTGCAATCGTTGCTTCTTTCAATCCGCCACCGTGTATTGGATTTACTTGATGTGCAGCGTCTCCCACAGCAATGAATCCGTTCAGTACCATATTATTCAGGAAGCCTCCTACAGGTATACCACCAGAATTAACTTCTATTATGCTTGAATTCTTGAATATCTTTGGGTTTTTTTCTATGAACTTATCAAGATAGTATTTTGCAGTTTTGTTTGCCATTCCTATTCCAATACCAACATTTGCTATATGGTCTCCTTTAGGGAATATCCAAACGTAACCTCTTGGAGCTATCTCATTGCCCATGTATATTTCAATATTTTCATTATTGTTTAGTTTGAGATTGGACATCTCATATTGAAATCCAGAATCAACATTAATTAGTTGGTTTGTGGTATCTAATCCTGCTTTTCTGGATATTATTGATTCTACTCCGTCAGCAGCAACGACTATCTTTGATTTTACTTCCTTTTCCTCTCCTTCAAATTCGACAACAACACCTTTTATGTAATCATTTTTCTTTATTACATCTTTTACTTCTGTTTTTGCCTGAACGTATACACCCGCTTTCGATGCTCTGTAAGCTAACCATTTATCAAATACCTTTCTCTCAAGAACATATCCTCCATGGTCTCCAAAATCTATATCAACCGCATTCCCGTTCGGTGCGTAAACTACAGCTCCTTTTATGGTCTGTGCCACGCACCTTTTATCTATTTCTCCCAACAATTTTTCTGTTGAGAATGTCAGTCCTTCTGCGCACCTTTTTGGTGAACCTATCTCTTGTTTTTTCTCTAACATCAATACTTTAAAACCTGACTCTGCACATTTTTTTGCAACTGCGGAACCTCCGGGACCTGCGCCTACTACAACAACATCGTAACTACTATCCATCATTATAAATCACTTTTTAACTTTTATGGCGCCAACCGGGCATACTTTTTCACAAAGTCCACATTCTATGCAAAGTTTCTTGTCATGCGATAAACCTGACTCTTTTAATTCTAATGCTCTTTTTGGACAAACACCGACACATGCCCCGCATCTCAGACACTTACTTCTGTCTATTTCCCACATACCTATCAACCATATTTTTTTATTAATTTATTTAAATTTAAATTGATTTCTAAACTTTTAAGGAGTTAATCTTTCTGTATCTCTTGGAAATAGAACAGCTTCTCTTATGTTCTTTAAATCTAAAATATACATAACAAATCTATCAATTCCAAGGCCGAATCCACCATGAGGAGGAGCACCGAATCTGAAAGGGTATGTATAATATTCAAAATCCTTCACATTCAGATTTTTTTCTTTTATTTGTTTTATTAGCTCTTTGTACCTATGTTCCCTTTGACTCCCGCTTGTCAATTCCTGTCCCTTATATTCTAAGTCGGCGCCTCTTCCACATTTCCCATCTCTCATCCAATAGAATTTGCATACTTCAAGATTCCATGGAAATTTTGTAATAAAATAGAAATCGGAACTGTATTTTTCTTTTATTATTTTACCCAATTTCTTTTCCTCTTTTATTCCTATGTCTTCACCTTCTTTTACATCTTCACCTGCTTCCTTTAAAAATTCCAAGGCTTCTTCATAACTTACTCTTGGAAAGGGTGTTTTTGGAGTCTCAATTTTTATATCTAATTTTTCTAGTTCTTTTTTGCAATTTTTGTTTATTTCTTTTATAACATGACTTACAAGATTCTCCTGTACTTCTAGAATATCTCCTTCGTCTTCTATAAAGGCTAATTCTACATCAAGCTGTGTAAATTCTGATATATGCCTTCTTGTATGTGACTTTTCTGCCCTGAAACTCGGACCAATTTCATATACCCTATCAAATCCTGCTATTAACATTGTTTGTTTGTAAAGCTGTTGGCTTTGTGATAGGTATGCCTTTTTACCAAAATAATCAAGATTAAAAAGACTTGAACCCCCTTCTGCTCCCGCACCCACAATTTTAGGTGTTTGCATTTCGATAAAATTGTTTTTTTCTAAATATTCTCTGATAGCTGTGCATATTTTGTCCCTTATTTTGAAAATTGCGGCAATCTTGGGATTCCTCAAATCAATGAATCTATTGTCCAGTCTTTTGTCAAGGTTAGTTTCTATTTTACCGGAGAAATCTATTGGAAGTGGAGTTTCTGCTTCTGAGAGCACCTTGAGTTTTTTTGGTATTATTTCTATCCCGCCTGGAGCTTCCTTGTTTGTTTTCACTTCTCCACATATTTCTAAAACACTTTCTCTGTTTATGTTTTCTATTTTTTCCAGTATCTCTTTTTTAACTTCTCCTTTTTTGATTATTACCTGGGCTTCTCCGGACACGTCTCTAATTATTAGAAAGTTTAGCTTCCCAAATTTTCTTATTTCTCTTACCCATCCTGATATCTTTACTTCTGTTTTATTCTTTTTGGGAATATCCCCGTTAAGAATTCTTCTCAAGTTTACACCCCTAAATTATATAAAATAGTCCAAGAAACTACCCATATTATTATGTATACAAAGCCTCCGTTTCCAAACCACCATTTGGCTTTTTCTTCTCCCCACATCTTGCCTAGTATTTTTGGAAGGATAAATAATATCAATATTGCTATGGCCAGTCCAATTCTACTGTCTTTTATAATTGATGATAATACCCCTGTGAAAATTCCTGCTACAATATAGGTTGAAAATGACTTATTTTCCTTTTTCATAAGACAATTTATTTAAATAATCATTTAAATATATGACTTGCATGAATGGTAAAAAACTGGTTTTTGTTTGTGTATTTTTTGTAATGTTCTTTGTTTTTTCATATTCAGCGGAAGCTTCATATGACGATATAGTTACTTTGACTGTTGGTGAAATGGGTGGTACATGGATTGAGGTTGATAGTGACAGCAATAAAATGGACGTTTTAGAATTGGAGGGTTCTGTTCGCGGAGTTCCGTATTACGAGGACTGGACAAAGTTCTCTTTTACTTGTACAGAGAGCGTGGGTTTCTGTGATGACATGCTAGATAGCAGGAGAAAGTATATCAGGGAGATACAATTAACCCCTGACGTGAATAAAACAAGGTTTTATGTTAATATAGTTGGTTACAAGTTGTCTCCGCTTGGTTTTACAAATATAACCATAGATAAATATTCCGTTGTTAATGAAAGCAGGCCCGTAGAAACCATAAACATAGGTTTAGTTGTTAACTCTTCACCAGGTTCTTTTGAGCCCTCAGAACTTGCTGGAATAGAAATATATTATTTACCCATTATGTTATTTTTTTCATTACTGTTTTTTTACAGAAAACTGGCTTAAACTGCTTTGATTTTTTTCTCCTTTAACTCTTTTTGAAGTTGACCAGCTCTTTCTTACAAATTCCGGGTACTCACCGAATTTTTTGAGTATTCTCTTTAGAAAATCTATTGTTCTATCGTCTGAAGGATAACCCGCTCCTATCTCCTCTCCGAGCTTTTTTTCCAGATTTTTTATTGAAAGGTCTCTAACTACTTTAGCTAGAATGCTGGCAGAAGAAACAGTCGGGTATTTACTATCAGCATAATTCTCTGATATAATTTCTATTTTCAAATCCCCTATTTTGCCCATGATTTCGTTCTTTATTTTTTTGGTGTTCGCCTCGGGAGAATCCACAATAACCTTGTCGGGTTTCATAGTTTTTATGATAGAAGACATGTGGTCTATCTCAAGCCTGTTTAAGTTTGTTCCCTGTGCCCTTGATTCGTCTATTTTTTTTGCTGGTATTTTTATTACTACAAAATCTAAAGCAAGCTCCTTTATCTTCTTTTCCAGTTCCTCTCTTCTAGCAGGTGAAAGCTCTTTGCTGTCTCTGACTTCAAGTGCCTTGAGCTTCGGAATATCGTGCTCGTTAAACATCGCACCTGCTATTACAAGAGGGCCCACTACTGCTCCTCTTCCAGCTTCATCTATACCGAGTATTTTTTTCATTTTTATCAATTATATATTATTATTCTGTTTATTCATAAGTTTAGAAATACCATAAAAACCAATTTCCGTATTTTTTTATTTTTTTGTGTAAAAATTATGCTTGTCAAATAATATATAATTGAGGTTTCTTTATTCTTACATGAAGGAAAAATACCTAGAGGAATTGGGTTTTTGCATGAAGCTCTGGGAAGAGAAAGGTGGTTGTGAATTCGGTGGAGGGACTAAGTGCGAGAAATGTGCGGTTCCCTATCTCCTGCTTAAATTAATTTCAGGAGAAATTTTGCACGGCGACATGAAAAGGCTCACTCTGGAAGACTGGAAAGAAAAAATCAGTTCTTTAAAAGATTAAATTTTTTATTTTATTCTGTAAAATATTATTATAAAAGATATTGTTCCAATCAGAAGGCCCGCTGGAATACCAACAAAAACAGAGAAACCCACATCGTTTCTTAGCATTTCCGTTACTGATATCATAGTGATTAGAAATATTAAAACCGGAATGATTATCAATAATAATATTTTTTTCATTTTTATCACTTTTTTGCAACAGCGTAGGAGTCCCTGACTTGACGTTCAATTTCAGAGAATCCTGCCTTTTTAATCCTCTTTATGACTTCTGCTCCAAAATCTCTCCCTCTTTTTATGTGATGTTTAGGAAGGTAATGGTATATTTTGCCTCCTTTTCTTATAATCCTAAAGGCCTCTTTATAATTTCTGAGCGAAAAAAATTCACCGGAAGACTTTGGTGTGCCCGGGTCGAATATTGCGTAGTCAAATTCATCTTTTCTCATTTTTTTCATTTCCTTTGTTATGTCCCCTATTTTTAGTTTAATATTTTTTTTACGGAACAACTTCTTTGAGTATGGATTTAACTTTGCTATTTCTATTACGTTTTTATCAATTTCAAATGTAAAGACTTCTTTGGCTGTTCTTGATGCTGCTATGGCAGTATAACCCAGTCCAGTTCCAGAATCAATAACCTTCCCTCTTAGTTTTTCTTTTTCAATTCTTTCTACAAAGGCTTTTTTGTGCATTGATGTGCCAGATATTTGTAGTATTGGTCTGTAACTTGTAGGCACCAACTTGTAAAGGGATTTAGTATCGTCTGAGAAGTACTGTACTTTTTCTATCTTTCCGTTTACAGGAATATAACAACTCTTGTCATCTTTTCTTATTTTCTTGGTCTTTATTTTATTTTCCCCTATTATGAACCCTTCTTTTAATAAACTAATTCTTGTCTTGGTTTTACCTAAATCGAGTGAGACTTCTAAACTATTATATTCCTTTTTAATGTTTTCGTTTATCTTTCTGATTGTCTTTGAACTCAAAATTGGTATCATAAAAATCTCTTTATAGTTATCCTAGTAAATTAAGGCACCTAAAATTACAAATGTATATGAAAATACCCAGGCCATGTTACAAACTACTATCAGTTTATCCTTGTGGGATAGGCCATACAAAACCCATAATATAGCAGGGAAGAGGAATAGAAACCAAGATGATAAGGCTATTGATGAAGCGTTTTTTTCTAGATATATTTTCAATATTTGAGGTATCATCATAAAAGGCCCCAACAATGCTACAGGGTACATTATTTTATCGAGAAAACATTTCCACTTATCGGGATGGGGATATTTTTCGTGTTTTAAATGTATTCTTTTTCTTTTATGAAGATGATGATTTCCGTCGTTAAAGTGAACCATAATTAAACTCTTTTTGTTTTGTTTATAATACTAACGTTTTTTTATATCAGTCTATTTTTCTAATTTTTCAACTATTTCATCCAGGTCTTTTTCTCTAATAGTATTTTCATCTGATATTTCTTCTATCATTTCTCTTAGCTTGGTGTCGTTTATTATTTTTTTGTAAGGCATTCTAACTTCTCTATGAACTAGTACGGGAAGACAGTACTCATTGCTTCTAAATTCAGTCAAACCGAAACCCTCTGCCTCGACCTTGGGCATCTTATCATAAGAGACTTCCAATTCAACAGGTTTATAACCAGCGTTGATGTAAGCTATTTGTTTTGAACCGTTTGTAGTTCTTTGTATAGGAACAAATATTGATACGTTTCTTTTTAAGTCAGGGTCTTCTTCGGAATTTTTTATCCATCTTTTTGCATTTTTTATAGGTTCCTGCACATCCTCCTCTTCATATTCCAAGTGTATAGAATCTTTTGAGATTAGTGAAAGACCTTTAAGTATTGATTTAATTTCTTTGAAATCTTCTTTTATTTTATTTTTGGATTTTTTTTCTCTGCTAATCATTCTCTTTCTTTCCATTACTTCTGGTACATAATTCTCTATTGTTTTTTCTATAAAGTTTATGTTTTTCTCCATTCTCTCATAGGATGTTGATAAAGGTTCTACTTCTAGTTCAGGCCTTATTATTATTTTTGGTGTGTAGTTTGACATACTGCAACCTATAAGTGCTGTTCTAAAGTTGCTGTGGCCAACATGCGTATGTCTTGTTCCAGCCCACTGAGAAGTAAATTCGTTTTCTAACATATCTGAATATTTTTCGTTTACTATGTATTTTTCGTATTCTTCGCTATCTTTTTTTATTAGAGGAATTATTTCATTCATCTGCCTTACGTAAAGACCGGATTTTTCATTAGGAGTAAAATCTACTTTTCCTTCTTTTATACCTTTTACGAGAGCTTTGCCCAATCCTTCCGGAATGTCACTTTGAGATTTGTCTGAAAGTTCCATAAAGAATTCTTCGTCAGGAAGCTTTGAAGACGGGAATAGGCAGTCTTCTTCTTTAATTTCGCCTGTCATTTTAGAGTAAATTCCCTTTAAAGAATAATAAGTGTGTTTTAATTCCGGCGAAGAATCTATTTTCCGATGTAGATCATGTATTATTTTTTTGTTTATTCTTTCATCTAAGTTTTCAACAACAAAGCTAGGTTCGCTACCAAGAATTTTTATCTGCTTGTATGCTGATTTCAATTCTTCAGTCCAGTCATAGAATGCCTGTGGGACCGACCAACTGGGTTCTCTTCTGGCTTTATGATGAATCAATGATGTATTTATATAATCTTTTGAATAACCATCCGAAACTTTTTCTAATTTTGTTAAAAAATCCGGCCTTGATAAGTCATGTCCGTTTTCATTTATTCTTTCTTCAACTGCGGCATAAATACCATCGATGAAATTTTTTACTTTTGCATATCTTATCAGTGAAAGAGAAGGAATAACTTCGTCATATTTCATCATATCTGACGGATTTGTGTAAATCAATTCATCATTTTCATAGTAACCGCTGTGATTGATTTCTTCCGGTACCTCTGCAAGTATGGTTGCATTTCTTCCGTCAATTTTAATTTTTGTGCCATCAATTTTCCTTTCTACTATTCCCTTACCTCTCATAAATAGTAATTGATTGTAAAATTATTTAACTATAAAATGGTAGCGGGGGGTGGATTTGAACCACCGACCTCAGGGTTATGAGCCCTGCGAGCATTCTGTTTACACCCAGGTTTTATGAACCAAGGAAGTCTCCAGGCTGCTCCACCCCGCTATTTAGATATACTGGGTACCCAATTAGAATATATAACATATGAGCTTATTTATATCTTAATTAATCTCTTTAAGAATATATTTTTCTATGAATGTCTTGTTGGAAGGAGTCAATTTGTAAGGATTTTTTAGTAAAGTTTCTACCTCTTCAAGGTCAAAATACTTTATTTTTTCTATCTCTCCTTTGTCTATATTGAATTTTTCGATTGGCACGTCTTTCCTCAAAATGAAAATTTTGCTGAACTTGTAGTTTTTTATATTATCTTCTAAATCAACTTTTAGTTTTTCATAACCAACTTCTTGGAATTCGTTTTTTTCTACTTTTAATCCTAATTCTTCTTCTGTTTCCCTTTTTATCGCTTCTTTGTAATTCTGATTCTTTGGAAAGTGTCCTGCTGCTGATGAGTCCCAAATATGCCTGTCGGATCTTTTTTGTAGAAGCACTTCTTTTGATGAATTTATCAAGTAAACACAAGCTTCCCTATGAAGAAGGCCTTTCTTGTGGACTTCTTTTCTTGTTGCTCCTTTAACTATGTTATCTTTTTCATCGACGACTGCAATGATTTCTGATGGGTCATGAGGTATCTTCATGTTATTAATTAAAAATAAATAATATTTAAGCTCTAAATTAAATGTGTTTAAATGAGAGTTCTTATTTTTTGTGGCAGTCCCAGAAAAGGCAATTCAGAATCTCTGTCTAAAAATATGAAAGACCTTCTTGATGAAAAAGGAGTCAAGACTGAGGTTATCATTCTCAGGAAAAAAGATATAAGAAGATGTAATGGTTGTGTAGAGTATTGCAATAAAAATCTTAAATGCTGTCAAGATGATGATATGGGTCAAATAATGGAAATGATGAAGAAATCAGACGGCTATGTTTTTGTAGTACCGACTTATTTTTCAATGCCCCCTGGAATTTTCAAGGATTTTATAGACAAGTGCAGCATATTATTCACATCCGGCTACGATTTATCATCAAAGAAATCTGTAATAGTTTCTGTTGGTACTGAAATTAATAATGTAGACGAGAATATAAGAAATATTTCTGAAAATTTCTGCAAAGCTCTTGGAATAAATGTCATAGCCAAAAAAGGATTCATTTCTAAAAGTGAATTGAATGATAATTATGATGATATTTTTGAAAACGGAATAAATCCGGGAATAGAAGATGAGCTAGAGAAGTTATCTTCTAAAATATACAGAAGCCTAAAATATGAAAGCGGTGAACTTATAACATGTTAGACAAGGGAATGATATTTTACATTGGATGTGCGCTGATACCTACACCGCCCTCCCCCTGTTATGATTTTGGATTACAGTTTGTCTTTGTTATAGTAGTTGCATTAATATCTCCGAAGTTTGTTATAAAACCAATAAACATATTTTTGGTTTACCTTGGCAGGTTATGTAAAAAGATATTCGGCAGGATACCTGTAATAAAGATAGTAGTGGAAAAAACAGAACAGGGTATAAGGCTCTGGGAAAGATTGATGAAAAAGGGCACAAAACCCAAAAACAAACACCTGAGAAAATTGTTTAATCTAATAATTAAAAAGGATTTTATACAAAGACTTATAGCGGGTTATTTCATAACCATAGGTTTGGGAATACTTTTGATGTCTATAAGTTTTATTATGTGATTTTATGATAGAAAAAGAGCATGGAAATTTTCTGCTTGAATTTGCAAGAGATACAATTGAAAATTTTGTAAAAGGAAACGAAACCATATTGCCCGATAAATACCCAAAAGAGTTAGACCAGCTTAGGGGTGTTTTTGTTACTCTTGAAAAGTACCCATCAGGAGAGCTTCGGGGTTGTATAGGAATACCATATCCAGAAAAACCATTAATAGATGCAGTGAGAGACGCTGCTTGTTCTGCTGCGAAGGACCCAAGATTCTCTCCTTTAAAAAAAGAAGAACTAGACAAGATTACCATAGAAGTTTCTATTCTTACTGAGCCAGAAAAAATTGATTTTTCTTCTCCGAGAGATTTGTTAGAGAAAATAAAACCCAATGTAGACGGAATGATAATAGAAAAAGGATGGAACAGCGGGCTTTTTCTTCCACAAGTTTGGGAAAAAATACCTGATAAGAAACAGTTTATGGAAAATTTAAGTTACAAGGCATATTTACCTCCTGATGCCTGGAAAGATTCCAGTATTTACAGATTTAGGGTGAAATCTTTCAAGGAAAAAGAACCAGGTAAAAATTAATATAGACATATAGAAAAAATATTATGGACCAAGGTATAACAAAAAAAGAGGCAAGTGAAAGACTTTCAAAGTACGGAAAAAATGAAATAAGAAGAAAAAAGAAGATAAGCCCTCTAAAAATGTTGGTTGCTCAGTTTTCATCACCTTTAATTTTGATTCTTATTGCTGCTGTATTTATTTCTTTTGGGATGGGGTTTCTTCCTGGTGCAGAATCAAATTCAATTGATGCTTTTTTGATATTAATAATTGTATTTTTTTCAGCTTTTTCCGGTTTCTTTCAGGAGTATAAAGCGGAGAAGACTATAGAAGCACTTCAAAAAATGTCTACCCCAAAAGCAAAGGTTTTGCGGGATGGCAGAGAGGAGATTATACCTGCAAATGAAATTGTACCGGGTGACTTGGTCCTTTTGGAGGCCGGTGATGTTGTGCCTGCGGATGCTGAGTTACTTGTTTCCAACAACCTAAAGACAGACGAGTCAATAATAACGGGAGAATCTGTGGATGTAGTCAAGGAAGTTTCAGATAAAATATTTATGAATACTTTTGTGACTACTGGAAACGGAAGTGCGAGAGTTATCGATACTGGAATGGAAACCAGGATAGGTAAAATAGCAGATAAGCTACAAGGCATGGAAGAGAAAAAGACTTCTTTTCAAAAGGAGCTTTCTGTGCTAAGCAAGAAGATATTTTGGATGGTTATAGCGCTTATAGTTGTTATAGCATCCTTAAGCTTTTTCAAGTACGGGGCTTACCTCGCTATGCTGACTTCGATTTCTTTGGCAGTTGCTGCAATACCCGAAGGTCTTCCTGCTGTTGTAACTCTTTCTCTTGCTTTGGGAGCAAAAAATATGAGCAAAAAGAATGCTCTACTTAGAAAACTTTCTACTGTGGAGTCGGCAGGGGCTGTAAATATAATATGCACTGACAAGACAGGCACGCTTACCATGGATGATATGAAAGTGAGGAAGCTTTTCTTTAATGGTAAAGTATTTGACCAAAAAGAAGCAAATAAAGCCGAGTTGCTTTTGAAGTGCGGCATATTTTGTAATAATTCCAAGATAGCATACGATGAAGATGGTGAAAGGAAGTACGTGGGCGACCAGACTGAAATAGCTTTAAGAAAAATAGCAGAGGATAACGGAATTTCAATCAATAATGTCGAAATGGAGGAGGAGAGGACCGAGGAGATTCCATTTACCTCTGAAAGAAAAATGATGACTGTAAAGATGAAGGACGGTTTAATATTTTCTAAGGGGGCTCCTGAGGTTGTTGTCAAAAAATGCAATAGAATTTATGTTGAAGGGGAAGAAAAAAAGATTGATGATGAATATATTAGAAAAATAAACGAACAGAATGAAGAGTTTGCTTCAAATGGTCTCAGGGTATTGGGTTTTGCATACAAGAAAAATGAAGGAAAGGGTTTGGAGGAAGAATTGATTTGGCTTGGGCTTCAGGCTATGAGCGATCCTCCAAGACCGGAAGTCAAGGATGCTATAAAAGACTGCAATAGTGCTGGTATAAGAGTTATAATGATAACCGGAGACAATTCTTTGACTGCAAAATCTGTTGCTGACGAAATAGGACTCAAAAGCACTGGATGTCTCGAGGGAAATGAGCTGGATGAGCTGGATAATGATGAAATAAAGACCAGACTTGATGAGGGGCTCAACATATTTGCAAGAACTTCACCAGAGCATAAACTAAGAATAATGGAGATACTTGAAGAAGATAATGAAATAGCAATGACTGGTGACGGGGTAAATGATTCTCTTGCTTTGAAGAAGGCAGGTGTCGGAATATCCATGGGCATAAAGGGGACAGAAGTAGCAAAGGAGGCAAGTGATATAATACTTCTTGATGATAATTTTGCTACTATAAGAAATGCAGTGAAGGAGGGAAGGAGGATTTTCTTGAATATAAGAAAGTTTGTTAACTACCTCTTTACCTGTAACATAGCAGAGGTTCTTGTAATTTTCATTGCGACCCTTTTCTTGTCTTTTGAGGAGCCGATACTTCTTCCTGTTCAGATATTATGGATAAATCTTCTTACAGACGGAATGCCCGCCCTTGCTCTTGGTGTTGATCCTCCAGTTCCGGGAATAATGGAAAAGAAGCCGAGGGGTAAAGAAGAGCCAATAATAGATAAAAAATTAATGTTAATAATACTTTCAATGGGTATACAGATAACCTTAATGTTGTTTGCGGTTTTCTTTTTTACTCTTAATCGGGGAGTTGAAGTTGCGAGAACTGTATTATTTACCGGATTTATAATATATGAGTTTGTAAGAGTGGTTGTGATAAGGTATCAGGAGAAGCTGAGTTTGTTTTCAAACAAGTGGTTATTATTGGCTCTTGCCATTTCTTTAGCTATGCATATTTCAATAATATATTCTCCGCTAAATAGCGTTTTTGGTATAGTACCTATTGGATTATTTTCATGGGGTGTACTTATGGGTGTTGCCTTTTTCGGTGCAATTTTTGGAATATTGAGCACTAAAATGATAATGAAGTTTTTTGATAATTAGCTTATTTTTTAAGGCATGACTTTACAAAACCAAGGAACATCGGATTTGGATTTAAAAGACTTGTTGTAAATTCAGGGTGTGCCTGTGTTGCTGCAAAAAACTTATGATTTGGAAGCTCGAGGAATTCCATGAGTCTCCTATCAGGGGAAACTCCCGAGAAAATGAGACCTTTTTTTTCTAAAGTTTCAATATAATTTGGATTTACTTCGTATCTATGCCTGTGTCTTTCGCTTATCCTTTCTTTTCCATACAATTTTCTTATCATACTACCTTCTTTTAATACCGCAGGATATGCACCAAGCCTCATTGTTGCTCCTTTGTTGTTTATTTCTTTCTGTTCAGGCATTATGTCTATTACTGGATGGGGTGTTTTTTCGTCTGCTTCCACACTGTTGGCTTCTTTAAGACCGCAAACGTTCCTTGCGTATTCTATTACTGCCATTTGAAGACCAAGACAAAGCCCCAGGAAAGGTATGTTATTTTCTCTGGCGTATTTTATGCATTCTATCTTACCTTCAGTTCCCCTGCTACCAAAACCACCTGGCACTATTATGCCGTCTGCACCGTCCAAAGCATCCTCTACTTTTAGCTTCCCTTCTTCTATTTCTGTTGTTTCAATCCACTTTATTTCAGTTTCATATCCAATATTTCCTGCAGCGTGTTTTAGAGCTTCCCTTATAGATACATAAGAATCATGAAGATACATGTACTTTCCGGTCATTGCTATTTTTATTTTTCCTTTCGGATTGTTCATCTTCATTATAATTTCTTTCCATTTTTTCATGTCTTTTGCTCTTTCTTTAAGACCCAATTCTCTAAGTACTTTCTTCTGTACTTCCTGTTTTTCTAAAACCAAAGGTATTTCATATATATTTTTTAAGTCAGGTCCTGATATTATCCTGTCTTTTTCTACGCCGCAGAATTTTGAAAGTTTGTCTTTTATGTTTTTAAGCAGCGGTTTTTCAGACCTACAATAAATAAAATCCGGAACTATTCCGGTTTCTCTCAACATCCTTACAGACTGCTGGGTTGGTTTTGTCTTCTGCTCACCGACCACGTTAAGCACGGGAACTAGAGTGCAGTGTATGAATAATACGTCTTCTTCAAGTGAAAGTTCTCTTACTGATTCAAGGAATATTTGATTTTCTATATCACCTACAGTACCACCTATCTCTATTAATTCTATATCTGCACCTGAATCTTTTGCGACTTTTTTGTACCAACTTTTTAGCTCCGAAGTTACATGGGGTACTAATTGCACAGTTTTACCCAGAAAATCTCCTCTCCTCTCTTTGTCTATAACTTCCTTGAAAATTTTGCCTGTTGTTATGTTAAAATTTTTGTTCATCTTCAGATCCAAGAAACGCTCATAGTTACCCAAGTCCATATCCACTTCCGAGCCGTCGTCCATAACAAAGACTTCACCATGTTCAATTGGGTTCATTGTACCGGCATCTATATTTACGTAGGGGTCTACTTTTATCGGAGCGACTTTGTAGCCCTTGGACTGCAAAAGCTTACCTAGAGAAGACATGAAAAGCCCTTTACCTAGACCGGATAGAACACCCCCGGTTACTACAATGAACTTTACCCCACACGTCATAATAATTCATGATAGTATACATATAAAAAATTTATTATATTACAGAGAATATTTTAATATAATTTTATTATTTTTTAGCGTATATCTGAATAGGTCTTTTATATTTTGCTGTTTTATGTTTTTCAAAACCAAGTCTTTCTATATCTTTCATCCATTCTGAATATTCTGCAAATTCATGATCTTTCCCCCAGAAAACACTTTCACATATCAAGAAGCTTTTTTCTTTCATGCTCTCGTTTATATTTGAAAGTATTTTTTCTCTATCATTTTCCGAGTAATCCATTAAGACATATTGAAGAAAAATTGCATCGTATTTTTCAGGCAGAGGCGAATAAAGAATATCATGAACTTTGAAGTTTATTTTCTCTTTAACTTCTTTTGATAGTTTTATGTTTTTATAAGATTCGTGTCTGCCATCACTTACTTCATAAAGGTGTGATGGTATGTTTTTAAAATTACCAAACTCGTTATATCTTTCAATTAAATTAAGGTTAAATATTTCATATTCGCCTGAAATACCTTGTTTTATTTTATTTTCATTTATATCATAGGCATCTATTTCCAGCGAATTTCTATTTTCCCAGTTTGATAGTATTATTGTGTAAGGTTCTTTTCCGGATGAACATCCCGCTGAAGCTACTTTTGTTTTTTGATTTCTTTTTTTAACTATATTTTCTCTGAAGAAGTCAAGTGATTCGGGTTCTCTGAAAAAAAAAGTCAAACTGTTATTTTTATTTCTTTTAAAAAATTCTTTTACTTCTTTATTTCTCATAAGAACACTTCCTTTAGTAAGAATAGAAAATTTAAAAGAATTTAAATGGTAGTGTCCCTCAGCTCACCTCCTAACAAGGAACATTCATCGGGACAAATATTTATGGTATAAAAATAAATATAAATCATGGACATTACTGGCTTTATAACTGGTTTTGCTACCAAAGTTTTTGGTGAAATAAATCTACCGTCTGTATTGGATAGGGTAGTTGAATTTTTTGAGACGAACAGTATAATAACCTTTGTAATTTTTGCAGTTTCAATTTTCATTCTATACAAACTGGTGAGGATGGCTTTTACCATATTCCTTGTTGTTATAGCCGGTCTTATATTTCCTTTTGCAATGAATCTTGTGCTTGGATGGACCATACCGATTACTGTCAGTACTCTTATATTTTATGCAACACTTGCTGCAGTTTTTTATTTGGCCGCAGTTTTCATTAAAGGACTATTGAAGTTCTTGTATGTTGTTACCGGTCCATTGAGAAAATCCGCAGAGAGAAAAGAGCTAGAAGAAGATATAAAAGAGGACTTGGAAGAGGAAAGAAGGAAGAGAATGAAAAAATACATGAAACGCAAAAAGAAGTAGTTAGCTTATTGTTGCAGTGTAGTCGTTTCCTGAAACAGAAACTTTTCTTACCATACCATTTATTTTAAATATATTTTCTGTAATATTTAGGCCCCCCGAAAAACCTTCAATTATTAAAGGCTCGTTAGCCAGTCTGATTTTTAATTTGTTTTGTAATTCAATATTACCTAATGCATTATTCAATTCTATTTTATTCATATCCAATTTGTTGATGTAAATATTTTGAAAGTTAATAGACTCAAAATTAACCGGTATTAACCTTTTTATAGTCTCAAACTTTACTCCGTTTACTGTGGTTTCTTCCGCATCACCTATTATTTTTGCCATACTGTTGTTTATTTTAAAGAGACCGTTGTATCCCTTTATCAATATTTCGGTTTTTTCTTCAGTACTTAGCTTTGTATCTGAAAGCATTATATCGTTGTATTGTTTATTGGGCTCGTAAGTTATTTTTATTTCTTCTAGAGGCAGTGATTTCAAATCAAGTTCTTTAACTTCAAATTCACCGTTTATTTTTATATTTTTTTCTTCGGGCACGTTCATCATTTTAAAAGGAAAAGACTTTCCGATATTTTCAATAATATCTTCTCCAAAGTTGCCCAAACTGAATCCCATCTCTGTGAAGAGACCCAAACTTATAAGAAAAAGACCCAATAGTACAACTAATATTATTTTCCAGTCGGCTGCCATATTTTAATTATATATTTGTTTTATATAAATTATATGCCAGTTGATTTAGTCCTTCTTCAACCGGAGTCACCGGGCAATGTAGGTTCTGTAGCCAGAGTTATGAAAAATTTTTCATTTGAAAATCTTGTTTTGGTAAATCCCTGTGAAATAAACGAAGAGACAAAAGGTTTTGCCATGCATGCCTGGGATATAGTTAAAAACGCCAAGATATTGAAAGAAATGGATTGGGATTCCTATGACTTTATAGCAGGCACTACAGGAATAGATACGAAGAAAAATATTATAAAGAGCTACGTTTCTCCCAGGGAGCTTTCCGATAAGATGGGTAATGGAAGGAATGCAGTAATTTTTGGTAGAGAGGGCACGGGACTTAGTAACGAGGAACTTGAAAGGTGCGATTGTATTTGCAGAATACCAACTTCTGATAAATACCCAATAATGAATATTTCACATTCAGTCTCTGTAATTTTATACGAGTTGAGTATTTTTTCGACAGAATACAAAAAAGATAGTGCTGTTAGGGGACAGATTGATGTTTTACAAAATCTATTTAAATCAGTAATAAAAAACTTAAACTACTCTCAACAAAAAGAAAAAATTACTTATGTTTGTATGAAGAATGCAATTGGAAGGAGTATTTTATCAAAAAAAGAGGCAAGTATTTTAATTGGAATGTTTAAAAAGATAAAGGAGTGTATAAAATGATTTTACAATTTTTTGGTGGTGGAGGAGACTGGCTGAGTCAGATTTTATGGTTTTTTATGTTTTTTATTTTCATTCTCATTTATCCGAGGATGATGATATATCAGGTAGTCACTAAGATAGAGAAGAACTTGAACGAACTTGAAAAGGTGGCTGACAAGGGAAAAAACAAAATACTGAAAAAAATATCTAAGAGACCGAACAAAGAACTAAAGGATAAATTAACTAATTTTATGGAGTTCTTTGTTGCTGTACCTGTATCAATGGACCCTTATGGTATAGTAAACAAGGTCCATAAGGTAATAAAACATGCCGAGGAGAGAGAGCTTGGTTTTGTAAAGGAAATAGCTCCTAATCTTTCTAAAGAAGAAAGAAAAGACATATCTGCAGCAATACAACACAATGCAGGTCTTTATCAGATAGTAAAGATAATAAGGCATTACTTGGAGATTATAAAGAAATATAAGATACTCCAGATAGCTATGATAATACAGATGCAGCTGCCTCTTATTAAAAAGATAGCAGATGCACTTAAGAAATCTGTGGATGCTTTTGTTGAAAATGCACCTATAGGCGACGGGATAGGGCCGATGGTAATAGCTTCAATGATTCCAGGTAACAAAAAGGTGACCGAGATGGAAGAAGAACAGTTTGCATACGCAAAATTGAAGGTAGAGGGTAAGACGGTCATCCTTTCTAAAGCACTTGGTCCTGGAACTACTATAGGATATCCTGGAAAGTTTGTTGAAAAAATATGCAGGAAGCAAAAGATAGACAGGATAATAACTGTTGATGCCGCCGGGGCACTTGAAGGTGAGAAAGACGGGCTTGTAATGGAAGGTGTTGGAGTAGGTAAGAGAGGCAATGAAGTAATAGCTTATCATGGCTTCCAGATTGAAGAAGTCGCATTAAAGAAAAACATAACTCTTGATTCTATAGGAATAAAAGAGGTAGGTGAAAATGCTATTTATCCCATGAAAGAGGATATCTACAAATCTTTGCCTAGTGTTGTTGAAAAATTAAAGGAATTAATAAAAAGAGGGCCAAAGAAAGAAAAGATTCTTGTAGTAGGATTTGGAAACACTTCAGGCATAGGCAACAATAATAAGAATTTAAAAGAAACAGAGAAAAAAGTAAAAAGCAATATAAAAAAGATGAAGAAAGAAGAGGAAGAAAGAAAGAAAAAGGAAAACACTTTCTGGAACCGCTTCTTGAACCCTTTCTAATTTTTATTGGTTTTCGTATTTTTCTATTTCATTATTAATTATATCCAGCTTTATTCCCGCCTGCTTAAAAACTTCTTTAGTATTCTGTGAGGCGTGGTAGTCTTTTTCGCACACAACTCTTATTATACCCGCATTTATTATCATCTTTGCGCAAGTATAACAGGGAGTCATTTTACAATATAAAGTCGAGCCGTCTATCGTTATTCCGAATCTTGCTGCTTGTGCTATTGCATTCTGTTCCGCATGTGTAGTTCTCATACAATGCTTACTCACTCTTCCGTCTTCGTGAGTCAATACTTTCATTTGATGGCCCACCTCGTCACAATGAGGAAGACCCACCGGGGAACCTACGTAACCCGTGCTTAATAGCCTTTTGTTTTTTACAATAACCGCACCGCACCTTCCTCTGTCGCAAGTTCCTCTCTGGCCCACTATTTTTGCAATATTCATGAAGTATTTATCCCAGGAAGGTCTTTCGTAATTAGATTTCATTACACCACCCATAAAGATAGTTAAATTAAAAATAAATAATTTTAGAGATGAAAAATAGATTAAACATTTAAATATGTCTCTATAGAGATAATTAAGGTGTTGATATAAAGGTGAATAAAAAATGGCTACATTAAGACCCGGAAGATGCTACAGGAAACCAAAAAGACCCTACACAAGAGTTTCGAGAAGAAGACCCAGAAAGTCTTATATAAAGGGTGTACCAGGTTCAAAGATAGTAAAATATGAAACAGGCAACCCAAAGGGAGATTTTTCCTTGACTCTTAATCTTGTTTCAAAGGAAAGGGTTCAGATAAGGCATAATGCTTTAGAGTCGGCGAGAGTGAATACAAACAAGTATCTCGGTGACAATCTCGGTAAAGACGGTTATTTTCTAAAGGTTCTTGTTCATCCGCATCAGGTTATGAGAGAGAACTCAATCGCAACAGGAGCAGGAGCAGACAGGCTTCAGGAAGGTATGAGAAGGTCTTTCGGAAAGCCTATAGGCTTTGCTGCAGTTGTCGATAAGAACCAGAGGTTACTTTTGCTTAAGGTTCCAAAGGAAAAGGAAAAGGTAGCAAAAGAGGCATTGAAGAGAGCATCCTATAAGTTACCTTGTTCTTGTCAGATTATCTGAAACTATTTTTATAAATAGAAAACAATTTTTTAGTATGAAAATTACGTATGGTATTATAATTGTTTGTATAATAATATACGCTGCTTTTAATATGGTTCCGGAAAATGAGGTGGAATCTCTTTACCAGACTTTTGGATTTTCCGGTGAAAACCTTTATGCCGGCAAAATTTGGACCTTAGTTACCTCTGTTTTTGTTCACGGCGGATATCTGCATTTGTTTTTTAATATGGTCGCTCTTTTCTTCTTTGGCAGGGCCTTAGAGGAGGATATGCAAAAAGACAAATTCTTTATTTTGTTTATTTTCGGGGGTATAATGGGTAATCTTGTTTCACTTTTGTTTTATCCCTCTACTGAGATTTTCGTTGGCGCCTCGGGTGCGATATTTACAATAATGGGAGCTGCTATGATAATGAAGCCATTTGAGCTAATTTTTTATCCTTCCCTGGTTCCAATACCCTTGCTTTTCGTTGGTATAGTTTATGCGCTTTATACTGTGCTTGCTGTTTTCTTTGGTGTTGGTGATGCAGATGTTGCTTATTCTGCACATCTGGGCGGGCTAGGTATAGGTATGTTGGTTGGTTTTTACGAAATCGGTATAAAAAAATCTGTTTTAATAGTTTTCCTTATAATTTTGTCTCTGATTTTTATAATACCTTTCGTGTTGGAGATTATAAACATTTTTGATTATACCGGCGCGATGGGAAGCTTGATATAATCTGGTGTTAATAATGCTTGAAAAACTTATAAAAGAGATAAAGGAAGTTAATCCTAAACGTGTTTTTTTACAGCTTCCTGAAGGTTTGGTTGTAAAAGGAAAAAAGATACAAGAAATGCTATTCAAAGAAGGAATAGAATCTTTTATTTCTCTTGACCATTGTTACGGTTCTTGTGATTTGAGAGATTGTGAAGCACTGAGGTTGGGATGTGACCTAATAGTTCATGTGGGCCATAGCGATTTTGGAGTAATTAGTGAAATGCCTGTTTTGTACTATGAATGGAGGATTGATTTTAACCCAGTTCCTGTTTTAAGAAATAATATAGAAAAGCTCAAGAGTTATAAAAAAATAGGCCTTCTGACTTCTGTAAATTATATAGATTCACTGGATAAAGCAAAAAAATATTTGGAAGAAGAGGCCGGAAAGAGTTGTTTTTTGGTTAAAGGAGATAAAACAAAGTATCCCGGACAAATTCTTGGATGTGATGTCTCAGCAGCTCTTAAAATTGATAAGAAAGTAGATTGCTTTCTTTTTATTGGTTCCGGTGAATTCCATGCTCTAGGAGTGTTTTTAAAGACTTCTAAACCCTTATTTTACTTAAAGAGAGAAAAACAGGACTTGGTACAGGTACAGAAGGCAGAGATGGATAAATTTTTGAGACAGGTGTATTCTACTAAAGCTTTGTTTAATGAATGCAAAAAAGTTGGAATACTGGTTTCAACAAAGAAAGGACAGGCAAACCCGGAAAAAGCAATTGAAATAAAAAATAAACTAGAAGAAAAAGGTAAGAAGGCAACTATATTTGCAATGGATTTTGTTTTACCTGAGAGACTCCTTGGGATGGACTTAGATTGTTATGTAAACTGTGCCTGCCCAAGAATAGCAATAGAAAACAGATCCTCATTTGAAAAGCCCGTTTTAAATTACAACGAACTGGATTTGTAATTTTAATACCCGAAAGCTTTTTATTTTTGGTACTTCTTATAATACTAATTGTTATTTCGTTTGTTTTATTTAAAAACCGGGTGATTATTATGGATATGGAAGTTATAATTCAGGCTTTATCAAGAATAAAAGATGATAAGTCTGTCCCTAAGAACATAAGAAGTTCTTGTGAAGAATGCATAAATGACTTACAGAACGAAGAAGAAGAAATTTCAGTAAGGCTTAATTCTTGTATATCGATTCTGGATGAAGTTTCGAATGACCCCAATATACCATCATATACAAGAACAAATATATGGAACATTGTTTCCATGTTGGAGGCAACTCAACATTCCGATTAAATATAAATATTTAATGTTTAAAATATAGTTAGAGGTGAAAGAATGCCATTTGAAAGTATTTTTGGGGGAAAGAAAGAAATAAACGAAGGAGAGTTTGTGGAACTCAATCACGAGGGTACAGCAAACATAGATGCAATTCCTATAAGAATAGCGCATGTTAACGATTACGGAGACATTGATTTTGTTCAGAAGTCTTTGAGAGAGGGAAATATTGTTTTTGCAAAAATAAAAACCCTTAAGGAAAAGGACATGTCCGAATTAAAGAGGGCCATAGAAAGGTTAAGAAAAACTGTAACAGCTCTTAACGGCGACATAGCTGGCGTTGACGAAAATTATATAGTTGCTACACCCAGTTTTGCAAGAGTAGATAGGTCAAAGACAGAGTCCTTTTGATTTATTTTTTTAATTTAAAAGATAAAGAAAATAGAGAATTGAAAATATTTTTTTTATTTTAATCTTATCATTTCTAAGTTTTTTGGTGCTATTGTTTCGCACTTGTATAATTTGTGCAGTGACCTCGTGAGGTCTATGCACTTGCTTTCTTCTCCATGGTTAAGTATTATTTTTCTAGGTCTGTCGCCGAGTTTGTGTACGTACTTTACTAACTGGTTTCTGTCAGAGTGGCCGCTTATACCTTCCACGGTTTCGACATTCATTTTTATCTCCAACACGCTTCTTTTTCCGTTACCGTTTTCTGATATGGGCATCTCTTTCCAGCCTTTTTGTATTTTTCTGCCGAATGTTCCTTCTGCCTGATAGCCAACAAATATAAGCGTGTTCTTAGGGTCCTCTGCAAAAGATTTAAGATATTCTATTGCCGGTCCACCTACCAACATGCCTGATGTAGCAAGTACCACAAAAGGATCTTTGGTCTTTAATACCTCGTTTCTTTCTTTGGTAGACCCGATTCTCTTAAAAATCTTATTGGTAAAAGGATTTTTACCTTGGTGAAATATTTTTCTCTGAAGTTCTTTGTTCAGATGTTCCGGATAAGTTGTGTGTATAGCAGTAGCGTCCCACAACATACCCTCCAGATATACAGAATGATTGAAGTTTGGTATGTCGGATAGTATGCACATCACTTCTTGAGCTCTTCCCACAGCAAAAGAAGGTATCAGAACTCTTCCACCCCTTTTTAGGGTTTCCATGACCACTTTTTTCAGTTTTTCTTCCGCACTTTTTCTTGACGGCTGTATAGAGTCTTTTCCACCGTAAGTACTTTCCATTATCAGAGTTTCTATCCTCTGGAAATTGGTGAATGCCGGATTGAATAGCCTTGACCTGTCGAAATTAAAGTCTCCGGTATAAACTATGTTGTGAAGACCTTCTCCTATATGTATATGCACCTGACTGCTTCCTAGTATATGACCTGCATTTTCAAGTGTTATTCTCATATCAGGCGTTATGTCACTAACTTCATCATAATCGAGAACTATTGAATGTTTTACTGCATTTTCTATTTCCTTTGTAGAGTAGGGTATTTTGTTTCCTTCTCTCTGGGCGACTTCAAGGTAATCCATGCATAGCATTACCATCAAATCCCTTACGGGTGCTGTGCAGTAAAGAGGTCCTTCGTAACCGTATTTGTACAGGTAAGGTATAAACCCACAGTGGTCTAAATGCGAATGAGATAATACTATCGCGTCTAGTTTTTTTAAATCTAGTTCGGGAGCGTTTAGATATGGGTAAGATTCCTCGTTTGTCGGTTTTACTCCGCAATCCAACATTACATTGCTTCCTGGCGTTTGAAGAAGTATACAAGACCTTCCAACCTCCCTTGCCGAGCCCAAAAATCCTGTCCTTATCCATTCTATTTCCTTTTTTTCTGCTGTGTGTATCTTCTCTCCGAGTTTGTTAAGGAATTTTTTTCTAAACTCGGATTCCTCGAACAATACCTTCCTTATAGTTTTTACGACTTCAGAAGGTATTGCGGGAGCTCTTTTTACTACGGGAAACCACATAGTGTCTTTTTTTATTTTTTTTAGTGTTTCCCCTCCTTTGCCTATAACAAGACCGGGCTTTTGTGCTTCTATTATGAATCTACCGAAAGCTGGCTCAAATGTTATTTCATCAACACCAGCCTCTTTAGGAACTATTTCATTTATTATGTTCCTTGCATCCTCCATGTCAACACTTATAGAGGGGTCAGGCCTTACTGATATTCTTTTCTTTATTTTGCTGACAACTTTCTTTATCAGTTCGCTGTTGTCCTTGAAGAATTCCCTGTTTTTGACATATATTACGATTTCTGAACCTTCAAAACATATATCAGTTATATTTGCTTCTTCTGGTATATTCTCTTTTATAGTCTCTTTTATTTTCATCATTATTAACGCCTTAGATTAAGACAACACAGAATATCAACTATTCAAAATTTTTGTTTTTATAAGGATTTTATTTCTTTATCTGAAAGTTCTTTGTAGCCATTCTCGTCTATAACAGCTATAGCAACTTCACCGCCTGATGCTATGTCTCTTCTTTTTGCTGCTGTTACTGCTTTTGCTACAAGTTTTATTGCTTCTTGTTTTTTGAGATTATTTTTATACCTGTCCTCAAGTACACCAAAAGCTATAGGTGAACCGCTTCCTGTTGCGTAATAACCATCGCCTTCTATTATTCCGCCAAAGGGGTCCAAAGAGAAAACTTGTGGTCCTTTTTCGTCGTATCCTCCTATAACAAACTGTCCCATAAAAGGAAAGTACTTGTTTCCCTGTAATATATTTGCAAGTAATGTTGTTAGAGCTCTAACACTCATTTTTTTGTCTCTTTGTAAGCTGTACATATTTGCTTCTGCTCTTAGATATCTAACTATAGTTTGTATATCTCCTACGTTACCTGCTGTAGTTATACCTATTCTTTCGTCTACAGAGTAAATTTTTCTTGCTTTTATGCTATCTACAAGATAGCCCATTGTTGCTTTTTTCTCAGAACCAAGAACAACTCCTTTACTGTCTCCTTCATATATAAGTCCAACTGTAGTTGTTCCAGTTTTTTTTGCATCTTTCATTTTTACACCATTTAGTTTCAAAATAATTCAAGAGAAATTATTTCAGTCAAGATAAACATAATAATAATTTCACATATTTAAAGTTTACTATACTTCCCCATTCTAAACAATGTTTTTATTTAGATAATTTTTTATGAATATTCTGAATTCATTATATCTTCTGAAAAGCCTGTATACTGATTCTCCCCTGAATATTTCAACCTTCTCGGATATCTCTTTTGCTATTTTTCCGGGCACACCTTCTTCTTTCAATATTTCTGTGTCGTTATTGAGAAATTCCTTTATAAGTTCTATTGCTTTTTTGTATCTTCTGGAATATTCTACAAACCATCTGTTGTTCTCTACAAATATATTGTATCCCCTGTATCTCTTTAGAAATCCTCTTGTTCCCTGCCTGTCAAATATAGAGGGACCTTCCCTTACCTGTATATTCGGTATTTCCTCGTTGGAGAGTTCAACCAAGAGTATGCATTTTATTCCGTCGCTCCATATATCACTTCTAATCACTGTAAAATCATTATCTTTTAGTAAATTATCCATTCTGTTTCTGAATTTTCTCATTTGAGGCCAAACAACATCTTCTTGTTCAGACGGTGTTCTAAATTTCACCATTATTAGTTTTGTATCCCTGTGTTCCATCTCGTCTTTTATCTCTTTTATCGTGGGTATATCTCTCTCTTTTTCATCAAAGAAATCCATGCTCGGATTTCTTATAAAATCACCACATTTTTTTACAAAGAGCAAAAAATTCTCAGCCGATAAGACAGAGGCAACGTTCCTGTTCTTATCCACAGGGTCTATCATAACCAAAGAGTCATCTGTAAATTTCTTTATTATTTTTTCTTTTGAATTGTAGAACTTGTTCATGTCTATTATTTCTCCTGGTTTCCAGGTCGAAGCTTCCTTTAATAGATTGATAAAGTTTTCATATTCTATAATTAAAAGTTCACAAAGGTAACCTGAGAAACCCTCCACCCTTAGACTAGAGCCATATACTCCTATTCCTCTACAAAATTTCTTTAACAATCTTACCTCGTTTGCCTGATTTTTTGTCATTTTACTTTTTACAAATCTTACGTGATAGGGAGTCCTGTCAACTGCGCTTTTTATTTTTTCAGGGTTGTTCACGTCATAAGCCGGAACAATTTCTACCCTGTGGTTAGCAATAAATCCTCTCAAGTACGGATGTTCCGAATATGCGATTTCGTATTTGCCAAGTAGATTTTTTATAGTTTTTTTTGCAAGACTCATTCCTGTTTTCTCTAGTTTTTCTCTTGAAACTTTTTCGTCGAATAATATGAACAAATCAATGTCCTTGTTTTTTGATAGCCATGTTCCTTTTGCTACACTCCCACAGAACATTGGTTTTATGTCATAACCAGAGGCAATTTTTTTAAAGCTTTCCAGAATTTTTCCGCAAAGAGTTTCGGTCAATTTTTTTTCATTCTCGTTTGGGACGGAAATTTTCATTGCCTTTTTAAGAATCTTGTTTGTAATCTCGTCCATGATTAAGAATTATTTAGATTTATATAAGTATTTTTCTCGTAAATGCAATCATATTTTAATTAAAGAATATAAAAATAAAAACATGAACAAAGGAATATCCCCGTTTATAGCTGCAGTAATTCTTATATCTTTTGTAATAGCGGTGGGTACGATAGTTTCTCCATGGTTTACTTCTTTTACACGCACAAAGGCATACGATGTAGAGGAAAATTCTGAAGGCCAGATAGACTGTATTTTTTCTTCTATAAGTTTTTCTTCATCTGATATAGACTACAACCTTACGGGAACAGACTCAGTAAACATAACTCTTGACAACACAGGCTCTGCCTCTCTTTATAATTTCGAGATAAGCCTTACTGTTGACGGCGTTGTTGATATATTTTCACCGACATCAAATACACAAAAAACCCAGTCTAATCCTCTAGAATCAGGGGAGGCAGCTATTTTAGTCACAAATTTGACTGGAACCGACCTCAGCGGGAATTTGGAAAAAGTAAGAGTTGTGGCTAAAAATTGTCCCAATGAGGCAAAAAAAGAAGTTGAATTATAACTGCTTGTTTTTCTCTTTCATTTTTTCGACTATTCCCGATAAAGACCTGACATTCTTGGTAAGGGAAGGCAGAAACTCTTTGAAAGCCCTCTCTACAGAACCCACCCTGCTTTCTATATTTTCTATGTGAGCAGAACTCTCTTCTATCATATTTTTTAGTTCTTTTTCTTTGTTATCATCACTCTTTCCCACATGTTTTATTTTTTCGTTTAGAAATCTTACTTGGTCTTGGAGTTGTATTATAGCTCTTTCTACATCTTTCAGTTCAGTCATACTTTCTCTCCATTTTTCTTCGACAACTTCCTCAACAAGTTCCTCAAGTTCTATTTCTTCTTCTCCTGTCATTTCTATAACATCTTCTCCAAAAGGCTGCTCGGGAGGCGGTGCTATAAAACTTTGGTCGTTGTAATTTGCCTGATGAGTCGGTGAAGGAGGAGCTCTGCTGTATGATGGTTGTTGCTGTGGGGCACCCGTTACTTTAAATTTTATTGCCTTGTTAAGTGCCTTAGAAATTTCTTCGTTCGGGTATCCCTGTTTTCTCATCAAATTTATAATATCTCTTTCACTTTTTCCCTGAGAACTAAGTCTCTTTACTAAACTATCAGCAGGTTCTCTTTTCTTTCCTGAAAATCCGGGTACCGAAATCATTTACTCTCCTTCGATTTTTAATCTAAAACTTGGAACGCTCATTTTTTTTAATCATTTCTTCTACTTCTTTTCTAGTTATAAACTCCATTTTTATTGGGTTTATTAAATCTATAAAGTTTTTTAATTCCTCAAGCTCTGGCTTGGTGACTACTTTTTCCAAAGATTTTCTTATTTTTTGGGTCTCATTTTCTATTTTCATTAACCTTATATTTAAATCTTTTAGTTTTTCTTCAATGTCTTGAAATTTTTTCCTCATTTCTTCTTGGTTTTCAAGTGTTCTGGCTTCCAATGAGTCATTTTTATTTTCTAGAAGCCTGTTTAATTCCTCTAATGTTCTTATTCTTCTTGTGTTGTCATTGAGTCTTTTTATCAATTCACCGCTTATAGGGGTGCTCTGCGTTCCTCTAAATGCCATAACAATACTTTGGTTTTCTTTTAATAAATATTATCTTTTATAAATAATCCTCTCTCAAATCCTTTCTCACGTTTGCGTAGAATTTTAATAATTTATAGTAGGGAACCGAAATATTTTTTTTAAGTATGATATGGTCTGTATCATACATATCCGTAAAATATACATCCATTTTTTTAATCAATTTGTATTTACCCCAAAGCTCAAGCTTGCTGTGGTCATATTCTTTTTTTATTTCACCTGTCTTTAGATTTTTTGAATTTCTTACAACTTCCTGCGGCTCTAATGCTTTCCAGTTATTTTTTTCGGCCGCGTTTTTTACAGAACTTACTATTTCATCCCATTGATAAGAATCTCCTAGATAAAGTTTTTCTGTATTTTTCGCCTCTTCGGATTTGTTTATTACTATAATTTCAGGTTCCATGGTTTTACACCCTTCTACCATTTCATCACAATAGAAATAATATCTTTAAGGTTATAAAATATAAAAAATTCGGCTAACACCCCCAAAAAATAATATAACAGCGTGTCGCCGAGTCCCCAAAAACCGAAGACCATGATATTGAAAAGAACCTATGAGGAGAAAAGACGATGACCGAAGTCTTTTCATCTCTTCCATACCATTAAGATATTTCCATCCGAAGATTTCCATATCTTCCATCGCAAAACCTAAGTCTTGTGAAGTTAATATGGAGAGGAGATAAAATCGTCTCAATACACCCCCCATAGGTAAACAATATTATGTATTCTTATATATTTATTATTATCGTTATTACTCTTAGGTGTTTATTGAGGGAAGTGAAAAATATTTGGGTGTGTAGATGAATTTGAGAAATATTTATGATTATTATAACAACGACAGTATTCTAAAAAATATGATAGATAATTCAAAATACAGGGAAATATCTGCTTCAAAGAAGGACGGTTCTCATCTAAAAAGGCCCAATACACTAGTCTATCCTAGGGATGTCCTGCAGATGGTGAAAAAAGGAGCTGTTAGTTTTCATGGCTCTGTCGAAAGATGGAATAATCCAATGCAGATAGAGACTAGACTCAGTGATAAAAAACTTGATGAAATGAGAATAGGTTGGGACTTTATAATTGATATCGATTCTGCTATAGGGCTCGAAGCTTCAAAGCTTGCTGCAAAAAGAGTGGTTGATTTTCTTAGGAAATACGGAATAAAAAAACCGGGTTTAAAGTTTTCAGGTAACAGAGGTTTTCATATAGGGGTACCTTGGAAGGCTTTTCCTAGAAAGATAGATTACGAGGAAACAAAAAAACAGTTCCCTAAAATACCTCAAATATTAGCTTCTTTCTTAAGAGATAAAATAAGGGACAGTTTAATGCAGGACCTTATAAAAATGAAGGGTTCTGTCAGAAGTCTTGTCGATGAACTAGACCGTCACCTGGAGGAATTGAATCCTTACATGTTTGTTGAAATAGAGAAAGACTGGGGCTCTCGTCATCTTTTTCGCATGCCTTATACAATAAACGAGAAGACTTTATCCGAGGGCAAGTGTCTTGTAACTATGCCTGTCAAAGATTTAGATTCTTTTAAGAGAGACGATGCATCTATAAAAAAAGTTAGCAAGGTTATTGATTTTTTTCAGAAGACTAATGAAGGAGAAGCTACCGGTTTGGTAATAGACGCAATGGATTGGTACGGTAAGGTTAAGAAGAAAGAAGAAAACAGGTCAAAGAATAAAAAAAAGATAAAAAGAACAAGCAGAATACCTAGAGAAAGATTCCCACCATGTATAAAGAACATATTAAACGGAATTTCAGACGGCAGGAAAAGAAGCGTATTTATTCTGGCAAATTTTCTTAACAACATGGGGTGGGGTAGAGAAGAGATAGAAAAAACTATATTTGATTGGAACAAAAGAAACAATCCACCGCTCAAGGACAACTATATCAAGACCCAGTTGAAATGGTTTGAAAGGCAAAGAAGGGAAATTCTTTCCCCGAACTGTGATAACCAGCAATTTTACAAGTCTTTTGGAGTTTGTACTCCGGACAAAAAATGCTCTAAGATTAAGAATCCTGTTGTTTATCCTTTTAAAAAGTAATTATAATTAATAATTTGTTTATTCAAATCCACTTTCTTACTTTTTTCTGATAATTTGTATATTTCTTACCGAAAGCTTTTTTCATGGATTCTTCTTCAACTGGTATAAAAATAATCTCCATTATAATCCCAAATATTAATGGAAATATGAGGGTTATAAGAGAGCCAATAAATATAGACAATCCAAGAAGACATAAAAACATTCCCAAATACATCGGATGTCTGCTAAATTTAAACGAGCCTTCTAGAACTAGCTTAGTCGGTTTTTTATGAGGTTTTACTGTAGTTTTATGCTTTTTGAATAATGTATCAGTATGTATGTTTATCCACACTCCAGCTAAAATGAGAACAACACCCAAAGCATTGTATGGAAATTTTATTGCAACTTCTAAATTTAATGTGTAATGAAATATTATAGAAACCAGTAATATAACCCAGAAATATGTTGTTGGCATTACTTTCTCTGCTAGCTCAATTTTGTTCATGTCTATTTTTTGTTCTTTTTATTTAAAAATATTTTATAAATAACTAAGCAGTTCCAAAAAGTTCTGTGTAAATCTTTCCTCCCATACAATATCTTAGAAAGTCGTTTGCTTCGCTCACTTTGTCTAAATTTATATCATATCCAGACCATATTCTAATTGTTTTTTCATCGTTTTTTATTTCTCTATCAGTTAATTCAAGATTTCTCATTACATCGATGTATGTTTCGGGCCATCTTTCAATCATATCTTCATTTATTTTCATCTTACTTAGGTAGTCTTTTATATTTTTCTTTATATTTCCTATTTCTCTAAGCGATTGTTTAAAGTTACCTTTCTTGTACTCAGGAACTTTATTCATTTTTTCTACAATATCTCCGCATGCTTTGTCTAATGGCAAGCAAGTTTCTTCATAAATTCTGTTGAAATTCATAATATCAAGGTTACTTTTTAAAATATTTAAGTCATTAAAATAGCAAAGCTTAAGTAATTTGGTTTTTATTTTATTTTGTGATTTTATGGGCATTATTAATTATGCAAAAAATGTTTTGAAATACCTTGAAAACACGAGAGAGACTGGCAGAATAGTCAAGAAAAACAAGGATTTTCTAAATTTTTATGAAGCCCAAGGATGTGTTACAGTACCTTTGGTTCCAAGAGAGCAGCTAAATGAAATGGAAATAATTCGTGACAAAGATGTTGAATATGATAGGGAATTTGAAGTAAAGGAACCGCTCCTTATATATGTCGATGCTTTGAGTGATGAGCAGAAAAGGCAGATGCCTCCATTTTCCCTTAAAACAAAGATAGATGGTCCTGTTGGTCTAAATCCAAAATATTATAATATTAGAAATGAACTGGCATATGATTCTATGAACCTTTATATGAATAAGGCGAAAGAGCTTGGTTTGAGTGGAAGAGGAAAATGGCTTGAGGTAGATTATCATACCGAGGATTTTGATATGCTTGATGAAAGCTTCTTTGATGAATTGTTCCAAAGGACTAA
Organism: uncultured archaeon; assembly: GCA_964584335.1. Classification (GTDB taxonomy): domain Archaea; phylum Aenigmatarchaeota; class Aenigmatarchaeia; order PWEA01; family JAGHBM01; genus JAGLWW01. The sequence continues at coordinate 170,627 of CAZOZN010000003.1, forward strand.
AATGACAAAACAAGATATATCAAATTCTTCGAGACAATTCAACTGTGGATGGCCTCTTTCTTACGTTCATAAAATTGATAGCAGACCTGAATGTACCAGAGAACTCGAGAATTCCGTTAATTCCATAAAAGAAATAATATGGGGTCGTGGTTTTTTTGATTTATGACTTGTTTTTTGATTTTTCTTTATTCAGATAATCATCAGATTTGACTATTTTCTTTCCAGATAAGTCTTTTACGGGCTGGGCATGTGATACATAATTTAATCCTTTTAAAGTATGTTTTAATTTTGGTAATTCTTTTCTGAATATTATCCCGTGATAGAATTTTCTTGGCTTGTCTTTGTGTGAATATGCTCTTTGAGTTCTTGTGAAGACAAAACCATTCTTTCTAAGCCTTCTCCACAGTTCTTTTGATTGTTTTTTTGGTATTTTTATTGTAACTGAAACCTCACCTATTGCCATTTTTTCTTCTATCCACGAACCCATATTATAACCGATAACATAACCGATTGCCATCACGGCTACAATTGGGATAGTTAGTTTGTTTGTTATAAGGTCTCTGAAAACTAGAAGAAAAATTACAGTATCTACTGCTATTAATGTGGTTGCTATTTTTCTATGACCGGCTATTTCATTTATTTTTCTTAGTGTTTTGATTGTGTTTATCCCCATACAAGCTAAGAATACAAAAACAAGTCTTTCTATCATAAGTTTTATTTTCTGTAGCGCGAGATATGTAAAGTTAACGGTTTTTCTTTGTGGCTACATAATCTATTATGATTCCGTAGACAATGCCTGCAAAAAAACTCGGAATATCCCTGAAGCCGGTAGAAATGCTATGAGCAAGTGTTACTAAAAGGCCCAACAAAATACCTCTTAGATATGGGTTTTTATTTGATTTTAATATTCTCAATTTTCCTGAAAGACCTATTACAAAACCCATTAGTAATCTGTTGTACCACATCGAGAAAAGGAAAAGATAGTTTCCCGAGAATCCGACTCTCGCGCCCACTCCTATTATACATATTACTCCGAGCAAGGCCCCGGTTATTGTTGATATTAAAATTCTCTTCATTATTATTTTTTTATTTTTTGTTAATTTATAATTTTGATGACCGAAAACAATTTAAAAGTCTAAGATGAATTTACTTATCTCTATTAAGCGTGTTAATATGAAAGACGGATGCATGATTATTTGGGAAGGAAAGGATGACAAGTATCACTGCAATTTTTGTGAATTGCAGGAGCAAGTACCAAGCCTTTACCAAAAAATGGCGGATGGTTTTTCTGGTTTAGGGAACAAGTTAGAGGGAGGTTGTTCTCATATACCAGCAGGAAAGGTTCAAGATGCTGTAAAAGAGGGAGAAATTGCTGTAAAGAAGAAGAATAAAGGCTATGATGTTGATTTTAAGAGAGAGCTTTCCGACTACGGATTCAAAAAACCAGAAGAAGATTATGAGTTGTTTGATTTTCCTGGCAGGTAATTTATTTTTTTATAATGAATAATTAGGATTAAACAATTAAACAAAAGAAAATGATGGAAAGAATACCAACCGAAGTTGATATCCCCCACCTGAACAACCGAAGTCATTCAAACTATACTTGGTACATTAACTATTTAAGCTTGACTTGCAGGAAGGTTTTTATAGATTAATATCGATATCTTTTACTGATTGATTTTTTTATGCTGGCTAAAAATTTAATAAAAGATAAGATGATAGATGAAGGAATCACAGTTGAGAAAGAGTTTCTGAAGCCTTTGGATATATGGAAACTTATGAGTGATTACTCTTATTTTCACCAGTCAACTCTTTACAAATCTATAAGAAGCCTTACAGAAGAGGAAGAGATGAGATGTGGTGCTTTGTATCCTCCCGAAGGAAGAATGTCTTGCTACTACGCGGCCGTTGACGATTATGACGTAGATATAGAACCGGAAGAGCCACTATGGCTTAAGAAAAAAGGAGGCAGGGTTGTGGTTGAGGAAAGGTATAAAATTAAGAAAATTGCTTAGTTACTATAATTTTGCTGTCAAATTTTAATAAGGGTTAATAATATAGTATTTTATGAAGGTAAGAACACCGGGCTTTCTTCAAATTATACGAGCACCTTTTTTATTTGCTATTCTTGTGCCACTTTTTATAGGAACAATAACATCGATTTCAATAACCGGTAAATTTAATTTTATCGGTTTTCTGTTTGCTTGTTTCATAGGTTTAAGCCTTCATATATCAACAAACGTATACAATGATATACACGATACTAGGAACAGGGCCGACAACTTAGAATCCAAAAAAAGTGCTTTCAGCGGAGGCTCAGGGATACTTGTTGATTTTCCATACTTAGAGAAAAAAATGCTTATTATAGCAAGGCTTGGAATAGTTTTTGGTTTTATTGGTTCTTTTTTTATGTTATTTTTAGTTGAAACTTTTTTATGGCCTTATGTGATTTTTGTATATCTGATGTCTGCTTTTCTCAGCAAGTACTATACTGCTGAACCTTTCAAATTCTCTTACCGTGGTTTGGGGGAGATTGTTGTAATTTTTGGTTTCGGTAATCTTGCAATATTGCTTTCATCACTTGGACAGAATTTGGGACCTCATCCTATAATTATGGCACTTATGCCTTTGACAGGTTTAATGACATTATTTCTTGTTTGGATGGGTCAGATAGTTGACTTGCCTACAGACATTAAGGCGGGGAAGATGGGTCTTGTATCTAGGATTGGTAAAGTGAAATCTTATTACGTGCTTGTTTTTATACACCTGTTTTCTGTTTTTTATGCAATAGTATTCGGTTACTTTTTTGTTGAGCCTTATTGGCCAATTTTTTTGTCTTTTGTGCCTTATCTAATATATTTTCCTAGAATTTTTAAAAAAATAGTAAAAAATCCCTCCAGAAAAAATATAATTAAGATTTCAGTTGATAATTTTATGCTTTATTTTTCTTTTTCTATTTTTCTTATTTTAGGTTTTTTCCTTTCACTTTTTATTTAACTAAAGCCTAAACAAAGCCACCTTTTCTATTATTTTTTTTATAATTGCTGGGAAGAAACCTTTAATTGTTATATTATTCCATACCAAAATTCCTTTTTTGTCACCCAAGCTTATTACAATAGGCGCAGAGCTTTTTTTGTACTTTATTAAGTTTTTGTTTTCTGATATTCTTCTTATATTTTTTGATATTAGTTTACCGTGAACAAACGCATTATGTGCATTTTTCTCTTCTTTTATTCCAGTTACATCTCCACCAGCAAATATATTTTCATGCCCTTTAAGCTGCATATAAACATTAACTAATATTCTGTTTCTTTTATCCGTAGCTTCTTTCAAGTCTTTAAGGATTTTATTTTTCCATTTGAGACCAGTCGACCATATGCAAATATCCGCTTCTATTTTCCTTCCTTTGTCTGTTTTAAAATAATTATTTTCATGCCATTTTACCTTTTCGTTGTAGATTATATTACAGCCGTTTTTTTTCATAAATGATTCTGCATAAAATGAAGCGTTTTTTGTGTTCCTTTCTATAAGTCTTTTATTGCTGTGAACTATTGTGACTTCTTTATTGCTTTTAGTTAAAATTTCCCCAGCCACTTCTGTTCCTATAAGGCCACCGCCCACTATTAGTATTCTTTTGGATTTTCTCAGATTCTTTTCTATCTTTATGGCATTTTCAGAAGAGTTTAGTTTATATACGTTTTTTTTGTTTTCTAAGAAAACAGGGTACTCTGCTCCTTTTGAGACTACAAGAAAATCAAATAAAATTTCTCCTTTTTCTGTTATTATTTTTTCAGGAGTTACTTTTTCTATTTTTTCTGTTTTTATTTCACAGTTATAGAGAAATTTTTTGTATGGTACTCTTATTTTTTCAATCTTTTTTTGTTCGAATAGTATTTTATGTATCCCGGGATTAAAATCAAAATATTTTTTTTTATCTATCAGTGTAATATCAAATTTTTTGTATTTTTGAAGTCTTCTTGCGACTTCTATTCCGCAAAATCCTCCTCCTAAAATTACTATTTTCATTTTAACACTATAGATTCTGTTTTTTTGATTTTTTATAATTTAAATTCTTTTTGTGCAATATTATAAACAGGTGAGACAATTGACACCAATACCATTAGATGAGGCAAGAAGAAGGTCGGGAAGAGACATCCTTCTGGACTTAAGAATAGACAAGGAGAAGAGATACACAGATGCAGTTTTGTGGAATAATATGGAACACGACAAGGCCTACACAGAGGATGAAGTAAAACAAATAATAAATGAAAAATCAGAAGTATGGCCTTACCATCCCAGAGAACTCAACCTTCAGCAAATACGTGTTTTTGACAAGAAAACAAAAGAACACGTAATTTACTACGCTTTAAAACACTAAAGAATTATTAAATTTTCCTGCTGTCGTATGCCCAGTGAAGCAGTGCCTGTCTTTGTTTTCTTCTGCATTTCAGGTCATTTTTCTTGCAATTTTTCTTTATCTGGGCAACATGCCTTTTCATGGCCTTCCATCTCTTTATCTGTCTATTATCATCATGGCAACGCCTTCCCATGTAGTACCTGCAGTACCACTGAAACCACCCCCTCGGGTCCTCGTGATAAATCCATCCCTTTTTAATCCAGTAGGATAGTGGTTTTGATGCATTAACACCAAATAAGTTTAGTTTGGGGTCGTGTTTTTCATGGCAAAGCTTTGCTTTCTTGAACCAAGTATCAGGAAACTCGCCTATGCAATCGGTCATGTACTTGCCGCCAAAAACACCAAGCTCAAGCATTTCCTTGGGAGTGAGTTCGGGCTTGAAACCCGCATGGAAGTTCTTCCCGACAGGTTCCTCCAAATAATAAGTATAATTACTTTGCATCAAATCATTCACTAAAACTTTTTTCATAGAATCACTTTGACTTATAGTAGTCTCTGTTTCTGTCATCTTCTACCTCTGCAATAAGCTCTTCAGGATATGGTGAAAATATTGACTGTCCGGCAATTTTGGGATTGGATTTATCCGCCTCAAATCGAAGGATATCAAGAACACAAGAAAAACTGGTCTTGTTGTTTGAATATTTTTTTATGAGTCCATCAAATTTATTTTTTTCTCCGAGTTCTTTTACAATTTCCTTTAAAATTTCTGCTTTTTGTCCGGTTTCGGGTGGTCTTTGGAGAGATTTTCTTAGTTCTTCCTCTTTTGATCTATCATTTCCGTAAAGCTTAAGAAGAAGTCTGTTATTTTCAAAGAAATCTTCCAATCTTCCTTTATTCTTCTGATTTCTAAAATCGGCCATGATAAAAAGAGATGTAAGAAAATGATGTCTTATTTTTTTGTTTTTAAGTCTTTTCTCGTCTTCCATTGGGTGAAGAGGGAATTTTTCAATCACATACCTAGAAAAAAAACCACACGTTTTATCCACAACAGGTGATTTTTCTGTTTCCTTGTAGACTTTTATATTACTGAGACCGACACTAGGAGAATCTGATTTAAAAATTACCCCGTCTATTTCAACTATTCCGGATAAAAATCTTTTGCTGAAAATTTTCATTTTTTCTGTCAGATCTTCCTCTGTCTTTGGCTGTATTAATCTCTCTTCATCATCAACTTTGACAATTCTTATTGGAGGCCTTGGTACACCAAGACCTATAGAAAACTCCGGACAGACTTTTACATATTCGACAAATGGTTCCAGCTCCCTAACAATCTTACATGGTATTACTTGTCCATCAAACCTTACTTTTTCAAATTCTAGACACGAACTTACTAAAACTATTGGCTTTGAATATTTTCTCATAGTATTCATCTTTTTTAATCTTAAAAAATATCTTTATATTTCCCGTAACCTTCTTTTTCCAAGTTATCCCTTGGAATGAACCTTAATGCCGCCGAGTTTATGCAGTATCTTTTACCTGTGGGTTCCGGACCATCCATGAATAGATGGCCCAAATGAGAATCTGCTTTCTTGCTCCTTACCTCTGTCCTTCCGTCAAGTTCCTTTCTTGTTACTATGTTTCCCGGTTCCAGAGCTTTGTAAAAGCTGGGCCAGCCCGTTCCCGAGTCGTACTTGTGCATGGAACTGAATAGAACCTCTCCAGAAACAACATCAACATAAATTCCCTCTTCCTTGTTGTCCCAGTATTCGTTGTTGAATGCCATTTCCGTGGCCCCACTTTGGGTAACCCTGTACTGTAGGTCTGTTAGGTTTCCTTTTGTTGAGCAGGAATAGCACTTTTTTAATCCGCCGGTAAAATAATTCTGGTGATATTTTTCTGCTGGATAAAATTCCTTTGCAGGTAATAATTCAGTGACTATGGGTTTATTGTACAGGCCAGATTCTTCGATTTCTTTTTTTGACTTCTCTGCCTTTTCCTTTTGTTCTTGGTCATGATAAAATATTGCGGTTTTGTATTGAGAACCCCTGTTTACAGATTGTCCTCCCGAATCGGTCGGGTTTATTTTATTCCAGAAAACTTCAAGCATTTTTTCATAGCTTGTTTTATTTTTATCGTAATAAACTCTTACAGATTCATAGTGGCCGGTATTTCCTGTTGAAACTTGTTCGTAGCTGGGGTCTTCTGTATTGCCTCCCGTGTAACCACTTATCGCTTCTACAACACCTTCAGTTTCCTCAAAGGCCTTTTCAACCCCCCAGAAACAACCTCCAGCAAAAGTAGCTTTCTCATATCCTGATTCTTCAAATCTCTCAAAATCTTCAGTTGCTTTTTCTTTGTTTTTGTTCAGCCTTGGTAATAATACAAGAAAAGATAAAATCAATAGAATTATAATTAAAAAGTACCCGAACCTCATGAGTAACTAATTGTTTTTTATTTGATTTATATTTGATTAATTTATAATTGGGTTAATCACTTCATCTAGATAGTTCCTTATATCAGGTATTTCTGTTTTTCTATCGCTCCAATCAACTATTGTATCTTTTTCTCCTTTTAGATAGTTCCTTCCGTTTTTTGAATACGAAGCAATTTCTTGCATACCCGCACACTTACCTACTTCACATTCTGGGTTTAATTTGCATCCAGACTCGTATATCGCTTTTGTATCTATTATGTAAGAACCATTCTTGTTGTTTATCTTTATTCTTGACCAGAAGTCTTCACTTTTCGTATCTATTTTTACTGAACCCAATATAGTCCATGGTTTTTTTAATTTTATTTCTGCTTCATAATCTTTTTTGATTTCATCTATTTGTCTCGAAATTATGTAAATTTCATTGTCTGTTAACATAGAATCAAGTATAAAAATTAATATTTATATTCTTTAATCTTCGTCATATATCGTTAAAATCAAATCCAGTCTACCTGCATTGCAAGCTCTTCCGGCTGTTTTCCAAATGTCATATCAAGAACATTGTAAGGTATGTATGTGTAGCCGTATGTTGGTTTTTCTTTTTCCTTTTTTTCTTCAAAACTGTTAACTTTGAATTTATCATCTATCCTTTCTTTTTCCTGCCTCGTTATATATATTCTCGAATGTACGCAAGGGGCATGTCTTATTAGTTCGTCATAAACAGGATTATTACAAAGAGATTTGTCTTTAAGAAGTTCTCCGTATGTATAAATTTCTTTTTTATTTATTTCGTCTGTCTCTCCAAGAGTTACCTTTATGTTTTCTGGTGGTTTTTTGGGTGTTCTTATGTCCATAAGGTAAACCCTGAAAATTTCATCATCTACTTTTCTTGCATACCTCTGTTTAAGAACATCAGTCGGCCTCTCATAATTCAATAAAAAACTTTTCATGTAAAAAATTATTTTTTAAATTTTAAATACATATCATTAGTTCAAAATCCATATGCTGTAATTAAGGAATGCTGCAAAACTGACCCACAAAATGTAAGGTATGAGAAGATAAGCAGCTCTCTTATCTATTCTGTAAAACAAAATTATAGAAGCAGCTATTGCTATCCAAAGGAATATTATTTCTATGAATGCTAGAAATGGATTTTGAATTCCAAAAAACAACAAAGACCATAAAGTATTGAGTGCAAGTTGAGCTCCGAAAACAGATACAGCTAATTTGTTTTTCTCAAGACCCCTTTCCCATATTAGGAAAAGCGATATACCCATCAATATGAACAGCGTAGTCCAAACAGGAGCGAAAATCCAGTTGGGTGGATTAAAGGCGGGTTTGTTTATTGAAGCATACCAGGTAGGTATGCTAGAAGTCGTGAATATTGAGCCTATTATTCCTGCCAGGTTGCATATTATTACTGATGCTACCAGTCTAATTATTTTTCTCTTTTCCATAAGATACTTTCCACTTTATTTTTTAAATGTTTTTATTTTCCCAAATTGTTCTTCTTTACGAAAGCCCATAATTTTTTTGTCATTTCTGCAGGGTTCATATCACCAGTACCGAACACTTCCTCTAAAGTTTTGTCTTTTACTTGATTGAAGTTTATTTTATAGTTTCCAAATGCCATTATATCACCTTCTATGTTTTGAATAAAGAAAAGTGCTTATTCCAAAAAGCACGAAACCCAGTATAATCATTGTCCAAGCCAGGGTACTGTCCAAACCGCCAACTTTATCAATCCATCCGTAAAATTCTGTTAGCATAAATACTATATTAAATTGCTAATATAAAACGAGGCAAGAATTATTGATACTAAGAAAGGTTGGTGAATCATGTATATCAACAATGAGTTCCTTCCTAAAGTAGTTGTAAACTTTGTAAAAATATTTTCTATTTTTTTCATACTAAACTTTCTTTTATTAACCGAGTAAAGATTTTTTCCGAAAAAAATTCCCATCAGAACCACACCGAACCAGGGAATTAGTGGATAATAGTCAAGTGTCTGGAATCCTTTTGGTATGAATCCTGCCCAAAGAAGCCAGTTAAAGCTAAAACGGAACTGTTGTAAAAACCACCCCGAGATGAATAAAATTATTCCTAAAAAAAGGTTCAATTTTTTGTATTTCAGAAAGGGATAAGCAATTAAGACAGAAGTTCCTATTAGATGAAGTATACCGAATATTATGAAATTTTCTCCTGCAAAAATCCAAGTTACTATGGTTATTATTGAACCAAGCGATAATATCTTTATTCCTCTTATCAAGTATTTTTTTATTTTTTCTTTTTCACTTTTTTTGCTGATTCTCGAGTAGCTTATTGACAATGAAATTCCTACAATAAAAATAAACAAAAACCCTATTAATCTGGGAAATAACCACCAAAACAAAAAGCTTTCGAATTTAATGACACCAAAAAGTTTTAGGTCGAAGAAGAAATGGTAAAATATCATTAATATTATTGCAAACCCTCTCATGAAGTCAATCTCGTAAAAACGTTTCATATTTTATTCTTTGTGGAAGATTTTTAAATAATACAGAAGCTTTTAAATATTATGGAAGTAGCCGATACAATAGGTAAGAGAACACTCGGTCTTATGTTTAGAAAGAACGGTGAAATGTTTTTTAGTTTTCCTTTCGATGTTCGTTTTTCAGTATGGACTCCTTTTATGAGGTTTCCTATTGACATATTTTTTATTGATGATAATGGAGAGGTTGTTGACAAAAATATTGAAATGGTCCCTTGGAGATTTTACAGACCCAAAAAAAGTTACAGGTATTTTTTTGAGGCAATGGCGGGTAGATATGAATCTCTTCCGGAAAAGGTAGTAAATTATATAAATAAAAAATTGTAAGGTTTGCTCATGAAGTTTAGAGTAACAGAAGACTTTGTCCTCGAAGGTAATGTCGTGGCAAATCCTTCTCATGAATTCTACAAGAATTTTCTCAAGAATTATTATGTTATTACAAAAGATGGTCAGTATCTTTTTGGCTCAACACAACCCGGTAGAAGACCGGATAGAGCATTCTATATGGTTCCTGATGGTTATAAGCTGGGTTACGGTCAGAAGTATTTTGAAAAGGATATTGGTAAGAAGCTGTTTAACTTGGTTCTTGAATATATTAAAGATAAGGATGTTTTGGTGACTGATGGTGTTCAGGGTGAAAAGGATTTTGAAACCGGAATTAGAGTTGTAACTAGCTTGGAAAATCCGCACAATGCCTACATGAGTTGGATGGGAAAACTTATGATGTTTCCTTTTGATTGCGGAGATTTTTCTTGTTTCAATTATATTGTTCAGGAAAAACTCCCAGAAGAATATATAGGGAGAATAAAATCCTTCTGGCCCGGATACGACCAGAACGAACCAATTACTCTTTACGACTTTACAGATATTGAAAAAGACAAGAGAAGAGTTCTCAGCCTTGGTGTAGATTATTTCGGTGGCGCTTTCAAGAAACCAAACCTTACGATGACTTGGAACAGAGCTGAATCAAATGGCATGGTTTCTTATCACGCCGGTTGTACAAATAATCGTGTTTTAAAAGGCCTGAGCGGGACAGGAAAGACAACGCTCACCCTGGGACCTGATTTGGAGCAAGACGATGCTCTTGTTGGAATACCCGTTTACACCGGAAACAAAGTTTCTTCTGTTATACTTTCCGGCCTTGAGGCATCAAGCTTTGCAAAATCGGAAGGCCTTAATGAAAAAAGCCCCGAGTGGCCCGGTTTGATGAGTTCAAGAGATGGCAGAACTGTACTTTGTATGAATATAGACTGCGAAAATGTTGAATACAAAAAAGAAAAAATCAAAGGACATGAAGTTAATGTACCCAGAGTTACTGGTGGACACGATGCCGGTTCTTTAATACCCAGCAGTTATAAATGCGGTACTACAAACGGGAGATTTGTTTTTTCATTTGATATATTAAACAGTAATTGGGGCAAAAACAAGAACAAATTTTTAGGTATAGAGTCTCTTTCTTTCCGCAGATTTGATATAATGGAGCCAATTTTCAGGGTAACGGATTCAAGGATGGCTGTGGCTTTAGACAGTGCATGCGAGAGCATAATAACTTCAGCGGTTGCAGGTAGAAAAGCCGGCGAAAGGGTTCGTTCTTACTCTGCGACTGATTTTATGGCCCGTGAGCAATCCCAGCAAGCACTCTTAAAATGGAAGATATATAACGATTTGGGACTTGACAGCAGCGGTAGCCTGATATTTTTCATAAATAACTCCGGTTATGTCGGCGAGTGTCCACCTTCCGGTAAAATTGTAAAAGGAAGGGGTGAGAAAATAAGGGTTGAAGACTCGAAGAGGCTGATAAATCTTTTAGAGAAAGACAGTATAGAAAATTGGATTGTTCATCCTGTTTTTCTTTATCTTATACCAAATCCAAGGGAAGTCGAGGAGAAAGGAGTAAAGAATTTTTCAAAACGTTTCAATCCTATGAGGTATTACACTCCCAGGGAATTTCTCGATTTTTGCATAAGAGATATAGAAGAGAGGACTTCTTTCCTTAAAATTCTTTTCAGGGGCCAGGAAAATAGGGAAAAACTCGAACCGGTGATTAACATATGGGATAATCTTAGGTTGCCAGACCCGGAAGAGATAAAAGACTTTTATGATAGGTATTACTAATTGATAAAATTAAAGAATATTTTTAGTACTTTAAATTTCATTAAAATAAGCTGTTGCTTCCGTTCTCAGTCCGCCTAAAAAATCCAATAGTTTTCATTATTATATTTTAGAAAAGGTTTTTATTAACAGGTGTTTAATTGATTCCGGGATACTTCAGAAGGATAGCGAGAGAAAGGATTAATATACTTCTAAGGCTTGCCGAAAAAAACGTATCAGAACTTCCTGAAAGAAGCAGGAGATATGTCGAACTCGCAAGAAAGATAGGAATGAGATACAAGGTACGCTTACCCAATAAATACAAGAGGAAAGTTTGTAGGAAATGCAATAATTTTCTAAAACCGGGCGTTACCTGTACAGTCAGGCTTCTTCCAGAAGACAGATGTGTTGTTTGGCGTTGTTTAAGTTGTGGAGAAGAGAGAAGGTATCCCTACAGTAAAAGATAAGTTAAATGTCTTTTTACCATGGAAATGACATAGAAAAAAGAGAATGGCCTTTCTCCGGATATACTCTCTGGTTATATGTAGCTTCATCCGTTTTTACAAAATACCAGGTCTCTTTTTCTTTTATTTGAACTTCTTTGCCTCTTTTTGAAAATGAATCTTTTTTGATTATATCGTAAATGTATAAATTCCCCTTTTCTATCTCATCTTCGTGAGCTATTATACCGTCTTCATAGAATTCTAAGGGGCTTCCTTCATTTTTTTCTAGTTTTGTATATCTCCTTATTCCTATTTCTTCGAGTTTTTCTTTCGTTCTTTCAGAAAAGCAGTCACAGTCTTTTATTAACTTTGATTCAATTGTCATGTCTTTTATAAGAATAGAAACCTTTAAATTCTTTTGATTATGAATTATTTTAAGTCGTAGAAACCTTTATAAGTGTATACATTAAAAAGTGGTTTTATGGTTACAGCAAGAGAAGTAGATACCCAAGAACTTTTGGAGAATTTAAAGGAAAAAATGAAGCAAATGAAGGAAATAGAGCCTCCAGAATGGTCAAATTATGTAAAGACGGGTATGAACAGAGAAAGACCTCCACAACAAGAGGATTGGTGGTATATTAGGTCTGCTTCAGTTTTGAGAAAGATTTATATTTACGGCCCCGTAGGCACGCAGAGACTTAGGAGAATGTTTGGTGGAAAGAAAAACAACGGACACAAGCCAGAGCATTTTTATCCCGGCGGAGGGTCGATAATAAGGAAAATATTACAGCAGCTGGATAGCGCTGGTTTGGTAAAGACTAAGAAAAGAGGAAGAACAATTTCACCTAAAGGGCAAAAATTACTTGACAACACCGCCTACGAATTGGTGAAATAAAATGTACGATTTACCCAACAATATTGAGAAAAAACAGCAGGAAGAGCTTGATAAATTAAAGAAGGAAGCTCTTAGGAACATACTTACAAAAGATGCAATAGAGAGGCTTGGAAGAGTCAGGCTCGTTAACCCGATGTTAACACAGCAACTTGAACTTTATCTTTTGCAGCTTTTACAGACAGGTCAAGTTAAGGAGAAAATAGATGATAAAAAATTAAAACAAATACTTAACATGATTTCAGAAGACAAGAAATGGAAAATAAAAAGAAAATAGTAAGGTGTAAAAATGGGAAAGCTAAAGCACAGGGCAAAGAAGAAGAGAATGATTAGCATATCTAGCGTTAGGTCTGCTCCTTTTTGGACTCATATAAAGAAATTCGGTCTAAAGAGAATAAGAACAAGAAGAATAAGGGTCAACAAGGAGAAAAAATGGAAACGCGGCGGCCAGATGCAAGCTTAATGGTGAGGAATTATGGCTGAAGAAAGGATTTATACGATACCTTTAAGAGATGCTTACAAGGCTCCCAGGCCTGTAAGGTCAAGAAAATCAATAAAATATCTTAAGGATTATTTAAAGAAACATCTAAAGACGGAAGAATTTGTAATAGGACCGGGTCTCAATCATGAGATATGGTCAAGAGGAATAAAAAAACCTCCAAGAAAGGTCAAGGTTGTTGTTTTAAAAAAGGATGAAAAATTTGTTGTGGAACTTTTTGGTTATAAGCCAAAGAAAAAGCCTAAAGAAACTGCAAAAAAAGGAAAGAAAAAACTTATGGATAAGGTAAGGGAAAAATCAGATGATGTAAAATCAGGCAAAGTCAAAAAGAGCAAGAAACCTGAGAAAACTGATAAAAAGCCAAAAAAGGAAAAGTCAGTTAAGAAACCTCAGGATAAAAAAGAAGAAAAGAAACCATCAAAGAAGAAAGAAACAAAGGAAGTAAAGGTGAAAAAATAATGGCAGAAAAGAGCAAATCAAAACATAAAAAAATACAAATCTGGAACAAATACGAAGTAAAAGGAAATGAAGTAAAAAGAAAAGGAGAATCGTGCCCAAGGTGCGGAACAGGCACTTTTATGGCTGTTCACAAAGACAGGAAAACTTGCGGAAAGTGCGGTTACAGCGAGACTTCCACAAACAACAAGGAATAAATAAATTTGTACAGTTTCTTATTATTAGTGATAAGATGATTTGTCTGGGAATAGAGTCTACTGCTCATACTTTTGGTGTCGGAATAGTTTCTAGTGATGGTAATATTCTGGCAAATGTAAAGGATACCTACAAGCCCAAACTCGGTTCTGGTATAATACCTGCAGAAGCAAAGAAACATCATATAAGGATTAAGGATAAGATAGTTGAGAAAGCCCTAAAAGATGCTGATATAGAGTTTGGAGATTTGGATTTGATAGCCTACAGCCAGGGACCCGGATTACCACCCTGTCTTTGGGTTGGTTCCGAGTTTGCCCAAAAGTTAGGCAAAGATAAAGGGATTCCTGTTATCGGTGTTAACCATCCAGTCGGTCATATAGAGATAGCGAAGCTTGCAACGAATACAAAAGACCCTGTTGTGATATACGTTTCTGGAGGTAACACTCAGGTAATTGCTTTTGCTTCGGGTAAGTACAGAGTTTTTGGTGAGACAGAGGATGTTGCTATAGGCAATGCTATAGATACCTTTGCCAGGAAAGTAGGACTTCCAAACCCCGGAGGCCCCATTGTAGAGAAACTTGCAAGGAAGGGTAGTTACGTTGAACTTCCTTATGTAGTAAAAGGCATGGACTTGTCTTTTTCTGGTATAGTCACGGCTGCAGAGAAACTTGTTAGGAATGGAGAAAAGATAGAGGACGTATGCTTTTCTATCCAGGAGACTTGTTTTTCAATGTTGGTAGAGGTTACAGAGAGAGCCGTTGCCCACACCGGAAAGAAAGAGGTTCTTTTGACAGGAGGTGTTGCGGCTAACAAGAGGCTTACAGAGATGCTTGATATAATGTGTAATGAAAGAGGGGCTTCTTTCGAGGCCGTTCCGATGGAGTATGCTGGCGATTGCGGTGCTATGATAGCGTGGACTGGAATTCTTGCTTATAATTCTGGTGAAAGAACAAATAATTACGACCCTATTTCGAGATGGAGAACTGATGAGGTAGAAATAAGCTGGATTAGGGAGGAAGAATAGTTACTGTAACTCTTTTTTCTGTAACTAGTTCATTTTCTGAGTAAATTTTTACATTTATATCCCAAGGAGAAGATGGCTGTCCTTCTATATATTCTCCGTATACGTTAAATGATTTTCTTCCGGTTGTGGAACCTTCTGGCTCTAAAGTTGAGTTGAATCCGTATACCTTTTTTCCTCTTTTTTCTATTACAACAGTTTCAGGATATTCAAAAACTACTTGAACGTCCTTTTGGGTCTCTCCTTTATTCTCTATCTCTATCCAAAGTTTTGTTATCTGATTTTCTTTGATTTTTTTGTATTCAAGGTCACATTCTTTAAAATCTAGTTTGTTTATACACCCACCCACAATTAAAACAAAAACTATTAGTAAAAGAGTTAGTTTTTTCATATATTAGATTAATAAAACTCTTTTTAAATAATTAATTAGGGTTATTTTTTTATGAAAGTCATAGGAAGAGGAGCAGAAGCAATTCTTTACATGAGTAAAGGAAATCTTGTAAAGGAAAGGATAAAGAAGGGTTATAGAATAGATGAGATAGATTCTAGATTAAGAAAAAGAAGGACCAGGTTGGAGTCAAGGATACTTTCAAAAGCAAAGAGGTTTGGTGTCCCTACTCCAAATGTTATGAGAACAGAGAATTATAGAATAATAATGGAATTTATAGACGGAAACCGGCTAAAAGAAATGATAATGGATGTTTCTTCTCGCAGGAGAAAAGAATTAGCGGAGGAAATAGGAGAGCTTGTCGGAAAGCTACATTCTTCAGGAATAGTACATGGAGACCTTACGACTTCAAACATGATTTACAGGGACAAAATATACTTCATAGATTTTGGTTTGTCTTTTCATTCTCTTTCGGTGGAGGACAGGGCAGTGGATCTTCATCTTTTGCATCAGGCTTATCAAAGTACTCATTTTCTTTATCTGAAAGAGCTTTGGGATTATACCATTAAGGGTTATAAAAACAGTTTTGATGACTGTGAGAATGTTTTGAAAAGGCTGGAAAAGATAAGGAAAAGAGGTCGCTATTCAAAGAGATAGAGACAAAGATTTAAATATTTCTATAGACCAAAACTTTTTATGATTAAAGAATTGTTCAAGTGGGATGATACAGCTGACAAGATTGAAAGTTCCTCTTTCATAATAATAATAATATCTTCTATTCTTACAATAGTTGGCATTTCTGTGGGTTCTTTCATACCCGGAGTTTTTGTAGCTCTTGCAATAATCGGTTCATTTTCAATTTTGGTCGGCATATTTTTTTACATAGTAAGCCAATTTTTTAGGCTGATTGTAAAGAAGTCTTCTTAATTGTTTTTTCCTCTTTTCCAAATTTCTTCTGACTTATAAACACTCTCATTGTTTTTAATTGTATCTTTTTTATCGTATTTTTTTGCATAATCCTGTATTTTGCTTTTTTCGATTAGCCAGAAATAAGCAGTCCATTTTTTTAATGAGTATGGGTCTTTTGGCAGACAACCCAACTTGACTTCTATATTTTCCTTTTTGACGATGCCATCTCTCTCAAGCTTGTATAATATTTTTCTTTCCTCCGCTCCAAGTTTATTATCTATTGCAACATCTTCGTAACCAAAAATATCCATTACTTTTCTGGCATATTTTATTGTATTTTCTGTTTTTTTGTTTTTCCTGTAAGCCATTGCCTTTGCCAGTTCATTTGGATTTATTATTATAGAAGCATTTTCCTGTTTGTAATTTCCCAGCCTGAATAGATTCTCTTTTTTGCCTATGTTTTCAATTCTGTTAAAAGTTTCTATTTCCTTTATTTCTTTGCCTTCGTCTTCTTTTGGTATTATCTTTTCGGTTATTTCTATTTCTTTTATGTCATCAAATGGTTTGTTTTGTTTGAGTCTTTGCCCCAGATTCTGGGTTATTTCATATATTTTTTCAATGTCTTCGTCATCAGATTCTTTTAATATATGCTCTTCCAGTTTAATTATTTCTTCATACTCACCTGTTTCTTCCTTAAGTTTTTCAATACCTTGAGGTTTTATTTTTAATATACCATCATCACAATTGTAAGCTATATATTCTGTAAGTAAAATATGCCTTTTTTCCGATTTCATTAACATTATAAATATAGAAAGGGATTTAAACCGTTTTATTGGAAAAGTTTTAAATATATTTCTATTTTATTATATTCTAAAAGATTGAATCGGTTTAGTTACTGGTTCAAATCGGGTGACTGAAAAAATTATTTTCTATTCTTTTTTCATCACCCAGTAAGACTGAGGTGATGCAAATTCGCAATTTAACCTGTGATTTTGTATATCATCGCTTAAAAGCTAAAAGGTGATGTAATGGCAAGGATGTATTCGAGGAAACATGGAAAATCCGGTTCAAAGAGACCTTTAAGGAAAAAATCTCCGGAATGGGTTAGGTACAATAAAAAGGAAGTTGAAAAACTTATCTTAAAATTTGATAAAGAAGGCAAGAGTTCGGCTGAAATAGGTCTTATTTTAAGAGACCAGTATGGAATACCCAATGTAAGGGAGATAACTGGAAAGAAGATAACACAAATAAGAAAAGATAATGGTCTTGTATCTGAATATCCGGAAGACATGATGAACCTGATGAGAAAGGCCCTAAAAATAATGGACCACTTGGAGGATCATAAACATGACCCGTCTGCTATAAGGGGGCTCGAGTTAACTGAGAGCAAGATAAGAAGGCTTGGTAAGTATTATAAGAAAAAGAAGATACTTCCTGGCAAGTGGAAATATAATCCTGAAAAACTAAAACTCATAGTAAAGTAGGTGTAGTCTTTGTTAAAAGGACTTAAAGAAGCGAAAGCAGAAATTGATAATGTTGAAAGTGTCAGGCTAGTTTCGCATCTAGATGCGGATGGCATATCCGCTGCCTCTATTTTATTTTCTGCTTTGTCTCGGATAAAGAAAAAAGTTCATCTTTCTTTAAGGAAACAACTGAGCTCCAGAGTTATAGATGAATTAAAAAGAGAGAAAAATGAGCTTTTTTTGTTTGCAGATTTAGGTTCAGGTTATTTGGAACTTCTTAATGAACTTGCAGAAAGTACGGGATGTAAAGTTATAGTTTGTGATCATCACATACCTTCTTCAAGTGAAAATTTTTCTAATATAATTCACATAAACCCTATTTTAGAGGATAAGGACGAAAATGAGATAAGTGGTGCAGGCATCTCTTACCTTTTGGCAAAAGAGCTTGGAGATAATCAGGATCTTTCTTTCTTGGCTTTGGTTGGTGCTATGGGTGACATGCAGGATAATGATTGGAAAATGAACGGCATCAACAACCACATTCTGGAGGAGTCAATCAACGGAGGTTTTTTAAAAAGAGAGAAGGGGATTATTGCTTTTGGCAGGATGGACAAGTCGATTAAAGATTCTATAAAGAATATGACAGTTCCTTTTGTTCCGGACCTGAGCGGTAACGAAGATGCTTCTGCCAAATTTATTTCTTTGCTGGGTATAGAACCCAAGAAAGGAGCTTCATTCAAGACTTTTAATGATTTATCAAAAGATGAAATAAATAACATAGCCGAGGGATTGTCAGATAAGATATCCAAAAAAATTAGCGATAAAGGAAAATTTTTTGGTGATATATATTCCATTGAAATAAATGGAAGCAGGTTGGATGCTAGAGAACTTGCTACAAACCTGAATGCCTGCGGAAGGATGGAACAATCTTCGACTGGTATAATTTCTGTTCTCGGATTAAAACCGATTGAGGATATGAATGGAATAGTTTCCGGTTATAGGAGAATGATAAGAAAATATATAGGGCTTATGAACAATGAAAAGAATATTGTCACAAAAATGGAAAATGCTTTCTATATTAACGGGGGAAATAAAATCCATGAAAATTTTATAGGAACTATCACTTCAATTTTAGAAAGGTCTTCTTTTTTTAAAGAAAGAAAACCTGTTTTTGGAATTTCTCATACAGAAGAAGGTAACTTAAAGGTAAGTGCCCGAGCACCCAATGATTATATCAATAAGGGATTAAATCTTAGAGAGATGATTATAAAGATAGCAAACAATTATGGAGGTTATGGCGGTGGGCATGCTAATGCCGCCGGTGCGTTCATACCAAAAGGCAGGGAAAAAGAATTTATAGATTCGTGCGAAAAATACTTGAAAGATAAACTTAAATAAGCTTAGTATCATAATTTATATCTATTAACAATCTTAAATCAAAAAAGTGATTATATGGCAAAAAAAGTAAAAGGAAAAGAGTGGTACAACATTTTAGCTCCTAAAATGTTCAATGGAAAAGTAATAGGCGAAGCTCTGATAAGTGACCCAAAAGAAGCTATCAAGAGGAGCATGGTTGTTAATTACACCTCTTTAAACGGACACCCTTCTAAGTATTACATAAAAATAAAGTTAAAGGCCGACAAGGTAGAGGACGGTAAGATAATGATGAAATATGTTGGTCATGAGTGTCAGAGAGATTATATTTCTCAGATGATAAGAAAGAGGACAATGAGAGTTGACAACAGAATAGATGTTGAAACCAAGGACAAAAAGAATGTTATAATAAAGACTGTTGGAATAACTTTGAGAAAGACAAACACTTCTATAAAAAGCAAACTCGGTAAGGATATTTCAGAAATAATGAGGAAAAAAGTAGAGAAGATGAGGTTTGATGATGTTATAAAATCTATACTTAATGATAGCTTACAAAAAAGTACAAGGAAAGAAGTCAGCAAAGTATACCCTCTTACAAGGTTTGAAGTCAGAAAAGTAAGCATTAAGTGATTATCTGCTTATTACTCCTGCTACAGTTATCCAGAACAATCCTCCAAGCAATATGAATATAAAAGACACTAGGATTGCTATACCAAAGGAGGTTGTTGTTGCTCCGAGCACGTCAGGTCTGGCCTGACCGGCAACAAAAGCTCCAAAAACTATCAGTATTGAACCAATTATCCATAAAAAGAAGGGCTTTGACTCCATAATAATACTTCAAGAGGAGAATATTTAAATCTTTTTCAATGAAAATTTATATAATCAGAAAAACAAAGTTTCTCTACATGGAGGGGTGGCAGAAACCAAGCCTTGATTGTTTTGGCTGTAACGGTCATGCGTCCGCCTGCAGAGCGGAATAACCGAGTTCGACAAAAGACCCTTTAGAAAAGTGTCTTTACTCCCAAAAAAGGGAAAGAGAATCTCGGCCCCTCCTCCAACAAAATAATTTAATTTTTTTAAAAAAATATAATTTACAAAGAACTAATGAATTTTTTGACCAATCCCGAACTTTCTTCAGTCATCTTTTTGCTTTCTCTTATTATATCTTTTATATTCACTTTATTTTCGCTCACACCACATGCGTAGTTTACTCCTGCCCCCAAACTAACAAGTTTCATGCCACACTCGTTAGCCAAAGTGGCCTCTGACGCATGTGTCATTCCGACCATGTCTGCTCCTGTATTATCCAAGTATCTTATCTCTGCCTTTGTCTCCAGTCTCGGCCCTCTGGTCTGTGCGTAAATTCCTCTGTAAAGCGGTGTTTTTGAGTTCTCGGTTATAATCTTGTTCATATCTTCAACGTATTTTTTGTCATACGGCTCGTCCATAGAAACATGAATCGGTTCTTCGTCAAAGTGCTCGTACATTGTTTTTCCGTTACCGCTAAAATCCATGAAATCGTCAATAATTGTCAGACACGGTACTTTCCAGTCTTTTCTTATTATCCCGACAGAATGGTATGTAACAAGGTCTTTTACTCCCTCTTTTTTAAAGAAATTAAAGTAGTCCTTTTCCGGGACCTTATGTGGCGGTATTGTATGATTTTTTCCGTGTCTTGGAATAAGGTATACTGTATTTTCTCCTATATCACCCTCAAAGAAAACATTGGATGATTCCTCATCTAAACCGAACTCAGAGTAATTGTCAAAAAACTTCTCCGCTGAGTATCCCGATATTAACCCCACTTTCATATTAAATACTAAAAAGCTAAATTATTTATAGTGGTTTTTTTGCTCGTAAAAGATAAAAACAAATGCAAAGAGATGATAGCAAAGGACAAGACAAGACTCAGGGAAATTCTTCATCCTAAAAACGATGGCGTTGATTTGGATTTCAGCGTGGCTTTCGCAAAAGTTTCCCCGGGAGAGAAAACAGAACCCCATATTCTTAAATCGGCAGAGGTTTATTACATCCTCAAAGGCAAGGGATTGATGTATATAGATAATAAAAAGAAGGAAGTTTACAGTGATTTTGCGGTTTACATACCTCCGAATTCTGTGCAGTATATAAAAAACACAGGTGAAAAGGAGCTTGATTTTTTGTGCATAGTCAGTCCTCCATGGAAGCCAGAGGATGATAACCCTGCTTAAAAGTTTTTTAAGTTTAATACTACAAAAATCAATATGATTGAGATTATAGGTATTATGGGAGCTTCTCTTATCTTGATAGCCTGGATACTTGGCCTTGTAGATGAACTAAGAAATCATAAAAGTCTCATAGAGCTGAGATTTAGCATAGTTACTTTGGCGGGAACTGCAATATTGGTTTATTATTCTTATATTATAGGAAGTTCGGTTTTCCTTTTCCTTAACTTGGGGATATTCCTTACTGTTATATTTGAAATTATTTACACCGTAATTGTTAGCAAAAGGTGATTTTTTGTTAAGACTGTACAACTCTCTTACAAACAAAAAAGAAGAATTCAAACCGATAGAAAAAGGAATGGTCAGTATGTACAACTGTGGTCCCACAGTCTACTTTTACGCTCACATAGGAAATCTTCGTTCTTTCATGTTTGCTGATACTCTAAGGAGATATTTGGAGTACAAAAAATTTGATGTCAGGCAGGTTATGAATATAACGGATGTGGGACACATGACTGCTGACGATTCTCTTGAATCCGAGGAGAGCCAGGACAAGATGGAAGCGGCGATGAAGAGGGAGAAGAAAGACCCCTGGCAGATAGCTAGTTTTTACACGAGAGCCTTTATAGAGGATTCAAAAAAAATGAATTTCAAGGAGCCATTTAAAAGGCCCAGAGCAACCGAGGAAATAGATGATATGATAAAACTAATAGAAAGTCTTGTTGATAAAGGATATGCTTATGTTGTAAAAGGTTGCGTTTATTACGATGTTTCTAAGTTCGAGGATTACGGAAAGCTTTCAGGCAACACGGTTGAAAAGCTTAAGGAGGGAGCCGGAGGAAGAGTCGGTGAAAACAAGGACAAGAAGAATCATTTTGACTTTGCATTATGGATAGAGGACCCAAATCACCTAATGGGCTGGAGGTCTCCGTGGGGAGAACATGGTTATCCCGGATGGCATATCGAGTGCTCTGTTATGAGCACCAAGTATCTAGGAGAGAGTATAGACATACATACAGGAGGCGAAGACAATAAGTTTCCCCATCACGAGTGTGAGATAGCACAGAGCGAGGGTGCAACAGGCAAGAAATTTTGCAATTACTGGCTGCATGTAAGGCATTTACTGGTTGACGGGGAGAAGATGTCCAAGTCCACGGGAAACTTCTATACTTTGAGGGACCTGCTTGACATGGGATACGAGCCAAAGGCTTTGCGTTTGTTTTATCTTAAATCACATTACAGGTCGCAAATGAATTTTACATTGGACGGGCTAAAACAATCTCAGGAGAACCTGAAAAAACTTCATGATTTTGTTGACAGAATTAAAGAATGCGAGGGAAACAATTCAAATGTAAGTGAAATTATTGAGGAATTGAAGAAGAACTTTGAAAAGGAAATGGATGATGATTTGAACACACCCGGAGCTATTTCTGTTATTTTTGATTTTGTTCACGACATAAACAAGATGATGGAAGGAAACTTAATCAGCAGCGCCAATTCGAATGAGATTTTGAACGCTTTGGAGGAAATTGACGGAGTACTCGGATTATTAAAAACAGAGACCAAAGAACTCCCCGATTGGGCCAAAGAACTTATAGAAAAACGGGAAAAATTCAGGGAAGAGAAAGAATGGGAAAAGGCCGACCAAATAAGGTACGAACTAAAGAAAAAAGGCATAATTGTAGAGGATACACCGAAAGGACCGAGATACAGATACAGCTAATTCTAATACAATAAAAAATTAAAGAAAAGTTGGGTTTTTGGTTTCTAGTCCTCAGAGGCCATCCACCAAATTGCCAAAGCTACTACTATTAGGAAGAACAACAGCGGATAGTTGTAGATTAAGTTTGCAGATAGTCCTGTCCATCCAAGTGCCTCTAGTCCTCCGGAGCCTATGAATACTATTACACCTATTATGATGAATAGTACTGCGAATGCTGTTCCGTGGGCGATAAAGATCGATTTTCTTTTATATTTTGTTTTACCTTTATCATCTTTGTATGACACTACTCCTTTTATTCCTACTATCTCAAGGAAGACTATAAACACCAAAATTCCTGCTATTAAAACTACCAAAGAGCCTATCATACTCATTAATACTCCCACAAAAGGTGAAAGTACCGGTGCTACTATGAATGCAAGCACAAGAGATATGATTGTCCTTGCGGACCTACTTTTAGGTGTTTCAACATGGCTTAGTATCCCGAATACTATCGCGAAGGTAAATAGCCAAGGCAAAACATATGTGAAGAAATCTCCACCTAACATTGCATTAATTCCGTACATGTATGCCATTTATTTCCCCTCCGTAATCATCCACCATATTGTTATTGCTATTATTCCTATGAAGAATACGAGTGGATAATTTATGCTTATGTTACTGAATCCAAGATACGCTAGTCCTCCTGCTCCTATGAATACCATTATTGCAAGCACTGCAAGAACGAATCCAAATAGCTTGTAGTAATATGTATGTACTTCAGTTTCTTTACCACCTTGTTCCAAATGTTTTTTTGTGCCTGTTACTTCGAACAATATCAATACAAACAATATTGCTGTGAAGAGCATGACCATTCCTAAACCTAGTTGTCCTATTATTGCTACAAGTGGTCCTGCTACAGGTAACACGAAGAACGCTATTGCCAGTGAAATCACTGTTCTTGCGGACTTATTTTTAGGTATTCCTGCTGCTCCTAAAATTCCGTAGACAATGGCAAAAACTAACAGCCAAGGCATAATATATATAAAAAAGCTGCTCTGTGTCATGTCAATTAGTCCAGGTATGCTGTAAGTTGCCATTTAATTACCTCTTTTTAATTTTTTAGGGTCAATATATAAAAAGTTTTCTTTATTGCATTTACCTATGCTATTCAAGCTTTTTTCGGTAAAGCACGTTTCCATTGCAACACCCCCCTACCACTAAAAGTGGTATTTTTTTATTTTTACTACTTGACAGTAAATATATGTACTAGCTAGTATAAATACTTTAAAATTGCTTATATGTTCAAAATTTTCTACTTTTAGAGGAAAAAATAGGTAAAAATCAATCTTCCTTTGCTGTCATCCACCAAACTCCGAGTGTCATTGCCCCAAGGAAAAATAACGCAGACAATAGGTCGTTACCAACTCTCAAATTTACATCGAGCAATTCCATGCCACCCGCACCAACAAAAACAAGTATGGCAATTAATATCATTACTATCCCGAAACCTACAGGATGCTTGTCGAATATATTTTCTCCCTTGCCTACTTTGTATCCCAGCAATTCAACAAAAATCAATGCGGTCAGTATGCCTACTGCAACAACCAACAATCCTTTAACCATTCCTGTAATAAATCCGGCAAGTGCTGGTGCCAAAGGCAATACCATAAAAGCTGCAACAAGAGATATTACCGCCCTTGTGCTCTGGCTCTTGGGCATCTTGTAATGTTCTAGAATACCATATACTATTGCCAGGGTAAGCATCCATGGAAAAAGATAAACAAAAAATTCTCCTGTTACGACATCTCCCAATGACATTTTAACACCAAATTAGTTTTTATATTAACTTTTATTTAAGTTTGGATTATTTTTGATATTGTCCAGCCGGTTTATTTCTGCCTAATTCATAAGCGTAAAAGAACATTAAAGCTATCAGTATTAAAGCGAGTAATATCATAAAGTTTTCCGTTCCTAAAATAGGTATTTCAATTTCTGATATGTATGCAAATCCGCTAGTAACAAGCAACAATAATACAATACCCAGAAGTGTTATGGGCAAGTCTTCTCTGCCTTTTGTTATATTATCCTTTCCTCTCAATCCTAGTGCGTGCAGGGCAAATGCTATGAAAAATAATATTACAAATGCCCACAGTATTATGCTGAAGTTGGCAAAAAACAGGTCAACAAATGTTTGGTAACCTGCCGCAAAAAACGCGAAAACCAGAGCTATCATAAGATTTACTGAGTTCAGTGTCCTTCCGGTCTGCCTGTTTTTGAAGATGTTTGCTATTGACAGCAATCCAAAAACGATTGCCAAGACAAAAAAGAAAGGCAAGAAAGGCTTTAATGTGGGGTCTGTAGATATTTGTGTAATTATATTTGCGTCCATTTTTTACCACTAACTTCTCAACAGTTCTCTTAACTGCATTTCTCTCTTTGTCAATTCTTTTGCTATTTCTTTCTTTTCACTTTGTGACCTGGCACTTCTTAGCTGCTTCTTTAGATAACTAATATCATGACGCAAAGCATCTTCTGTTTTTCTTTTAGAACCGCTGTCTTTTGCTTTCTTATATGCCAGCTTAAATATCTGTTCGCTTCTCGAAGGATGGAATATTCTCCCGAAGAAGAAATAAAATCCTGTTATGAATATAGTCAATATAAGCCAGAATATTGTTAAGGATGCGAACAATGGGTACCAGCCTGCATAAACTATGAATGTATATATTCCTATTCCAAGCAAGGTCCCTATTCCCGTGTGCTGGACGCTTTTTATTCCTAGGTAAATGAATATCAGTATTATTATATGAGGAAGAAAGAGACCGTATATAAAATCGTGAGCAAAAACACCGTTTACACATCCCCATTCCGAGCTTCCGCTGCACTGGGGAAGCTGTAAAATAGTTTTGAAAATTAGTTCCTGTAAATCTATGCCACCGAAACTGAGTGTCTGCGCAAGCATCATAAAACAATCACAATATTTTATTCACTTTGGATATATAAAAATAAAATAAGGAAGGTGTTTTACCTTCTTTCAAGTAGTTCTCTTTTTTTTGTTTCTACCGAATTTTCATAGTATCTATCTATTCCCCTTCCTATAATCTCAGATATATCAATTGCACCAAAAGTAGTTTCTGGAATTTCTTTTAATTCTCCTGTTGATGCAGTGTAATATCTTTCGTTTGATAACACTTCATTGATACCTGCCCTCAAGAAATCAGGGCTCCAATCTGGATTATATCTCTTTTTTTGCCAGAATCTTGGTATTGCTTGTTCTCTTGCTATACGATTTAGTGTTGAAGCTCTTGCATACTCAGATTCTTCAGGCAAGTCGTAGAAACCGTTATCTCCTGTAAGTCCTTCCATTATGTCTATTACATCTTTCTTCATTTCATTACTTCTAGAAAATTTGTATGCTTTATCTTTTGCTATATCTAGATTTAGTGTTTTCAATGCTTCGTATTCTGCTTCTTTTTGAGTTGCTTCTTCTGTATCGATATTAGTTCTTTGGCTGTTAATTCTAGAAGCGTTTGCTGCCGGTCCTACTATCGGTAGATATTGTAAAAAACTCATTCTCTACACCTCCTTTGATTTTTTAAAATCATAAAATCAACCATACATTCCCCTATTGTCATCATAGTTCTTTTCATTTTCTGAAGCCTTTTCGCTTATACTTTGCGGTAAATTATCTTTGGATTTATAAAAACTATTTGCATAATGCTTTGCATGACTTTTGGTAAGATCTTCAACTGCATCGAGTCTAGACCTCACTTCCAAAAATTCATTTTCGTAATCAATACTTACTTCACTTCCGTCTTCGCTCATATCAAGTCCGTAATTTATTCCTGCTAGAGTATCCACCAGTTTTCCTTCTGCTGATATTCCTCCGTAATATATATCGGAGTCTGCCCAGCCTGCAAGATATCCTCCCATTATAGCTCCTAATCCTGTATCACCGAATACACTGAACAGGTCATATTCTCCCATGAAGTCTACATTAGAAGCCCAGCCCTTTACTGCTGCTCTTTTTGGTTCTCCTGAACGTGGGTCACGATAAACGTTAACATCTGAACTAATACCAATAGATGCTGGAAAGTAGTAGTCTATTGGTGAAGGTTTTTTATCCTTAAAAGCGGCTTGTATTCCTGAAAAGTATTTATCCATATTCCTAACTGCTGGTCCAGTATACTCAACATATTTACCAAAAGCCTTTGTCAAGCTATCTATCTTTTGTGAATTTATAGCAATTTGTTGTGCTGGATCGTATTGGTTATTTTGCATATTACACACCCTATGTTATTTCACCACTTTATAGTAATATATTATCTAAACTTCCATATAAAGCTTTCGGTTTGTTGTTACTGACCGAAAATTACACTTTTTTGGCTCCTTTCTATCATATTTATAGGAATAGAAAGGATTTATACCGCCAAAGAATTAAGCTTAAAAGTTTTATTCTTTCTAGTAATTTAGTTTTTCCGGATTCCTTTGCGATTTTCTTATTTTCTTTTCGTAAATCCAGTCTTCTATTAATTTGATTTTATAGTCTCCTTTTTCAAATTCCAGAAAGTAGGGAAGCTCAGGTATGCCGAAGGCCCCTGAGTTTATAGAGTTTTCTTCTATTATGTTACAAAGCTTGTAAGTGTTTACTATTCTTTTAATGTCAAACATTTAATCACTTTTTGAAAGTATCCCGACATCCCTGCCTATTTCAATATATGCCCAGGCCCAAATCAGGGCTTCAAAGCTTCTTATTAAGTCTTCTTTTTTGTAGAAGTGAAGCGAGTCGGACTGGTATGCTTTTATGTTTGTTAAAAACTCTACTCCTTTTTGGTTTAGAGCTTTTGCGTCGTCTATATTTTTCTCAAGCCTGCTCATCCATTTTTTTATCTCTTCTTTTAGATTTTTTTCTAAATTTTCTGTCATTCCAAAACCTCCTTTTCTATGGGGTGAAGATTGCCCGGTATTATTAACGAAGCCGGCGTTGGGAAATCTTTTTCTATTATTTTTTCAATTGTATCGTAAGTAACAACACCCCTTTCTCTTGAAACAAATACAATTACTTTGTCTTCTTTTTTAATTATATTTTCTTTCCTTTTTTTCTCTATCTTTAAAAGGTATTTAAGAGCATCCTTTGGTTCCATGAGTTTTTTCTTTATATCCAGAAGACATAATGTGTGAAGACCTCTTTCCTTGTTTTCCTTTATGGAATCATATGGGCTTTCGGGTTCATAACCCCTTTCTGTAAAGGGTATTGTTGTCGTCTTACCGAATTTGTATATGAAAAGCCCCGTTTCTCCAAGTGCCGAATATATAGAGGGTGCATGAACCACTTTTGTTTTTATTCCCTTTTTCTTTGCCTCTATTATAAGGTCTATATGGGTTGTAGCTACAAGGGGGTCTCCAGGAAATAGTATGCCTATTTTCTTGCTAAGCGCTTCATCCAGAATTTTTTTTTGGTTTTCTTCGAGGTCACTTCTTTTTACCTCTTCTATTTCTTTGTCCAGTTTCACCTTCAGGTTTTCAAGACCGAACCACCCCGAGGTGTACAATTCAATATAAAGCTTGTCACAGTTCTTTGCGCTTTCCAGTCCCCTTAATGTCATGTCTTTTTCATCGTACAGGCCCAAGCCTATTAGATACAACATATTATCAATTAAGTTATGTGGATAAAAACTTTAATAAGCAAAAAATATTCCTGATTTATTCCAAAAGGCTTTGTATAACTTTTCTCGGATTAAATCTTTCCAGGTCTTTGTATTCCTGCCCGGTTCCTATGTAAAGTATTGGTTTCTTTATCGTATGCGACACGGATAGTGCTGCACCCCCTTTATCGTTAACATCCATCTTTGTAAGTATTATACCATCAACCCCCACTGTGTCTTCGAATGCTCTTGCCTGTTCAACTGCGTCGTTTCCTGTTAAAGAGTCTATTACAAGTATTTTCATGTCGGGATTGTTCACTTTTATTATCTTCTCCAGTTCTTTCATAAGATTAACGTTAGTGTGTGTCCTTCCTGCTGTATCAGCAAGAACAACATCTATTTTCTTTGATTTTGCATGTTTTACTGCATCAAATATTACAGCTGCAGAATCCGCTCCATAGTCGTGTTTTATTACCGGAAGTTTCAATTTTTTCCCGTGTTTTTCAAGCTGGTTTATTGCTGCAGCTCTCCAAGTATCACCTGCTGCCATGTTAACAGAAAGACCTTCTTCCTTTAGTAGGTGCGCCAGTCTTGCTATCGCAGTTGTCTTTCCGGAACCATTAAACCCGAGAAATAAAATTACGAAAGGTTTATTTTTTTCTATTTCCATGAGGAGATTTACCTGTTCCTGGTCCAGTATATCGAATAATGATTTTTTGATATTTTCTTCTATTGTGTTTTTTATTTCTTTTTTGCTGAGTTCTCTTCCCACGAGACTTTCTTTTAGGTCTTTGCATATTTTTTCTGCTGTTTCCAGTGCAACATCTGATTCAAGAAGGGATATCTGAAAGTCCCATATCAGATTCTCTATGTCTTTTTCTTTTATTTTGTTTTTCTTGAATATCTTGAATTTCTTCTCTTTTTTTTCATCCGGTGCTTTCTTTTCGGGCTCTTTCTTTTCCTCTTTTTTTGGTTCCTCTTTTTTGGATTCTTTTTTTTCTTGGGGCACCTCTTCTATTTTTTCGGATTTTTTTTCTATATGAACTGTCATCTCTTCAGGAGGCTTTTCCTTATCTACCTCTTCCTCTACCTTGTTGGTCAGCTTGCTTATATTTTCCTTCAATTTCTTCTTTAAAAATCCGAACATAAGAACCACTGTTTTATATAGAATCTTGTTTCTATAAAAGCATTATTTTCAAAATATTTTTAGGCTGATATATTTCCTGCTTATATTGTTTCTTATAGATAATTTGTATTTTTTCTTGTAAGGTGCTCTATCATTTGACATATTATTTAATTTTTCTATGGCTTTTTTTGGTGGATGATTTCTAAATGTCTCGAATACTTCATTTTGTATGCCTATTTCATATATTTTATCTATTGTGTCATCACTAATCGAGGGGTTGTATTCTGTTATTTTCATAAATTCTTTTGAGAAATCGTCTTTTTTTATCCCCATGTTTCTTATTTGTTTTTGGATTTATTAATTTCTAACTTTTCCCATCCTAACCACAAAAACAAAACAAGAAATATCATTGAAATTTGCCATAAAAAGTCGTGCAGTATTTCGAAAATACCCGGATTTGATATTCCTACCCAAACCATAAGGATTATTCTAATTAAGTTTAAAGAAAAAAATATGGGCAGCGTTATAAATATTCCCAGAAATTTCTTTTTTAATTTTGAATCTGTAGCAACAATGAGTGAAAATAAGAACAACATACCTTTCCATCCAGTACAATCTTTGCTTATAAAGAAAGCGAAATTCTCTGACAATATGTTAAATCCGTCTCTGGTTGATGCTATGCCTATTGAGTTAAGAATCCAAACCGCTGAATTTGTTGTAAATTCTTGTAATAGGGAAAAATCAACACCGAACCATATTATCAAATATAGCGGTATTGAAAGTATCAACAGTTTTGTAAGAAATATCTGGGTTTTTTTCAGTTTGTCTTTTTTAATCATTGGACCTCTTCCTGTATTTTTTAATCCATTCTACGAAACTATTTTTCTCCGCTTTCTTTAATTTTTCTGGGTTAATTTTACCGCAATTTTTTGATATTTTTATATTGATTTCGTTTTTATCCAGCACGCTTATATCGTGTTTTTCTATTTCTTCCTTTATTTTTTTTGGAAAGTTTCCTATTATAATCTCGATATTTTTTTCTTTTAGTTTTTCTATGGTTTTTTTGTCTATTCTGGAGTAATTTTTGAAGTATAAAACGTCTTTCTCTATTCCTAACTTTTTTTCAGCTTTGTTTAGTTCTTCGATGCTCGAATCTTTTATTATCTTGACTGGTATTAGCCCTTCTTTTCTTATCTTTTCTGTCTCCCTTAGAGTTTTTATTAATTTTTTGAGTTTTCTTATTTTTTTTGTTTTTTCTTTTATCCTATTTTCAAGATTTTTTGTTTTGTAGTCGGTTTTTTTTATTTTCTTCTTTTTTACAGGTTTTTTTATTTTTTT
>CAZOZN010000004.1:0-101247 GCA_964584335.1 uncultured archaeon
CTATGACCGGGTCCACTTCAACTTTTACCCTGTAATTCCATGAAGTATTCCACCAGCTGTTATCCCCTTCTCCTGTCAGGTAGACCATAGAGTTTGGTCCGTACTGGCTTTGCAGTGTCTTTACATTCATTTCAAGTTCAGGATTTACTTCAAAATTTTCTTTGTCGCTCACTGTAGTTCTTCCTGCAGTGTTGTTTGCTGTTATTGTGTAGTTGTATATTCCGTAAAACCACGTGTTTGTTACATTAGCTTTGTATATGTCCGGGGTTTGGTTTGTCATTATTATTTCCTCGGTTGAGTCGTCCGGGTAATATGCTGTAATAAAAACTTTATCTACGGATGATTCGTCGGTTACGTTTGCCTCAATCAATACTTTATGTCCGTAACCCACGGGCTGTGGTGTTGCACTTGTGTTTGTTATAGTAGGTGCCGATTTTATGTCCAAGTCCAGTTCATTGTAAGAAGGATTAATCCATTTGCTACTGTCTCCCGAATAAGATGCGTTTATAGTATGTATTCCAAGCTGTGCATCATCCGGTATAGAATATTTTATAATTGCAGGAGAACCTGTAAGATTCCACCCAAGGTAATTTGATTCAGTTTCGTCTGTAAATGAAATATTGTAACCATGCATTTCAGTACCATTATCGAACATTAGTGACGCCTGGAGTGTTATAGTTTCTCCCTGCTGAGGTTCGTTGTTGCTGGATAAGAGATTATATACAAATGTATTTGCACTCAAGTTAAATCCATCACTGTCTGTAGAAATCGGTGAACCATCTGAAGAGGATTTTAATGTTATATTTAGAGGACCTATCTTTGAACCGTAACCGGCTGCGGTCATATTGTTCCAATATATCTCTCCCGAGTCCAATACCGATATTAATTTGTTTCTGTTGCCACCTACAACATACCACCCTTCGGGCAAAGACCAATTCAACCAAACATTAGAAACTTTCCTACCGAGGTCATTTTTGACATAACCCCTGAACATATTCACATCATTTCTTGTTATTGTTGTTGTTGGTTTTTTTGTTATGTTTGTCTCCATTGGAAGGAAACTTTCCTCTGAAGACGCGTTTATTATACCATCTTTTTGTGAGTAGTATGATGCTTTAATCCATGCGGAACTTCTGGATACATTTGAAATTCTTACCTCGTCTATAAAACCGTCCGTATAGTCTCCGTGGAAGTTGCTTGCACCTATCCAAACGTATTCGTCTTGTGCTGTATCCAGTGACTGGGTACTTCCTCCAGTGCTTGTCTCAAGTAAGGAGTCCACATAAAGGTCATGGTCCTGAACATCTGGGTCACCGTCCTCTTCAAGAGTCACAACGAGATAATGCCAGTTCTGGTCCATGACATCTGTGCTCCCGTATTTCTGTCCGTTGTTGTTTTCAACCCTGAAAGAATTATCATTTGATTCATCAGTCCTTACATCATATTTTTCACCTGCAATGTTAGTACCCCAGCTAATCATTCTATGATTTTCACCGCCAGCCACATTCGACTTATACCAGAAGCTCACGGTCCTGCTTTGCGTTCCCGTAACACCCTGATATGTGGAAAGCTCTATGACGTCGTTTCCCCCGTCAAGGTTTATTGAATTTCCTATAATTCCTGTGTCTTTCTCGTTTCCTTCAAATCCAGACGGAGTTCCGTTCCTTGCGTAAGAAGTAGAGTCGTACCTTGTGCCGGATTCCTCTCCCAAGTGGTGAACAGTCATGTAGTTGCTGTCCCAAACACCCGACGGGTTCTGGGCGTCTGAAACAGTTGAGTTTCCATAATATATCCAGAACCTTGTTTCGGATGAGCTGTAAAGCGTGGGTATTTTAACCCACAGATAAGCTTTTTGTTCAGTTTGATTCCATTTTTCTATTTCGTAATCAAGCAAAGTTCCATTTAATACAGGCCTTATGTCCTCCCCGTTGTTTTGGGTTCTAGAAAAGTTAAAGTTTGTAGAGTTCAGTTTTAAAAGAAGCGGAAAGTTTGTCAGGTCTTCATCTATATTTTCCTCTGATGCGGTCAACATTATTCTGTATGACCATCCGGAGTCCCACCAGGAGTACGTCCCTGGGTAAACTGTTATGGACTTGCTAGCATTGTTGTTGTTTTCATTGCTTTCGTCTATTGTGTTCTTCGGGTCCAGATAAACTTTAATTTGGTGTATTCCTGCTTCTCCTGTCGTATCCCAGTAAACAAATGTGTTCTCACTGCTTGAATTTTCTATCAAGTTTATTGTCTTATTTTCTATGTTTTCCGTACCGTCGTAAAAGGCAACAAGAACATTTGTTGCATTATTTTCGCCGTTGTTGTTTACCGTAGCATTAATCATTAAGTTTGCTCCTTCTTCTGGGGAGTTATCGCTGAATAATATATCATTTTCTGTTAAGTATAAATCGGGTGGATTAACGGTTATACTTTTTGATAATTTGTTGTTTTCTTCATTACCCTCATTCTCTACATCAAAAGGATCAACCCAAACGTGTATGTTGTTATATCCTGATTTCCCTGTCGTGTCCCATTCAACTGTTACGTTCTCGGAATTTCCTGGAGGCAGGGAAGATATAAACTTATCAACTCCTATCTGAGGATAGTCCGGGCTTGAAGGGTCATCTCCGGGGTCGCCTTCAAAAAATTTAATTCTCACGTTGCTTGGTGTAACTGACAGTCCAGTATTGTTTACAAGTGCAGTTATATTTACATTCTCTCCCTCGATTGGTATTTTGTTGCTGAAATAAATTTCATTTGGTAACAAGTCAATGCCTGTTTCAACATCTATCGATTTGTAATTGATGTTATTTGACTCATCATTTTCTGTTAACTTTTCTTCAGGGTCTATAGATATGTATATGTCATTTTCTCCAGATTTTCCTGATGTGTCCCAGGTAACATTAATAGTTGAGTTATCACCGGGCATCAAACCAGTTATGTATTTTGTGGAACCGATTTGCTCTCCCTGTGAAGGGTTGTTTCTGTATACTTTTACTTCGACCAATTCTATTTCTTCTGACCCCCCGTTTTTTATTGTAGCATTTATAATTACCAAGTCTCCTTCCATCGGCGTCGAATTACTAAATACAATATCAGTGGAATTTATTGACGGGTCCGGAAGGCCTTCTTCGCTTCCGTAATATAACAAAGAGTCTGTCTGTGATTGGTATGATAAGTTAATCCATGCGGAACTTCTGGATACATTTGAAATTCTTACCTCGTCTATAAAACCGTCCGTATAGTCTCCGTGGAAGTTGCTTGCACCTATCCAAACGTATTCGTCTTGTGCTGTATCCAGTGACTGGGTACTTCCTCCAGTGCTTGTCTCAAGTAAGGAGTCCACATAAAGGTCATGGTCCTGAACATCTGGGTCACCGTCCTCTTC
This sequence comes from uncultured archaeon, assembly GCA_964584335.1. Lineage (GTDB taxonomy): Archaea > Aenigmatarchaeota > Aenigmatarchaeia > PWEA01 > JAGHBM01 > JAGLWW01. The sequence goes on from CAZOZN010000004.1 coordinate 3,380, forward strand.
AAGAGTCACAACGAGATAATGCCAGTTCTGGTCCATGACATCTGTGCTCCCGTATTTCTGTCCTCCTTGGTTCTCGACCCTGAACGAATCGCTATTTCCGTTGTCTGTCCTTACATCATATTTTTCACCGTCACTGTTAGTACCCCAGCTTACAAGTCTGTGATTTTCTCCATCCAAAACATCCGACTTATACCAGAAGCTCACGGTCCTGCTTTGCGTTCCCGCAACACCCTGATACGTGGAAAGCTCTATGACGTCGTTGTCTCCATCCAGGCTTAAGGATTTTCCTATCTTACCTTCACCTTTCTCGTCTCCGTCAAAGTTCATCGGGTTCCCGTTCCTTGCGTAAGAAGTAGAGTCGTACCTTGTGCCGGATTCCTCTCCCAAGTGGTGAACAGTCATGTAGTTGCTGTCCCAAACACCTGAAGGGTTCTGTGAATCAATACCATTTTCATTGCCGTAATAAATCCAAATAACTGTGTCCGTGGTGTTTGATACTGTCGGGATTCTTACCCATATCTCTGATTCATTGTCTGTCTGGTTCCATCTTTCTATTTCATAATCAAGCTCTCCGTTGTGCGAGCCGTTTAAGAATCTTATATCCTCTCCGTTTGATTTTGCATTTGTAAATTCAAAGTTTGTTTCATTAAGCCTTACAAGAACCGGGAAGTTGTACAATTCTTTTGAAACCTTATTAGAGGGAATTGTTATGTTTATTCTGTAGCTCCATGTTGAATTCCACCAGTCAGATTCACTCGGATAAACCGCAATTTCTTTGTTTGCCAGATTGTTGCCCTCGTTCCTTTCGTCTATTTTATCGCTTGGGTCTACAATCACGTATATTTCCTTTATTCCATTGTATCCTGTAGTGTTCCAAACCACTTCAACTTTCTTAGTTTCCCCGTTGTTTATTCCTTCTATTGTCTGGTTCGACCCTATCTGGTCACCAAGCGAAGGAGTTCCTACAAAGAACTGCACAGTTATATTTTCTGTGGTACTTTTTCCAATATTTCCTACGGAAGCGTTTATTTTAACGTAATCTCCCTCTTGGGGATTTGTTATATTGAAATTTATATTGCCAGATGTTATTTGGAGGTCGGGCAAATCGTATTCTTCTCCGTATCCCAGTAATCGGTTTTTCCCTGAATAATAGGTTGCATTAATCCAGTCCCCTGATACTGTTTTATTCATGAACCTGACTTCATCTATTGTTCCGTTGAAATAAAACCATCCACCGGGTGTTGAATAGCTTGTCCAGCCACCCTCAGTATAACCCACTCCTATTTGATAGTAGTATGTTGTGGCATATGCAGTTTGTGATATTCCTGAATCGGATCCTTCCTCTATACCGTCTATATATACTCTTTCATTATTTCCGTCATATGTTACGACAGCATGGTGCCAGTTACCATCATTAACCACTACATTAGTTTCTATTGGGTCTACTGAACCGAACCAGAATATTTCCGCATAAAGCTCTCCATCTTCCCCTACCCAAAGACCGGGAACCCATCCGCTTGGATCCCCTTCGGGTTGAGCATCCTCTTGCTGGCCGAACAAAACACCACTGTCTTCTGTTTTAAACCATACAGATAGTGTCATTGGATCGTTTCCAGTTCCTGAGGTGGGATAATAATCTATAAAGTTCTGGGGTATTTCTATATAATCATCAATTCCTTCAAAACTATCTCCTCCGTCTACAATTCCCTCCGAGTCCATTCCAGAATCCGGGGAAATTTGTTCTGTCCCGTGTTTTTCGTTCGATGTAGAGTCGTTGGCATTACCGCTGGTGTGTGAAAGGTGCCAGACGCCGTCGTAATTGTCCATCCAGACCCCGTTTTTATTCTGGCCATCCTCTGCTTCCTGGTTTCCATAATACATCCATAAAACTGTATCAGAATTACTTGAAACTTCGGGCACATTAACCCATATTTTCCCGTCTTCTGTTATAGGATCCCAGTATTCTATCTCGTGATAAAGCTCTCCGTCTTGTGTGTTATTGAGAAATCTTATGTCTTCTCCATTATTCTGGGCTCTGGAGAAGTTGAAGTTTGTGGAGTTAAGGCTCACTAGGACAGGCAAATCGTTTAGGTCTTGGCCTATTTTTGATGATTCTATTGTAATGTTTTTTGCATAGTTCCATGATGAGTTCCACCAGCTCCCCCCTCCGGGGTCCAGAGCGATAAACTTGCTGGGCCTGTTGTCAGTCTCATATTCAAAATATTCCCAAGTCCCTGGCTGGTGCGGAACCCTGTAAAGGTAAACAGTCTGCTCAGGAGAAGGCAAAACAGATCTGTCCAGCAAATTAAGGTCCGTACTTACACCGAAGGAACCTATCTGATTCTTTATCGAGTCGTACCAACCGCTTTCCCACTTCTCTAAAAAGTTTTTTGTCACAAAGAAAGACTCAGGCTCGTCGTAAACTTCCTCCTCGTAAACAATCCTTTCTATGTAAGGATAATTTACTTTTGTGTAGTTCCCCTTCAGCTCTTCCGATTCCTCGTCGAAATAAATAGGCATATAATCAGCTTCTGCAGCCCCCTGGAAATCGTTCCTAACATCTCCCTTGTAGTAGGTTATGTTATCCCTTTCTATGTTTTTTGTTTTGTTCACTAGGTGCCAAGCCCTGAAGCCCTTCAGCTTTCCGGAGGTGGTGATTGCAACATAACTGAAATCCTTTTCCCTCTTGTTGAAGAGCCTGTAGCTTATTTTTTGTGTTATGGGGGATGTGGTATGCGATATAATTTCCATGTTAGTGTCATAAGAGGAAATATTGTATTTTTTTCTTGTTATTGTTTCAGTTTTAGCACCGAAGAAACCCATTCCGTCTACCGAGTCCTTTGGGTTTATTTTATTTTTTATTTTTATTTCCTTTATTTTTAATCTTACTGTTGTCGATGTGGGTTTCCATGAAGTAGTCTCTTTTGTAGTTGTAGTAAACGTTATTGATGTTTGGCTTGTCTCGTTTGTATTAATAGTTGTTGTAGTATTTGCTGTTGATGTTGTAGTCTGTGTAGTCGTCGTTATCTGTGTCAGTATTTTACCGTTTTTTACAACAAAGACTTTTGATGCTTTTTCTTTTCCCGATCTTAACAAAGTCTCGTATTGACCATCTTCCGGCATTGGTATGAATAAGTTATATGTACCGGTGTGGTCTGTGCTGGTAAGCCTTTCAAATATTTTTTCCTGTTTCGAATCAAATATATCTATAGAAAAGGGTCTGTTTACAGGTCCCTTTATACGGATTCCCATTGTACTCGGTAGCTCTTCAAGTTCTATTGAAAAATTATCCGATGAAAGAGTTGTTGTCGCAAACAAAGGTATGACCAACAAGAAAAGGACTAGAGAAAATTCTGTATAGCTTTTTCTATTAGATTCTTTTTTGCTTCTTTTTGTTTTCAGTCCTTTTTTATTCATTTTTTATTCACATTTTTTTATTGCGTCTTCTTTTGTTATTCCTATACAAACGAAGGTCTTTTCTCCAACGAAGTCGGCCTCGTTATTTTCAACTACTATTTCCCACTTACCAACTCTTACCGCCCTTACGTTAATCTTCTGCATGCCACCCGAATATTCCAGCTCACCTCCCAGGTGTTCCAGACCTCTTGGTATCTTAATCTTGGTCCCTTTTACTACAGGCTCTACAGACCATTCAATCTGAGTTTCTTCACCTATAGACATTACGAAATTTCCATTTTCTTTTTCCATGTTTTTAAAATCAAAACTCGCGTCTATCTTCGTTTCTTTATTTCCCATAATTGATATCAAAAAAACTAGAATAATACCGGCCAGTATTATTGTTATGCCGAGCCAATTTTTCTTTATACTTTTTTTCATTTTAGCACCTCTTTTTGGTTTGGTATGGCCGGGAAGAGGTAGGTTGGGTATTAGAGATGGGGGTAAATATAAGAGATTTTAAATTAATCTCCTTTTTCTCTAACTTCCCGGCCATATATTTATTTAATACGATTACCATGTTGCATTCGCCTTTATTGTCATTGTACCTTGGTAGTTCTGGTTCATGAGACCGTAAGGCACATCTATCCAATAATAAGTTGTCAGGTTCTGACCAGATTGAATATCGGTGTCCATCAATGAATATGACAGACTCATTTTAGTTTCTGTTGAAGGATTGTTTTGAAAACTCCATGATATGTTGCCCGGACCTATGTAGTAGTTTGGCCACTCAGAACCGAACATCCTTTCACTTTTTATCCACAAAAAGTCGAAGTTGTTGCTGTTTGGGTCGATGGATATATTATATATATTGTTTGTATTGTTTTTCGCCGGCTGTCCGAGTTCTCCCGGATCCAGGACCCCGAAGTTTATCGTGTCAAAAGTGAAATTCATCATAAGGATTTTGCCTATCTCTACTGTCGAATTTTCTGTGTGATTTGTTTGAGAAGAACAGTTGAATTTTACCCCCAGCTTATATTTGTCTCCAAGATTTCCTGTTGAATTTACTTTCCACAACATAGTGCAGTTTTCTCCCTGACTTAAAGTGCAAAATTGGGGATTCGAGTCAAATGTATAAAAAGGGTTTCCCGCGTTTTGAGGTATTGAAGTATCGGGATTGGTAGAAGTTGAATTAAATCTTACACCTCCCTCTACGCTTCCGCAGTCACCTCCCCTACAGATAACGGTTGCGTTTACAGTGAAATTTTTGCCGTAGGGTACTATAGTGTTTTCTTTTGGCTCCGACAAAATAACACTCAAGTTCACCGGGTCACCTCCCCCATAAGAGTCGAAAACGGTCACATTAAACCATATGTGTGTTGAGTTTTCTTGGCTTTGGTAATCAGAAGACTCGTTTATTTCCCAGACAGAACAGTTTGATGTTGTGAAGTTCCATTCAGTGCAATGAAGAATGTACGGAACACCCATTCCCGACCTAGGAAGGAAAATTTCAGCGTATTCGTAACCTACCGCAAGTTCCTCCTGCGAATATATGGCTGTTAATTCTGATATTCCCACCGGAGCGTATCCTGAATAATCCTCCTTTACCTGAGATGTTATGTTTATGTTCTGGGAGACGTTTACATTTTTTAGTAAAGTCTTTTGGTTTCCTGAGATAAGAGGGGTGTTTATGATTATATCGTAAAGTTGATTTTGCTCAACATTCAGGTTTAAACTGTCCTGTCCCTGTCCTATCATTTGACCGGTAGAGTTGTAAACTAATATGTTTGAATTGTATCCGAAATCAACACTCACGTTTATGCTTATGTTAAAACCTTCAGTGACTGTAAAAGAGTATGTATCTGAGGTATTCCAGTTACCGTCTGTATCATTCGCATAGACTTTCCACCTTATTATAGAGCCTGTAGTTGAATTTGTTACTCTGGTTTCGTTTGACCAGTCTTCTTTTCCTCCGGTAGGGAACTGTGTCCAACCCGTACCGTTTGAGAATGTGCCGGTTCCGTTATCGAAGCTAAAAACGTACCCGCTCAGCCCGGAATCGTCCGTCCATCTCAATGAAAATTTAACAGGTTCACCTCCTTCTGTAGAGTTGGTAAATTCTTCCCGGAATTTTGGAGCGCTTCCTATGCTGACTTCTCTGGATGAGAAATCCATGTTTCCTTTTTGGTCGATAGCCCATGCTGTGTATGTGTAGTTTCCGTCCTCCAGTTCGGTAAAGTTTCTGTACAGCTGGAAATTTTTATTGTCGTAAAGTGACCTTACCTCCTGCTGGCTCAAGGCGCGGTCAAAAATAAGGGCTTCGTCAATCGCCCCGTAAAAGTTGCCTGAACCCAAGTCACTGTCTCTTCCTATAGTGGGAGAGGCTGAGAATGCTGCAAGGCTTCCGGTTGTTGAGTTTGCAAGAACAAGATTACCATCATAGTAAACTCTTTGTATCTGGTCTGAGTTCTTGAAAGTAAGAACAACGTGGTGCCATTCGTTTTCTTCTACTGGATATGAATCTGTGCAGGTATAGCTTCCTGAAGATGCCACGCATGCATAAAGACCCTCGCTTTTTGTTGCAATAAACCAGAAGTTTGATGAACCGCCTCTTTTTGATAATATCTTGTTGTAACTTCCTGTCAATCCTCTCTGGTATATCCATGCTGAAAGTGTAAGCTCCTCTAGGCCGTTGAATTCGCTCCCGTCCGTTATTGCTATGTAGTCATCCTGCCCGTCGAACTCCAGTGCCTTTCCGAATTTTCCTGTTGTTATATTATCTGAACCGAAATTGTTTCCCGTGAAAGAACCGATATTTTTATGTGTTGAATTGTCGTAAATACCTGTTGAGCTGTTGTATTCAAAGGACCAGTAACCAAGAAGTGAACGGTTCCAGTCAAAGAAAGCAGTGTTGTTCGAATGATCTGATATTTCCGTTTTTAGGTAAACCCAGTCTTGTTTTTTCTTCTCTCCCGGTAGCGGGGTGGGTGAAATCCAGTTTATTTGTGGCGGATAAATATCCTGAGTTACGTTAGCGTAATATGTAACATAACTTGAAGTATAATTTTCATCGCCGTTGAAATATCCTGTTATGTTAAATACCCCTTCGCCGGAAAGTATAGTATAATTTACGAGAGGGGAAGAGCCTGACTGCAGAATCCAGCCCGTCATGTTCGTGTCAAGATAAACATCACCACTTAGGTTTAAGCCGACAGTGAAGTTTGCATAACCTCCCAGGGTATATTTCTTATCATCTTCCGTTCCGTTTAGATAAAGATTCGTAACGCTTGTTCCCTTTTTTACCTCTATGATTAATGAATCTCCTATCGAAATTGAAGTCCAGTTCTGGCCTTCACTGCAGTTCAACCTGTAACTGTAGATTCCTGCTCCCAGAGATTTTGTATCAGAAGCGGGAGCTACTCCAAGAGAAGAGCTCAAAATAGTATTTTCCCTCCAGAATGTGTAGTTTATGTCTTTGTCTCCCCCGTTTGATTCTGAAGGCTGAATGTTGACATTTTCTGGGTATGTAACGTTCAACCCGTTTATAGTCATAGAAGGCGTTGCTTTGTTTACTGTATAGGATTCTTGTCCGGTAAGGTTCCAGTTATTTAAAGTATCATTCGCAAACCACCTGTATACATAAGTCCCAGCGGCAAGACCGGAAACATCAAAATACCACTCTTCATTATTTCTTGTTTCTATTGTTGTGTTGTGTGGAGTGGAAGAACCGGTTAGGTTGTGTTCTATTATTACCTTGTCCACTACACCGTTATCATTCCAAGTTACGTTGAATTGATACGGCTGTAATTGAGAAAAAGACGAACCAGAAGATGGGTGGTTTTTTAAGGAAGACCACTTTGGTGCAACACTGTCCTCTACTTCTAATTTTTCTGTTGCTGAAAAAGTGTTACATGTTTCAGTTGAATTGCATTTTATTCTTATGGTGTAGTTTTTTGATTCAATACCCATAACATTCCATTTCGCGGTCAACCAGTTTCCGTCATCTATGTCTCCCATACTGACGGGATTGCTTCCGTTTACCATCAAAGAACCTCCCGTGGTATTAAATATTCTTTCTCCGTCTGCCTGTATTTCTATGAATACGTTGCTGCAGTTTCCACCATGGCATGAACAATTTCCCAAAACTGTCGAGTTTTCAAATTGTTCTATAACAGTAGGATTTATACTTTCAATCTTTGAGTCCAATTCCAAGAGAGTTACAGCCACAGACCAACTTTCCCCGCTCTCAGTATAGTTCTCGTTTCCGGAGTAGTTTCCCAAAAATCCGAAATTTCCCTCGGTACTCAAGTTTGTCATATTTTGCAGGGGACTCGAACCGGAACCCCAAAGTTTCCAGATACCGTCAGAGTAATTGGTCCATAGTTCAATATTTTTTCCCGGGTAACCGTTTAGCTCTACAGTAAAGTTAGAATAAGAATTTTTTGTAAATCCTCTTTTGTGCCTGGTGCCGTTTATCCAGAGAAAAGTTTCCGTGGATTTTTTTGTTACATTCAAGAAATTGTCTCTGTTGTAAATGGAGGTATAATTCTGTGACTCTTGGTAATGGCAAGTGTAATTGTAAGTGCTTGCGCCGAGTGTTTTTATTTCCTCTGTTTTGTCGGTTCCTTGTGCGACTTGAGAATTGTTCCTGTACAGGGTTAGCGTGTTACCCGGGTCACCTTCAATTATGCTGCAGCTCGAATTTGTTTCAGTTTCATATGATACAGTTTCTGAAGGATTAATGGATATTAGAAGAGAAGGTGATTTTTTGTTTACTTTTATGAAGTATGTTTTGTAATCTTGGGAATAATTTTCATTACCGCCGTAATATGCTGTTATATTTTTTTCACCGCTAGCAAAGTTTTCTGTTATCTTGTATAAAGGAGAATAACCGGAGTTTATCTGGTCCCCGTTTTTATAGACATAAAAATTTTGTGAAATGTTTAGTGTGGCTGTTATATTTGCATATTCGCCGTATGTTATCGTGATATTGTTTTCCGTTCCGTTAAGATAAAGCCTGACTTCGCTTTCTCCTTTTTTTATGTTGTAGGTTCTGGTTGGGGTTGAGTTTACGTTTCCTGCGGTGTCATTCGCAAACCACCTGTAAACATATTTTCCCGCGCCCAAATCGTTAATATTATAGTAGTACTCACTTCCCGATGAAGTGGGAACTGTATGATTTGACAGAGAACCTGTCATGTTTTCTTCTATCCATACTTTGTCAACGCCCGATAGAGTGTCCTGGAAAGTTATGTTGAATTGATAATTTTTGTCCGGCGAATATGTTGATTCTGATTGGGGTGTTGTAATATTATCTGAATAATTTGGAGGAGTTGTATCGTATTTAAAAAATACAGTGTTGTTAATCCCCATGTACCCGTCCGAGTCATTACAGTATACAAAAATCTGAAACTGGTTTTCCGATGGTGGTGTTATTGAAGAGTTCCAGCTCCTGCCGGAGCCGGACATGGTTGAGTTTGAGCCTGAATTGTTAAGGTTCCAACCGCACCACTCGGCATCCTCGCCAGTGCTTACGCTTAGGTTTAGGGGGTAATAATTGTATGCCATGTTTTCCGGGTTTTTTATATTTATTTTAGGAGGCAAATTGGTCTCCTCGTCTCCCCATGATACAAAGATGTTTTGGTTCTGCATCATCTGATAAGTCTGGTTTATCCATTCGGCGCTTCTTGAAATGTTTGAAATCCTGAATTCATCTATCATACCGTCGAAATTTCCCGGGTAGCTTCCTTCTCCTATAACCAAGTCAGCGGAATCTTTGTCTATGACTCCCGAATGAGATGGAGGAGTCCCCACCATTGAACCGTCCAAGTAAGTTGACACGTGTGTCGAGTTCTTTATACCGACCATGTGATACCACTGGCCTGTTGTCGGAGTCCAAGAGTAGTCGGGGCTTTCCCAACCATTGTTTACAAAAACAAAGAACCTTAAAACATTTCCGTTTCTGAGATAGAATGCCCATCTTCTGTTGCTGCCGTCGTCTATTGCTGCTATAACTCTGTTTCCCGTATTATCGTCGAACTTTGCCCAGGCCTCTATTGTAATATAGTCTACATCAAGACTTGATGACTGTCCGCAGTTTATCTTGTCGTCGTTTGCGTCTCCCGCAAAGTCAACCCCACCGTCCACCTTTGCTTCCGCTCCTCTTACAGTGTCTGAGTCAGAATCGGTTAGTGTTCCGTTGTTGCCTTTTTCTGTTGAGTCGTAGAATGTACCGGATTTTTCTTCCATGTGCTGGACTACAACGTAGTTTTCATCCCAGACACCTGCCGGGTTTTCGCCATTTTCAGCTTGAGAGTTGTCATAGTACATTGATATCGTCGTACCCGACTCCGGTATCGAAGGTACCCTAACCCAAACATCCGCGCTTGAAGACGTGTAATTTTCAATTTCGTAGTCAAGTTCGGAACCTTCGTTGTTGCAGGACGTGTTTATGAATCTTATGTCTCTGTAGTCAGATTGCATCTTGCCCGACACAAATGATACGTTTACGTAGGCCGGGAAGTTTTCAAGTGTGGTTGAACCGGCGTTATTTATTGTTATGTTTTTGCATGCGGACCAGGTACTGTTCCACCAGCTCCCCCCTCCGGGGTCCAGAGCGATAAACTTGCTGGGCCTGTTGTCAGTCTCATATTCAAAATATTCCCAAGTCCCTGGCTGGTGCGGAACCCTGTAAAGGTAAACAGTCTGCTCAGGAGAAGGCAAAACAGATCTGTCCAGCAAATTAAGGTCCGTACTTACACCGAAGGAACCTATCTGATTCTTTATCGAGTCGTACCAACCGCTTTCCCACTTCTCTAAAAAGTTTTTTGTCACAAAGAAAGACTCAGGCTCGTCGTAAACTTCCTCCTCGTAAACAATCCTTTCTATGTAAGGATAATTTACTTTTGTGTAGTTCCCCTTCAGCTCTTCCGATTCCTCGTCGAAATAAATAGGCATATAATCAGCTTCTGCAGCCCCCTGGAAATCGTTCCTAACATCTCCCTTGTAGTAGGTTATGTTATCCCTTTCTATGTTTTTTGTTTTGTTCACTAGGTGCCAAGCCCTGAAGCCCTTCAGCTTTCCGGAGGTGGTGATTGCAACATAACTGAAATCCTTTTCCCTCTTGTTGAAGAGCCTGTAGCTTATTTTTTGAGAGAAAGGCGAAGAACTTTTTTTAATCAACTCCAGTTTTGTATCGTAAGCAGATATATTGTAATCAGCTCCGGTTATGGTTTCAGTTTCAGGCATTCCGAATGAATCAACTCCGTCAACTGAGTATTTGTTTTTTTGTTTTTTTGCCAGCGGTACAAAAACTTTATTATCTTTTATTTTTTCTTGTTCATTTTTGTTTTCTTTTATTTCTTCTTTTTTCCCTGCTAAGAATTCTTTCGATTTTACTGTGTTTCCTGACCTCAATAAAAAAACATAATACCCTTTTTCTAATGGTAATGTTATGGAATAAGAACCAATAGAATTGGTTGAAGCCGTCCTGGAAAATATTTCTTTGTTTTCATCTAGTATTGTAATTGAGAAAGGAGTTTCCGCAGGACCTTCAATACCTAATGTAGTAAAACTTTCGGTTGTTTCAACCAGTATGTTAAATTCTTCATTTGAATTTACTATGCTGGATAACGTTGCTAAGAAGAATATAATAAAAACTATAGAGGTAACTTTAGCTTTGTGTTCTTTTTTCCCCCACACGGCACCCAACCTGTATTAATATATCACTATATTGATATATAAGCATTAATTTACCCTAAAACTAGAAGAACTTGTCTATTGTGCTTTGTTCAACCCACCACAAAACCCTTCTTTTACTTTTTACCATATCTTCTTTGCTTTTTACAAGTTTTTTCAAAAGAAGGTCTTTGAGATGTATGTTGGCCGTTGACCATGATATGTTTAATTCCTTGGCTATTTCGTAAGTTGACATGGGTTTGGGGTTCTCTCTTAAAGTTTTTATTATCTTTTCGTCAACTTCTGTTATTCTGGGAGTGTCCATGTTAATATTTTAAATGTCTTAATATAAAAATGTATTGATATAAATTATAATCAAATTAAAGCTGATTACTCCCTATCACATAAAGAGTTCCCTGATTTAGCCTTCCCTTGGCCACTCCAAAAGGTATTCTCACGGTTATATTTGCCACTGTTGAGTTGCCTGGGTATAACAAACCCGTGTAAAATTTCTCGTCATTTGAAGCAGTGTCAGTGCCAGGAAAATCCTGGTTCCAGTGGGACCACCTTACCCTGTCCTGGGTGTTGTTGTTTACTGCTATCACATAGGAATCTCCTCCTATGTTTATATCGGCGTAGCACCAATTTTCATTATTTGTATTTGATAGTATGCCTGTCCTGCAGTTTGTTGTTGGCCCGTTATTTAGCCCAGCATCACAACTTGAGAAGTCTATATTACCTGTTGTGTATTTTGTATGAGCAATATCTCCCACGTAAAATTCGATTTCATCGCATTTCTGGCTCGTCCTGTCAAACATCCAAAAATATTCTCCGCTGGCATTTCTGAATCTTCCATAAGAGAAACTTGAATTTGGAGGGGAATTACCGTAAGGGTCTACTAGATATACCAGGCTTCTTGTTTCATTGAATTCTATTCTGTCTACAGCATAATAAGTTCCACTCTCTCTCGATATATAAACCATATTTCCTGCATCATAGCTAATGTTGGTGCCAGTCCCGAATGGTCTACTGCTTGGCTGCGTAACATTGAACCATATTTCGGTAAGGTTTGTAGAACCGATGTTTTCTATTTGTGCATGTTTTGTCGCTCCTTGTGTTCCCGGATCCAATCCGGTCCAAGAAAACGAGGACGGTGTCATGTCTATCATTGTCTTTTCGCCCACCGTTACATTAAGTGTGGAGCTGTCAGAATCTTCTGCCCCGGGAGAAAAATCACTAAATGCTATTATGAGTGCAATCATACCTATTAAAACAAATAATCCTCTTTTATAATCCATTACACACGCCCACAAACTGGTTTTAAACAGGATTCTGTTGATAAATTAAATATAATAATATATAAATGTAGTGATATATCAAGATAACTTTAAATATTAAAGATTATATATATTTTTTGTGTGGTGGGGTATCAGCGTGTGTCATCACGTTTTCCTCTAATTTCTTAGAGGGTGTTCCAACCCCCCACCCTACTAATTTTTTTCAAGAATAATTGTATAATTTAGCAAGTGACTTGAATGATAGAATGAGCGCATACCTCTAAAATAACTTAAAGTAAGGTTTAGTTTTAGATTGAATTTTTCTTCTTCGTAACTTTTGAAGGGCGCTGGCTTGGGTGTTTCCATCCTTAAATTTATTGGTTTTGATTTTACAAAGCCTTCTATTCCCTTAATTTCTATATATTCATATTCCTCGTCTTTTTGCTTAAAAAGCTTTATTTCAGAAGGTTCCAGCTTAACATTCATCTCTATCGAATCTTTGTTCAATGGCTTGTAAAGTCTTGTAGGAGGATTGACCTCTAAAATCCACGGAGGCTTTTCCAAGACATCTAATTTTACAAAATATTCATCTTCTCCGTTTACGTTATACAGGTATATTTTCTCGTTTAACTCCCGGCCTCTTTTTATTTTTACTTCTTCTTTACCCTGTTTTATACCAAAAGGTATTCTTACGTCCTGTACAAGCTTGTCCATGTTGATACATGAAACATGGCCGGTTTCAGGCTCTATCCACACAGACAAGGTCTTGTTATCTTTTCTGTTACTGTATTCAAATTTCCAGTAGTCCTTTTCTTCAAAACTTTCACCGCAACTTTTTCTTATTTTTTCTATTTCTTCTTCTACCTTGTCTTTTGAGATTATATAACCCTGTATTTTTGCCTCAGGGTAAGCCTTAAGAAAGTATTCTGCTTCCGGGTTTTCATTGGCAGCCTCCAAAACACTGAAATCTTTAGTGGAGTTTTCGATAAGAAACGCTATTGAAAACATAAAGATTAAAAAAATAAGTGCAAACAAAAAAAACTTTTTCATGAATATAATTACTTCTCAATAAATTAAAATATAAAAAAAGATAGGGGGATTTACTATCTTGCTTCTGGATCGCTTCTAACTACTACTGTAAGTGTTCCCTGTGTCAGCTTACCTTTTGCTACACCGTAAGGAACGTAAATCTTTAGGTCTGCTACCGTAGAGTTTCCCGGATATACTATTGGAGTCGAGAAATAATCGTTGTGATCTGCAGCTCCCTCATTCCAATCACGTCCTCCTGGGAATTCAACGTTCCAATGAGACCATCTCAATGTGTAACCGTTTACACTGTCGTCTATTGCTACTGTGTAATCGTCTCCGCCGATGTTTACATCAGCCCAACAGTAGTTAGCATCTCCTGTCGCAGCAGCAGTTGCACCTTCCCTACAGTTGGTTCCTGGTGCGTTTCCCAAACCGGCATCACAAGCACTGAAGTCAATAGAACCTGTCTGTCCCTGACTGTGTGCTACGTCACCTACATAGAAGTCTCCACAGCCTACCTGACTCTTGTTGTAGAACCAGAAGTATTCATATGATGTGTTCCTGAATCTTCCGTAGTTGTACATGCTTGAGTCGGGTGGTATGTTTCCGCTCGGGTCGGTTAGATATATAAGGCTTCTTGTTTCGTTAAATTCTCTCCTGTCAACCGCGTAATAAACACCATTTCCTTCCCTTGATATCCATACCATGTTTGCTGCATCGTAACTGTCATTGCTACCTGTTCCGAAAGGTCTGTTTGCTGGCTGAGTTACATTAAACCACATGTTGGTGAAGTTTGTAGAACCGATGTTTTCTATTTGTGCCTGTTTTCTTACACCTTCTGTTCCCGGGTCTATACCTGCCCAGATAAATTCTGCAGGGTTCATGTCGACCAGTGTAAGTCCTGCTACTGTTATGTCTATTGTTGCTGTGTCTGTTATGTTTACTGCCTTTGCGTTTGGCGTGAATCCTATGTAAAAGGACCCCAAAACAAGTACACTTACTGCTAGTATCCCTAAACTAATTCCTAATACTGAATATTTCATTCTTCTTTCACCTGAGGGTGTTCCTAAATTTTTTAGTGTGGGACTATATTTAAAGATTTCGTTTTTAAGTTAAAGTTGAAATTAGATGATATAACCAACTCTAATTATAATTAAATAAAAAAAGAAATAGGTTATTTTATTGTATTTACAAGAACGGTTACCGAGCCGGATATTTCCGGATTTGTCGAGTTATACACTACACCATAAGGTACCAAAGGCCTTATTCTTGCATAACCTGATGCTCCAGGATATATTGCCCCGTCTTCGCTGTAATCTATGAAATAATCGGCGTTTCCGCAGCTCTCTGCTCCCGGTGCATCCATATTATATTTATAGAACATTGCCTTTGTTCCGTCATGATACATTGCAACACATATTTGGTCTCCGTTTACTGTTATTGCTGCATAACCCCAATCACCTAAGCTTGTTAGACCTGTGTCGCCGTTATCACTGAGGTCCCATTCTCCCGTCTGAGATTGGGTATGCGGTGATTGACCTATCCTTAAGTTTCCTTCTGTGCAGTTGTCTCCAACTGAACAGTCAACAGTCCAGAAATATTCTTTTGAAGCATTCCTGAACCTTCCATAAGGCACATTTGGAGGCGTGTTGCTGTTTGGCCCCTTCAAGTAAATTATGTCACTGGTTGCGTTGTAATCTACTCTGTTGGGGAAGTAGTATTTTTGACCGTCTTGATCCTTAGATATTGCCATAAAGTTGCCTGCATCGTAGTTCTTGGACAAACCTGTACCGAATGGGTCAGAATCGGGGTAACTATTGTTAAACCATACATGTGTAAGGTTGACTGAACCCATGTTCTCTATTTGTATTCTTTTATAGCTTCCGGTTGAACCCGGGTCTAGAGGAGTAGTCCAGTTTAATGTCGCTGGAGATATATCGACTATACTTTTTTCGTTTATTCTTATAGTCACGTTAATTTCATCAGTCGCATTCGTCTCCGCCGCACCAACTTTATTGACATTTAACCCAAGTGTAAATACAATAGCTATCATTATACTTAAAGATAGAGCAGAAACTAATTTCTTTTTTATCTTCATTTTTACACCTAGGGGATGTTCCTAAAAGATTTAGGTGAATTTCTATATTTAAAGTTTTCTATGGTTTATTTTTCTCAATAAAAGCATATTGCTCAATAAGGACAAAACAAGTATTGAGAAGGCAATTAAAAACAAAACAAATCCGTATTTATCCCATAAATATTCTTCCTTTTTTAGCGTAAGATTTACTTTTTTTGATGAATAACCCTCCGGAGATATGGCCTGTATGGTTATTGTTTCACTGGACCATACAGAGGGCTCGTATTCGATTATCTTTTTTATTTCTTTTTCGTTTTTTATTTCCTTTATTTCTTCGCCACTAAAAATCCAACCCAGCGGGTAATCGGTAGGTATTAATATTATTTTTTCCACCGTTTCATTTGATTCTAATTTTACCTCTATTTTATTTTCAGGTAAATTTTTTGCTTCAAGTTTTATTTTTTCTTTTGTTTTCATTAGCGAGTTTACTGTAAAGTTTACTTTTTGGCTTTCCATTATCCCGTTACAGTGGTGCACAAAGAGTTGTGCTGTATAATTTCCCTTTTCTTCGGGCATCCAAAATATTTCGAAGTGGTCGCTGGAACCTGAAAACATTTTTTTCTCTTTTGACCAGAGAGATTCCTTATATTTACCTTCTTTGTTTATCTTCAATTCCATTCTGCTCATGCAGTTAACGGATTTAGTGTTGTACCACTGTATCGAGAATTTCTTTACCGGACCCATCTCTTCAAATCCAAAATACTCTATGTCACCCCCTATCAGTCCTGTTATATTGACATCTATTTTGGGGGCAACTGAAAAAGATGGTATTAGAAGAACAAAAATAATTATAATTAATATTTTTTTCATAAAATCATCCTCAGAATTTTTTCAGAGAAAAAGTTTTTTGGTATTATGTTTCTTATAAGGAGCGTGCCGGTAAAATTACCTTCCTCAGTACCGTTAAATAATATTCTTATTTTCTTTTCTTCATTTTCTACGAAAATGTGTTCAGGGAAATCCATGAATTCTGTTATATTGCCAAATGAATGAATTTCTATTTTTGCCGGTCTGTTTGAATTTACGTTTATGTATTTTCTTGAGTATGCCTTTAAAGGTATTCTACCGAAATTAATTTCATTTGTCTGACCTGCTATTCCCAGAGGTATTGTTTCATTTTCCATTTTAACGACCATTCCTGATAAGGGATAATAAGTTTTTTCTTCCCTGAACATTATGTTCTCAGATGATTCAAAACTCATATTTTCTGATATAATTCCTGCGGGAGTGACTGGAAGATAATAAAGGAATAAAGAAATAATTAAAATAGGCATTACAATGAGTGGTGCCAAGTATATTTTTTTCATTTCTTCACCGATAAAATTATCTCTTTTTCCAGTAGAGGTAAAGTAATATCACGCCAATTATAAGTATTATTATCCACCAAGGAAAGTCTTCTTTGCTTTCAAGTATTCTTGTCGTGACTCCTGTTCTTGGTATGGTTACCATTCCTTCTTTAGTGACTTCGCCAGTAAGGTAGTCCACCGTAGCTTCCACTTTAATTGTCTTTTGCTTATTTCTGTTTTTGTCAATCCAATATACTTTCAATATCCCGGTGCTCTTTGGAGGAATTTTTACATAATTACCTGTATAAGTTCCAATGTAATGTCCCGTTTCATTATAAACCTTAAGTGACGAAACTCTGGCACTTATAGTGACTGTACCCGTGTTCCTAAAAAGGACGTCTACTTCTGCTTTGTTTTCCGTTCTTGAACCCGCCATACCTTCAATCACACCGCTTCTTGTTGCCTTTCCGGGTATCTGGAATATGAATACAGGCCTGGTTACGCCTATTGTTGATACACCAGACCCGCTACCCCCGCTCAACTTGGGGGTCAAAACCACCTCAAAAGAATGATAACCAGGTTCTGCGTCTTCAGGGACATCAAGTGTAAATGTGGCTTTTTCGTTGGCATTTATTATCGTGCCGTCCGGAAACCTGACCTGGAAAGAATCCATATCCGAGACGACTATTTTGCTTCTTATAAAATCTATCCAGTCTTCTATACTTTCCTCTGAGGCCTCTGCAGGTATGAAGGTATATCTTCCCGTAACATTTTTATCGTACATGGATTTTTTACCCTCTCTAAATCCCAGTGTTGTAATCATATCCTTTTTCGAGTTTGTAAGCAAGTAAAAATCAACAGCGTAACTTTTACCTCTGTCAAGCTTTCCTATCTCCATCACACCCGGAGCCGCGCCGAGAGACAGAGCTTTTACCTGACTAAAAAGAATTATAAAAACGGCTATAAATGAAAAAACAAAGATAGTTTTTTTATACATTTTTAATCACTCAGGCTTTAGAATAATTTATATGGATGTATAAATATACTTATATATTAAGATATTAAATATTTATTCGGGGGTAACATGAGAAAGATAATAAGCGTTGTTTCTGGTAAGGGTGGAGTAGGTAAAACCGCTACAGCTTCAAATTTAGCTCTCGCCCTTCAGGAATTTGGTGAAAAAGTTATAGCAATAGATTGTGATGTAGCCGGTTCCAATCTCGCTCTTCATTTAGACTTACATCCTAACCCAGAGAGAAGCCTTCAAAGTGCTCTTGAGGGAACAAAGAATGCTATAGAGGCAATAACTCTACACCCGACAGGATTAATGGTCATGCCTTCCAAGCATGCCATAAAGGATGATATAATAAATTATAACAAATTCAAAAAAATATTGAACAGATTGGATGGAGTGGTAATAATAGATGCGCCTCCAGGCCTTAATGAAAACTTATATACCATAATAGACCTTTCAGACGAAGTAATAGTAGTGACAAATCCCGAAATACCTGCTGTTGCCGATGCTATCAAAATTGTGGAGGTAGTCAAGAAGAAAAAGGGCGATACCGAGAACTGTTGGTGTGTACTGGCAAAGGCAGATGAGGTCAAAGACCAGTTAAACGAGGGTGAAATAGAGATGGCTTTGGAGATACCAATAGTATCGAGAATACCTTACGACAGAGAATTGAAGAGAAGTATATTTGAGAGAGTTCCTGTGGTCAGATATAATAATTATTCGTCATCAGCTATAGAGTACAAGAAGCTTGCGGCATGGCTAGTAAACCAGAATTATGAACCCCCTAAATATGCTTCGTTAATGAGGTTAATGGGAAAGTTAAGAGGCAGATAGAAAAATGAAGTTAAGTAAGTTTGCATTAATGTTAATCTTAGTCTTATTCTTTTCTCCTAGTGTTATCGCTGTAAGTATATCTGACATGTCTTTGGAATTTAATGAAAGGTATATAAACGATGGAAACTTCCTTTCGTCTTTTAAATGCAACGGTGATGATTACACTGGTGCAAAGATAAATATAACTAAAGGCGATTGGTGGTACTCGCCTTCCGGTTTTACTGAGACACCCTTAGGCGGAAATGAAACTCAGATAGCTTACAATATAAATCCGGGTTCTCTTGACGGAACTGGTGTCTACCATTTCACAGGTGTCTGTTTAGGCAACAATACAGACAGCACGTCATCTAATTTTGATATATACAGTTATGAAATTGAAATAATTTCACCGTCTTCAACGGTTGATGTTGTCCAGGGAGATTACGTAAATACGATTTTTACTTTCAAGAAGATAATAGGAACCTCGGAACAGAATGTTGATAACGCAAAGTTTAATGTTATACTATCCAGAAGTGGCCAGGAGTTTCTTTTATCTAACAGCAAAACTCCGGACCAAGTAAGCGGAAATCTGGAAATAAGTTCTTTTGTATCCTACATACCCAATAACGATTTTTATGGTCTTAATGACTTGATTGTAGAGTACAGTTCAAAACCCAATATAAAGGATACAGCATCAAATAAGATAAACATAAGAAATGCATTTGAAATTTCTTTTGAAGACCCATATCCTCTTCAAATGAGTGAGGGTGGTAGTATAGATGTTCCAGTTCTAATAACTTCTCCTATAATTGACACAAGCAATCTTTATGAGCTTTCTTTTAATGTGAAAATAGGAGGTTCACAAGAAACAATATCATCCAGTGATATGCCCCCATGTTCTAAGAACGGAGACGGAGTTTACAGATGTGTTTTGCCTGTTTCAGTACCAGAAAAATCTGCGGGTAATTACGACCTCAAAATAGAAGGCAATTTCCAGTCTTATTATGACGAAATATCAAAAGACCTATATTTCACAATACCTTTTATGGGAACGCTTACTTATGCTTCCGGTCAGATAGTTGATGCGGAAATTGAGCTGCACAATTTGGACACAGGAAAATGGTACAGAACTGATGTTAACAGTGGAACCGGGAAGTATTCTTTGGAAATTTTGCCGGGTAACTACAGGTTGAAGATAACTTCCCCGCAGATAGAAAGGCTTGAGTTGGACGGACTTTATATAGGGGAAGAAGATGAGATGATAACTTCAAACAGTCCAATGTCCTTGGATAGCTTTATCGGGGGAGGTACTATAGCCGGAATAAATTCGGTAAAACTTGTTGTTTTTCAGTTCGCTTTAGAATTTGATGAATCCCAGATATGGTTAAAGTATGATGATATAGATGTTACCGGTAGTGAGAACGACCTTGAACTTTATTCATGTCACGATTGGAACTACGGCAAGAGAGAATGTAATGGTGATTGGGATACAGTGCCTTTTTCAATAAACAAAGTAACCAATATAATAAATTTCAATGTGACTGAATTTTCTGCTTTTATACTCGGAAACAAAAAGAAAACTTCTCTAGAGGTTACAATGGACAAGGATAAATACTATGCTAGGGATCAGGTAACTTTTACCGGTAATGTTATAGATAATAAAGACGCCTCTTCAATAGAAAACGCCAAGGTTAGTTACAGAATAAAGGATACACCTCTTAGTGGTTTTACATACACCGATGAAAGAGGTCATTTTGTGGCTTCTGATTTGATAGCCCCTTCAGATGAAGGAGCTTATACAATGGAGATAACAGTAGAGAAAAATCCTTTCAAACCCATAACAGCAACTCATATAATAAAGGTAGAAAAGAAGAAGGAATTTAGTGTGGTTGTTCCAGAAGAGGTAAGGGTGGACCTTGACAAGAGTGTACAGGAAAAAATAAATATAATAAATACCGGGCAAAAAGATTTTGGTTCTATAAGCGTTAGTGCAAGAGGAATATCTACAGACTGGTATAGCATAGTTCCCATGACTATAAACAATCTTTCTGTTGGTTCCGAGAAATCGGTCAGTATTAATTTCAAGGTGCCTTCAGAATATTGTGAAGAAGAGTGCAAGATTTATCATTTTGTAGACGTCATCGCGAAATCTGATGACGGTTATGAAACTATAAAATCATTTACATTCAGAATAAATGAAAACGTAACTACTGTATCTTCAGACAATTTTTCTTTACCATCAATACCTACAGGAAATATAGTAGGCAGCATATCAAATCCTTATGTGGCAGTCATAGTCTTTATTGTTTTGGTTTTTATTGTACTTTTCTTTTTGAAGAGAAAAAAATCTTCCGGTATAAAATATAACAATAACAGCTTTGTGAGCAGGAAGAAATTTAAAGGCGGCAATCTAAGTCCGCCTACTTTCTTCAAGAAAGGTGGTTACGAGAACCCTTCAAATAATGCCCCATACAGAAGCAAATATAAAAGAGCCAAAACTCCGAGAGAGTCTGTTGTGCCTGTCTTATACAGAGTGAAAAACAGTTCTAAAGATTGGAAATGATATTCAGGGTAGAGTTTTGTATTTTGTTGCACCAAGCGCCCATTCTATTAATAATAATATAGCTGCTATTGCCAGTAAATAAAATGTCGGTTCCAATGTTATTATATTATCTTTAAGAACTACCTGTTTGTATATATTTTCTAGTTCCTCTTTTTTATCAGCTCTATAAAAGGAGCCCCCTGTAGAATTGGATAAATAGTTTAATGTTTCTTCATCGTAAGATTCCTGTGTGGATATAGTCATTGTGCCGTTTATGTCCCTGTAACTTTCAGGTATTTCAAATTCAGTTTCATTTGTTTTTGTACCAATTCCAACTGTGAATATGGTTATATTTTTTTCTAGAGCAAAATTCAGTGACTCGTTTATTCCTACACCGGCATTGTTTTTACCGTCTGTTATTATTATCATTATCTTTTTTTTGCTTGAATCTTTCAGTTCGTTTGCACCAAGTATTATTGCATCTCCTATTGCTGTCCCACCAGCTTCACCATAACTTATATTTTTTATGCAGTTACTCAGTTTTTCCTTGTCCTTAGTTAGTTCACAGGGAAGGTTTGTTTCTCCCGAAAACTCTAGAAGTCCCATGCCAGTTTGCTTGGGCAGGTTTTCTAAAAGACCTATACTAGCTTCTTTTGCGGCTTCAAGCCGAGTCGGCTTGACATCAGGGTTGAGCATACTGGATGAAGTGTCTATACCAATTATAAAATCAGCATCACTTTCATAACCTCTGAAGGTTACTGTAAAATCTGATATAGAGAATATTACCATACTCAATACCAAAATTCTTAGTATCAAAGGCAGCAGATTTCTTTCTCTTGCTGCACCCTTTCCCATTAGTTTCTCCAGTATCTCATAATTTGAAAAATTTATCGCCCTTTTTTCACTTCTTTTTATGGTAAGTATGTGTATAAGAACTGCTATTGCTATTACTATCAGCAGCAGATTAAGATTTTTATATGATATGGATGCATCATAAAAAGTTATATCTAATAGGGGTATGTTAAACATACTAACCACTTATTATTTTATCCAAGGTCATTTATTACTCTCTCTGCTAGTTCTCTTGCTTCTTGGAAGTTTATTCTCACTTCATCTTTGTATTCCTGTATATGCATATTCTTATAGAACTCTATTATCTGGTCTATATAGTCCAAAGGCAGGTGGAATTTTTTTATTTTTTCTATTAGTTCAAGATAGGTCAATTCTTTTTTGCATTTTATCTTTATTTCCAGAAATTGTTTTAGTACGTGAGCAACAACAACAGACGCCTTGTCGTAGTCATCAATTTTGTCGCTTTTGTATAAGTTTTCAAGTGCTGCTTCTTTTAGAGTCTTTTTCTTTTTCACTTCTTTCTTCTTTTTGTTCTTAATCAATGAACCGAAAAGTTTTGGTTTTTTCTTCTCCTTTTTTTCTTCTTTTTCTTCTATCTTTAGGAAGTCTTTTTTTAGATTTGTTAAATTAAGTTCCTTTATAAGTTTTTCACCTTTCTTTATTTCTTTACTTTTTTTTGTTTTAGTATTTAATTCCTTTTCTTTTTCACCTTTCTTTTCTTTGCTTTGTTTTAAGTTTTTGTTCATATCATTTTCCATTTCATCTAAGTTTAAGTTCTTTTTTACTTTTGGTTTTTTGTCCATCTCTTTTTCCATTTCTTCCAACTTTTTTTCTATCAGAGGAACTGCAAGATTGCTTACCTCTATCTTTTTATCATCTTTTTTTGATTCATCTATGATTGATAGGTCCATCACGAGCTTTAGCTCTGACCCTTTCTTTATTTTGTTAACTTCTTTTTTTGTGAACATTTCCTTAAGTTCTTCAGGTTTTATCTCAGCACAGGAGTTTTTCACCTTTATTTTGGTTTTGTTTTCATCCAAGTATTTTATTTTGTTCATTTCAAATATTTTTTTATCTTGTTTCGAGAAATTACCAATAACCAGTTTCGGTTTGAGTGATATCAAAAAATTAAGAAAAGTCCTTTGGCTTTTTTTTGTGTAAATTATTTCTCCCCTAAAATCTATTACCTTTTTAAGTTCTTTGGCGTGTTTTATGTCGTTTATTTTTATTACCGGTATGTTACCTTTTTTTCTTATATTCTCCATCTTTTGAAGTACTTTTATTCCTTCCCTTATGTCATATACGTCTTTTCCGCCTATCTTTATTTTTTCAACCATTTTTTCTAATTTACCTATAATAGAAGTCCTTTGATGAATAACCTTTCCAACACACTCTATCTTTATGTGAGTATCTAGTTCTTTTTCGCTGTCAAAATCCAGGCCACAGTACTTACATTTGAATTTTTTTTGCTCTTTTTCCATTTAATCACATTTAGTAAATAGAGGGTGCCCCAATATTTTTTTGATTAGCTTATTTTTAAATCTTTCTTAGTTCTTTATACGTGAATTATTAATTTAAACAAAATTTATTTATTATTATGATAGAAGAAAATCAGAAAAATTTGATTGATAAATTGATTTCAAGAAGAAGCATAAGGGTTTTTGATGATGAGTCGGTCGGCGATGAAAAAATAAAAAAATTGATAGAAGCCGCAGTTAATGCTCCTTGTGGAGGAGGCAACCAAGTTTGGAGATTTAAAATAATTAGAGACAGAGAGAAAATAGATTTAATAAAAAAACAGAATTCTTTTGAGCCAGATTTTATTTATATAGGAAATACGAAATGTTTGATTTGTGTTTTTATTAAACATTTTCCTAAAAGCTTCAATAAAAATAAAAATGATCCGATAGACAATCCAGATTATGCGACTGGTTTTGCCGGCGTAGAAAATCTTATTTTAGCTGCTCACTTCATGGGATTGGGAGCATGTTGGTACAAAGCGAATCCAAAGTCAGATCGAAAAATCAAAGAAATTTACGGACTGGATGATGGTTATAAACTTATTGCACTTGTATCTGTTGGCGGTTATAATGAAAGTGAACAACCAATTGATAAGCCTAAAAGAGAAATACCGGATTATTATATCATATAAGCTTACACATGTAAGGACCATCCAAGTAATAACCAAATTTCCTGTAGTATTCGCGTACACCTACCCCTGAAGTTATTGCTATTTTTTTCACGCCCTGTTTTTTTGCAATATTTTCAGCTTTCTTTATCAATTTTTCTCCGTAACCTCTGTGCTGAATATTGCCTTTTTCTCCTATCTCCGCCTCGCTTCCGTATACATGCAATTCTCTTATGATTGCCGAATCTTTTAATTCGTCCCTAAAAACTTTTCCTGGTATTCTTAATCTTAAAAGTGCTGCCAGCGTGCCTTTTTTTTCGTAAGTCAAGAAGAATTCCTTCCCTCCCGACGAATCATATTCAATAATTTTTAATTCAAATTCTTTTTCATTATTTCTGTGTCCCACTTCTCTGCATCTTATGCATTTACATTCCCAGCACCTTTTTCTCATTTCCTCATGGACTATTTGCCTCAGGTTCGAGTTCTTGCAACCTGCCAATATCTCTTTTTTTGGAACATCCCTTTGCAGTCTCATTATCCTAATATATTCGGGGATTCCTTTTTTTATCCTGCAGATAAGGTCAATAAGCTCTTCATCGGAATAAGGTTTGTATTTGCCTTCTCTCCACAATTTTTCAAGTTCTGAATTTCTGCATACAAGTGTCGGATATAGTTTTATCATATCCGGTCTGAACCTTGGTTCATTGAAAATTTTATTAAACATTTCTAAATCTTTGTCTAAGGTTGAACCGGGCAAGTTAGGCATCAGATGATAGCAAATTTTTAGTCCTGAATCTTTAATCATTCTTGTAGATTCCACAACATCACTGACCGAATGGCCTCTTTTCATTTTTTTATATATTATGTCGTCAGGGTTTTGTACTCCGATTTCTACTCTTGTTGCTCCCAAGCTTAGAATTTTGTTTATTTCTTTTTCTTTCATATAGTCCGGCCTTGTTTCGATTGTAAGGCCCACACACCTGTGTTTTGCTTTTTCATTTTTTTTCTTTGCATCTTCCAGGCTTTCAGATTCTTCTCCGTTTAGTGCATCGAAACATCTTTTTATGAATTCTTTTTGGTAACCGAAGTCCCGACCAGTGAACGTACCTCCCATTACTATGAGTTCTACTTTATCTGTTGGATGACCTATTGCTTCAAGCTGCTGCAGACGATTGATGGTTTGTTTGTATGGGTTGAAATCACATCTTATTGCTCTCATTACAGCCGGCTCGTTGTTGGCATAACTCTGCGGAACTTCTTTATTTTTTGGACAATATACACATGTTCCATGCGGACAATCTTCCGGAGAAGTCATTACCGCTACTATTGTAACACCTGACAGTGTTCTAGAAGGTTTTCTTTGAAGTTTTTTTAAAAAGTATTTCCGGTTTTTCGCTCTTGATAGTATGAATTCGTTTCCCGGTATTTCTGTACCGTATAATGATGCCAGTCTTGTTTTCAGTTTTTGCACGTCTTCTTTTGAAATATCATCTTCTCTTATTTTTTTGAGGACTATTTCTGCTATTTTTTCCTTGCTCATAGATTAAATACTTAGGATTAAATTCTTAAATGTGGTGTTATAAACATGGAATTTTATGATAATATAGCAAAAAGCTGGTACAACATAAGGCACTGGACAATATTCAGAGAAGAACTTGAAGAGCTTAACAATAATTGGAAAAGAGGAAAAATCCTGAACTTGGGTTGCGCACACGGTGCTGATTTCTTGCCCTTTTCAAAAAGTTTTGATTTTTTTGGTTTGGATTCCTCCAAAGAGCTTGTAAAATTATCCATAAAATATGCAGAAAAAAACAATATTATTTTTCATAACGTTGTTGGCGACATGAAAAAAATACCCTTCAAGAAAAAATCATTTGACTATGTAATTTCTATTGCTTCATTACACCATCTTCTTAAAAGAGAAGAAAGGCTAAAAACACTAAATGAAATAAACAGAGTAATGAAAAAGGAAGGTTTTGTAACTGTCTGGGACAGAGAAAATCCCAGTCTTCCTCCCGGGAATATTATAACAAAAGAATGGAACAAGTCGGGCAAAATATTAAAAAGAGAATATTATATTTACAGTAAGGAGGAACTCGAAGAAGATCTGGCTAATGCCGGTTTTAAATATAAAATTACTTCTGACGGCTATAACCTTATGGCAAAAATAAAACTTAAATAGAATTTAAACCCTTTAATAATTGGTGAGACATATGAATGGTGAATTAGTTCATCTTTGAAGAGATTTTTTCTAGTTTTGCCTATAAATTTTATAATAAGGGAACCCAAAATAAAGGTGATTGTTATGAGTGATGATTTTCAGCCGTTAAAAGGAACAAGAGATTTTCTACCAGAGGAGAAGATAAAAAGACAGAAAATTTTGGATGTTCTTGTTAAGACTTTTGAAGAGTTTGGTTTTTCTCCTATAGAAACACCTGCAATAGAGACTTGGGAAATGGCTACAAAGAAAGGCAGTTCAGAATCCGGTACAGATGTTTACAAGGAAATATACAGGTTCAGGGACCAGGGAGAAAGAGAACTTACTTTGAGATACGAGCTTACCTTTCCTCTGGCACGATTAGTTGCGGCAAATCCCCAGATACCTAAACCTTTTAAAAGGTATCAGATAGGAAAAGTTTGGAGGGATGGTCCGGTAAAGTCCGGCCGTTACAGGGAATTTTGGCAGTGCGATGTTGATACAGTTGGTTCAGAATCCCTGATAACTGATGCCGAGTTTTTGGCTATGTATACCAAAGTTTTTGAAAGGCTCGGCCTGGAAGTGGTAATAAAAGTAAACGATAGAAGATTCTTGGATGGCATGCTTTCTTTTGCCGGAATAGACAGTGATAAAAGAACAGATATGATGATTTCTCTTGACAAAATTGAAAAGATTGGCGAGGAAGGTGTTTTTGAGGAAGCAATTGGTAGAGGAATAGAAAGAGAAAAGGTAGAAAGGGTATTTTACTTGCTTAAGAACGTAAAAGAGATAGATAACCAGAAGGCAAAAAATTCTTTGCAAGAATTAGAAAAGATGATTGGTTATGCGGAGCTAATGGGTGCTAAGGATATAGAGTTTGTACCAAGTCTTACTAGAGGTCTTTCTTACTACACGGGCCCTGTTTTTGAGGTTTTCTTAAAGAGCGGTAAATTATCATCTTCTCTTGCAGGAGGTGGAAGATGGAACAATATGATAAGTGAATTCATGAATTCTGAAAAAAACATTCCGGCTGTTGGTACATCATTTGGCCTGGATACTATTTATGATGCCTTGAATTTGGAGGGAAAAATAGATAAGGAGAAAACAGTTACTGATGTTTTTGTCATACCAATAAAAACACAGAGGGAATGTATTTCAATTGTTCAAGAACTCAGAGCTCTTGGTGTAAGAGCTGATATGGATGTTATGGATAGAAATATAAGCAAAAACCTTAGTCACGCAAACTCTCTAGGAATACCTTACTGTATAATATTGGGACAAAGAGAACTCGAGAAGAGCTCGGTAAATCTAAGGGATATGAATACAGGCAGAGAGACTTTAATAAGTTTCGAGGACCTTAAGAAAGAAATAAAAAACTTAAGAAACAGTAGTTAGTTAAGAAAAATGGCTGCGGTGGTGTAGTGGTTAGCATAGGAGCCTGTGGAAGGACCTTTTGCTCGGTGTAAAACGTCCACGAAAATTGGATTGGTCCGGCGGAAAGCTTCTGGCCCGGGTTCGAATCCCGGCCGCGGCCCCATTTATTTATTATTAAGAATCAAACTATTTTTGCCATACTGCCAGCGAAGTTGGAGATGGGCCGGCGTGTCCTGCTGTGAAGTACTTTCGACTAAGTATGGCAACAATTATATTATTTTTTTTATTTTGAAGTATACAAGGAATAGAATCCAGATAATTGTGTTCAAAAATATTATATAGAAAAAAGCATTGGGATTGTTTTGAATCGGCAAAACTATATTCATACCATATACTCCTGATATGGCAGCCGGAATGCTTATGAATACAGTAACTATAGTCAGAAGTGTTATTATTTTGTTAAGGCGGTTTGACATTACTATCATTAGGTTGTTTCTTATGTTTGTTATTTTCTTAAGCGATGACTTGCACAGGTTAAAACCCTCTTCTATCTCTATAATCAAGTCCTCTATGTCTTTTTCATCTCCCTCGTAGAAATTGAGTTTCTTTACAAGTCTCCTGTAAACCATGTTTATGTGGTAATAAGATGACACTAGCTCGTTTAATCTGTCCTCATAAAAAAGCAATTCCCCCATTTCTTTTTCCGGGAGATTTTTTACTTTTCTTTTTTGTATATTAACTTTTTTTACTATATCCATTGTCTCTCTTTCGAAATATTTGTTTATGAAGGATAGCAAATTCAGGAGACATTTCTTTTTCTGAGTAGTTATGAACCTTACTTTGTTTTCTCTTATTATATCCAAAAAGTTTGGCTTGTTTGAAGAAAGTGTAAGCACAAAATCTTTTGTTATTGTAATAAGAATAGTCGTTATGTTGCCGTTTGACATAGTCTTGAGTATGACATAAGTTTTATCTTTGTCGAATTCTACACGAGGTATTTCGTTTTCGTCTAAACCTGAAAGCAGATTCTGTTTTTCCAGACCAAATTTCTCTTCAAGCATATTCAGTTCTTCTTCATTGGGATTTATTGCGCTTACCCAACAACCCTTGCTGAATCTATTTATTTTCTTAAGCTCCCGGTCTTTTATGGTTCTTTTAAAATATTCAATCATGTTAATACTTTGTGAAAATAATATAAAAAATAAAACACTACCTTAATCATGAAGCATTTACCTTCTCCAGGGAAAGACTCTCTTTTTTACGAGGACAAAAAATTATATGCTTGTTTGGCAAGTTATCCAGTCACAAGGGGTCATTCTGTGGTAGTATGGAAGGAAAAAAAGAAAGATTTACACCTTCTTTCAATAAAGGATTACGAATACCTTATGGACAAGGTAGATGAAATTAGAAATGCCATACTCAAGACATTGAAATTGGATAAAGTATACCTTATTTATATGGACGAGGTTAAGCAGGTTCATTGGCATCTAGTCCCCCGGTACAACGAGAAGGGCTTTAATGTTTTTAGGCACGAACCCGAAAGAATCCAAGACTTCTCTCTCGCTGATAAAATAAAGAAAAATCTAAGCAGGCTGCAATAATTTAGCAAGTTTTGGCCGAAAAGTATTTATACCTATCATATCATTATAATAACACCATACCAACTGGCGAGGTTGGAGGTAGGCTACGTCTCTCATTTGTAGAGACTTCTTTATGCCTATTACAGTGAAAAACCACATTCCTGGTATGGATTAAATGTTGGATATTGTTTATAATATCTGATTGTCTAAAACTGAATTTCGTTTTAGTTAAATCTAAAAAGTAGGCGAAATTTTGTTGAGTAAGTAAGTGTGCAAGCAAAAAGACAATTCTCTTTGCGATCTAACTCCGGTTGATCCTGCCGGAGATTACCGCTATCAGGATTCGATTAAGACATGCTAGGTGAATGCGGCTTGTCCGCATGCCGAACAGCTCAGTAACACGTAGTTAATCTGCCCTCAGGTTAGGGATAACCCCGGGAAACTGGGACTAATACCTTATAGGTTTTGGATACTGGAATGTACCAAAATTCAAAGCTCCGGTGCCTGAGGATGAGACTGCGGTGGATTAGGCTGTTGTTGGTGTAAAGGACCAACAAACCTATAATCCATACGGGCGTTGAGAGACGTAGCCCGGAGATGTGTTCTGAGACAAGAATACAGGCCCTACGGGGCGCAGCAGTCGCGAAACCTTTACAATGCCTTCACGGGCGATAGGGGAATCCTGAGTGCCCTAGCAATGCTAGGGCTTTTATCTACTTCAAAAGGGTAGTTGAATAAGCAGTGGGCAAGACGGGTGCCAGCCGCCACGGTAATACCCGCACTGCAAGTGGTAATCGCGATTATTGGGTCTAAAGCGTTCGTAGCCGGTTTGGCAAATTCTTGGTGAAATCCTGTGTAAAACATAGGGCGTGCCAAGAACACTGTTAAACTAGGGACCGAGAAAAGCTGAGGGTACTTTGGGTGTAGGGGTTAAATCCTGTAATCCTCAAAGGACCACCTGTGGCGAAGGCGCTCAGCTGGAACGGCTCCGACGGTGAGGGACGAAAGCCTGGGTAGCAAACGGGATTAGATACCCCGGTAGTCCAGGCCGTAAACGATGCCCGTTTGGTATATCATTTCCTTCGGGGATATGATGTGCCGTAGCGTAGGTGTTAAACGGGCCACCTGGGGAGTATGGTCGCAAGACTGAAACTTAAGGGAATTGGCGGGGGAGCACCTCAAGGGGTGGAGGCTGCGGTTTAATTGGATTCAACGCCAGACATCTTACCAGAGAAGACAGCACTTTGATGGTCACTCTGAAGGGGTTACCTGAGGAGCTGAGAGGAGTTGCATGGCCATCGTCAGCTCGTGCCGTGAGGCGTGCAGTTAAGTCTGTTAACGAGCGAGACCCACACCTTTAGTTGCTACGTTATTCTCCGGAATAGCGGCACTCTAAAGGAACCGCTGGTGATAAATCAGAGGAAGGAGTGGGCGACGGTAGGTCCGTATGGCCCGAATTCTCTGGGCTACACGCGGCCTACAATGACCAGGACAATAGGTTGCAACACCGAAAGGTGGAGCTAATCCCAGAAACCTGGCCAAAGTTCGAATCGAGGGTTGAAACTCACCCTCGTGAAGCCGGAATCCCTAGTAAGCGAAAGTCATTAAGCCCTTTTAGAAAAATCTGAAAGGACGTGAATTCTTTCGCTGAATACGACCCTGCTCCTTGCACACACCGCCCATCAAGCCATCCGAGTGGAGTTTTGGTGAGGCTTTTCTTTTCTTAGGGAAGTCGAATCACGGTTCCGCAAGGCGGGCTAAGTTGTAACAAGGTAGCCGTACGGGAACGTGCGGCTGGATCACCTCCTAATATATTTATTCGACAAAACGCCATTGCTTTTTAGATAAAGCAGTTTTAGACAATCAGCTAAACTTTTTATATAGTAAAATTGAATTTTTCTTATGGACGAGAGTTTAAAGAATATCACATCCTGGATAAAGAAGCACAAGTTACTTTCTTTAATAGTTCTTTTTGCTGTTTTGATAATAGGTTTCTTTTCACTTTCGTTCTTTGGTACTTCTTATCAAATGGCTAGCTCACCCGATATGTTAGGTGTTTCCAGGTCTATGGAAATGTCTGATTCCTGGAATGCTCCTGCCATGGCTGAAGGAAAGTCCGGAGGAATATCTTTCGAAGAGCAACATTCTTCTCAAAATGCGGACGAATATCAGATAAGAGAAGGGTCTGTCTCTATAGAAACCGATAATACCCAGAGAGATTATAACGAAATAAAAAATAATGCCGAAGGTTACGGCGGATGGGTAGAAACCATAAGCAAGAGCGAAACCTATAAGACTATTACAATTAGTGCCACTCTTAAAGTTCCTTCAGATGACTTTGACAAATTTTCTGAGTGGGTTTTGAATAATTTTGATGTGAAAAACAGCAACTTAAGACTTTACAGAATAAGTGTCGAGAGACAACAGGATGAGATAGAGATATTACAGAAAACTCTGGATTCTTACGACAACCTTTTTGATAAAGCATCTTCAATGGAACTCAGCGTTGACGGTATAGAGCTTATGGACAGGCTTACTCAGAAGAAACTTTACACTATGCGCCAATTAAGAAACTACGGATATTCAGTTAGCAATGTCCAGGAGAGGTCTGATTATTCTACTCTGAGAGTTTCTTTGACAGAGAAGAAAGAGATAGAATTGATGCCCGAGGACCTGGGAAGAGAATTGATGTCAAAGTTAAGAGAGTCAATAAGAAAGATAACTAACGCGCTTCTGGACCTTATTACTGTACCAGTTGTAGTATTTGTAGAGCTTATAGTTTGGGTGGTTTACGCTATAGTGATTATAATACCTCTTTTCATAATAGGCAAGATAATAATTAAGTTACTTAAAATTCTTAACAAGAAAATAAAGTAATTATAAAAATAAAAAAAGAGGATAAAAAATAAACAATTGATTATTATTTTTTCTTTTTCTTTGTAGTCTTTTTCTTAGTCTTTTTTGCAGGGGATTTCTTTACAGTCTTCTTTTTTGCAGACTTCTTCTTACAGGCCATGGGCTAACCTCCTTTTGTTTTAATTCAATATCAAGAAAACCATAATAAAAAGTTATCTTTTAATAAGCTCTTAAAAAACGTTTTAAGAAAAAAATTAAAAATAAAAAATAATCAAGGTAGATTTGAAAAAAATTATTTAAAATTATTTTTTACTTTTCTTTTTCTTTTTTCCTTTTCCTGCCAACCCGCTCACCTCCGAACGAATACGATTCTAATTAAAAAAATCTTTATTTAAAGCTATCAGATAAAAGGAAAGGAAATGCCTTATTTTTTAAAAATAAAAAGCAAGGGCCTAAGCCCAAAATAATTTTTATTACTCATCTTCGAAGTCTTCTTCATCATCAAATTCTTCGTCATCCCATTCATCATCGTCGAAAACAAAATTTCCAATGACAACCATCACACTAACCTCCCAGCTTTTACAATATCTAAATAATACAGCGAATATTTATACTTTAACAACTCTTTAAAAACGGCGCAAATAACCGATAAACAGCCGATTTAAAATAGAAAAATTGCACTTAAGTTTTATTTTCTCTCTGGTATAACTAGCCATGCGATAAGATAGGCCAGAAGACCGCTACCGTAGCCCAGTATGAAAAAAATCCAAATTATTCTTACTATTACAGGGTCTATATCAAAATACTCTCCTATACCACCACAGACACCAGCAACCATTCTTTCTTTTTTTGAACGATAAAGTCTTTTCATTGCAATAATTTTTAACTTTAATATTTAAGTAATTAATTCAAATTAATCTTTGGTGTTGTTTTTGAAGATAAACGACAAGAAAATAATGGAGCTAGGGGAAAATTTGATAGCTCCTTTCAATCCAGATTTTTTAACTCCCAACGGTTACGACCTCTCTATAAATGAGGTTCAGATAGGTGAAAAAATATTTAAATTGAATGAAGGAGACATCAAAATACCTCCCAATACTTTTTTTAGGGTAATGACTAGGGAGAAGGTAAAGATACCGGATGATATGATAGCTGAGCTCTGGCTGAGAAGTACCTATGCAAGAAAAGGAGTCCAGGCAACTTTTGGTCTTGTGGATGCCGGTTTTGAGGGCACGCTCGCACTGAGCCTTTTCAACTCCTCAGACAAAACCATTATAATAAAAAAAGATGAAAAGCCGACTGTTTGCCAAATTGTTTTTGAAAAGATTTCTGGGCCATCAGATACAAGTTATGATAAGAGAAGCGGAAACTATCAGAACCAAAGCACATTCAGGAGCTGAATAATACTATACTTTTAATAATTAAGTTTATCAGATGATTTTATGAAGAAAAAAACGGATAGAGTTATCGAAGTTAAAAATCTTAAAAAGAAATTTAAGGACCTTGTTGCTGTTGATGATATTTCCTTTTCCGTTAAAAGGGGAGAAATGTTTGCTTTTCTTGGTCCCAACGGTGCAGGAAAGTCTACTACCATAAAGATTCTGACTACTATACTGAACCCAAACAAGGGAACTATAAAAGTTAACAATTACGATGCAATTAAACAGAGAGATTCTGTTAGGAAATCTATAGGTGTAATATTCCAGGACCACACTCTTGATGACGACCTTACGGCATTTGAAAACATGGTATATCACGCAGTTTTGTATAAGATACCTAAGAAACAAAGAGAGAAAAAAATAAATGATATGTTGAATTATGTGGATCTTTTTGATAGAAAAGATGACTTGGTAAAGACCTTCTCGGGCGGAATGAAAAGAAGATTAGAGATAGCCAGAGGACTTTTACATTCACCTGAAATTTTGTTTCTTGATGAGCCTACATTGGGATTGGATGTTCAGACTAGGAATTTTCTTTGGGAATATGTTGAAAAAATGAACAAGGAAAACAACCTAACGGTGTTTTTTACAACTCATAACATGGAAGAGGCTGAAAAAGTAGCGACCAGAATTGCAATAATTGACAGGGGTGAAATACTTTCTAACGGCACTTCTGGTGAGATTAAAAGAAGTACTAAAACAAAGTCTCTTGAGAAAGCTTTTTTGAGCTTGACTGGTTATAACATAAGAAAACAATCCGCCGGAAACTTGGATAGGATGAGGAATGTAAGGAGGATGAGGCATGCTTGAAGAAATTTACGTTATGTGGAGAAGACAAGTCAAACAGTTCCTGCGTTCAAAACCCAGATTAATAGGTTCCATAGCTCAGCCCATATTATTCTTAGTTGCAATGGGTCTTGGCTTCGGACCTGTCTTTGAGCAGGCAGGCGCGGGCAATTACATTCAGTTCTTGGCCCCCGGAATAGTTACAATGACGATACTTTTTGGTTCTCTTTTTAACGGAATATCATTGATTTGGGACAAGAATTTCGGTTTTCTCAAGGAAACATTAGTTGCACCGGTCTCAAGGACAAATATACTCATAGGAAGATGTGTTGGAGGAGCCACTGCGGCTCTCTTTCAAGCAGCTGTTGTATTATTGATAAGCTACTCAATAGGGTTTAGAATAATTAATTTTTATCTGCTCCCGTTTTTCATTATATTTGCCTTCATGGTAGCTCTTGTTTTCAACCTTTTCGGTACTATAATTGCTTCAAAACTTGATGATATGCAGGCTTTCCCTCTTGTTATGAACTTTGTTGTAATGCCTCTTTTCTTTTTGTCAGGAGCTTTGTTTCCTATTGAGAACTTCCCTGAACCTGTTCTTACACTTGCCAAATTGAATCCCCTTTCGTATGGAGTTGATGGAATAAGATATTTGTTGATTGGCCAGAACAGCTTTTCACCAGTTATAGATTTTTCTGTTATTTTTGTTTCCATAGTAGTGTTGCTTGCTTTGGGTAACTACTTCTTCAAGAAAATAGAACCATAACTATTCAGGTACACAGCATATATTTGGCGATATAAACCCTACCACATTACCGGCATTGGTTTCGTTTTCTCTGCATGTTTCACCGCCTACTATGTTCACGTTTCTTCCCCCTAAAGTTTCACATTCTTGTGGAGACAATGCATTATCTTCCTCTTCACATACACCAATTGTCCAGTATTCCGATTCATCGGCACAAGCCTGACAACCGTTTCCATAAGTCTTTGATTCCCCTTCCTTGAAGCCACACACAGGTGCGTATTCCAAGGTACATATTTCAGCATTTTTTTCTTCTTCAGTACATACATGCATGTTAACACTCTTTTCTGAAATTGTCCAGTTATTCAAATATAATGTGATTATGTCTCCGTCTACACCTTTTTCTATTTTTACAGAGAAACATCCCGGACAGCGAGCTGTTAAAACTTCTAGTATTGTAGTACCGTAACTTCTTCCTGTATAGTCAACTGCTATTTTTGCGGCTTTTTTCTGGCTTGAATCAAGCTCCCATTCTCTTAAGCAAGCTCCAATACTTTCATTCCAGGAATATCCTGCCGTACCAAGACAGCCGTGTTCGTCCCTTTCTCCTCCAATATTTTGGTTATTTTCTATTACCTGTGTGAAAGTTTTACCATCCGGTATTCTACACTGCGCAGGATAGCTTTCCATTACAGGGTAACCTGCTGCAACACATTCCTCGAAGCTGTTTATTTCTTCTGCTTCAACACAGCCCGAAGTAAAAACAATAAAAACTATCAGTAAGCTAAATCCGATGTAGGCAAAAATACTTTTCATGTAACCACCCGAGTAAATATTGATTGTTTATAATAAAATGATATCTATTTTATTCGGTTTTTTCCTAATTCAATTATTTGAGAAATATCTGATTTTTATTTCCATAACCAGCCAAAGAGCCCTTTGTTGTTTTTTTCTTCTTGTGCCAGTTCTCTTAGCCTGTTTTGTTCTTGTTCCATATTTTGTATCTGCTCCTGCATCAAGGACTTTACTTCCTCGCTGCAATTGCATTCTTCTCTCAATCTTTCCAGTTTTTGTAGCCTTTGCTGGTTTCTGCTTACTTGGCCTTGGATTTGGTCAGCAGCTTCTTCGTCCCCACCAGAGATAAGTTTTGAGAACCATCCCCTGTTTTTTATTTTTTCTTCTGCGTTTAAGGTAGTTTTAACAGAGTTGTTAAATTCTCTTGCTATCTGTGAGATGTTCCTGCCTATTCCTCCTGTGAAATTTTCCATTGCAAGAAGAGAATGAACCGCAAGCCTTACCCTGTTCTGGTTTTGACGTATACTTCTAACTCTTTCACCCAATCCTTCTGTTTCCTGGTTCATTTCTGTCCTCCTGTTTCTTATCATTTCTCTTATTCTCTCTACTCTCTGGACAGCTATTTGATTCCTTGGACCTGATTGGTTGTTTTCAAAATCAGAATCATTAAATCGGTCTATTATTTTGTTTTGTTTTTGTCCCGATGAGATGTTGTTTCCCATGTTTGCTGCAAGAACGACTGAGCTGAACATTATCAACGAAAACATTATTGCTATTATTTTTTTCATAAAAAACTCCTTTATAATTTTAAAAATATTATTATAAAAAGTTAGTGGACCGAGTTTAACTGTTTTAATTCAGAAAATTACCCCGTCCTGGCGATTCTGCGCAAAATTTACTACCATTTTTTCTTTTTCTGGTAACAATCTTTGCAGAAAACAGGCTTGCCTTGAGTTGGTTTGAAAGGAACTTCACATTCTTTTCCACATTCTGAACAGACTGCCTTATGCATTTTACGCGGACCAAATTTATTATTAAATCTTCCACGGCTTTTACCTTGGTTAAAGTCTCCCATTATATAACCTCCTTTTAAATAACACTAAGAGAAAAAGAAAAAAATCTTTGACTCGTTATGTATTTTTATTATTTTTTGTAAAACATACTTATATAATAATTTGAATAATTAATCAAAAATAAATAGGTAATATTATTCATTTAACTGTTTTTTTCCAACCGCACCTAAAACATCTATAACCTATTTTCCCTGTTACTAGCGTGTAGTTGTTTTTGACCAGAAGGTCATTTCCACATTTTGGACAATTTTTCATATTATTCACCTCCAAGTTTAAAGAAAGATATTTTGTTCTTAATTTCAAATCAAGAAAAAAAATCGTTCCAAATTCCTTATATTAGTTATGTTTTTATCTTAATAAGCTTGATTATTTCTAAAATATTAGAATTAAGTGTTGGTGGACCGAGTGGGATTTTCAAGATTTTTCTTTTTTGCACAGAGCGCCTCAAATTTTTCTTTTGGGACGCGTAGATTTTCTTTTGTGAAAAGAAAATATCCGCTTTTGAACCCACGGCCTCCTGCTGTTTCGTTACGAAGTAGCGAAAATTTGAATCGCTATTCCATATTGCAAAGCAGGCGATCTAGAGCGGGTGATGTTAATCCACACCGACCATCCGCTGATCTATCGGCCCAAACTTTGTATTAAATAATCAATAGAATTAATATAAATGTTTAATTCATCCTTTTTTTATCCTTTTGTTTAATTTTTTGTAAGTATCATTGAAAAGATAAACATCTTCTATTTCATAATCATGCTTCCTAACTACCTTGAAAACTTTTTTGTATGATTTTCTGCACGGAATTATTGATTTTGGTTTGAGTGTTATTTCATTTCCCAATATTTCTTCTATTTCAAATGAAGCCAGGCCTGCATAAACTTCTGCATCAATCTGGGGCTTTACACCCTTCAGTCCGTTTTTGTTCCATTTGAAGTAGGCAGATGGTCCTACCCAACCGTGGTATGCGCACATGTTTCTGTTGTTTTCCCTGTCAATTCTGCTGTTTGCAAGCT
This sequence comes from uncultured archaeon, assembly GCA_964584335.1. GTDB lineage: Archaea > Aenigmatarchaeota > Aenigmatarchaeia > PWEA01 > JAGHBM01 > JAGLWW01. The sequence goes on from CAZOZN010000004.1 coordinate 41,385, forward strand.
GTATCCCGAAAACATTTTTTCTCAGCGAATCCTTTGATACCATACCTGGAATTTTGCGGGAACCGCTCCTTTTTATTATTTTTCCTTCTTCGTCCGTGTCCCCGAAGTACTTGTCCATGTCATTGAGGTAAACCCCGTCCGGTTCTGTCATTTCTATTAGGACGTCATCAGAAGTAAACAAACCTGCCTGAAACTTGGTGTTTTTTTGCTTTCTCTTACCTACATTCATGTATGATATGCTGGCTTCATATATCTCTTCTATATCAGGTTCTCCGTTTTTTATTTGATTAAATATAAAATCCGAATACTCGCTCGATTTCATAACTAAGTCTTTGAGGCAAAAACATTTATCCTTAAAACAAAAATTAAAGAATATTTCGTCAAAAAGTACCGTAAAAAGTGACAGAAACCTTTAAATACATGTTATATCCATATAATATTGCTTTATTAGGTGTCTATTATGAAATAAAACAGGGCTTGCACGGACTTTTTACAGTCTTTTCTGCCCTGAAGATTTTTCGTGCAGACACCTTTATATGCGGTTTTCTATTTATAGGGGATAGGAAACTAAAGGTCAAATAAAAGGCAATGATTAAGTGAACACCATTTGAGCGCGTGGCGCTATGATATCAAGACGATCACTTGAGGCTTTTAATCATGAGACCATCATAAGTCTAGAATACTCAGGCCTGACCAGCTGGATATTTAAGAGCACTGCTTATAAACCGGCTAGGGAATAGCTAGGCTTTGGGAAGGAAGAAGGTCGTGGCAAGCTGCGATATGCTTGGGCGAGGCGCATGCGGCCTTAGAACCCAAGATCACTGAATGTGACTTCATGTATTCTTAGGAATACACTCCTTTCGGAGACAAAACCCGCTGAATTGAAGCATCTTAGTAGGCGGAGGAAGAGAAAGCAAACGCGATACCGTTAGTAAAGGCGATCGAAAGCGGTACAGAGCAAACCGAATTCCTTATGGAAACATAAGGTATATGTGGCGTTTGGTATGGCTTCGTTTAAAGATTTGAAGTCCCTTGGAACAGGGCACCAAAGAGGGTGAAAGTCCCGTAAAAGAAATTAAAAAAGTCAATTCCAAGCAAGAGAGTACTGTCCCTTGGATATGGGGTAGGAATATGGGAGATATCGATTCCCAACTCTAAATATTACCAAAGTCCGATAGCGCACTAGTATGGTGACAGAAAGTTGAAAAGAACCCTTAACAGGGATTTAAAAGAGCTTGAAACTAGTCGGTTACAGTCAGGTACGGCTTGAAAGGAATGAAATCTTTCGAAGGAATATGCGGTGACGCATTAGTACGAGAGAGATTAACTAGAGTCGTACTGTTCGTTTTGAAGAACGAGACAGGGAGTTTATCTTTATGGCGAGGTTAAAGTAGTAATACTGTAGCCTTAGCGAAAGCGACAAGCCCGCAGCTTAGGCAAGGGGCGCCGTGCGAAAGTGCGGGAAGTCATGGGGATGAGACCCGAAACCTGACGATCTATGCCTGGATAGGGTGAAGTTGGGGGAAACCCCAATGGAGGCCCGTTACCGGAACTACTCCAACGTGTCCGGGTGATCCGGGTATAGGGGTGAAAGTTGAAAATCAAGATTTTCATATCGTCGGTTTTCAACCACCAAAAGCCAATCGAGTTAGGTGATAGCGGGTTCCTTCCGAAATGAATCTCAGTTCAGCCTGAATCGAGGTAGTTGACAGGGTAAAGCACTGATTGGGAAGTTAAGGGGAGAAATCCTCGGCTTCGCTGTCAAACTCATAATCTGTCATCGCCGTAGACATTCGGAGTGCGGGTGCATGGATTAAGTTCTGTACCCGAAAGGGGAACAACCCAGACTGGGGTTAAGGTCCCTAAATGTTAGCTAAGTCACAAAGGTTGTCTTCAACCATAAACAGCGGGGAGGTTGGCTTAGAAGCAGCCACCCTTCAAAGAAAGCGTAATAGCTCACCCGTCGAGGTTGTGGGCGCTGAAAATGGACGGGAGTAAGCTAACTACCGATACCTCAGATTTAACAATCGTAGGAAGGCGTTCTGTGTGGGCAGAAGCAGGGTTGTGAGATCCTGTGGACCACATCGAAATGAATATCCTGTTATTAGTAGCAGCAAAGTTAAGTGAGATTCTTAATCACCGAAAGAGCAAGGGTTCCCCGGCCATGATTATCAACCGGGGGTAAGTCGGTCCTAAATTAAACGTTAAAATAGTTTGATGAAAGGGAAATAGGTTAATATTCCTATACCATCAAAGGTCACTATCAATATCTGACGGTTCGGGATAGGTTAAGTGAGGTTGTCGCCTCATCGAGCCGGATAAGCTTCTGGAAATCCGTAAATCCTGGAAATGGAATTTCTAATTTCCGTTCTGGGAACGGAAGGGATAGAATGAAGTGAAACCGGAGAGCCTTCTTGTATAAGAAGTTTAACTGATTCCTGGATCCCATGAAAAGGATATTGAACTATCCTTTGGTGTCCGTACCCAAATCCGACACAGGTGCTCTCGCTGAGAAGGCGAAGGTGTTGAAACAAACCAGCTTAGGGAATTCGGCAATTTGGTCCTGTATCTTTGGTATAAGGGATGCCTGTACTCTCTTTTTTGGGAAGTGCAGGTCTCAGTAACAAGGGGGGCCCGACTGTTTAACAAAAACATAACCGGCTGCTAGAGAGAAATCTTGCGTATAGCCGGCGAGGTCTGCCCAGTGTCGGTATGTCAAACCCCAATTCAATGGGGCTAAGCACCGATAAACGGCGGCGATAACTCTGATCGTCTTAAGGTAGCGTAATCCCTTGTCGATTGAATGTCGACCTGCATGAAGGGCTTAACGAGGTCCCCGCTGTCCCAAGCTGGAGTTCAGCGAACTTGCCATTCAGGGGAATGGGCCTGAGACTTCTAGTGGGAAGTAAAGTCCCCGTAGAGCTTTACTGTAACTTGATACTGTTTTATGGGTTCCATTGTATAGCGTAAGTAGGAGATTTCGAAGCCAGGACGCAAGTTCTGGTGGAGTCACCAATGTAACACTACTCTTTGGAAAACGTAATGCTTACAAGGAAACTTGGACAATATCAGGTGGACAGTTTGACTGGGGCGGTACGCCTTTGAAATGGTATCAAAGGTGCCCAAAGGTTAGCTCAGGAGGGTCAGAAATCCTCCTTAGAGTGTAAGGGTAAAAGCTAGCTTGACTGAATTCTGAATATCGAGGAATTCAGAGGCGAAAGCCGGGCCTAACGAAATCCTGTAGTTCATTGATAGGACTCAGGGATGTCAGAAAAGCTACCTCAGGGATAACCGGATCGTAGCGGCCGAAAGCCCCTATTGACGCCGCGTGTTGTTACATCGTTGTCGGCTCACCTTCTCCTGGCTGTGCAGCAGCAGCCAAGGGTAGAGGTGTTCACTCATCAAAAAGGTACGTTAGCTGGGTTCAGAACGTCGTGAGACAGTTTGGTCAATATCTACTAGAAGTGTTTGTTGTCTGAGAGGAAAGGAGGATCAGTACGAAAGGAACATCCGCCTGAGGCCTCTGGTGTATCGGTTGTCTGACAAGGCATTGCCGAGTAGCTACGCCTTACGTTGATAAGAGCTGAAAGCATCTAAGCTCGAAGCAACTCTCAAAAATAGACAGCATAGGTTCCTGTAAAAGACAGGTTTGATAGGCTAGGGATGTAAGCTAGAAGCTTCGGCGACTAGTTCAGTCCACTAGTACTAATCACCATTTTTGTGTTCTTGTGTATCCAGGTTTCAAGGCCCAAGACTTTGCGTCTTGTAAAGTATTCTAGACTTATGATGGTCTTTCCAAATTATTATAAATATTTACAAACAGACTTCAGTATAGGAGTTAAAATGATTTTGTTTTTGTTAGGTTTAGTGGATATTATCGCAGGTATTATTATGGTTTATCCTGAAATATTTTCTTCTGTCTTATTTTATTTCGGTTTTATAGTTCTTTTAAAAGGAATTTTTTCTTTCGCTTCTTCTGCAATGAAAAATTATTGGCTCGATTGGATGGGTATTGTTGATATTATAACTGGAATGATTATTTTATTTAGTTTCTCTATACCTTATTTCTATATCTTACCTATTTCAAAAGGATTTTATACTATACTTTTACATTACGGTACTAAGAGCTATATTTAATTAAATTGCTTATTTTAGACAAAAGAAAATGTTTTTAAGTTAGCACTTCTAATATAATTCATGTCAAAGAAAAAAATAATAATAGGGGTCATAGTAATTGCTGTTTTAGCATATGCTGCCTATTCAATGGGATATCTACCAATCTAATTTTTATTTTAATTAAAGATAGATTCTGTTCTTTTATTTTAAGCTTTATATGCTTTTTTATGTAATTTTATTTGGTGTGTTGCGGAATTGGCTGCCGGTTATACGGATGATAATCTCTTGTTCACAGCTTGAGGTAATCCAACTGAGGAAGCTCCGTCCACCGTTGAATCATGGCTGTGCAAGCAGCTAGGCAGAGATGCCTAAGTCAGTATCAGAGACGAACCATTTTGTCTTAAAGATGATATTAATTGATGTTTGACAAAAGTGGATGAAACGGACTGGCTCATGTGGTGCAAGACCAAGTAGGCTGCAATGATGAAGGAGCAGTGGGTAGGTCGCTAATCCAGCAATAGCTGGGGCGATGACGAATGCCAAAAAGCTTTACAGATGACCCATTTTCGTGGCAATAAGCTTTACAGAAGACGGGCTAACCCAACACACCATCACATTTCTACTATTTAATATTTTTTACCCTATTTTTATCATGCCAACCGAGAAAATTGAAAATTTCTACATAATAGAACCTCATCCGAGAGACAGGGGATGTTCTATTTTTGAGTATAGGGACGAAAAATTTGAAGAAATATACAAGGATTTTGAGGTCAAATCCAACATAAAATATAGCGAAATAATGAAAGAAATAAAAAAACATCTCAAGGGATTGAGAGGAGATTATGTAGTTTTTCCTGAAATCAAAAACACAAATGAATTCTGGTCATTTCAAAACATGTTCGATAAGAATTATTTTTCCGGTCACGTTTGCGACGATTTTAAAGTATATGAAATAAATGATGACTATAAAATATCTGAAAAACCCATGAATGGAGAAGATGGTATTGTAAAGGTTAGAAAATATAATTCTCTTAGCAAAAAAGACTCTAAACATATTATAAAGTTCTTTAGGAAAAATATTTTTTCTGATGACGAAAAACACTTGGTGCGTTTTTTAAGAAAACTGTTTTGATTTTTATATATAATCCTTACCAACTATTAATGGTTTTATGGTCAAAGTAGCAATAAACGGTTTTGGAAGGATAGGAAGAGCTGTTTTCAAGATAGCTATTGAAAGAAAAAATAAAATCGTTGCCATAAATGATTTGACTGATGTTAAAAATCTTGCTTATTTGTTAAAATATGATAGTGTTTACGGCGTCTACGATAAGAAGATATCCACAAGCGGAAAAAATCTTGTTGTGGATGGAAAAAAGATACCGGTTTTTAGTGAAAAAAACCCCGAAAAATTACCTTGGAAGAATCTCAAAGTTGATGTTGTAGTTGAGAGCACTGGCTTCTTCCGCGACCGACAGGGAGCAAGCAAACATCTTAAGGCGGGTGCCAAGAGAGTTCTCATATCTGCTCCATCCAACGATGCAGATATAACTGTTGTAAAGGGTGTCAATGATTCTAAAATAAAAAATCAAAAGATTATAAGCAATGCTTCCTGCACAACAAATTGTTTTGCTCCTATGGTTAAAGTTCTTAATGATAGTTTTGGAATAAGGAAAGGTTTTATGACCACAACACATGCATATACCGGAACTCAGAGAATACTAGACGGCCCACATAAAAAATGGAGAAGGGGCAGGGCTGCCGCCGAATCAATAATACCCACTACTACAGGTGCAGCAAAAGCTGTCATAGAGGTTTTGCCTGAGATGAAAGGAAAGCTCAATGCAATGGCGATGAGAGTTCCAATACCCGACGGTTCTGTTGTTGACTTTACTGTCCTGCTTAAGAAAAAAGTCACGGAAAAAGAGGTAAATCATGTTTTTAGGAAAGCTTCCAAGGGAAGAATGAAAGGTATTTTGGATTATACTGAGGACGAGATTGTCTCATCGGATATAGTAGGAAATTCTAATTCATGCACAATAGACGGGCTCAGCACCATGGTAAACGGTAATATGGTAAAAATTCTGGGCTGGTATGATAATGAGTACGGTTATTCTTGTAGAATGGTAGATATAATCGAGAAAATTTCAAAGAAGCTTTAAATTGGACACGGACTAAATATTTTTTGTATGCTCGGTACAGAAATGGGTAATTTCAAAACAATGGATGATTTTGATTTTAAAGGAAAGTTTGTTTTAGTTAGAGTTGATGTTAATTCTCCGGTAATTGATAAAAAAATACAGATGAATGATAGGATAAAAAAACATGCCTTTACTTTAAAGGAAATTTCTGATGAGGGTGGTAAGGTGGTTGTTTTGGCTCATCAGGGCAGGCCCGGAAGTAAAGACTATTTTCCCAGTTTGGAACAGCATTGCAATTTTTTGTCTGACTTTTTGGATGTTAATTATGTTGATGATGTTTTGGGAGAAAAATCTTTGGAAAGTATTAAAAAAATGAAAAGTGGAGAAGTGTTGCTTTTAAAAAACATAAGGTCTCTGAAAGTCGAGTTTAAGCCTTCATCTAATAATGAAATAGTATCTAAATTGTCCCCTCTTTTTGATTATTTTGTTAATGATGCATTTTCGGTTATGCATAGAAAACAGACATCGGTTGTTTCTTTTCCCGCAAATTTAAAATCATGCATAGGAAGAGTTGTTGAAAATGAACTAAATGCTATAAAGGAAATAAAGGGAAAGAAAATGTTATATGTTATGGGCGGTGCAAAACCGGAAGATAATTTAGTATTGATAAAAGATTCTTCTGTAAGCAAGGTTCTTTCTTCTGGTATATTTTCTTTGCTTTGTTTGATGGTCGAGGGATGGAAACTTGGAAAGGAAGAAGATGTTTTGAGCGATAAGAAAATACTTTTGCCTGATATAAGAAAATACATAAGTAAGATAGAAACTCCAGTTGACCTTGCCTTTGATGATGGTGGCAGAAGGGAAATCAAGCTCAATGAGCTTCCTGTTGATAAAGAAATTCTGGATATTGGAAGAGATACTATAAGAAAATATTCAAAGGATATAGAGGATGCAGAGGCTGTTTTCTTCAAGGGCCCTGCGGGAATGTTCGAAAAAAAAGGTTTCTCTGAAGGTACTGTGGGTTTGCTGAATTCTATAGCTGATAGTGATTGTTTTTCCATGATTTGTGGTGGACATTCTTCTCATGTTTTGAATTCCTTTAATATTGAAAAAAGTAATTTTTCTCATGTAAGCATTGCTGGAGGAGCTTTGATTTCAGTAATGGCCGGGAAAAAACTACCGGGCTTGGAGGCTCTCAGAGTGTGAATATAAAATGTACGATGTAATAACTTTAGGTTCGGCAACTTTGGATGTTTTTGTTTACACAGAGCTATCGGGCATAGGTAAAAAATCAAACAAATTAATTGCTTATCCTTCCGGATCAAAGATACTCATAAAGAAACTTGATTTCATGACTGGTGGTGGAGGAACCAACACTGCAGTTTCTTTTTCTAGGTTGGGGTTGAAGACAGCCTATTTGGGAAAAATGGGGAAAGATGATAGTGCTATAAGAGTTTTAGAACAACTTAAAAAAGAGAAAGTTGATTTTATAGGACCTAGAAGCGGTAAGGATTTCACTGCCTATTCCGTCATACTTGACAGCAAAGAGCACGACAGGACAATACTTACTTACAAAGGTATAAGCAATTCCATGAAATTTAGTGAAGTTAAAAAATCAGGTTTAAAGACAAAGTGGTTTTATTTTTCTTCTCTCCTTGGAGATTCTTTCAAAACCCAAAAGAAAATTGTTGATTATGCAAAAAACAATAAAATAAAGGTTGCATATAATCCCAGCGAATACCAGATAAAAAATGATAATGTTAATTATATAGTAAAAAGGTCTGATGTTCTTGTTTTTAACAGGAGAGAAGCCGAGCTACTTACTGGAAAAAATAAAGTTAAGGAACAGCTTCGATTTGCTTCAGAACTCGGTCCCAACATAGTTTGTATAACAGACGGTCCAAACGGAGATTATGTTTATGAAAAAGGTAATGATTTCTTTTACTATATGAAACCGCATAAAATAAAGATAGTAGAGAGGACAGGAGCAGGTGATTCTTTTGCATCCTCTTTTGTTACAGGGCTGATAAAGAAAGATGACATAGAATTTGCAATGAGGCTTGCTCTTGTAAACTCTGAATCCGTTATAATGTACCACGGTGCAAAGAACAAGCTTCTTGGTTACAAAGAGGCTTTAAGAAAGATAAAGAACAGAAGGATTAAAATAAAAAAGGAAGTGATGTAATGAAACTAGGCAAATTATTAAATAAAGGAAGAGCAATTTTTCTTGCATATGACCAGGGAATCGAACACGGTCCCACAGATTTCAATGACTTGAATGTTAACCCCGAATACATAATGAAGATAGCCTATAAGGGAAAATTTAATGCCGTTGTTTTTCAGAAGGGCATAGCTGAAAAATACTACAACGGAAAAGTTCCTCTCATTTTAAAGTTAAACGGAAAAACAAATCTCGTTAAAGGAGAGCCCATTTCAACTCAGGTATGCTCCGTAGAGGAGGCCATAAAAATAGGAGCAGATGCCGTTGGATATACTATATACATAGGTTCGGAGCACGAAAAGGAAATGTTTAGCGAGTTCGGTAAGATAGAGGAAAAAGCACACTCTGCAGGTTTGCCTGTTATAGCTTGGATATACCCAAGGGGAAAATCTGTAAAGAATGAAACCTCAGCCGATAACATGGCTTATTCTGCAAGGGTTGGTCTGGAACTTGGGGCCGATATAATAAAGATTAAATACAACGGAAATAAAAAAGACCTTTCATGGGCGGTAAAGTCTGCTGGAAAGTCTAAGGTGGTTATAGCAGGCGGTGTGAAAAAAGGAGAAAAGAAGCTAATAAGAGATACCTACGATATAGTAAATAGTGGTGCTGCGGGGCTTGCTATAGGTAGAAACATATGGCAAAATAAAAATCCTTTTAAGATAACAGAGGCACTCAAAAAAATAATATTTGAAGATAAGGAGCCTGAAAATGTTTTTGAGGTGTTGGGTTGAATGGTTTTAGTAACTAACTTTAAGACCTATTCTGAGTCAACAGGAAAAAACTGCTTAAAGCTTGCGAAGATTCACGAAGAGGTCAAGAAAGAGACTGGAAAAGATATAATCATTGCTGTACAAACTCCTGATATACTCAGAGTTTCAAAACTTGATATACCAGTTTTTGCGCAACACTGTGACCCATTGAAGCAAGGAAGGAATACGGGATTCATAACCCCAGAAAGTTTAAAACAGGCGGGTGCTGTTGGTGTAATGTTAAATCATTCTGAGCATCCCATGGATATATGGGATGTCGAGAAAGCAATATGTATTTGCAAGGAAAAGGGGTTGAAGACCCTAGTTTTTGTATCTGATATATCGGAGGCAAGAGATTTAAAATCTTATAAACCCGATTATATGGCTTTTGAGTTGCCTGAACTTATAGGTACAGGTAAGCCCATATCTTCCGAAAGACCGAAAGAGCTTAAAGAATTTGTTAAAAACGTGGAAAATTCCGGTATAAAATTGCTATGCGGTGCAGGTATTTCAAAGGGCAAGGATGTTAAGGTTGCTGTCGGTTTGGGAACAGAAGGTGTTGTAGTTGCTTCTGCTATAACAAAATCTGAAAACCCAAAGAAAACCATAAAAGAACTTGTAAAAAATCTTTAGCTTTATATGAAAACTTTTTCTATATAACTCAGTACATCACTTGCCATTAATGATTGTTTTTTTGTTTTTGCAGCAATATCTCCTGCCGAGCCGTTTATGAAAGCAGCGGCACATGCGGAGTCAAACAATTTGTTTCCTTGTGCTATAAGAGAACCACAAATACCAGCAAGTATATCTCCGGTACCTCCCACTGTTAGAAATTGGTTTCCAGTCCAGTTTTCAAGTGTATCTTTACCGTCTGATATTATATCCTTGGAATGCGTTAACAAAATTGTGCATTTGTATTTTTTTGCACACTTCTCTACGTTTTTTCTTGTTGGTTTCATGTCAAATAAATTTCTGAATTCTTCTGAGTGTGGCGTAAGAAGGAAATTTTTCTTTATTTTACTTTTTTCAATGCATCTCAGAGCGTCAGCATCTACAACAACAGGTTTTTCAGTTCCTTTTAATATATTCCTCACTGTTTCTTTTGTCTTTTTTTCTCTACCTATCCCACCGCCTATTACTATTGCATCACATTCTTCTTCAAATTTTTTTATTATTCCCAGATGCTTATCTTCTATGTAATCTCCGCTTAAAGGATAAGTAATCATGTCTGGAGAGTATGAAGCAACCATGTTTGCCGGTCTTTCGGGTGCGACAATTTTTACTATATCTACTCCCGTTCTGTATGCCCCTACTGCATTAAATATAAGTGAACCATGATAAGTTTTATTACCACCTATAACGAGCAAAGAACCGAACTGATACTTATGTGCTTCTACTTCTCTCTTCGGGTATACTTTGTTTATAATATCCCTTGTTATTACAAATGACAACTCCATCCACCATCTACGGTAACTGTTTCTCCGGTTATATAACTCGATGCTTCAGATGCAAGGTAAAGCACTGTAGTTATAAGTTCTCTCGGGTCTGCGGGTCTTTTTAGGGGAACTGTATTTTTTATCATTTCTTGCATTTCTTTGCTTTCTAACAATTTTTCTGTCATTGGTGTGCCGAATACTCCAGGTGCGATACAGTTTACTTGAATATTATGTTTTCCCCATTCTGAAGCCAGACTCTTCGTTAGCATTATTACTCCTGCTTTAGTTACACTGTAACTTAAACCGCTCAGATAGGCAGATTTTCCTGCTATTGAAGCTATGTTTATTATTTTTCCGTAATTGTTCTTCATCATTTCTTTTCCGGCTTCTCTTGCACACAAAAATTGACCCTTCAAATTCACATCCATTATTTTTTCCCAAGAATTTTCGTCTATTTCCTCAGGCAGGCCTGTTTTTAGTATACCTGCGTTATTTACAAGTATGTCTATTTTACCAAACTCATCCAAAGTTCTCTTTACCATCTCTTTGATACTTTTTTTACTTGTTACGTCTGTTTTTATAAATATAGATTTTCTTCCCATTTTCTTTATTTCTTCCACGGTTTCTTTTGATTCATTTTCAAGTATGTCTGCTATAACTATGTCAGCTCCGCATTCACCCAGTCCAAGAGCCATGGATTTTCCCAAACCTCTGCTACCTCCAGTTACTATAGCCACTCTTCCGTCAAAATTAAAGTACTCCATAATCTTTTATTAACAAGAGTATTATATAAAATTATGGTGAATAGATGCTAAGATTTTTGAAAGAATATTCTTATCATATAGAGAAAGCCTTTTCTATTGCTCCAAAAATAAAGCTAAAAGAAATTAATAAGATAGTTGTCGGAGGAATGGGAGGTTCTGCAATATCCGGTGATATTTTAAGGGACTACCTTGAAGATGAGATAGAAATACCGATATTTGTTGTAAGAAAATACAAACTTCCAAAATTTGTTGACAAAAATACACTTGTTTTCATGATATCTTATTCAGGAAACACCGAAGAAAGCCTTTCAATGTTAGAACATGCGAGAAAGAAAAAATGTCAAATAATTTTGGTTACTTCCGGTGGAAAGTTTTCTAGGAAGAGAGGTTTACCAATAATAAATATACCAAAGGGCCATGTGCCCAGAGTCGCATTGCCTTATCTTTTCTTCCCGATTTTAAAAGTTTTGCAAGATAACAAGATAATAAAAAACAAGGAAAAAGATGTTAGGGAAATTTCAAAATTATTGAAGTCTTTTGACTTGGATATGGCAAGGAACTTGTCAAAAAAGTTTTTCAGGAGAACACCGGTTTTTTACGGACCAGAAAATTACAGGGGAGTGCTTTACAGGTGGCAAACACAGTTTAATGAAAACAGTAAGAAGTTTGCCCATTATAACTGTTTTACAGAAATGAACCATAACGAAATTGTGAGCGATTTTAAGGACAACAAAGATGTTTTTGCCTTGATTATCAATGACGAAAAAATTAATAAAAGGATAAAGAGACAGATGGCCTTGGGTAAAAAAATACTTTCAAAGGAAATAGAAGTTAATGAAATAAAAATAAAAGGTAGAAGTTTTCTTTCAAGAATTTTCTATGCCATTTATCTCGGGGACTGTTTGAGTTTTTATTTATCTATTTTCAGGGCCGTTAAAACCGAGGAAACCAGGAACATTGATTTTATAAAAAAGGGACTTAAATGTACAAAATAGCTGTTGTTGTTGGAGGAACAAACACTAATCTTGCACTCTTTCGAAACAGCACAATATCCAAGAGAAAATACATGAAAACTAGAGCGGAAGAAGGTATTGATGTTTTTATTCAAAGACTCATTTCAAACATAAATGAAATTATAAAAAATAAAACTATTTCTGGAATTGGTCTGGGTGTCCCGGGATTTATTGACACAAAAAAGGGAATTTTGAAAAAATCTATATTATCTTCCTCACCCATATTCTTTAAAAAAATTCTAAAGAAAGAATTAGAAACAAATGTTTTTCTGGAGAACGACGCAAAATGTGCTGCACTCGGTCTTCTTGAAAAAGAAAAAATAAAAAATTTCGTTCTTTTGACAATAGGAACAGGAATAGGCGGAGGAATTGTAATTAACGGAGAACTTATGAAAGGAAGGGGAAATTCAGGAGAATTTGGTCATATGACTGTCAAAACAAACGGTGTAAAATGCACGTGTGGAAACAATGGATGCTTACAACAGTATGCCGCAAAACCTGCTTTCAGGCGACTTTCCAAAAAATACTTCAAGAAAATTATTACTCCTGAAAAACTTTATAAAATGGCTAAGGAAGGAAATAAAAAGGCCAATCTAATTTACGATGAGGTTGGCAAATGGCTTGGCGTGGGAATGGCAAACATTTCGAACTGTTTTGACCCGGAATTTATTTTCTTAACCGGAAAAATAACAAAAAGTGGTAATCTTTTGATAAATCCAGCAAAAGAAGAGATGAAAAAAAGGGTTTTTGTTGACCCATCTAAGGTCAAAATCTTGAAAAAAAATTACGAACTCTTTGGAGCTGCTTCTCTGATAAGGGCTTATAAGCAAAAATAATTTATATCCTCTTTTAATAATTTAAGTATGAATGTAGACCCAAAGAAATATTTCTATAAGAACTATGTTCTTAGTAATGGTGGTGTTCATCTTTTTAGATTTGTAAATACTAATTTCGGGTCAAAGTGGGCAGGTGTCTGGAATTTTGACAAGAAATTATTGGATTATTGGGCTTACAAAATAAATGATGAATGGCTTTCTATGCATAATTGCAAAGATTTTGAAAATGATTATTGGCATGCAAAACACAAACACGTAATAGGAGATATTAATGTAACAGAAGATGTTGTTCCTGCAAAGGAAAAGATTATAAGCTTGTTGAAAATAAAAAACAATTCCGACTCTGAGAAAACTCTTAATATATTGCTCGAGGTTGGTGCAAATATAAGGTACAGAGATGAAAATTCTCACGATTATAAATATTCCGTAATTTCAAAAAATAACTTGGTTGAGGTAAAAAACAAAATAGGTACCCTCTGTTTCGGTAGTTCTGAAGGCAAGTTTGTTAAGAAAGAGATTTACGAAGACCATAAACCCGGAAAATATGCCGGACATTGCGGTTATTTTGTGGAGCCTGGTTTGGGAGGAAGCTGGAACGAGGATGTTCAGTCAAAATATGTTCCGGGTGAATATTTTGTTGAGTTGAATATAGGACCCGACGAGGAAAGAATTGTACCTTTTATTTTTTCAGAATCCAAAATAAGCAAAGTCAGTAATTACAAAGAATTAATTGAAGAATCAAGGAAAGAATACGAAAACTTAAAGAAAAATTATGTAAATAACAAGTATCAGGATTTTTTTGATAAGACTTTGAGTTCCTTGATGTCTTTTAGAGTCGATAACGGTTTTATTGCTGGCTACCCGTTCTTCAATGAGATTTGGGTCAGGGATGCTTGCTGGTGTTTGCCAGCATATCTTTATTTAGGCATGACGGATGAAGTAAGAAACTTTATTGATTTTGTTGGTGATAAAATAAAGAAAGGAAAAGTACCGAGCCTTATAAATTCAAAGGAAGCAATTTACAATTCTTCGGATGTTTCCCCGTTGTGGATAATAGGCTTGTACGATTACTTAGATTTTACCGGTGATAAGAAGTTTGGAAAATCTCTATTGAAAAAAGTTATTCAGGTTCTTGAATACGGAATTAAGAAAATGAATAAATATGTTGTAATGGATGACGGGTTTACCTGGATGGATAGTATAGAAAGAAAAGGTGCTATAGACCTTCAGGCATTGTGGTCCCGTGCTTTCTATTGCGGCGGCAGGATACTTGAAATAAACAATAAAAATCCAAAAAAATATTATGATACCAGCTCTAAGATGATTGAAGAGATTAACAAGCATTACTGGAATGGAAAAGTTAAGGATAATGTTAGTAATAATTTTGAGTCACCGAACTTCCTTTTCCAGTTGGCTTTAATGCACACTTCAAAGGATGTATCAAAGTTTTTGTCTAGGACAATGAAAAAAGAATACCTTACTTCGGTTGGGATTAAATCAAGACCGTCTTCAGACAGCAATTATGACCCAAAGGGCTATCACACCGGTGCTGTATGGCCTTTTCTTACTTTAACTGCAGCCATGGCTCACTCGAACTATGATAATGTTAAAAACGCCAAGAAACTTCTGGATATAAACTTCTCTAATTTTGATAAGAACTGTATAAACGGTATAAATGAAATATTTTATGCAGACAATCTTAAACCCAGGGGTTGTACGTCACAGGCATGGTCTGTTGCAGGCATAATTCCTGTTTTTGATGGTTATTTTTTAGGGATAAAACCAAAACTTACCGAAGACATGATAATATTAAATCCTTACAATTTCTTTTTGAATAAATTTAATAGGAGAATAAAAATTGGTGGTAAATTTGTTGAGCTTAATTACTCAAAGAATGGAGATAAAATCAAGCTTGATGTGAGTGGTTTGCCGGTAAAGGCAAAATTACCTAATTTTTATAAGGAAGTTTTTTTGAATGATAAGAAGGTAAATAGTAAAGTATTGATTTTAGAACCGAAAAAGAAACACTCTATTAGGCTTAAATTGTAATATAAAAGCCCAATAGCCCAAAAAAATTAAGAAAAGATTTAAATCAAGATGATAATTATTTACTATAGAATAGTACAAGTGATTCAATGAAAGTGCTCATGATTGGCTGGGAATTTCCGCCCTATGTTTCCGGCGGACTCGGTACCCACACATACGAACTTACAAGGAAGATGCCGAATGAAGTTAATATAACTTTTCTAATGCCTGACAGGGGTAAGTTGAATGTACCCTGGATGGATATAAAGAGAGTCAGGGTTTCTGTTGGTTTTGGACCCTATACAACATTTACTGGTTCTGTGTTATCCAATACAATAATGGAAAGTGTGCAAAATTATGCCAGAGAAGTCTGCAAGATGTCTGAAGGTGTTGATTTTGACGTAATACATGCTCATGATTGGCTCACTGTTTTGGGTGGCATATGCGCAAAGAGAAAATCGGGAAAGCCGCTTATTTTTACTGTACATTCTACGGAATATGACAGGTCAATAGGGAATCCGTGCCCTTGGGTAATGGATGTGGAAAAGTATGGTATAAGAGAAGCAGACGGTATAATAGCTGTAAGCAAGAGAATAAAGAAACAAATTGTAGATAAATACGGGGCAGACCCCAAAAAAATAAGAGTAATATACAATGCTATTGATGCGTCTTCTTTTGATATGGGAATTAACCTTAAAAGTGACGAGGATATGATACTTTCTCTAGGAAGGTTAACTCTTCACAAGGGGATTGACCATCTTTTAAGGGCCGCCAAAATAGTTGTAGATAATCACCCAAAGGCAAAATTTGTTATAGCCGGAAAGGGTGATAAATTCAAGGAACTTCTCGAGCTTTCAATAGATTTAGGCATAGAGGATAATGTTTTTTTCCTTGGTTATGTGCCCCAAGAGGATATACCGAGGCTTTATTCAAGGGCTGATGTTTTTGTATTGCCGTCCGTTTTTGAGCCTTTTGGTATAACCGCGCTTGAGGCCATGGCCGCAGGAACCCCCACAATAATATCAAAAACTTCTGGAGTTTCAGAGGTAACCAGAAATGTTTTTAAGATAGATTTTTGGGATACAGAAAAAATGGCCAGCAGGATACTGGAGATATTAAACTATAAAGAACTTTATCATGAAATGTCTAACAACTGTAAGAGCGAGGCAAAAACAATAACATGGGAAGATATAGGAAAAGAGACGAGAGATTTTTATAAGTCTGTTATAAAATAATTATAGGTTTGGGTAATATGACAAAAGTTTGCATGTATTTTCAGGTACACCAGCCCTTCAGGCTGAGCACTTTCAATTATTTTTCGAGTGGTTCTAATTACTTTGACGAAAAAAAGAATTCCGCTATTTTTGAAAAGGTTGCCAATAAATGTTACATACCCACGACAAAAAAGATAATTGAATTGGTTAAAAATCATCCAGAATTTAAGGTAAGTTTTTCGTTTTCCGGTGTTTTTCTTGAACAGGCCATGAAATACAAACCAGAGGTTATAGAGATATACAAGAATTTGTATGATACCGGAAATATGGATATATTAAACGAGACTTATTATCATTCTCTTGCATATCTTGTGATGAACGAAGAATTTGATGAGCAGGTAAAGATGCACAGCAAGCTGATAAAAGATATTTTTGGCCACAAGGCAAAAGTTTTCAGGAACACCGAAGCCATGCTTTCAAATGACATGGCCAAGAAAGTAGATTCAATGGGTTATAAAGGAATTGTCGGTGAAGGATGGGACAAGATACTGGGCTGGAGGTCTCCGAATTACATATATCAATCCAGCACTTCTGACATAAAACTCCTTTTAAGAAATTACAGATTGAGCGATGACATAGGTTTCCGTTTCTCAAAAGCAGACTGGGTTGAGTATCCTCTTACTGCTGACAAATATGCTTCTTGGCTTTCTTCAACAAACGGACAAACTATAAACCTTTTTATAGATTATGAAACTTTTGGCGAGCATCAATGGAAGGAGACGGGGATATTTGATTTTCTTGAGTACCTTCCAAAAGAAGTTTCAAAACACAATAACCTTGAATGGGCAAAGATAAGCGAACTTGTTGACATGGAACCAAAGGACAGGGTAGACATACCGCACATATTGTCATGGGCTGATGTAGACAGAGACCTATCTGCCTGGCTCGGGAACAAAATGCAGGACAGTGCATTCAGCAAAATGAAGAAAATAGGAAAAATGATAAGAGAGTCCGGTGACAAGGAAATGATGGATATTTGGAGAAAGTTACAAACTTCTGACCATTTTTATTACATGTGCACTAAGTGGTTTGATGACGGAGACATACACAAGTACTTTAACACTTACAAAAATCCTTACGAAGCATATTCTAACTACATGAATATACTGAATAATATCAGGTCAGAATTAGTTTCCAGAACTTCTCTCAACAGCAAGAGCGTATGAATTGATATAGCTTTTTATCTGTTCTTCCCAGCATGCCAGCTTTGCTATTTCATATGCCTTGAGTTCTATTTTCTTTCTTTCGTTTCTTTTTGTCATTATGTACTTTTCTAAGAGATTCGCAACTTTTTTTACAGTTTCTTCTCTGGGCTTGTTCACAGCTCCAACCACTTCTACAGGATTTATGTTTTTATTTTTTTGCTCTTTCTCTTTCTCGTAAAAATTTTTCTGTACAAATTTCCCAAACCCGGTATAATCTGTTGTTATTGCTATATTTCCGTATACTGCTGTTTCATGACCCATGTATCCCCAAGGTTCATACCTTGAGAGCATAACACCCAGATCGCTTGCTATTAATGCTTCTTTATAATCCAGTCCTAATAGCTCGTCTTCTCTGTTTAGGTAAACCGGATAAAAAATTATTTTTACATTATCTTCTTCTTTGTTTTCTAATCTATTTTCAACGATTTTTTTTATTATCTGGTCATCTTCTTCTCTTGATGAAAGCTTGAATGCGTTTATTGGCGGGTTGAGTCCCTTCCTGCTTCTTATCTTACTGAAGCTGGTTTTTATGTCAGCGAAAATCTTGTTTGAAATTATGTCTGTTTTTTCTATATTTTCGCCTCTGGAAAGCTTTGATATTATTTTTTCTTTTATTTCTTCCCAGTCGAGGTCCAGTATTTCTTCGAGCCGGTCGTAAACAAGAAAATTACTTACTACTTCATCTTTTGCCGCTATTGTACCTCTAGGAACCCATATAAAAACTATTGCATTTTTTTTGGTTTTCTTTAGTTTCTTATTTAGTTCACCCAAGGCATCTATAAAAATATCATAACCTTTATTCTCGAATTCGTATCTCCCTGCCGTGAACAAGACAGGACAGTTTTCAACATCGATGGGGTAATAAGGTGCAAAGTACGCTCTTATAAAATCATTCATTTTTTTCCTGTAACCGGCTTTTTTGACCAGTAATTCACTTTGAGTCGGAACTTCTTCAAAGTCAAGACCGTTTACAGTTATTATATCAGGATTTTTGCCTAGAACTATACCAACTTCTTCACCTACAACATCGCTAACTGTTGTAAATACATCTGCTTTTTTTGCAGTCATTTTCTCCATTAAATGTTTACTTATAACTCCGTTTTCATATGCCTTTTCTTCTTTGTTTGTTTTTTTGTCCATAAAAGACATATCGTTCTTTGATGCCATGGTTCTTCCTAGCGTGGTTGCGTGAGTTGTAAAAACAGTAGAAACGTTTGAGTTTTTCATTTTTAGATAAAGAAGACCCGCTCCCGCCAGCCATTCATGAAAATGTGCCACAGAATTCTTATTCGGTTCCAGGTTGGATAATTTTTCTATCAATTTGCCTGCTGCATATGACCAAGCAACAGGTTCTCTGTAATCATCACCTGCGTTAAGTGAGTCTATTTTGTATTTTTCCCACAGAATTTTATTTATTGTGTTTACATTGTTCCTTTGGAATTCTATTGTATCGAGCAGTATTATCGGTACATCATGTGCATCTGCCCATATACCGTATATGCAAGTTATTCCTTCTTTTTTTAACTCTCCGAATATTTTCTTCATGTTCTGCGGAGGGTCCTTTTCAACTACTTCTATTAGAGAATTTTTTTTGTTGTAAAAACCTATGGTTATGTATTCATTACCATAAATTTTCTTCAAATATTTTGCCTTCGAGGCCAGTACGGTATGTATTCCGCCTACACGGTTACCTGCCTCAAAAGATACCTCGTATAACTTATCAACTAACTTAACTTTGTTTGATTTCATCGTGTCTCCTCTAAGGAATTAATAAAAATAAAAAAATTATAATTTAAGCTTCTTTTTTAATTTGTTTGCTGCTGTCTTTTTTGTTCTAGATTTTTTTATTTCTTTTGCGAGCTTTTTTTCCTTGAAGACATCTTTTACCCAATTATAAAAGTCGTTTTTTTCTTTGTTTACGTGATAATCATAAGTTCCCTTGCTCATGTTTCTTAGTGCTGATTCTAGTTCTTTTAGGTTTTTAAGTACTCTTCCGTCGCAAAGCCAAAATCTCTTGTCTTCCGGTACATTCTTTATTATCTTGCTTGATTTTTTGGATTTTTTTGTTTTCTTAGTTTTTTTCTTAACACCCTTTTTCACCATTTTTTCACCTCAAAATTATTTAATGAAGCCTAAATATAAACTTTTTATACTTATAGGGTCTTACAGTAAGTATGTCAAAAGATGAGAACAAAATGCCAATGAGCACTGCAGGACTTACGAGATATTTTGATGAAAGCCCTGAAGCTCTCAAGCTAAGACCGGAACATGTTGCAGGTCTTATAGTAGGTCTTGTTTTTTTGGAGATATTTCTATACCTTTATCTTTAGAATTTATTTATTCTTTGAGTGAAAAGTTTAATCATGAAGATATTACTGGGTCCTGCAGGCATACCTCTTTCAGCCAAGGGAAAGGGAACCATAGAAGGCATAAAGGAAGTAAGTAATTTAGGTCTCAGTGCAATGGAAGTCGAGTTTGTACGCGGAGTGAAGATGAAGAACCAAACAGCTGAAGAAATCGGTTTAGTGCGTAAAAAATTCAATATAAAATTGTCTGTACACGCTCCTTACTACATTAATCTTGCTTCTTCTGACTACAAAAAGATAGAAGCTTCTAAGAAGAGAATTTTAAGGTCTTGTGAAAGAGCACATTACATGGGAGCAAGTCCTGTTGTTTTTCATCCAGCATACTATGGCAAATACAAGCCTGAAGAAGCTTATGATGTTGTGAAGAAAGAGATACTTGAAATAACTGATAGTATAAGAGATAACGGCTGGAAGGTAAAAATTGCTCCAGAAACTACGGGTAAAGTTTCCCAGTTTGGAACACTTGATGAACTAGTGATGCTTCTAAAGGAAATAAAAGACAAAAACTGTGAGCTTTGTCTTGACTTCGCACACATGTGGGCGCGTTATCAGGGCAGTGTAGATTATAATGATGTAATGAATAAGGCAAAATCTCTAAAGCAGGACCTTCTTCATACTCATTTTTCTCAGATTGAGTTTACAGAGAAAGGCGAACGCAGACATCTTACTTTTGAAGATGCTGATATGAAAACACCGCCCGTTATCGATGTTTGTAAAGCGATAATCAAATCAGGACAAAGCACAAGGATAATATCGGAGAGTCCTGTTCTTGAAGAGGATTCTTTTAAAATGAAAGATATATTCACCAAACTCGGATATAGTTTTTAATTATTTAATTAAAGCATTACAATTATTTTTATGTTTGATAAGTTTAAGGCAGAAGCTCTGGAAATTCTGAATGCTTATGATTTTGAGGCAAAAATTATAGAAGAACCTCCAAATCCTGAGATGGGTGATTTGGCTTTTCCCTGTTTTGAACTTGCCAAATCTATGGGAAAAAATCCGGTCAAACTTGCAAGAGATATTGTTGAAATAATAAAAATTCCGGATAATTCGGTTTTCAAAGAAGTTAAACAGTACGGTCCCTATGTAAATTTCTTTTTTGACAGAAAGAAGTTTACTAAGAAAATTTTAACAGAATCAAAAAAGAAAGAATACGGTGCTGGAAACAATAGTGAAAAAATAATGGTGGAATACCCTGCACCAAATACAAACAAACCATTGCACATAGGCCATATGAGAAATATGGCTATTGGTGAGTCTATTTCTAGAATTTTTGAAAAGAGGGGTTGCAATGTTATAAGAGTTAACTTGCTCAACGACCGTGGAATACACATATGCAAGTCAATGTTAGCCTATAAGAAGTGGGGAAAAGATAAAGAGCCGGATAAGAAAAGTGATCATTTTGTCGGAGATTACTATGTTCTTTTTGCAAACAGGTCAAAAGAAAATCCTGAGCTGGAGAAAGAGGCTCAGGAGATGCTAAAAAAATGGGAATCCGGTGACGAGGATGTCTTGTTTTTATGGAAAAGGATGAATAACTGGGCTGAGAACGGTATGGAAGAAACTTTCAAGAGATTCGGAGTAAAGTTTGACAAGGTTTACAAGGAAAGTGAGATGTATAAAATGGGCAAGGAAATGGTAATGGAAGGTCTTAAAAACAATGTTTTTGATAAGGACGATTCCGGTGCCATTTTTTTCGACCTTTCAGACAAGGACCTGGATAAGAAATTCCTAGTAAGAGGAGACGGTACTACTCTTTATGTTACCCAGGACTTATATCTTGCGGCATTGAAATACACCGATTACAGACCTGACAAATCTGTATATATTGTTGCCAACGAGCAGAATTATCATTTTGATGTTCTTTTTATCCTTCTTGAAGAGCTAAGAAAACTTGGCTTCAAGTTTGCTGAAGAGAATATTCATCTGAACTATGGAATGGTCAGGCTTACCTCAGGAAAAATAAAATCAAGAGAAGGCACAAAAGTTGATGCGGATGACTTGATGGATGAAGTAAAGGAAATGGCTCTGAATGAAATAAAGAAAAGGAAAAAGTCCGATCTGGAGGATGTGGATAAGTTGGCCGAGAAGATTGCTCTGGGCGCCATAAAATTCTTTTTGTTGAAGTACAGCGAATACAAGGATTTTACTTTCATACCTAAAGAATCCCTTTCTCTTGAAGGAGAGACCGGACCTTATTTGCAATATTCCCTTGTTAGGGCAAAAAAGATTATTGAGAAGACAAAAGAAACACCAAAGACGGAAGGATTGGACGAAGATGAAGAGTTCGAACTTGCAAAAAAGATTTCAAAATTCCCTTCTAAAGTAGAAAGTGCTGCGGAAAACTACAAGCCTCACCTTATAGCAAACTATGCATATGAACTTTCTTCAGTTTTTTCTAAATTCTACGAAAAGTGTAACGTAATTGGAGATAAAAAAGAGAAAGAAAGGTTGGGGTTATTGTGGTCCTTCATCCATGTAATGAGAAATTGTCTGGACCTTCTAGGGATCGAAGAAGTTGAATCAATGTGAATAAAAAGCCTTGCTGTATTGATTTATATCTACTCCAGAAATCCCTCCCATTTTGCCTGTTAGGGCTATCTCATTCATTCCTTGGGTAATCTTGGATATGTATCTCATATACTTATTCTTGTTACGACAATATAAAAGATTGACTTCGACAATTATACTTTAAAACGTTCATTGTTAAATTTTTTAATATATTCAATTATACCAGGAAATTCCATTGTAGTAAAGTCAACTAAATCACCAAGCTCTTTACAATTATTACCTACTTTTATTGACCTAACGTCAAAATTTTGTTCTTCTCTTAAGTTTCTCACATGAAGAGCAGAATCAATATCGTTTATGTCATCTACAATACAATACCCGTTTTGATATTCTTTGCAAAGTTCTTCTATAACAGATTTTTTACCACCGTTTACTTCTCTTACTTTTATATTTCCATTTTCAGAATTAATTCTCTTTGCTACAAAAACACCATCCAGTAACTGATTACCATTATGCCTGAATCTTTCCTTGAATTCATTTTCATATATTCCGTAAAAGGGGTTATCAGTGTTGGCGTATATATCAAAATTCATTTCTTTAAGTTCTTGAAGAGTATCCATAACACCGTTCTTTATTTCTGAATCAGAAACTACGTCATAACTTAATTTCCCTATATCAAGACCTTTGGTGTCAATTTTTTCAAGGGCGTAAGGGTTTTTCTTACATTCATCATGAACTTCACCCAGCCCGTATTTTTCAGCTACTTTTCTTGAATCTATTATAGGTCCGTCTAAATCTGTTGAAATAAATTTTTTCATCAAAATCACTACATTAATCGATTAAGTCGAAACTTCCTTTGTAAGGTATTTTTCTCGGATTCAATGAATTGTAACCTATTTCATTTCGACCCGATTTTGGCCTTAAATTATCATCTTTTTCGTATATGTCCATCATAAAATCACCTTTTGAAAAGGTATATAAAGCGGCTTATAAATCTTACTACGACAAAAAACAAAAAAATCGTCATTAGCATTAGCCTATTAAGTCAAAACTCTTTTTGTAAAGTATTTTTTCTCTGCCGCCATTATATCCATTACCGTTCTCGTATCCTATTATTCCGTGCATGCTTTGTAGCCTGTCAATTTCGTAACGTTCTCTTTGTGCTACTATTTTTTCATGCCATGGTATGTCATCGTTGTCTATCCTAAGTGATACTCCCATTAAATCACCTCTAGTTTTTTCTTCCTGCCGCAAGATAGTGAACAAAAGCTTCAAGTTTTTTCTTTGCTTCTGTTTCCGGCAGGGTTTTGTCAACTTCGTCCCATGTCTCTTTCATCATGTTCTTTGCAAAGTTCTTTGCATAGTCTATAGAATCGTATTTTTTCATTATGCCTATGGCTTCGTGTATAAGTTTTTCTTCTTTCGTGTGCATTTCCAGTATTTCTATTAGTCTTTTTTTGTCCTCTTCCGATGCTACCTGTAGAGTATGAACAACCATCAGGGTTCTCTTACCTTCGTTTATGTCATCTCCTACTTCCTTACCTAAACCACCTTCTATGTTCATAACATCGTCTTTTATCTGGAAGGCCACGCCTATTGCCTCCGCGAACTTGCCCATTGTTTCTATTTGTTTTTTTGTTGCCCCCGATAGGAGTGCTGCCATCTTTGCTGATAATCTTGCCAGGGTTCCTGTTTTGTAGGCACACATCTGAAGGTATTGTTTTTCAGTCAGGTTGTCAGCGTTTGCAAGTCCTTTATGCCAGGCTATATCCATTGCCTGGCCGAAGGAAAGGTTTATCATTTCCTGTATATAGATTTCATAAACTTTTTTAATCGTTTCAGCGCTGAAGCCGCTACCGTTTTTAACAAGCGATATCAGTGGAAGAAAATAAAGCGCATTACCACAGTTTATTGCCACGTCAGTTCCGAATATTAAATGGCTGCACGGTCTTCCTCTTCTCATTTCAGAATTGTCCTCTATATCATCGACGAAAAGAGTCCCGTTATGAACAAGTTCAGGTATAAGAACAAAGTCATGAACCTTTTCCGGGTCTCCTCCCAATGCTTCAACTACAAGAAGGAATAACGCAGGTCTCCATCTTTTTCCTCCCCTGTCAAGAAATTCCCATGTGGGTTCTGCTATAGCTTTTGTTGGTGCCTCTATATCGTAATCGTATCTCGGCTCTCCAAGAGTAAATATAAGCTTGTCCCTGTCATATTTTCTAGGAACGTATTTCTCTATTATGTTATTTATTATCGGCCTCTTTTTTTCAAGTTCTTTTATTATATCAATTTCCTCAGTCATTTTTTCACCTCTTTTGTAAGAAAAAATATCAAAATTTATTTTTGTTTATTTTTTCACCCTAATTTTCAAAAATTTGTTTGTTTTACATTTAAACATTACTTCGACAATTGTTCATTTTTTTGTACTTCGCTAAACTTTTTCACTTTCTTAACTTGAAGTGTAATATATAAATAAGTAAATAATCGACAAAAATCGATTTTTTTTATTTGACCGTGATTACGTTTAAATATAATATTTTTAATAAATCGGTTATGGAGAGAGTTGTGCTTGTCGATGAAAATGACAAAGAGATAGGAACGGAAGAAAAGATAAGGGCTCATAAAAACGGCGGAAAATTACACAGGGCTTTTTCTATTTTGATATTCAATTCAAAAAGGGAGATGCTGATACAGAAAAGGGCTGATTCCAAATACCACTGGCCGGGTGTCTGGGCAAACGCATGCTGCAGCCATCCAAGGCCCGGGGAGAAAACAGAGGATGCAGTGCACAGAAGGTTAATGGAAGAGATGGGATTTGATACCAAACTCAAAGAATTGTTCAGTTTTATTTACAGGGCAACTTTTGATAACGGTCTTACTGAGTGGGAACTTGACCATGTTTTTGTCGGTGAATACGATATGGAACCCAAACCAAACCCAAAAGAAGTTGGCGATTACGATTGGGTCCAGATCCAAGAGCTTAACAAAAGTATAATTGATAATCCTGAAAAATATTCTCCGTGGTTTAAAATAATATTAAAAAAAATAAATTTTGAAGAATTAGGTGCTATTTTTAATTAATTTTTTAAGTAAATAGTTGCAAATAAGTAATATGCCTAGAGTTTCTTCAAATCCAAATATTAAAGAAACAAGTCCTGAAAGAGTAAAGTCGGGAATAAAAGGACTTGACAAACTAATAGGCGGGGGATTCTTCAAGGGTCATAGCATTCTTGTAACAGGACCTGCTGGTGCAGGAAAGACTATTTTTTGCTGCCAGTTTATCTGGGAAGGATTAAAGAACGGGGAGAACTGCATGTACATAACTTTTGAGGAATTACCCGAGGAGATAAAGAGGGACGCAATCGGATTTGGGTGGGACTTTGACAAATATGAAAAATCTGGAAAACTTATAATAACTTTCAAGGACCCTTTTCAGACAACAGACCTTAGTTCTAGGCTTAAGAACAAGATAGTTAACAGCAATGTAACAAGGGTCGTGATAGATTCCACATCATTGCTAGGTCTTTACTTCAAAGACCCTCACCAGATAAGAAAGGAGCTTTACAAGCTCATAGATACCTTAAAATCGACGGATGCGACCTCAATGCTTACTGCAGAAACAAAAGAAGATATAGAATACTCACCAAGGTTTGGAGTAGAAGAATATGTTACGGACTCTTCAATTTTGTTGTTTTTCACTGGTGTTGGTGAGCACGGATTCAGGTCTATCCAGGTCAGAAAGATGAGAAACACAAGACATTCTACAAACACACATCCTTTTGAGATTACAGAAAACGGGATAGTCATATTCAAGTCGGAAATTTAGTCAAGGTCTATAATTTTTATTCCTTTTTTGGTTATAGTGAAGGGATAAATCAAAGTGCTGTGGTCGGTTCTTCTCATTTTTCTTATGGTTAGGGTTCTTTTATAATCTTCTGCAACAGGTACAAAATCAACCTTTATTACACAGTCTACTATCGACTCCATAAGATTTGATTCATCTGTGCTACTATACTCGCCTGTTGTGCTTGAAATGAGTGTGGTTATTCCCATTTCTCTCAATCTGTTAAGAAGGGAAGTCATTGATATTCTTGAGAGGTAGGGGTCGTTTATGAACATTTGTATTACTGATATGGAATCTATTATAAGCATCTTTGATTTTTTTTCTTCAAGAGCATCACTTATTCTTCTTATAAGATTTGAAACATATGATTTTGTAAGCCTTATCGTATGCTTGGCATCTATTGAAGGGACGAGAGGTTTAATTGATATAAAATTTATTAAATTATTTTTCTCAAGTTCTTTTATATCCCATTCAAACATAGAGTTCATATCCTTTTTAATATCATCTACTCTCTGTTCGGTTGTAAGATAAAGAACAGGTTCATTTCTTGAGGCTCCCTTGTACATGAAAGAGAAACAAAACGTAGTCTTACCTGTTCCTGTTTTACCTACTATGAGGTTAACACTTCCCTCTACGAAACCTCCTTGCATCTTTTCATCTAGGTTTATTACTCCTGTTGGAATCCTTTTTGCTGCCATTTTTATTTACCTTTTTATTATATTGTTTTTTCTTTTTATAATCCTCATCCATTCTCTCAAGCCATTTTGTTAGCCCATCTAAAACACTTATCCTTTCCTGCAAGAACCATTTTGATATGTTTTCAGGGTCTATTGCTACTTTCAGTAAATTTGATTTTTTCTGTTTAAGGTTTGATATCCTTGCTCTGGTCCTGTTTATTTCCTCTTGCTCTTTAACAATCATCTTGTTGAATGTGTCTTCATCTATCTTTCTCTTGAAGTAAAGCATCTGTATGTTCTTTCTCGACTTTATCATGTCTTCTTCTTTTTCGTTTAGCTCTTTTATTTCGTTCTTCATTCTGAAGTAGGGTATAATAAAACTTGTGAGGAAATAAAGCAATACGAAAACTACTGTTATGAAAATTACAAGATACTTGGCGCTTTCAAAAACAGCGAACTCAAATGACTTTATTATGAAAAGGTTGTCTATATCGTTCCTTTTCTTTAATCCGTCTGAAAGCTCCAGCCTTACTTTTTCTATATCTTCACCGCCCACAGATTCTTCCATTTTTTTAATTATGTTTTCCAGCTCGTCAATCTCTTTGTTTATGTCACTTATATCTAACTGGTCTTCGTATTTTATTTTTTTCTCTTTGAATTCTATTACAGACTTTTTTAGCGAGTCTATGTTTTCAAGTATGAAAAAAGAAACGCGAGAAACAGAGAATACCATACTTTCTTTTCCCTTCAAGGTGTTTACCACACACTTTACCTTGAGTTTGTAACTGTCAAATTCTTCTATGCCTGTCTTTGCCCTGTATGTTGTCTGGTTTATCTTTTCAAATTTTTTACCTTCCCCATGAACAAATTCCTTGAAGTCGTATTCACATTCTGCAGCTTTCCTTGTATGAACCAAAATGTAAGCATTTTCTTCTGTGGTTGTTGTCTTAACATTGTAACTGTTTTCAATTACTTCACCTTCTTCTATTTCCGGGGCATCAGCAAATGATATTGAAGGCAAAAATAAAATAAATATAACAAAAAAATACAAGACTTTTTTCATGTTTAATTTTTTAATTTTCCGTTTATAAAATAATTTAAGCCATTTTATGAGTTTTTTGTATGATTAGTTAGTTTTTTAAGCAACTACGTCTAATTAAATAACATGGCTAAGAAGAACGAAATCGAAAGAATAAAATCAGGGATACCTGGACTTGACAAGCTTATTGAAGGAGGTTTCGTCAAAGGCAGTTCAATTCTTGTTACAGGTTCCGCGGGAACCGGTAAAACAATAATATGCTCTCAATTTATATGGGAAGGATTGAAGAACGGAGAAAACTGCATGTATATAACATTCGAGGAACTACCCGAGGAAATAAAGGGTGATGTAAGGACTTTCGGTTGGGACTTTGATAAGTATGAAGAAGAAGGTAAGCTCAATATAACTTACAAGGATCCATTTCAGGCAACTGACATAACAACAAGACTTCAAAACGAGATAATGCACGCGGGAATAAGCAGAGTAGTGATAGATTCGACTTCTCTATTGGGTTTGTATTACAAGAACTCGCATGACATAAGAAGGGAACTTTACAAGCTCATAAATGCTCTAAAGGCAAGCGGCGCTACTTCTCTTCTTACTGCAGAAATTCCAAACGAAGATGGTATAATTTCTAGATTTGGAGTGGAAGAGTATGTTACAGATGGAGTTATTCGTTTACATTATACAAACATAGGTACTGAGAAATTTGGTAATATTGAAGTAAGAAAGATGAGAAGGACAAAAGTTAAGAAAGGATTGTATCCCCTAGAGATAGGAAAAAATGGTGCAAAAGTTGGTGAAGAAGAAACTTTATCCATTAAGTGATTGAAATGGTTGTAGGACTTTTAATGAAACTTTTAGTTTCTAAGAAATTGAAGTTCGAGAATGGTTTAATATCTCTTGATGAGTTTAATTTAAATCTTTTACCTTCTGTTTTTGTTTCTGAATTGTCAGAGTACTATAGAAAAGAAAAGAAGTTATATAAATTGTATATGTTTTCCTGGCTTTGGGGTTTTGCTATAGTTCAGAAAGCTGTTAAAGAATTTAATCTAAAAACACCCGAAGCGGTTTATTCAGTAGGTATGGATTTAGGAGAAGCTATTGGTTTTGGTTTGTATAAGACACACGATTATTACCCTGGGAGATATACTCATTTTGTTATAAAAAACAACCCATTTTTTGACTATATTAAACTGAATAGAAAAACTAAGGAACCTATAGATTATTTTATAGCTGGTTCTATGGGAGGTGGTGGGTGTTTAGTCCACGATTCAGTTTGTCAAAATGTAGAACTTAAATGCATGGCTATGGGTTCTAAAGTTTGTGAATTCTTAACCGGCACTGAAAAAGAACTAAAAGATAGAGGTTTATGGAAGACTGCACAAAAAAGATATAAGCTAAAAAAACTTTACCCTATTCAGAAAGATATATATGAAAATTATAACGAGAAGAACAGCAAAGAATTTGTTCATAAAATAATAGATAAATTAAATGATTAAACAGATTCTATCTCCTTTTTGCCCATTTCATAAAAATTATTTTTTATTTCTCTTAATATATCGTCATTAAATTTTATTTTATCGAATTCTTTTAAGTAACTTTCAGCTATTTTTTTTGCGAATTTTTTTGGATTCATATTCCTGTTTTTTACTATTGTAAACAAGCTTTTTATATTATTTTCAATATCTTCTGGTATATCCTTTAAATCTTTTTTTATTAGATTAATTGCCCTAAAATTTCTTGCAACTTTTACTATTTTATCTATTTCATCATCTTTATAACCCATTTCATAAACAGGCAATTCCATGTATACGTCCATATCTATTATTCTTGAATCGTAGTATTTTTTACCTAAATTTAGAATTTTTTCTTCGTCTTCTGTTGATTCTATTTGATTGCTGTAAACAACCTCACCACCAGCAACTACTAGTATTTTATCAAAGTATCTGCCTATAATTTCTCTGTGTTTTTCGGTTATATTTGAAGCTTCAGTAATTTTTCCAATCTCTTTAATCAGTTCTACTATATGTGGAGTTCTCTTATCTTTTTTGAGATTTTCATCATAGATTTCATCAAGATTGTTTATTATAGAATCTGTAAGTATTGAAGATTCTATAACGCCTTCAGATTTCGGATAATATTTACCCATTGCTTCCATAACGTAACCTGTCCTCATTGTTTTTTCTCCATTATTCCACATATTTATTAGGTAATCAGTACATTGATTACTTATTTCAGAAATCATCCCGAAAGCTTGTTCGGGTAGGCCTATATTTTTTACTATATTTTTTACCCTACTTTTATCTTCAAATATTTTTTTATATTTAGTAGAAACTTCCATGATATTATATATGGTTTATATAATATTTAAGTTTATTGTATTTTTCACTACTTTTTAGTAACATTTAAATACATCTAAAACAATATATTTATCAATAAGGTGATAATTCTTATGGAAAAAAAATATGATGTTATAGTTGTGGGTGGAGGTCCTGCCGGATGTACTTTTTTAGACAATTTAAGTAAAGATTATAATTCATTATTGATTGATAAGTATGTTTTACCCTCATATAAAGTCTGTGGAGGTCTTTTGACTAGTGAGTCAATAAAATATTTTAATGAAAGAAATATTGAAATACCTGAGTATGTTTTTTCACAACCTAAAAAAATTAAAAAAGAATATATAGACTTGGATAATGGAATTTCTTCGGTAGCGGGTAAAACTTATAATATAAACAGAGTTGAGTTTAACGATTGGGTTTTTAACAGGATAAAAGATAAAGCAGAAATTAAACAAAGAACAAAAATAGAAGATATGAATATTTCAAATAACAAGATTACCCTAAAGCTATATGATTATGTTGAGGATAAAAGAGAAAAGGTTTGTTGTAATAATTTGGTTGGTGCGGATGGTGTATACTCTATAACAAGGGAAAAAATGAAAGTTAAACCAACAACAAAGTACATAGCTCTTCAAGACTTTGGCGAACTAAATAAAGAAATAGATAAATTCATGCTTTTTTTCTCCAGTGATGTTACCGATTATTATTCTTGGGCTATACCAAAGGGAGATTTCATAATAACAGGTTTAGCTTATCCTTTAAGTTTTAACAATAAGATAGACAAAGTTAAGGGCTGGGTTGAGGATAGATTGGATACCAAACTAAAGTTCTATAAGAGAGAAGGATATACTATAACTAGGCCGAAAAATTCAAACGAGCTTTTCCTAGGCAAAAAAAATGTTTTTCTTGTAGGAGAATCTGCCGGTTGGATAAGTTCTAGTTCGGGAGATGGTATAAGTTTTGCATTAAGAAGTGCTTATAACTGTGCAAAAGCTTTCAATAAAGGAGGTAATATTTTAAACAATTACAATGAAAATTCTGTAGATTTAATGGAAGATTTTAATAAAAAAATAGAGAAATCAAAAATTATTTCTTCTCCAAAAGAGAGATTAAAATTATTCCAATAATTCTAACTTTTTATATTTCTCTGGGCCTATAGTTTTAGTATGAAGAGCAGTATAACTCCCTGGGATGTTGAAGGAGAGATTAATTACGAGAACCTTATAAAGGAATTCGGCACTACCAGAATGAGCGAAAGGCTGCTCAATAAGCTTAAAAGGCCCCTGCCTCCTGTTTTAAAGAGAGGAATGTGCTTTTCTCATCGAGACCTCAACAAATGGCTTTCTGCCCATGAAAAAGGGGAAAAAGTTTCTGTTGTTAGCGGGAGGGGACCCTCGGAAAGAATGCACATAGGACATCTTACTCTTTACGCGCTTCCAAAATATTTTCAGGAAGCTTACAAATGCAAGGTTTACATTCCTGTTTCAGACGACGAGAAGTTTTTCGTAAAAAACAAGCTTGATTACGATACTGTGAGGAAGTATGCAAGGGAAAACATACTTGATATACTGGCCATGGGTTACGATTCCAAGAAAACTGTAGTTCATGAGGACTTTGTTTATACAGATGTTTACAAGCACGCTGCAAAAGTTGCGAAGAAGATAACTTACTCTACAGCAAAGGCCATTTTCGGACTGAAACCCGAAAGCAATATAGGATGGACATTCTATCCGGCAATGCAGGCTACTCACATTTTATTCCCTCAGTTTTATGAGGAGGAACCACAGCAAACATTGGTTCCGATAGGAATAGACCAGGACCCTTTCATGAGGCTTACAAGGGATGTTGCATCAAAACTTGGCTTCATAAAACCAGGAGCAATACACAAGATGCTTGCGCCAGGTTTGAAGGGCCCCAAAATGAGTTCAAGTACAGGAGAGGCTATATGGTTGTCTGATGATGAGGAAACAGTAAGGAGAAAGGTAATGAAGTATGCTTTCTCTGGTGGACAGCCCTCTGTAGAAAAACACAGAAAACTTGGCGGTAATCCGGACGTGGATGTTTCTTTCCTTTATCTCAAATACTTCTTTGAGGAGGATGACAGAAAGCTTAAGGAGATTGAGGAGAACTACAGAAGCGGAGAACTTCTTACGGGAGAGCTAAAGAACTATTTGGTTGAAAAAATCAATTCCTATCTCAAAGAACACAGGAAGAGAAGAAAGAAAGTAGAGAAAAATCTTGACAAGTTTCTCTTAAAATGAACTTATATTCTTTTTTCTTCTAATTATAATCATGATAATTAGGCTCTAAACTGTTTGCAGGATATGTTTTGATTAGCTGTAGATGGGTTTGGAGAACTCTATATTGGTTCTGTGATTTAATTCGATTGCTGAAAACCATCTTTAGTGATGATGCCGACAACGTATGAGAACTCAGGTGAAATTCTTTCTAGCCTTTAGCAACACCCAATGGAATCATCCTCGCAACCTTTTTTGATATTCCGGCCTCGTGCACGGATTCTATAACTTCGTCCACATCCTTATAGGCTCCCGGAGCCTCTTCTGCCAACACCTTTCCGTGAGTGGACTTTGCATAGATTTTTTGCTTGTCCATTAAATCCTTTTTTACTTTCTCCCCAAAGAACTCTCTTATTGCCTGGTGTCTGGACATAACTCTTCCTGCCCCGTGGCAAGTGGAGTAAAAGCTTTCTTCAGACCTATCCCCACCCACAAGTATATGTGATGCTGTTCCCATTGAGCCTGCTATAAGAACAGGATGTCCAACGGAAGAATATTTTTTAGGGTTTAGGGGATGTCCGGCGGGCAAAGCCCTCGTAGAACCTTTTCTATGTACATAAAGTTCTCTTGTTTTTCCATCTACCTTGTGTTTTTCTTTTTTGCAAATATTATGACATACATCGTATATGGTTTCCATTCCCAGGTCTTCCCACTTCTGGTCAAAAACTTCCTCAAAAGAGTCTCTTACCCATTTGGTCATGACAGTTCTGTTGTTGAAGGCGTAATTTACTGCACATTTCATTGCCTTGTAATAATCCTGACCTTCTTTTGAGGAGGCTGGTGCACAAACCAACTGCCTGTCCGGCAACTTTATACCGTATTTTTTTGAGGATTTTTCATGAATCTTAAGGTAATCAGAGGCAACCTGGTGACCGAATCCGCGCGAGCCACAATGAAGCATTATGACTACCTGGTCTTTCTCCGTTAGCCCGAATGCTTTTGCTGTTCTTTTATCGAAAATCTGGTCTATTGCCTGTATCTCAAGGAAGTGGTTTCCCGCTCCCAGAGTGCCAAGCTGGGGAAGTCCTCTTTTCTTTGCCTTGTCACTCACCTTTGAGGGGTCTGCTCCTTCCATGTGACCGTTCTCCTCCATATGTTCCAAGTCCTCTTTGGTGGCGTATCCATTTTCCAATGCCCATTTCGCGCCCATTGTTAATACATCCTCAAGCTGTTCGTAATTGAGTCTAAGCTTTCCTTTTGCTCCTACACCACAGGGAACGTTTCGGAAAAGAACGTCTATAAGAATTCTTATTCTTTTTTGTACTTCCTCTTTTTTGAGGTTGGTTCTTATCATATGTATTCCACAGTTTATATCGAATCCTGTACAACCTGCTGATATAATACCCTCTTCTTTGTCAAAGGCGCCTACTGCTCCCATCGGTAGCCCGTAACCAAAGTGGATATCCGGAGCCCCCACCACAGGTTCAACAATTCCTGGAAGGCAGGCCACATTTGTTAGCTGTTTTAGTGCGTCTTCCTCGACCTGCTTCATAACATAATCATTACCGTACACTATACAGTCAGCTCTCATATCCTTTCTGAAAGATTTTGGAATTTTCCATTTTACCTTGCTTATTTTTTCCATTTGATTTTTCATAAACATCACCTACATTAGACTAAGCGCAGAACAAGTTTGCCTGCACCCGTTTCCGCCAAGTATTGCGTCGGGTACACGCTTTATAAGTAGAGGACTTTCTTTTATTTAAAACTTAGATATCTACTACGACGCTTGCCTTGTAGCCATTTTCCGTCTTTTCAACCTTGAAGTTGTAGTAGGTGACGCCCTTTACGACGGTCCCGCTTTTTTCTTGTGAATAGGGCTCTCCCCAGGCTTTGCCTTCTGCTGTAAGTTTTTCTTTTTTCTCTACAAAGACTTCAAACTTGGAGAAGAACATTTCTTCTGCATCAGATTCAGTCAGAAGCTGTGAAAGCCAGTCATGCAGGAGTTCTTCGATATTTTCCCCTTCTGCTTTTATTTCAATGAATTTTTCGGGGTTTATTTTTTCACGCTGGCAGACAACATCAAAAAGCGCCTTTGATGACTCTTTAATTGTTTCTTCTAAACTTGAACCTTCTGCAACAAACATTACATCCGATGTTAAATCTTCTACAAACTTGTACATTAAATCAAATCCTTTTATTTCTTGTTCTCATTTAATTATAAGATTTTATAAGTTGAAAATATTTTTATATTAATCTTATAAAGAATAATTTTAACACTTATTAGCCTTTAAAACTATTTAATCAAAAGCAATTGTTTAGAATTAAGCATAAATAATTCAATCTAATAATTTATTTAATAAACCCAATAATAAAAAGGAGGGGATAGAAATTACAAAAGCGCCATACAAAAGAGGATACGACCACACGAAGGAAAGAGGAAGAGAAGGCACAGTAAGGTGTAGCCTTTGTGGTTCAAAAGTTCCTAGATGGAAATGTATAACGAGAAGGAGAGGTTTTAGAATAACCGATCCTTTGTTAAAGAAGGAACTAAGCAGAAAAAATATACACACCTTGCAGAAAAAACAGTATATATGCCCTAAATGCGCCAGATTTCACAAAGTTGTGAGAAGAAGCAGTAGATAGGGATTAAAAATGGATATATTGGGAAGGATAAAAAATTTTAAGTCATCTGATAAAAAGAAGAAAGAGAAGAAAGAGAAGGAAGAGCTAAAATTTATTATGAATATTTCTGATAAGCTTATAGTTTTTCCTGAAATAAAGAACATAAAGGACTTTAGAATTAATTATCCTCTTCTCGAGCCTTTTTCTTACGTTCATATAAAATGGAGCAAGGCAGAAGACGGTCTTGTTTACAGGGTCAACGAACCCAAGCTAGATGATAAAGAAAAAAAGACTTACGACCTGATAAGGGAAAATTTGGTAGAGGTCGTTGATGTGCATCTGTCTTCTGTAAAGAAAATGGACAAAGCTTTTGATTACCTGGAGGAGAAAATAAAGAAAATACTCGAGGAACTCGAGGTATCTGTTGATAATGTTTCTTACAACAAGATATTTTATTATATATACAGGGATTTTGTGGGACTTAATGAGATAGAGCCGCTGATGCATGACCCATACATAGAAGACATATCTTGTGACGGTTTGAATATACCGATATACGTTGTTCACAAAAAACTTGGCTCTATAGAAACAAATATAATGTTCAACGACAGTGATAGGCTCAGAAATTTTGTCGTTAAGCTTGCGGAGAGATGCGGAAGGTACATAAGCTACGCAGAGCCTCTTTTGGATGGTTCTTTGCCTGACGGAAGCAGAATACAGGCTTCTCTTGCGGAAGATGTGACCACAAAAGGTCCGACGTTTTCTATAAGAAAGTTTACTAGCGAACCGCTTTCACCGATAGATTTGATAAATTTAGGAACGGTTTCAATCGATATAATGGCTTACTTGTGGTTTTGCATAGAATCGGGTGTTTCCATGCTTATATGCGGTGGAACAGCGACCGGAAAGACTACAATGCTTAATGCTATAAGTTTGTTTATTCCCCCCGAGTATAAAATAGTTTCAATAGAGGATACGAGAGAATTGCAGCTTCCCCATGAGAACTGGATACCGTCTGTTACAAGAATGGGCTTCGGTGCCATGGATATAAAGGGTGAAAGATACGGAGGCATAAGCATGTTCGACCTTCTAAAAGAAAGCTTCAGGCAGAATCCTGATTACGTTATAGTGGGTGAAATAAGGGGAAGGGAAGCTTCTGTTATGTTTCAGGGAATGGCGTCGGGACACCCCTCATTGGGAACAATGCATGCCGCAGGTGTGTCGACAGTGATAAAGAGACTCCAGTCTCCTCCTATAAGTTTGTCGCCTAGCCTTGTCGAAATACTGGATTTGGTTATAAGTCTTACTCATGCCAAGGAGAAAGGAGAATCCGCCAGAAGAATAAAAAATGTAGAGGAGGTCGAGTCCGTGGATTCCTCTGGGATGGCAAGAACATCTTCTATTTTCAGATGGATTTCATCAAAAGATAATTATAAGAAAGGAGAAGGAAATTACGTCTTAAATAAAATCACCCAGCTTAGAGGTCTTTCTATGGATGAAGTCGTCAGAGAAATAAAAAACAGGGAAAAGATACTAAAGTGGATGGTTAAAAACAAAATAAGGCATTGGAAAGATGTAGGCAAGATAGTTTCTAATTATCACAGGGACCCTGAAGAAGTTTTGAAGCAAATGGATTCTCTTGAAGATACTTTAGATTCTTTAAAAAACAAAAAAGATAAAGTATAATGTGATTAAATGGAAGAAAGGGTAAGAACAAACATAACCGGTTTAGATGACATATTGGGGGGTGGTTTTCTTCCTTCTGATTTGGTGCTTCTGACCGGTGCGACAGGTACAGGCAAGACAATACTTGCCTGCCAGTATCTTTATAATTCTGCAAGGTTTTACAATTCTCCAGGCATATTTGTATCTTTTGAGGAAAGACCAGAAGACGTAAAAAAACACATGGGCAACTTCGGTTGGTATTTTGACAGATATGAGAAGAGTGGTTTGATAAAATTCGTCAAATACGACCCGCTTCATATAGAAGACATCTACGGTCTTATAGAGAATAATATTTACGATATAGGAGCAAAACGTGTCGTAATAGATAGCATAACTGGTCTCGGGTTGAACATAAAGGACCCTTCTGATTTGAGGGCCGCTATATTCAACATAGGAAGGCTTCTTAAGAAGTCAGGATGCACATCTCTCGTGACATCTGAAATACCTACGGGAAATCCCAGACTTTTGAGTACGTTCGGGGTAGAGGAGCATGTTGCTGATGACGTAATAGTCCTTTATAAAGTAGAGAGAGAGACAAGTTTCGCTAGAGCGATACATGTATGGAAGATGAGAGGCTCCTCGCATTCAAAGAAAGTTCACCCGTATCTGATTACTGAAAAAGGAATAGAAGTTTATCCGGGAGAGG
The DNA here is from genome assembly GCA_964584335.1 of uncultured archaeon. Lineage (GTDB taxonomy): Archaea > Aenigmatarchaeota > Aenigmatarchaeia > PWEA01 > JAGHBM01 > JAGLWW01. The sequence goes on from CAZOZN010000004.1 coordinate 79,186, forward strand.
AGATAAAGGCATTCGTTTAATAAAAGGTGAAACAATTGCCTAAAATGAATTTTAAAAGGTTATCTGTAATTATATTTGGTAGAATCGCTGACAAATATTCTGACAGTTTTGACAATTTAAAGGATAAAATAAATGAAGCGGGTTTTGAGATACTTTCACGTACCTACATATCAGTTACATTCTTTTCATCTTTTTTGGCTTATTTTTTATCCCTACCTGTAGTTTATTTTTTGGCCAAAACCTACCTGCAGGATTTTATGGTTTTTCTTACTCCTGTATTTTCAATTGGTGTTTCTGCTGCTGTTTTTGCTTTGGTTTATTATTATCCTTTTCAGGTTGCATTTTCAAGAAAAAGGGATTTGGAGTTCAACTTACCTTTCGCAGTTAATCATATGGCTGCAATATCAACATCAGGTGTCCCGCCAAAAATAATATTCAAGCTATTGTCTGAATTCGGGGAATATGGCGAGATAAGCAAGGAGGCTTCAAAAATTGTGAGGAACATAGAAGTTTTCGGCCAGGATACAACTACCTCGATTCAAAATGTTGCTTCAAATACTCCTTCAAAGAATTTCAGGGAACTTCTATACGGATTATTATCAACGATAAAGACAGGAGGCAATCTCAGCGATTATCTTCAAGTTAAGTCAAAGGAAGCTCTGTTTATATATAGGATCAGGAGAGAAGAACATCTTCAGGCACTTTCAACTTATGCTGATTTTTATACAGCAGTAATGATTGCAGCTCCTTTGTTCTTAATATCAATTTTGGCTATAATGAATATAGTTGGCGGTACAATAGAAGGAATGACAATAACTGATATAATGAACATAGGTATATATCTTGCAATACCCGCCATGAATATAGCTTTCATATTGTTTGTGCATTTTACACAACCAGAACAGATGTGATTTAATGGATATGAAAAAAACAAGAAAGAGAATAGAAAAGTGGTTATTGGTATCAAGAAAGAGAGAATTTTTTGTGTTAGGTTCCCTTATACTTGGCGTATCAATTATATCTTTTAATGTTTTCTTTCTTAGTAGCGAAGTCCAGCTTTTTACTGTTTTTAATCTTATAGGAGTGGGTCTTGTCTTGGGTCCTGCTACTATAATAAAATACAAAGAATATCTCAATTCAAAAGAGATAGAATCTAATTTTCCGAGCTTTCTAAATGATGTTGTTAGCGGTGTAGAGGCAGGAATGACTCTCCCTCAGGCAATAGATTCAGCTTCTAAAAACGACTATGGTGTTCTCTCACCATATATAAAAAAGATGGCATACCAGATAGACTGGGGAATTCCTTTTGACGAGGTTTTAGAGATATTGTCCAGAAGCACGGGAAGCCGCGTACTCAAGAGAACAGTTTCTACCATAATAGAGACTCACAGGAGCGGCGGTAACATCTCGGACGTACTAAAATCCGTGGGCGAGAGTATAAGAGAGATAGAGAAAATAAGGGAAGAAAGAAAGTCTCATGTATATTCCCAGATACTTACGGGTTATGTAATTTATTTTGTTTTTCTAGCTGTTATCATAGGCCTTCAAAAGTTCTTGATGCCTACTCTTGTTTCTAGCGGCGGTTCCGAGTTTGGTTTCCCTGAAGGAGAGGATGTAATATACAAGAATGTTTTTCAAAATCTTATAATTATACAGGGTATCTTTTCCGGACTTTCAATGGGCAAGATGGCGGAGGGTTCTGTTTTGGCTGGAATAAAACACCTTATAGTTTTTGTTGTTATAGGCTTTACAGCGTTTACTTTAATGCTGTAAATAATTTTATTATAACAATACAATAGTTAAACATGGCTTTAAGCATGAGAGATTTTTTGTATTTTGTTCTTGGCTTGGTTGTACTTTCAAGTGTATTGGTTTTGGCTGTTGATACAGAGAAGCCAAAATACTTTGACAATTCTACCAATTCAACTCTTGCAGGAGAGCCTGTTGAGTTCAGATTGAGGTGGACTGATAACCAAAGTTTGGGCGGTTATATTTTTTCCTTGTGCAACGGTAGCTGGAACGGAACAAGGTGCAATTCAGGTACAACTTTTGACGGGATATGTTACCAGGAGACTGTAAATGATTCAGACCCCAATGACGGTGATTGTGATATTTTTTATGACGGTGTTTATTCTTTCGGTGGCGGTTACAGCGACCCCGAAAACTTAACTGATGGTGACTGGAACACTTATACGGAATCTGATTTGGGTGGCAGTTATATCTATATGAATTACACAAAACCAAAGGGAGCAATAGGAGCGGAATGGCAGGTAAAGGACGGAAAAAATACTTCAAACTTGACAATTCCATTTAATTGCTTGGAACAGGATATTTTGTGGCTTAGTGCGTTGTCTAGTCAGTCCGCTCTCCCGCCTTTTACGTACGGGTCTCGTTGGAGTTGCTATAACGGTACTGATTGGAAAGTTTTGAAAGAAGCAGGTATTGACAGAATAGAATATCATTATATTTACGAGGAAGCTGTTTTTTGGGAAATAAGTTCTGAGAGATGGAAGAACGATACATGGGTAGGTGAAGGTTTTTCGGGAAATGAAGACTGGTCAAATGTTACTAAAAGCATAAACTCTACGATAGGATCAGGTATAGCATGGAAAGTTTACGCCAATGATTCTTCAGACAACTGGAATTCTTCAAGTGTTTATTCTTTTTCAGCTGAGAATGATGTTCCAGCTTACTGGGATAATTCTACCAATTCAACAGTCGCAGGAAATCCCGTAGAATTTAGTTTGAGATGGACCGACAACCAGGGTCTTAGTGGCTACATTTTTTCCTTGTGCAACGGTAGCTGGAACGGAACAAGTTGCGGGGACGAAGAAACTTATTATTCCCTGTGTTACCAGGAGACAGCTAACGAATCGGATGCAAGCGACGGTAGCTGTGATTTGGAATATACTGGAGCTTACTCCTGTAACAACGAGTGGAATTCAGGATATCCTTGTTCTGATGTTATTGACGGTAATTGGAGTACTTTCGGTGTTGATGTAGACGAAGGAATGGGAGGGGATCCCTCTTATGTTTGGATAAATTACACCAAACCAAGCGGCGCTTTAAGCTCAAGTTTATGGCAGATAGAGGATTCTGATAATAACCAGAATCTTACCTTTTCCTCTACGTATCTGAGTTGTTGGGATTTCAGTGATAATGTTTTGATGTTGAGAGGAATGTCTCAGGTAGATGGCCCGTCTTCTTCCGGAATTTGGAGTTGTTATAACGGAACGGATTGGATTGTTATGGTAGGGAGCCCATTTGGAGCAAATCTTTATGAGGAATCTATGATTTGGAATGTAAGCTCATCTGGTAGTGGTTGGCAGAATGATACGTGGACTGATGAGAGCGGTGGCTTTTCCGGTACGGAAGACTGGTCCAATGTTACCAAGGTTGTTAATTATACTGTCGGTTCTGGAGTCGCGTGGAGAATTTATGTAAATGATACTTTGGGTTATTGGGGAGATTCGCAGATTTATTCTTTTACCACAACTGGAAATGAACTGCCCAAATACTTTGACAACTCAACCAATTCAACAGAGGGTTGCGAGCCAGTTGAATTTAGTTTGAGGTGGACTGACGATTACGGACTAAGCGGCTATGTGTTTTCTTTATGTAACGGAACCTGGAACGGTACATATTGTGGAGGAGGATTTCCCGGAGGGTTTTGCTATCAGGAAACAACAAACAATTCCGAATCCGGTGATGGGTATTGTGATTTAAGTTACAGCGGAAAATATTATTTTAGTGGAGTTTGGTATGATTCAGTAAAAACTTTTGATGGTAACTGGAGTAACTTTGGAAGTTCGCTTGTCGGAGGATATATGTACGTAAATTATACTAAGCCTTACAATGCTCTTAATACTAGTATTTGGAAAACGAAAAATGATGACCAGGAAAAAAATTATTCTATTTCAAACTATTCTGATTGCTGGGCTCAAAATCCACTACAGTTTAGAATTTATTCTGAAGTTATGAGCGGGATTCTTGAAATTGATTGCATGAACAGCACAGGATGGTATAATATTTTTTCTGGGTATAGCGGCGGAATCGTTTACGAGGAAGCTATGCTTTGGAACGTAAGTACTCATGATGGTTGGAGTAATGACAGTTGGACCGATGAGAGCGGTGGATTTGCTGGAACGGAGGATTGGTCCAACGTTACAAAAACAACCAACTGTACTGAAGGTTCCGGCATAGCTTGGAGGTTTTATGCTAATGACACTTACGGTGCTTGGAATTTTTCTGAGATTTACTTTTTCAATACTGAGATAGACTACAGCCCAAAATACTTTGACAATTCTACAAATTCAACGCTTTCCGGTAACCCTACCGAGTTCAGGTTAAGGTGGACGGATGATGATGGACTAAGTGGTTATATTTTTTCCTTGTGCAACGGAACCTGGAACGGAACGCATTGCGGAAGGGAAACAGAAGACTGGTGGAATACTTCATTTAACAAGTGCCAGGATTTGGTATTGTCCTCTTCGGTTAACGATTATCAATACAGAGTCGTCTTGAATAATACAAACTTCAATTATTCATATTCAAAAGGAAATGATATAAGAATTATAAACGCTCCCTGCAATAACGGCGGAGAGGAAATGAAATACTGGGTAGAAAATTGGAACGAATCAAAGGAATCTGTAATATGGTTTAGGGGAGATAACTCATCTACAACCGCTTACTCAATTTACTATAATTACAGCCAAGCTAAGAATAAGAGCAACGGAACCGAAACTTTCAATTTCTTTGACGGTTGCGAGGATGGAAATGTTAATGAATGGTCTGCTTTAGGACCTCATGTTAGCATAGAATCCAGTGACTCGGTAAAGTATACAGGAAGCTATTCAATAAAGGGACGTTTCTGGCCCACCGGCTCAGACAGCGACAGAAACAACTATTCAAGGCCCATAAGTTTTGGCGATAACCAGGCATTTGAGATGTGGTGGTACGTTGATGACTTTTCAGATACACATGACTGGTGCCATCCGGGTGGAACATCTTTTCAGTTAGAAAACAGCACGGGACAGCAGTTTGTTTGGTTTACTCCATACAGGAGAAGGTTGGAATCCGGTTCTTGTTCACAGGAATGTCCGGGGGAGTATGTAATAAATGGCGATGGTTACTGTGACGGATATGATGTTTACGATGGTACCGGTTCTAGCCCCGGTTCGGATAACCACGGTAACGAATGGCACCGTACTGTAATTGATAATATAGACTGGAACTCAGAGACTTTCGATGCTTATTTGTATAACCAGTCCGGTCAACTGGTTTACAATATAACAGGTATTTCTTTTTCTATTCCAGGTTCCAAGTACCCTACCAGAATATTTCGTCATATGAGTGACTGGGCTGATGATGACGAGACAATTTACATTGACAATATTTTGGTTAGAAAGTATAATTCTTCTAATCCCCTTGTGACAATAGGAGAGCAAAAGAATTATTATCCCGGATGGCGTAATGATACTTGGACTTCTTTCCCGAGCGGCGGGACACAAGATTGGTCCAATGTGACTAAAGTAATTAACTCTACTGTAGGCTCGGTAGTAGCCTGGATAATTTATGCAAATGACACGGGGGGTAACTGGAATACTTCTTTTGCGTATTCTTTTGTTACAACCGGAGTTCCTCCGGTTTCATTTAATTTTACAGGTAAAATTTTGTTCTGGAGAAATGCTACCCCAGTTTCAGGTGCCTCTATAACAGGCAAGGTCTATGATGGAATTGAACTGCTTGAAGAGGATACAGATATAACAGGACCTTCTGGTAATTATCATCTTGATTTTTATTATGATTTCGAGGAAAATAAGAGATACCTTGCCAATATAACTGTGACCAAGGGATCTTATCGGTCTTATTTAAAACATTACTTCAGGTTGTAATTATGGATAAAAAAGGAGTTTCGGTTTTTATCTCTCATGTAATAGCAATAGCGATATTGTTTGTGGTACTTACAGTGGTTTCTTCACAATTGTACAGTTATTATTATGACATAAAAGAGGAGTCCCAAAGGTCCCAGTCAAGAATACTTTCACAAAAACTTTCTGATAATATAATAACTCTATATACTAATTATAAAAATTCTGATTACATTCCGAAAGAGGGTAATGAAACTTTATCTGAGATTTTTGTTAATGTACCTGATAAAATTTCCGGTAATAACTACGAGCTATCATTAATTAGTCATAGTAAATTATGGGTTGATGGTTATTTTGAAAATGAAACTACTTATCAGAATAAAAGGCCTTATGCAATGGTCAGAGTGGAAACCGAGGGAAACCCTTCTAATGTTTTTGATTATCCTATATATAATGTCATTATTGATTTGGATGGTTCAGTGAGAAGGGCAACTAAAATAAGGTTATCTTATGTGAGGGAGAACATAAATGGGAATAAGAAAGATTCAATAAAACTGGAGAGGATTTTTTGATATCTAGAAAGGGGTTTAATCAGATAGATTTGGTATTTTCTTTAATGACCATAATATTTGTTGTCTTCCTGAGTATTTACTATTCTTCTCATCATTTGAGTCCTTCTATAAACAAGGCAAGTTCTATTGAAATAAAACAAGCTGCAGCAGGCTTAAGCGAGACTGTTTTTAATGATATTGGTATACCAAGTGACTGGCAATGGAGAAGTAATTTTGTTAAGCCAAGTTTGGGTTCCTATATTTACAGGGTCGATGTTCATCTCAGTGAGTGGAACGGGACCAGCGATAATTACTTTGTATCTGTTTTTGTTGATACTGACGAAAACGCATACAACTCTTCGATAATAGTTTATGATGGTAACCAAACTGTTGATACTGAATTGAAGGATATTGAGGATGTTGACTCAGATGGGTTTTTGGAAGGAGTTAATATTACATTTGAAGTTTTTGTTCCTTCAAACGAAGAAAAAATTATCAACATATTTTACTCAAGAGATAACATGACATCAGTTTCATACCAAAGTCTAATTGAATCGGAAAATACTCTTAATGTCACAAGCTTTCTTCCGGAAAAGAGAATAGGGTTAACGGAATCAAAATTAAGTAGGATTTCTAACATTAGTTTAAGCGATTCAAGAGAAAAATTTGGTTTGGAATTTCCTTTTTTGCTTAGGGTAAGGGGAAATGGCATAGATTGGTCTTATGGTTATAACAATACAGGTGGCGGGACTTCTTTAAATGAGAGAAAATTAATTTATCAAAACAGCACGGGCCACATAAAAAGTGTTAGTGCGATTGCTTATGTCTGGAGATAAAGGTATGTCTTTTACGCTGGAGGCCGTTATAGCAGGTCTTATGATAGTAACTACAATGCTTTTCTTGTTCAAGGCACCCAATTTGCCTGAAGGTTATGAGATGGGGGTTTCTGAAAGAGGTTATAACTGCCTGAAGTCTTTGGATGACAGCGGTTTTTTAAGGCCTAATGCCATTATTAATGACACAACGGCAATAGAAAATAGTCTAAGTGACTGTCTTGGCGGCATTAATTATACTGTCCAGGTTTGCAGGAGCAAGTGCACCAATTCCTTTATCCCGCAAAATACTACTGTAGTGGTTTCTAATTATTTTCTGGCTGGCAACCTGGATTTGGATCCCATTAAAGTTAAGTTAAGTATGTGGTTGTAATGAATAGAAAAAACAACAAAGGTCAAGTTTTGATAATAATGGCTATTATAGTCATAATAGTACTTTTTCTTATAAAAACTGAAGCATCTTTTGTAAGCAGCTACGATTTTTCAGAATCTAAAAACTTAAACACATTTGATAATATCAGGAATGAATTGAAGAATTCGGGTAAGATATCTATATGGAAAGATAATTATAACGAGATATATGAGTTCTCTAATTTTGTTGAAGGCGAAAACGACTTGAATTTATTTTATTGTGTTTCGGATTTCAGAGATCCAAATCTTAATATAACAATAACCAATTTCCTTGGAAAGCCTGTTTGGGATGTTAATATAAGTCAGAATCTTACAGACGAAAGCGATGTTATAGATAATCTTGCAAACGAAGAATATGATTATGTTGATTTTTCTTGGTCCGGAAGTGAGACAAATTTTGAAATTAATGTTACCTATAATTGTTCGGATGGTTTGGTTAGTAATACTTTTTATGCAAAAGCCGGTACTTTAAAATATTTTACTGTTTTTTACGACTTAAAAATGAGCTACGGAGAATCATACCTTAAAGATAAATTCTCTGTTTCTTCTGTTAGAGCTTGAATATGGAATCTATTTAAATAGAAATAGGGAAAATTAAAACGATATGTCAAGAAAAGGTATAAGCCCCCTAATAGCAGCAATTCTTTTGATAGCTTTTACAATAACCGTAGCTACGTTCCTTGCATCTTGGTCTACTACGTTTGCCAAGTCAAAAACCGAGGAGTTTACTAGAGCCGGAGAGGAAATATCTTCGAATTGCCAGTACGCTAATCTTCAGGTTGAAACTGCGGTTTACAACAGCAACGATGACAGTATAGCTGCTGTAGTTTGGAATATGGGTAAAACAGACCTCTCGGAATTTGAATTTCTTGTTTATTATTCAGATGTTAATATATCAACTCTAACACCTTCAGATACCAATGAAACACTTTCCACTGGTGATTTTCATACCTTTACGGTAGATGGTGTTTCATCACCCCCCGAAAAATTGCAGGTTAGAAGTAAATACTGCCCGAGAGAATCTATATTTACCTGCGTGTATTCTACCGGAAAGTTCAATTGTTAATTTATTTATTCGGTTACTATATTAATTATGCCAAAAAAAGGAATATCCCCGTTAATAGCAACGATACTTTTGATAGCTTTTGTTATAGCTGTCGGAGGAATACTTTCCGGATGGTTGGTATCATTTTCAAAGGAAAGAACTCAGGAGGCTGCCACAAAAGGAGAGACTGATATAAAATGTTCTTACGCCAGTCTTTACGTGTCCGATGCCAACTGCAACTCAACCAAGAAGACAATCTCTTTAATAGCTGAGAATACCGGAAACCAGGACCTTTCAGATTTTACTTTAACAGTGATTTATGTTAATAATAGTGTTTCGAATATCGGTTTAGGGCCTTCTTCTGTCATACTTTATCCGGGTGATGTTGAAAATTTCTATAACGGAACTGAGACAGTTATATGCAATAACATAAGCAAGATAATTTTTAAGTCAGATACTTGTCCCGTTGATGCCAGAGACAGTTTAGATAAAAATGATATTGATATAGTTTCCTGATGATTTTTTATGTTTGGAAAAAAAGGAGTTAATCCTTTCATAGCTTTTATTTTTGTTGTAATGATATCAATTTCAGTCACTATCATAATAATAAGAACCTGGGATTATAACCTTAATGAGTCACAAGATTATTTTATTCTCAATGAAGCAAAGGGTACAATAAAAACAATGGATTCTTCCATAAAGGAGGTTGTTTATGAGGGTGAAGGTTCTTCTAGAAAAATTTCTTTTACCGTGAGCCAGGGAGAGTATAGAATTTCTTCTGTTAACAATTCTATAAAATTTATTTTGCATAGTGAAGATAATGTTTTTTCAAAAGGCACAAAAAAAGAAGGCAATTTTTATATTATAACTAAAAATAACAGTTTGGAGTTGAAATTAAATTACACTAACATAGATATTGTCAGTGATGAGAGGCTTTCCAGGGGAAGTTATAATTTTATAGTTAAGAACAACGGCACTTCTTCTGGCAAAAGCAAGCTGATTTTTAGTTTAGTTTGATTTTTATAAAATATATTACAAAAATAATATCATGAAAAAAGCAATGAGCCCATTCATTTCTTTAGTTTTGGTAGTTTCTATTTCGATAGCGGGAATAGTTTTAGTTTTGAGAATGGGAGGGCCTCTTCTTGAAAAGACTGAAGATTTTTCCAGATTTTCAGAATCTAAAGAATTTCTAAATCAATTGAACTCAGCTGTAAAGGATGTATCTTATGAAGGAAACGGAAGTTCAAGAATAGTTACCTTTGTTTCGAGTGGTGGTGTTTACAGAGTATCTTCTTTGTATGATACAGTAACTTATGAAATGACAAGCAAATATGATTTATTTTCAGAAAATCTTTCTAAAAAAGAAGGGGATATTAATATAAAATTTCAAAACAAAACGCTTTTAATGTCCCTGAATTATACAAAAATGGATATAATTGAAGATGAAAGATGGTCTAGCGGGCAATACAGCATCATGGTTAAAAATAATGGATATTATCAAAATAAGACAATGATAGACATTTTTGTAATTTAAAATTTGAAATTATAATAAAAGTAAATATAAATATAAAGTGGTAGAATGTACGATAAAAAAATACAACAGGGTTTAAAAAAGAAAAAAATAGAAGTCGGAGATGAGATAGAGGTTGTAAAAAAGGATAAGTCTTACTCGGGAATATTAATGCCGAGAATAGACATGGGTGACAGAAGTTCTATCGTTTTAAAGCTAAAAAACGGGTACAATATTGGTTTGAAATATTCAAAGGATGTTGAAATAAAACTCTTATCAAAGCTTAAAAAGAAAAGTAAAGACACTAAAAAAACTATAATACATGACAAGAAAAAACCGATTATTTCTATCCTTTCTATGGGAGGAACAATAGCGTCAAAGGTTGATTACAAAACAGGGGGAGTAATACCAAGTTTTACAGCCGAAGATTTGGTTGAATCTATACCCGAGTTAGCTGAAATAGCCAACATACATGGCAGACAAATAGAAAATATACTTTCCGGTAATATGAAATTTTCGGATTATAAGAAACTCATAAATGAGATAAAAAAGGAACTGAAGAAAAACTGCGAAGGCATAATAATAACTCATGGAACTGATACGATGCATTACACTTCTTCCGCCCTTGCTTTTGCTTTGGAGGATTTGCCTGTTCCCGTAATTTTAGTCGGTTCCCAGAGGTCAAGCGACAGGGCTTCTTCGGACGGCCCTCTAAACTTGATATGCGCTGCTCAGTTTATAGTCAACTCTGATTTTGGTGAAGTTGGTTTATGCATGCATGCTACAGAGAGCGATGATTTCTGTTTAATATACCCTGCCTGTAAAACCAGAAAGATGCATACCAGTTGCAGAGATGCTTTTAGGTCTGTTAACACAGAGCCGTGGGGTTTAGTTTCTCCGGACGGTAAGATAAAATTCTTTAAGAAAGACTACAAAAGGATGGACAAGAAGAGAAAAATTAAGATAAAAAACAAATTCTGTGAGGATGTTGCTATTCTTAAGGTGCACCCGAATATGAGTCCGAATATTTTTGATTTCTTAACGAAATCTGGATGTAAGGGATTAGTTCTTGAGGGAACAGGTCTGGGCCATGCTCCGTATTATGTAAGGGATTCTATAAGGAAATTCATAAAGAAGGGAATAGTTGTTATGACATCACAATGTCTTAATGGGAGGATAAACATGAATGTCTATTCCTATGGAAGAAGATTGGAAGAGATGGGTGTGTTAAATGGAAATGACATGCTTCCCGAGACAGCATTTATAAAGTTGTCTTGGCTTTTGGGGAATTGTGATGACAGGGATGAAGTAGAGAAACTTATGTTAAAGAATCTTAGAGGCGAGATAAATGAAAGATCTGAATTTTAGAGGGCTTGGTTTCAAAGCCGGGATAGAAATACACCAACAACTTGAAACCCATAAGCTTTTTTGTAATTGCTTGTCTATGGTTACGGAAGACGAGTCAGTTAACAGCTTTGAAAGAAGATTGAGACCTGTTGTCGGGGAGACAGGAGAAATCGACAGAGCCGCTATTTTTGAGTCTCTTAGAAAAAAAGATTTCGTTTATCGTGTATACAGGGACAAGTCTTGTCTTGTTGAAGGTGACGAGGAACCGCCTCATGACGTAAACAGCGAAGCATTTGAGACTTCTTTGCAGGCTGCTACTATTCTTGAGTGTGAAATTCCGGATGAAATACACTTCATGAGAAAGACTGTTATAGACGGCTCGAACACATCAGGTTTTCAGAGGACTGCCATAGTAGGCCTTAATGGTTTTTTGGATACTTCTAAAGGAAGGGTCGGAATAACTAACGTATGTCTGGAGGAGGAGGCCGCAAGAATAATTGAGAGGAAAGAAAATAAGGTTTTTTATGGTCTTGATAGATTGGGAATACCTCTTATAGAAATAGGAACAGCCCCTGATATAAAGAGTCCCTCTCATGCTAGAGAAGTCGCAGAGAAAATAGGAATGCTTCTTCGTGCTACAGGAAAAGTAAAGAGAGGCATAGGAACAATAAGACAGGATGTTAATGTTTCTATTGCTGACGGTGCAAGAATAGAAATAAAGGGAATGCAGGACTTAAAGCTTATAGAGAAGACAGTAGAAGCTGAAGTCGAGAGGCAAGTTTCTCTTCTAGAAATTAAAAAGGAATTAATTGGCAGGGAAACCGAGATAGATAATGAAATATTGGATGTTACTCTTTTATTCAAAAACACAAAGAACGGCATGATATCAAAAATGATAGATAAGGGCAAGGGAGTTTTTGCTTTCAAGTTAAAAGGTTTTGGGGGTTTGCTTAGGAGGGTACTGTGCTTGGATAAGACATTTGGCAAGGAACTTTCCGAGTACGCAAAACCTTATGGAGTTAAGGGATTTATACACTCTGACGAAGATTTAGGAAAGTATAATCTTACCAGAGAATTTTTAAAACTAAAAAAAGATTTCAACTTCACAAAAAATGATGTTATAGGTATTGTAATAGAGAGCGAAGAAAAATCAAAGAAAGCATGTGCTGCAATATTAAACAGGGCCGAGTTTGCTATTAAAGGTGTTCCTGAAGAGACTAGAGCTGCGAACCCAGACCTCACTACTTCTTATTTGAGACCTTTGCCTGGTGGTGCTAGAATGTATCCGGAAACAGACGTAAAACCGATAGAAGTGACAGAGGAAATGATTGATGTAGAAATACCAAAAACATTCGAGGAAAGAAAGGAAATATTCATGGATTTGGGACTTTCAGAGGACTTGGCCAATCAGATGGTAAAGTCAAGGTACCTGGGTCTTTTTGAGGAATTGGAAGGTGATTTAAATTACCCAAGAGTTGCTGATATACTTTTGAATACTTTAAAGGATTTAAAGAGAAGTGGTGTTGATGTAGATAAAATAAAGAGGGGATCTTTGAAGAGGATGTTTAAAAAATTGTATGACATAAACAATGAAGCAGTGCCCAATATACTCAAGAGGCTTTCTGAGGGAAAAGAATTTGAAGATGCTTTAAATTCTATAGAATCTATAAATATAAGAGAACTCGACTTAATAATAGATAGTTGCCTTGACAGGGACTTGATAAAGAGAGAAGGGAAAGATTCTTTCAAAAAGCTAATGGGGCCCGTTATGAACAAAGTCAGGGGAAAAATAGACGGAAATATCGTTGCGGAAAGATTAAAAAAGAAGATAGATGATTTAACATGATGATAAGTGTACATTCTGTTTCAAATCTTTTGATAATGCTTTTTAGGGGCGTAATTTTAAGCACCATGGCTATTATAGTTTCTATGATTATTCTCAGGACAGGAACCGACTATAAAAGAGCCTTTATTTCTTCGGTAATAATAAATGTTTTAATTGGTTATGTTCTTGTGAATATCTATTTGCCGATACCTTATTTTTCCTACGTTCTTGAAGCTATAACATGGATTGTCGTTTTAAAATTAGTTTTGAGGACTTCGATGCAGAATTCATTTAAAATAGGAATATTGGCCTACATAATAAACATGCCTTTAGTATACGGCATCGGTTTCTTGATGGGATTTATTTAGTTTCTTGGCCTGCCTTTTTTAAAGATGAAATAAAATTTAGCTTTTTCTTATCTTCTCTGTAACCTTTTCTTTTCATATATTCTTTTAGGTTCAAAGACAAAGATATTATTTTACCTTCTGATTCTAAGACAAGTTTTTTTGATTTTAATTCTTTTATTATTTTTATTATTTCTGATTTATCCTTTTTCATAAATATAAATATTTCTTCAATTTTTTTTGCTGTATCGCATAAATTATATAGTTTACTTTCATCTTCATCAAGAATATATTCTACTTCACCATCTAAGGTTCTTCTTATTATTTTTAATCCTTCTTTGTAGTTAAAATGGTATAAAATAGGTAGCCTTGATTTTTTTTTCAGTTCGAAATATTCTTTTCTCCATTCCAACATCTTTATTTTAAATTCTTCTGCAATATTTTTTTGTTCTTTATTCAATTTTTTGTATTTGAAGTTAAATAATTTTAACATATCTTCCGGGAAAAATTCTTTGTAAATATCCCAATCATAGTCTACTTTTATGGAGTGTTTTTCTGGGTTTTTGTATATTTCACTTCCATAATAAATCTCAAGATTGTTTATTTTTGGGGGTGAGAAATTTTTGAGCAATTCTGCATTTTTTATGTTTTCATTTATTTCCTCTTTGGTTGCTGGATAGTCATGAATTATACAATATTGATAAAAAATTCCGTACAATTCACATAATTTTATTGTTTGCACATGGTCCATTAGTTTCGTTATTTTATTCATATTTTTTAGTGTTCTATTGTTTAGTGATTCAACTCCAAAAGAAAATTCCATTTTTTTGTTCCACATTTTTTCTATGCTAGATGGTTTTAATTTTGTATTAGTGCTTAGATATGAAAATTTAATATCTTTACTTAGTTTTTCTTTTAATTTCGACATTTCAGTTAAATTATTTTCTAATATTGTATTGTCACAAAATATGAAATTATTAACTTTGTATTTTTTGTTCTGGTAATCTATTTCTTTTATAACGTTCTTTATTTTTTTAGTTCTGTATGTTCCTTTATTCCAGCATCTGTTTAATGCGCAAAAATAACAATTATAAGGACAGCCTCTTGACGTTTCTACAGATATTTTTACGATATCTTTTTTAATATTTGTTTTATTTAGTTGTTCAAAGTAATCAGAGTAATCTGGAATTTCAAGTTCTTCCATGTCTTTTATTTGGTTATATCCCGGGTTTGATATTAATTTATCTCCTTCCCTGAATGATATCCCGGGTAGATTTTTAAAATTTTCATTTTTTTCAATTTTAGATTTTATTATATTGTATAAATTTAGTTCCCCTTCACCCGAGACTACAATATCTATCTCTTTGTTTTTTTTCATAAGTGGTATTGCCATTTCAGGAGTTGAGTAGTAACCTCCTAAAATTGTTTTGATTTTTGGGTTTTCTTTTTTTACTTCTTTTATATTAAATATGGAAGACAATAGTTGGTTGTATGTCGTGGTAAAACCAACGAAATCGTATTCAGACCATTTTATTTTTTTAATTATGTTTAAATTCCAAATTTTTAGCTTATTTACAAAAGAGTAAAATATTTCTTCTGATTTGAAAATATTTTCAATAATATTTTTAGTATTTTTAGATAGTTTCGTGTTTTTGTATAAGATTCTTGAGTATATTATTTCAGGGAAGTTTGAAAGAGTATATAGTATTTTTCCGTAAAAGTCAGGATTCATGTTTTTTATAATTTCTAAGTTTAAGTAGAATATGTCTATACTTGCTCTCTTTTCTCTTTTTTGTACAAATGATTTTAGGCTACTCAGAGCAATAGAAGGGGCTGTGAAGTAGTCCCAGGGAAGAGATACTAATGCTGCTTTGCATTTTTTTTTCATAAACAAGTTTAAATTTTTAAAGTATATTAATAGTAGTGCCGGTGATTGTTTGGTTGTACATAATCCAAATTTATTGAATTCTTTTGGCTTGCAGTGGCATATTACAGTAAAGTGTGACCAGGACTGTAAGCATTGTTACATGAAAGACGAAAAGTTCTATAAAAATCAGCTTAAAAATCCATTAAGCTATGATGATTGTGTAAATATTATAGACGATTATATTAATTTTACGAATGAGTGGGGTCTAGAACCTTTTATATTTTTTACTGGAGGAGACCCCCTTCTAAGAGATGATTTTTTTGATATTCTAAAATACTGCAAAAATAATGGTGTAAAAACTTGTATTTTAGGAAATCCTTTTCATTTAGATAAAGATGTTGCCAATCAATTAGAAGAGCTTGGAGTTTTTGCATATCAATTAAGCATAGATGGGATGGAGAAAACACACGACGGGCTTAGAAGTAAGGGAAGTTTTAGAGAAACCTTAAGGGCTTTGGATGTTTTAAAAAAGACAGACATTAAGACTTATGTTATGTTTACCATAAGCAAAAAAAACGAGTCAGAATTGCTTAAAGTAATAGATTTGGTTGCAGAAAGAAAAGTTGATGCCTTTGCCTTCACTCGTCTAGTACCGGTTGGTTCTGGAAAAAATCTAAAGAAATATTTGTTTAGCGCTGAAGAATACAGGTCTGTATTAATTAAGGCATTTGAAAGATTTTTATTTCATAAACAAAAAGGCTGCTCTACAAGGTTTGCTAGAAAAGACTGTGACCCATGGTTGCTTCTCGAGAGAGACTTGGGACTCATAACACCAAACTATTTTGATAAGTGTACTGAGGCAGGTTTCTTAAGGTGTCCTATAGGAAAAAGTGTTGCTATTTTAGCGGACGGAACGGTTCTTGCTTGTAGGAAACTTCCTGTTAAAATAGGAAAATTACCTAATGATAGTATTAAAGACATTGTAGAATCAAATGGGCTGAAGGATATTATTAGTTTCAGGTGTATTGAGAAGTGTGGTAGTTGTAAGCTTAAGGATTTTTGTATAGGTTGTGCGGCAATGTCTTATTCATTTTTTGGTGACATAAGAAAGCCTGATATAAATTGTTGGTGTTAAAAAATGAAGATTTGTATTATAAGCAAATACCCTCCCATAGAAGGTGGAGTGTCTTCACACAGTTACTGGTTTGCAAAAGCTCTTGGTGAAAGAGGTCATAAAGTTTTTTTTATAACCAATGCTTTATGTGTTGAGCAGGAATATAGGGAATTTTTAGAAGGAAATGATTTGAAATTTTACCAGCCTAAAAATGTCAAAGTCTTTAATTTAGATCCATTTTCAGATCCTTTTCATATACCAAAATCTAAAAATTATTCGGCGAGTATGACCAATATGGCTGTTGAGGCTATAGAAAAATATAACGTAGACTTGATAGATTCGTATTATCTTTTACCTTATGGTTTTTCTGCATCTGTATCATCGTTTTTTACAAAAAAACCTTATATGGTTAGGCATGCCGGAAGCGATATAACAAGGCTTTTTGATTCACCTTATTTAAATGAAGTTTTAAAGAAAGTTATTTTAAATTCTGAAAGGCTAATTACAATACCGCAAATGTTTCAAAAATTTAAGGATATTGGTGTTAAAGAACAAAAAATATCATTTATAAATAATAATTCAATAGATTGCAATACTTTTAGTCCTTCCAAATCTGGAAGTTTGGAAGAATATGGTTTAAAAGATTTTTCTTTTCTTATTACTTTTTTAGGTAAACCAAGCGAGTACAGTGGTATTTTTAACCTTTTGAGAGTTTGTAAGAAAGTTAGAGGTGATTTCAAGGTTTTTTTGGTTATAGGAAATAAAGGAAAAATGGTTGAAAAAGTTAAAAATGAGATAATTAAATTTGGTTTAGAGAACAAAACTTTAATATCAGATTTTTTGCCTCCATGGAAAATACCAAAAATAATTGCTAGTTCTGATATTGTTGTAAAACTCGAGAATAACTTTCCTGTTAAAATACACGATTCAATTCTACTCAAGGAAATTATGGCTAGCGGTACTTGTCCTTTTATAAGCAGAGAAATATTTGAAAAAAATTCTTGTATGGATATAGAAGATGGTAAGGATGTTATTGTTGTTGATATAGAAGACGATAATTCGTTTTCGATGAAAATAGACGAAATTATAAAAAGACCCGAAATTGCAGACAAAATAGGAAAAAACTCAAGAGAAAAAATAGAGAAAATAAGCAATTTCGATGGTTATATCGATGAAAATTTATCTTTTTATAAGAAAATTTTAGAAAAATTATAAAATTTGATATTATGTTAAATAAAGTTGAGATCGTTTTGGGTTTTTCTTGTAATAATAGATGTAGATTTTGCTCTATAGGAGGAAGAAAATATGATAAAGATACTAAAAAAATAAAGAAGGATATAGAAAGAGCTTCTAGAGAAGACACAAAAGAAATAAATTTTACAGGCGGTGAACCAACCATAAGAAAAGATATTGTAGATTTGGTTGAATATGCAAATAAAAAATTCGATAAAGTCGGTGTTACCACTAACGGTAGAATGTTTTCAAATGAAAAATTTACGAAAAGTATTACGGATGCTGGGTTAAACACTGCTATTTTTTCTATACATTCTATTAATCCAAAAATACACGATTTTTTAACAATGGTTAACGGGAGCTTCTTTCAAACCATAAAAGGCCTAAAAAATTTAAATAAAATAATTGATAATATAGACGTAAACTTAGTTATAAACAGCTTGAATTATAGGAATTTACCTAGTTTTACATTCAAAATATTTAGTGATTATAAAGTCAGGTCAATATGTTTTATTTATCCGGATATAGATGGTAATATTATGGATAATTTATGGCTTTTGCCTAGGTTTGGAGATGTAAAGTATTTCTTGCATAAGTCTTTGGATATTGTCAGAAAAAATAATAAGGATGCTTGGTGCATGAATATACCTGTTTGTTTTTTTAAAGGATATGAAGAATATAGCCCATTAAGAGAGATGAATACTAAAATGTTTTGGCCTGAAAAAGACACGAACTTGGACTCAAAAAAAAGAAATAATAAGGTAAGGATAGAAGCATGTTTAAATTGTAAGTACAAAGATAAATGTTCTGGTATATCTTGTGACTATATAAAATTGAAAGGCAAAAAAGGTATAATTCCTTTGTAGGTTTTTTTATGATAGACGAAAATAAAATAAGTCAAAGCAACAAGTACGAGATTTTTTTGAACTTGGAATGTAATGCTAGATGTATTTTTTGCTCTATAGGTCATATGTTCGGAAAGAAGAAAAAAGTAAAGAATAGGCAAGACATAATGAAAGAAATTAAGGTAGCAAAAGACAATGGAATAATTGCAATTTCTTTTTCTGGCGGAGAACCCACGATCAGGAAGGATTTGGTTGAATTTGTTAGATATTCAAAAGATTTGGGATTTAAAATTATAGAAATACAGAGCAACGGCATAATGTATTCTTATGAGGATTATGTTGACAACTTGCTTGAAGCAGGTGCAAACAGGTTTATGGTTTCTGTTCATGGTTCAAATGAAAAAACTCACGATTTTCTAACTAGGGTTAATGGTTCTTTTAGAAGAACAGTTAAAGGTATAGAAAATTTAAGCGATAGGAACGTTGATTTGAGGTTTAGCATAGTTTTAAACAGGTACAATTACAGAGAGCTTTATGATTGGACAAAAAAATTTATGAAGTATGAAGGATTCAGTTATCATATAAACTATGTAACTCCTATAGGTTTTGCAAAGAATTCTTTCAAGAAGTTATCTCCCAGAATAAGCGTAGTGGTTCCTCATGCTAAGAAATCTGCCAATCTTTTACTTGATTCTGGTTTAGGACCCTGGATACACAATATTTACCCATGTAATATGCCCGGTTATGAGAGAATGATGTCAGAGCTTATGGAGAAAAAAACTATAATATCTGGACCCGATTTTAAGTCTTGTATAGATGACAGTAAAATGGATGGAAGACGTAAGATAGATTCCTGTGAAAAGTGTAAGTTTAGTCTTTTGTGTACCGGACCCTATAAAAAATATTTAGATTTTTACGGAGATGAGGAGTTCAATCCTATCAAGGGTGAAAAAGTTAGAGCTATAAATTTTCAGAAATACGGTAAACTTAGATAAAGTCGTTTGATTTTAGTACTTTTCTTCTTGATATTGGCGGGAATTTAAACCAGTCAAGAAAAACTTCCCTATCTTTTTCTTCAAAAAGTATTTTTTTAAAAATAATTTTTATAATTTCTTTGTATATTTCGCACCTAAAATCGTTTGCCATCTTTGGAACTATATTTCCCTGTGTCACGTAGAAATGTATTGGGCATACGGCACAATAGGGAGAAAAAACACATTTGTCACATATTAGAGGAAGTTTTGAAGATATATTCATCATAGAAGCAACGGTTGGATGTTTTAAAACTTCTACTATATTATTTTTGTTTACGTTACCTATTTTAAAATCCTCACCAAATATCTTGGCTTCATCACAAGTAAATATATCTCCTTTGTAATCGTATAGAAGCTGACCTATACCTGCACCGCAGGGAGAAATCATATCAACGTTTGAAACTGGTTCCCTATTGAGTATTTTCTGTGAAAATGTCATAGAATAGACTTCTATTATTCTTTTGTTGTATTTGTTCATTTCTATTATTTCATTTAAGAATTTTTTATAAAATTCTATATATTCTTTTGGTGTGTATCCTATTTTTTTCCAAACAGAATGGGCAAAACCAAGATTATTCAGTACTCTTGGCCATACAGTCCTAAAACCCAATTTATAATATTCTTCTATTATTTCTTTGTGATATGGTAGAGAATTTTTTGTTATTGTACACAACCCTCCCAAATTGAAATATTTACCGAATGATTTGTTTATTTTTTCAATCCAGTAGGCCACATCATCGTAGCTTCCATTGTTTTTAATATATTTTCTGTTTTTGTCATGAACTTCTTTGGGTCCGTCCAGCGATGTTGCAATCCCTACTATATGATGATTCTTTAGAAAAGATATAATCTCTTCATTCATTAAGGTCATGTTTGTAACTAGAGTAAATGATATTTTTTTATTTTTTTCTTTCGCCTTTTTTTCTGCATATTCTATAATGAATTTCGTCGTATCAAAATTTAAAAGACATTCTCCTCCCTGAAATTCTATTGTTGGGTTCTTTGATGGTGAATTTATTATAAAATCCACAACAGATTTTGCTGTATCTTTATCCATATCAAATTTTTTAATTTCAGGATTTTTGGGATTAGAATGACAATATATACAATTTAGGTTACATCTCAATGTTGGTGTTATTATATGTAAATCAGGGTATTTGAACAAGAAAGATTTTCTTTTTCTATAATTTTCGGCTGTTTTCTCAAAACTTTCTCTTGTTATTACTATGTCTTTGCTTTTTAATTCGTTAAATAACTGTGGTTTTTCATGCACCCTTTTAGCTCTAAGATAACTAAATTCCTTGTCATCCAATAAAACCCACGAACCAGTTTCTGTTGTTATCAGATTTTTGTCTTTCCCAAAAGAATGACTTCTGTAAAAATTTATTACATAATCTTTATCAATTGTTTGTGGGAATATGCTAAATGACATTACGCAACAGACTCCTTTAATCTGGCAAACAAATGATTCATGAATTCGTATCCCAGCCTTTCTAAATCTAGTTCTTTTTTTGATATCAATATTAAATCAATTTCAGAATCATTTTTTTTAATCTCCCATTCACAAAGTTCTCTAAATTCTTCTAAAGTCTCTTCTATTATATCATGGCTATATATTTTCGGGTTGATGTTAATTTTGATTCTGTTTAGTGATTCGAGAATTTTTATCATCAAAATTCTTCCTCTAGTTCTTCAATACCTTCCGCCTTTTCAGGATTCCAGGGCTCTGCTATACCTTCAGGGTCCTTTATCCAAATATCTTCTTCTTCCTCATCATATTTTTCTTCAATTGTTCCTAGTGCTCTTTTTGTTATTGCTTCTCTTATCGCGCTTGTTCTTGCGGATTGGATTGCGTATACACTGTAGTTTATTAGCTCATTGTTGAAATCTCCTGCTATTTTCTCTAGGTCTGTTTTTTCGCTCTTTGATTTCATTTGAACAATTATCTCTTTTTCAGGCTCGCCGTCTACTATTATGTAAAAGTTTTCTAGAAACATGTACGCAGCAGAGTATATTATTTCGAGCGGGTATAAGCTTGTTTTTATTTTTATTTTAATTATATTATTTTCCTTGTCTATTTCATAATTTTTTAATATCTCATCCATACAAATCAGTCTATTATATGATATTTAAACTATTTAAAATTAAGATTAAGGTGATATAGCACACATAGAGGAATGACTCGAATGACTCGAGTGACTGGCATGACTCGAATGACTCGAGTGACTGG
>CAZOZN010000005.1:0-5036 GCA_964584335.1 uncultured archaeon
CTATGACCGGGTCCACTTCAACTTTTACCCTGTAATTCCATGAAGTATTCCACCATTCATCTATGCTCGCATTAGAGTTTGGAGCGGTCAGGTTAACCTCATTTCTGGGGAGGTACGAATCGTTTATTGTTTTCACCGAAACGTAACCTTCTCCACTTACAGTAAAGACTGATTCGTTGCTCTGTTCTTCATTACCGACTGTATCATTAGCCCATACATAGAAATCATATTCACCGAGTTCCCAAGTATCTTCGAATTCTCCAAAGTAAGTTTCGCCGGGAGGCTGTTCCTTGTCACCGAACTGGAGAATTTTATCTTTATGTGAATTGTATGTAGCGTTTATCCATCCTTCAGACCTTGAAATATTTGAAATCCTGACCTCATCTATCTTACCTTCAAAGTCACCATGAGACCAGGTTCCTATGTTTAAATCTCCGGTTGTGGATAACAGACCGTTTGTTATGTCCAAGTCATCTTTGTAAGAACCGTCTTCGTAACATGTGAATTTTCCGGCTCCATTATCCCATGTGTATGTAAGATGAAACCATTCTCCTGTAGGATGACCTGATGTGTCTAGTTCATAAGCAGTGTTACCGGAGTTATGGAATTCTGTGTTTATATTACCTCCCGATTTTTGGAATATCGTATATTGTCTGCTAGAACCTTGTTTTATTAGTATTCCGTTGCTGTCCTCGTAATTTTCAGCATAAACCCACATAGATATGGTTATATCATCCGGGTTTAATGTTGCATGATTTGATATGTCTATATAATCATCTGTTCCATCGAATTCGTTTGCTCCATCTATTTCTCCCTCTGAAGAACTGTCCCCGTTACCGTTATTATCTTCCCATGTACCATTATTACCGTAACCAGTGGAATCATAGTAAGTTCCTCCGTCAGACGGGCTCTCTTGAAGATGCTGAACCATAACGTAATTTGAGTCCCATACAGCTTCTGAATTTTGTGAATCCCCTGCTTCAGTATTTCCATAATAAATCCAGAATACAGTGTCTGAAACGTTTGATATGTTTGGCAGCCTTACCCAGACAAAGGAATCACCCAACTCATCCCATCTTTCTATCTCATAATCCAGTTCTGTCGCGTTGTCATTTGCTAAGAATCTTATATCCTCCCCGTTATCCTGTGTATTAGAGTAATCTATTCTAGAGGAGTTTAACTTAACAAGCATCGGAAAATCTTTTAATTCCTCGCTTATTAAAGAGGAATCTATTGTTATCTTTTTTCTATAATTCCATGAGCTGTTAAACCAGTCCGAATTCTGGGATTTGTTTTCCATTTCTATCCAAAAACTATCACCTCCCGGGCTCTCTATGTTTGCCATTACTTTGTCTAAACCGTCCAGGTCTCTTACTTTTGCTGTTATGTTTACAGAGTAACCATACCCTACAGTTGACGGTTCTACGTCAAGGTCTTCTATTTCAGGATTATCGTAAATTGTTATGTTTGTCTGGTTTTCTGAATATAGGGTATATTGAGGCGACCCTGTCTGTGAATGAACAAGGGTTATGTTGTGAATTCCTATTTCTGATGTAATTGGTATGGTATAATCAATTTCTGCTATTCCGGATGAGTTTGTTATTGAGTTTCCTACAAGAACTCCCTCATCATAAAATTCTATGTAATCACCGACGACTGAACTCCCGTTTTCATATAAAAGTTTACCTGAAAGCTTTATTTCATTTCCTTTTACTGTAAATGTTTTGCTACTTATTGGCTCTATCAATCTGGTTTCGGCCCATACGGTTATTTCTGGGTTTTTTATGTCATAATATCCATTAGAGGAAGAGGAAGCTAGCTCTATATTGCTCTTTCCTATTGATGCCGAGGAACTTACCTCTGCTGTTATATTATTCCATCCAATTTCACCGGATGAAAGATTTCCAATATATTTATTAACCGAACCGGTTGTGTTTATCCAGCCATTCGGGAGTGTATAGTTAAGCCAAACATCCGCTATATCACCGCTTCCCAAAGTGTTGTTTACATATGTTTTTAGGTTTATTGAATATGTTCTGTTTACATTTTCTGTGTAATTGTAAGGAGTTATATACAAACCGGGGGACCTAACTTCAAGTACCTCTTTTTTCTGGTTAAGCCAATGCCTTGTCTCAGAACCCGGGTTAACATAACTTATGTTTACTGTTATGTCGTAATCATCCACAGGAGTCGAACTGTTTGTTGATATTTCAAATTCTGCGGACCATGAATTTCCTTTCTTTTTTTCTCCGAATATAACAAGATTATCCCTTACTGAATCATGCTCCGCCTTTAACCATTCCTCCGAGCGGGCTATTTTTGATATTCTAACTTCGTCTATTTTTCCGTTCAAGTCTCCGTAACTCCATGAACCTATATTCAAATTACCGCTTGTAGTGACTATGGTACCGCTTATGTCAGTATCATCCTTGAAGCTACCATTCTGATAACATGTGAATTTGCCCGCACTCGAATTCCATGTATAAGAGAGAAGGAACCATTCATCTTGTGGGAATCCAGAAAGGTCAAAATCAACCCTGCCACCGGTAGATTGGAACTGGGTGTTTATTTGTCGATTGCTTTTCTGGAATATAGTATATTGTCTTGTTCCACCACCTTCTTTGATTACTATACCGTCAGCATCGTTATAATCATCTAAATTCATCCATAGCGAAATAGTTATATCCCCGGGGTTTAGTGAAGCATCGTTCGCTATTTGTATGTAGTCTCCCGAACCGTCTAAATCATCAGAACCGTCAACTATTCCGTTTATTCCCATATCGGATTCTGCAAGATTTGCTTCCCCGTCATTTCCATACGACGAAGAGTCAATGTGGTCGTTGTAGCTTCCGCTTGTTTTAGTTTTCTCATTCATATGTTGAACTAAAACATAGTTTTCATCCCAGACACCGCTGCTGTTCTGTCTGTCCTCCGCATTGCTGTTGCCGTAGTAAAGCCAGAAGGTTGTGTTTGAAGTGGATGAAACAGCAGGCAGCCTTACCCAGACAAAGGAATCACTCGATTCATTCCACTTTTCTATCTCGTAATCTAGTTCTGTAGAATTATCATTCAAGATAAACCTTATGTCCTCCCCGTTATCCTGTGTATTCGAGTAATCTATTCTCGAGGAATTCAGCTTTATAAGAATAGGGAAGTTTTCCAAGTCTTTTCCTATTTTGCTGGAATCAATTGAAATTATTTTCTTATAACCCCATGATTCGTTCCACCAATTTTCTGGAAGGTTAATCAAGTTGTTTTTTATGCAGCTTTCTCCGGATTGCCCGTTCATAGAACAAGTGCAGTTGAATCCGGATTCGTTGGGACAATTTATTGTTACGTTTAATTCGGTTATGTTTTCTGACCACGGGTTTTCAATGCTAAATATGTATTCGGAACTCTCTCCCCTGTAAATGCTTTTTGGGTCTAATAAGGACGAAAAAGTATTTTTTACATTATGAATTATAAAGCTCTCGGAATTGTTTACAACCGTCTCGGCGTTCTCGGCTTCAAGGGTTATGTTCCAGTTAAATGTGTAAGTTCCCGGAGTTGCATCTTCCGGAATTATATATCCGCTGGAATAATTGTTAAAGCTTTTTGTGCAATACTCATCCTGCTCAAGATTACCGCATACTTTTGTTTCATCGGGGCCCCATGAAACTTTTGTCCCGTCTTTTAGTATGTTTAATTTTATTGTAGCGTTAAGCGCATCTGTTTCAAAATTTTGTATTGTTATGTTTATCCAGTCTATATTATCTCCTATTTCGTATTCGCTTATACTTTTTTCGTACAGGTTCTCGTGTGTTATGTTTGTAAGTACCAGTTCTGCAGACAGTATTGTAAAGTTGTGTGTGGATATTAGATTTTCCCCGTTTTTGTCTTTTAAAGTGTTGCCTGTAGGTCCCATAAAGCTTGAGTAAACTCTGTATAATCCGGGTTGGTTGTTGCTCGTATTCCATGCACCGTTATCATACCAAGTCTTGTTCAGTAGAATAGATTTCATAGATGAAATATTCCTTTCGTTGGGTGGTGATAGGTCGTTGACTATAGGGAATCCGATACTTTTCCATGTGGATTCGTTGAATTGCTGTATTCTCATAAGAAGATATCCGTTCGATTCAACAGAACCTACGTTTCTTATCCTTGAACTTCCGTGGGCCTTGTCTTCCGCAGCTCCCAAAGTCGACTCGGGCATCTTGCTTAGCTTTTCCCATTCCGGGTCGGGGTCGTACCAGGTTTGCCAGACCCTTATCTCATATTCCTCCCCGGGTTGGAGAGTTATTGAAGTCCCGTTTCCCCATACAAGATAGGGACCGTTCCATGTGTCTGTAGATTCGCTGCTCATTGTGGGAATGACCGGGGGAAGTGCTTCCGAATCCGTGTCCCATGAATCATATACAGATAAATATATTTTACCGGGTATTGAATCGTTTACATAAACATGACCTATTTCTACTCCTGATATTCTTTCTCTTCCGGTCCACTGCTCGCTTAGGCCAGAAACTTCTGTTTCTGTGTTTGTTACTGTGGGATTACCTCCCGAGTCGGGGTATACTTGGTCGTAGCTCGAACTTCCTCCCTCCTGGTCATACCTCATAGTATGGAACTCCAAATCTATTGCTCCGGTATCCACGTTCTTAATCTTGTAAGTTGTTAAAGCCGCATTCTCGTAGTCAGAATAATCCTGGGTGTAAATCCTGTGCACTTTCTTTACCTCAAGACCGGGGCATGTGGAAGAGTCGTATGCTGAGGTAGCTCCTTCTATGTTGTAGTAGCGGGTGGCATGTTCCACATAGAAGTTGTTGCTGACTCCCCAGCTGTAACTATGGCTGAAGGAGTTTGGTCTGTTAGATGGACTGTTCTGCACAATACCGAAACCACCCGAATCTGTTCCATTATTCCATAATATTCCAAAAGTATCGTGTCTCGTTATCTCGGTGCTCCCGGATATAGCACGCGAACTGAACATGCCTCTAAAGGTGGTCGAGCTGTCCTTTATGTAGTGCCTGTAATCACTCGTGTCAATGTAATAAGCATCA